>DATBKD010000019.1:0-3827 GCA_036556025.1 Gemmatimonadales bacterium | reverse complement strand
CATGGCCACGGTGTATCTCGCCCAGGACCTCCGGCACCGCCGGCGGGTTGCGCTCAAGGTGCTGCACCCGGAGCTGGCCTACGCCCTGGGCGCCGATCGCTTTCTGAGGGAGATCGAGGTCGCAGCCAATCTGACCCATCCTCACATCCTGCCGTTGCATGACTCCGGTGAGGTCGCGGGCCTCCTGTTCTACGTCATGCCGTACGTGGAAGAAGAGTCAGTGCGCGAGCGGCTGAATCGCGAGACACAGCTTCCGTTGGACGATGCCTTGCGCATCGCGCGCGAGGTGGGCGATGCGCTCGCTTACGCCCACGGTCAAGGTATCGTCCACCGCGATATCAAGCCCGAGAACATCCTCCTCACCGGAGGACACGCGCTAGTGGCCGACTTTGGTATCGCCCGCGCTCTGGGCCAGTCGGGTGCGGAGCGCCTCACCGAGACCGGGATGGCCGTCGGCACGGCCGCCTACATGAGTCCCGAGCAAGCGACCGGCGACCGCCAGATAGACGGGCGTTCGGATGTTTACAGTCTCGGCTGCGTGCTCTACGAGATGCTGGTGGGCGAGCCGCCCTACACCGGCCCAACCGCTCAGGCGATCATCGCCAAACGCTTCAGCGATCCGGTGCCCTCGGTGCGCCGCATCCGCCAGAGTGTTCCCGGTCAGGTCGATCAGACCCTGACGCGGGCGCTCGCACCGATAGCGGCCGACCGGATCCCCACCGCGGCCGAATTCGTCCGGCTGTTGGAGCCGACGGGCATGGCAGGCCCAACATCGCCGACCGAGCCAAAAGCGCTTGCCCGCCGGGCACCGTCAGTCGGACCGACCGGCCGAGTCGACCGGCGCCAACTGCCGACTGCCGCCGTTGCCCTGATGCTTGGCGTGCTCCTCGGACTCGGCGTGCTGTTCGCCTGGCGGCGGAGTCGAGCGGCACCGGCAGACACAGGCCGAGCCAAAGTCCTGGCCGTGCTGCCGTTCGAGAATCTGGGCGACTCGGCCGATGGGTACTTCGCCGATGGCGTGGCCAATGACGTGCGTACGAAGCTGTCCCGCATCGAGGGCCTTGCCGTCATCGCTCGGGGAAGCTCGAACGAGTACAAGGGAACGACCAAGACGCAACCGCAGATCGCCCGCGAGCTGGGTGCCGACTATCTGCTCACCGGTACGATCCAATGGGAGAAAGTGGCGGGCGGCGCGAGCCGGGTGCGGGTAACTCCGGAGCTGGTGGACGTCCGTCCGGGGCACGCGCCCCGGACGCGCTGGGGCCAGCAGTTCGACGCTGCCATGACCGGCGTGTTCCAGGTGCAGGCCGACATCGCCGGGCAGGTGGCGGAGGCGTTGGACCTGGCGCTCGGTGCCAGCACCAGACGCGAGCTGGCGGCGAAACCGACGCAGAGTCTGCCGGCCTACGACCACTTTCTCCGCGGCGAGGCAGCCAACCGTTTTGACGACCCGCAGAGTGTCCGGCAAGCGGTGGCTGCGTACGAGAAGGCCGTCGCACTCGATTCGACCTTCGTCGAGGCCTGGGCCCAGCTCGGCGTGGCGCAGTCGGCCCTGTACTGCAACAGTACGCCGACGCCGGCCAGGGCCCAGGCGGCGCGTTATGCGGCCGAGCGGGCGCTGGCGCTCGCGCCTACGCGACCCGAGGGTCACGTAGCCCTTGGGTGGTATTACACCTGCGTCCTCAACGACTATGCTCGCACCCTGGCGGAGGACAGCACGGCGCTCGCCTTCGCGCCAGGGAACGCCGAGCTGATCGGGAACGTGGGCTGGGATGAGATGAATCTCGGCCGCTGGGAGGCGGCGCGTGAGCACCTGGAGCAAGCCACTCGCCTGAATCCTCGCCTGGTCACCTACAACCAGCTGCTCGGGAATGTCTTGCTTTCCACCCGGCGCTATCCCGACGCGGAGCGGGCCTATGATCGCGCACTCGAGCTCGAACCATCGAATCTTGGGGTGCGGGAAGGCCGGGCGAAGGTGGCGCTGGCGCGGGGCGACCTGGCAGGCGCCCGAGCCGTGTTTCACGGCACGCCGAAGGAGGTAGATCCGACCGCGCTCGTGGCCTACATCGCGAGCTCCCAAGAGCTCAATTGGCTGCTCGACGAGGATCAGCAACGGCTCCTGTTCCGGCTCACGCCGAGCGCCTTCGACGACGACCGGGGCACGTGGGGGCTCGCCCTGGCCCAGATCTATGCCCTTCGAGGCAACGCGGCCAAGGCACGGGTATACGCCGACTCTGCCCGGCTCGCCTACGAGCAGCAGCTCCAGGCCATGCCCCAGCACGATCGACGGCGAGTGTCGCTCGGGCTCGCACTTGCCTATCTGGGGCACAGGTCGGCGGCAATCCGGGAGGGGCAGCGCGCCGTGGCGAACGCTCCGATCATCGCCGATGCTGCCAGCGGGCAGCTGCACCAGCTAATCCGCATCTATCTGCTCACGGGGCAATCCGAGAAGGCTTTGGACCACCTGGAGTCGTTGCTTGGGATCCCGCATCACCTCTCGCCTGGCTGGCTCAGGATCGATCCGATGTTCGATTCACTGCGGGGTAACCCACGGTTCCAACGGCTGGTGAACGCCAAGCCTTAAATCGGTCCCGACTCGATCGGTTGCACTCCGATCGCCGCTTCGCGCGGATCGAGCGCCGCGTCGGACTACCATAGCCCGAGGGTGGCGACTACAATAGGCACGCCATGAGCCGCACCCGCCACTTCCTCGCCATCCCCGACTTCTCCCGCTCCGAGCTCCTGTCGCTGTTCGATCTGGCCGCCCGCATGAAGCAGCCGGGCTACCCCGAGAAGCCGCTCGCCGGCAAGACGCTGGGGATGATCTTCGCCAAGAGCAGCACCCGGACCCGGGTGTCCTTCGAGGCTGGCGCCTTCCAGCTGGGCGGGCACGCGCTGTTCCTCTCCTCGCGCGACATCCAGCTGGGCCGGGGCGAGCCCATCCGCGACACCGCGCGGGTGCTGTCCCGCTACCTCGATGGCATCATGATCCGCACCTACGATCACGCCGACGTCGAGGAGCTGGCGCGGTTCGCCTCGATCCCGGTGATCAACGGGCTCACCGACCTGCTCCACCCCTGTCAGGTGCTGGCCGATCTGCTCACCATTCGGGAGACGCTGGGCGGCTGGGACGGCAAGGTGATAGCGTGGATCGGCGACGGGAACAATATGGCCAACAGCTGGCTCAACGCGGCCGGCGTGCTCGGCTTCGAGCTCCGGCTCGCCTGCCCCGACGGGTACCAGCCCAACCGGGAGATCCTGGAGCGCAACCGGAAGCTCACCAAGGTCACCCTCACCACCGATCCCCGCGAGGCGGCCCGCGGTGCCCATGTACTGAACACCGACGTCTGGGCCTCGATGGGGCAGGAGGCGGAGCAGGAGGAGCGGGCCCGCGCCTTCCAGGGCTATATCGTGGACCAGGCCCTCATGGACAGCGCCGACCGGAATGCGATCTTTCTCCACTGCCTCCCGGCCCACCGGGGCGAGGAAGTGTCGGATGGCGTGATCGAGGGGAAGCAGTCGAAGGTGTGGGACCAGGCCGAAAACCGGCTCCACGTGCAGAAGGCACTCATGGCCACACTCATGAAAGGCGTGAACGGAAGCCTCGCATGACTTCAGCCCTTCGCCGCACACCACTCTACGATGTCCACCGGGGTCTTGGCGCCAAGCTGGTGCCGTTCGCCGGCTGGGAGATGCCGGTGCAGTATCCCGCCGGCATCCTGGCCGAGCACCAGGCGGTGCGCACCGGCGCCGGGGTATTCGACGTGTCCCACATGGGCGAGTTCGAGATCAGCGGCCCCGACCGCAACGCCTTCGTCAACCGGGTC
>DATBKD010000018.1:0-8140 GCA_036556025.1 Gemmatimonadales bacterium | reverse complement strand
TGGTGGACTGGTTTCGCAAGGAGGGACGGTGATCCTCCAGACCGGGGGCGCGATCCCCCGCACCCCCATCGAGCTGGTCCTCACCGCCAGCCTGGAGACCAAGATCGTCCTGGTGGTCACGGCAGTCTTCTCCCTGGTCTCCTGGTTCATCATCGTCTTCAAGTGGTGGCAGTTCCGGAAGCTCAACAAACAGGCCGACCGGTTCTTCGCCGAAATGGAGCGTGCCACCCGGCTCCAGGACGCCTATCACGCCGTGATGAAGCAACCGCCTTCCCCCTACAATCGTCTCTTCCGCGAAGCCATCACCTTCTACTCCGAGTTGCGCCCGGGTGCGCTCCGGGAGGAACGGGGCGCCGACCGCAGCTCGCTATCGCCGACCCAGCTGGAGGCGCTGAAGATGGTGCTGGGGAAGGAAGTGGCCGCCGAGCGGGACCTGCTGGGGCATTACATCCCCTGGCTGGCGACGATTGGTTCGGTGAGCCCCTTGCTGGGGCTGCTCGGGACCACCCTTGGCATCATCAGCGCCTTTACCGGTATCGCGACCAAGGGGTCGGGTAATCTGGCCGCCGTCGCGCCGGGCGTTGCCGAGGCTCTGGTCGCGACGTTTGGAGGGCTGGCGGCCGCTATTCCAGCGGTGATCGCCTACAACTTGTATGTGAACCGGGTTCGGCTTTTCGTGGGCGAGCTGGAAGGCTTCGCCAACGAACTGATCGGGACCATGGCTCGGGAAGGACTGGTCTAAATGGCGAGCTTGGGAGGTGGCCTCGGCAGCCAGCGGGGCGAGATGCCATTCAACGCCGACGTCAATGTGACCTCGCTGGTCGACGTCATGCTGGTCCTCCTGATTATCTTCATGATTACGGCACCAATGATGCAGGGCGGCGTGGATGTTGAGCTTCCTCGCGCGGAGGCGAGGCCGCTCTCCCCGAAAGAGGGCATGGTCGTGTCCGTAAATCGGGACGGCCGCATCTACGTGGACCAGACGCCGGTCTCCTACAGCGATTTCCGAATCACCTTCCGGTCTCTCGTGGCGACGAGAAAGCCGACCGGAGTGTACCTCCAAGCGGACAATCGGGTGACCTACGGACAGGTCGTTCGGGTGTTGGCTATTATCCGTGGGGCGGGCATCTCCAATGTCGGGCTGGTCGCAGCGGAGGAAGAGGGCTCGTGAAGCTTCGGATGCCCGATCGAGGCAGCCCACCGGGAAAGACCGTGGGACTGGTCGGTACCATCCTGATCCACGCGGCCGCGGCGACGTTTCTGGTGACCCAGGCGCGGTCCAGCACCAAGCCGTTGCCTCCATCGTACGCTGTGGAGCTGGTCGCCGCCCCGGCTCCGACTGAAAAGAAGCGGCTCGCCACGGAGGCCGTCCAGCGGCCGCCGCAGGAGAAGCCGGCGCCGATCAAGCCCAAGCCGAAGCCGAAGCAGCCGCCGGCACCGGCTCCCAAGCCGCCCCCGCGAGAGGAACCTCCCAAAGAGGCGCCTCCCAAGACCGCGGCCCCGGCCACGCCGGCACCGGGCGAGACGCCCAGCACCGGGACCGACGTCGCAACCATCAAGACCCCCGGGCTCGAGTTTCCCTACCCGGAGTATCTGCGGAACATCGTGACCCAGATCTACCAGCGCTGGGACCGGGAGTCCGCCAGGCAGAACAGCTTCGCCGAGATCAGCTTTTTCATTCTACGGGACGGTTCGGTGCGCGACATTCGATTCGTGACTCGATCGGGGAGCTTCGCCTTCGATCTCGGCGCCCAAGGCGCCATAGAGGCAGCCGGCAACGCGAGGGCCTTTGGTCCGCTCCCCGACGGATGGGAAACCGACGTGCTCCCGGTGAGCTTCTACTTCAAGCCCACCGCTCCATGAAACGACTTCTGTCTTGGCTGGCGCTCATGGCAGCCGCCACGCCGCTCGCGGCCCAGGACACGACCAAGGCGCAGGATGCCATTCGCCTGGGAATCGAGTATCGGCCCGGCACCAGACCCGGACTGGTCGTCGTCCCCGGCGCCGGGATGGACACGCTCCGCGCGATGGTCCGTCGCGATCTGGACTACAGCGATCGCTTCGAGATGGTGATGCTGCAGGATCCCGGTCCGAGCGCATCCCCGGTTCCGAGCTCCAGCACCGGTGGCGTGAATTACGGCATCTACAAAGCCCTGGGGGCAGCGTTCGCGGTCGAGCTGTCCGAAGCGCCAGCCGGCGTTACCGCGCGGCTCCATGACCTGAACCTTTCCCGGCTGCGAAACCAGCAGACTTTCACCTTGCCGGCCCCCTCCGATCCGGCCTATCGGCTGGAGGTGCATCGGCTGGCAGATGAGATCGCCCGCTGGGCCAGCGGCACCGATGGCATCGCGGCGACCCGTCTGCTCTATGTATCGGGTGGCCGGGTTTACCGGGCCGACAGCGACGGGTCGGATCAGGCGCCACTGACCCCGCAGGGGCAGACCTCGCTCTCCCCCGTATGGTCGCCGGACGGTCAGCGGATCGCCTTTACCCAGCTTGGTGCGGGTCGCGGCCCCATTCAGGTGCAGACTCTCGCCAACGGAGCCACCAGCGTCGTGCCGGGCACTGAATCGGGTCTCAACATCACGCCAGCTTTTTCACCGGACGGCCGGACCTTGGCCTACGCCCACTCGGATGAGAACGGCACCGACATTTTCACGCTCAAGGTCTTGGACCGGTGTTGTTCGCAACGCTTGACCGTAGGACGCTTTGCGGACAATTTATCTCCCACGTTTTCGCCCGATGGTCGGCGCATTGCGTTCGTCTCCACCCGTGCCGGTCCCCCCCAGGTGTACGTGATGGCCGCTGATGGGACTGACCAGGAATTGCTGGCCCCCTTCGACTACGGCGCCACCGGCAGCTCCAATGCCCCTGAATGGTCCCCCGACGGTGCCAACGTCGTCTTCCACCGCGAAGTGTCCGGTAGTCCACAACTCTTTCTCGTCGACGCCGCGGGGGGCCGGGTGAGGCAATTGACGTCGGCTGGCCGGAACGAGGACCCAACCTGGGGGCCCGACGGACGCCACGTCGCCTTCATCTCCGATCGCAGCGGACAACGCCAAATCTGGATCATCGATACCGAAACCGGTCGGGTGCGCCAGCTCAATACCCCGGGCGCGGCCCGGCTCCCATCGTGGTCCCGGCGCATCGGCCGGACTGCGGCAGCCTCGAACCCATGAATCCGGAGAGATGATGCGCTCTTCCTCCCTGCTGATGCTTCTATCCACCCTCGCGATCGCCGTCGGATGTGGTGGGAAGAAGCCGCCGGAAGAACCGGCCCCCCAGCCGGCACCGACTCCGGCGCCGGCTCCCGCACCCACCGACAACAGCGCCGAGCGCGACCGGTTGGAGCGCGAGCGGTTGGCGAAAGAGGCCGCGGACCGGGCAAAGGCGCTCGCGGCGGACCTCGCAGCGATGATCAATTTCGATTACGACCAGGCCACGATTCGCTCGCCGGATGAGGCGACCCTGGATCGGAAGGCCGCCATCTTGCAGGCCAATCCGAACCTGAAGGTGCGCATCAGCGGTCATGCCGATGAGCGCGGCTCGGACGAGTACAATCTGGCGCTGGGCAACCGCCGGGCGGCGGCCGCCAAGCGGTATCTCGAGAACAAGGGCGTGGACGGCGCGCGGATGGAGGTGGTCTCCTACGGCGAGGAGCGCCCCCTCAACTCCGGCCATGACGAAACCGCCTACGCTCAGAACCGCCGGGACGAGTTCGAGGTCACCGCCGGCGGCGACAACCTCGTCGCACCGCAGTGAGCTCGAGATTCCGGGGCCCGGCGGTCGCGGTCGGCTGCTGGTTGGTGCTCGCAGCCGTGCTGGAGGGGTGTGCCTCCAAGGGCGACGTGCAGTCGGTACAGTCGGAGGTGACCCTTCTGAAAGCCGAGTCTGCCCGACGTGACTCTGCCAGAGCAGCCCAGCTTGCCCAGGTCATGCAGCTGCAGCAGCGGATCATGGATTCGCTGACGGCAAGCCGGCGGGCCATGGGTCAGCTCAAGGGCGATCTGGCGACCGACCTGTACAACATCCAGCAGCAGCTGGTGCAGTTGCAGGAGCTCACCGGACAGAGCCAGCAGCGGCTCAGCGAGCTCCATACCCAACTGGAGGCCCGAGGAGCCGAGATCCAATCCGGGGCCGTCGCACCCCCGGATAGTGCCCAGCCGGCGAACTCCACCGCCGCGGCGGCGTCGGCCGACCAGATGTACGAGGCCTCACTGGCGCAGCTCCGGAGAGGAAGCACATCCACCGCGAGGCTGGGGCTGCGGGAAATGCTGCGGGTCTATCCCACCAGCCCCCGGGCGCCCGATGCGCTCTATTTCATCGGGCAAAGCTTTGCTTCCGAGAACCCCGACTCCGCCGCCGCCTATTACGGCCAAGTGGTCGACCGGTACGCCACCTCGCCCCGTGCGGCATCGGCGCTCTACAACCTCGGCCTGCTCGCCGAACGGCGGAAGGACAACGCCAAGGCGAAGGATGCGTATCAGCGCGTGGTGCAGAAGTATCCCCAATCCGACGAAGCCGCTCTAGCACGTGACCGATTGAAGGCGCTCGGGCGCTAGCCCGAGCGCTCCTGTCCCATGAGCGGCTCCGCAGGGGAAATGCCTTTCCTCGATCATCTCGAGGAACTGCGCTCCCGCATCCTCCGGTCGCTCGCTGCCGTGGTCGTCGGGTTCGGGATCGGCCTCTGGCTCGTCCAGCGGTTCCAGCTCGTCAGTCTCCTGAAGCGTCCCATCGCCCCGTATCTGACCGGCGGCAAGCTGGTAGTGACCAGCCCAACCGATCCGGTCTTGATCGTTTTCAAGCTCGGCTTTCTGGTGGGGCTGGTGCTGGCCTCACCGGTCATTCTCTGGCAGGCCTGGGCCTTCCTGGCGCCGGCGCTTTACGAGCGAGAAAAGCGCGCCCTGGTACCCTCCCTCTTCGCCGGGTTGCTGCTGTTCCTGACCGGGGGCGGGCTGGCCTATCTGTTCGTGGTTCCGCAGGCGCTGCGGGTGCTCTTCAGCTTCCAGACCGAGGCCATCGCGCCGTTCATCACGTACGACGCGTACTTCGATTTCGTGCTCCAGGTGGTGGTGGCCCTGGGTCTCTCCTTTGAGCTGCCACTGGTCATCATCATCCTGTCCTGGCTGGGGGTGATCGGGCCGGCGGAGCTCAACCGCTTCCGCCGGTATGCCGTCGTGCTCGCGTTCATCGCCGGCGCGGTGCTCTCGCCGGGGACGGACCTGGTGTCGATGGTGATGATGACGCTCCCGCTCATCCTCTTGTATGAAGTGGGATTCGCCGGCTCGGCGCTGATTCATCGGCGCCGACGGCAGGCCGCCATCACTGCGCTGATCCTGCTGGGGCTGGGGCTGGCAGCCTCCCCCATGCAGGCCCAGGTTCCCGTACGGCGCCAACCGGTCCAGACGCCTCGGAGGGACTCCCTGCCGGACTCGACCCGGGCCCGGCCGGCGCAGTCGCTCGACAGCGCCACGGCCCGGAGGCTGGGTCTCCCGACGGCGCCCTCCCGCAGCTTTGCCCCGCCCGATTCGGTGACCAACGAGCTGCTCAACCGCCGGGGCTATCAGAGCACCCGGTTCAAGGCGGATTCGGCGACGGTCTACATCGGTGAGCACCGGGTGCAGTTGGAGGGGCGGGCCCTCACCGAGCGGCAGGGCTCCATGCTCGAGGCCGACACGATCAGCTACCGCCGCGACAGCTGCATGCTGGACGCCGCCGGCGAGCCCCATCTCTTCGACCGGGGACAGGTCCTGGTGGGTGAGGGCATCCGGTATGACAGCTGCCGGCGCCGGGGCGTGGTGAGCGAGGCCCTCACCAACTTCACCGAGGGCTCCACCGTCTGGTTCCTGCGCGGCAACGTATCCCAGGACTCGAGCTCGAGCCGAATCTTCGCGGGCTCGAGCGAGATCACCAGCTGCAATCTCCCGATTCCGCACTATCACTTCTCGGCCAAGGAAGTGAAGTGGGCATCGAAGAATATGATGGTGGCCCGCCCCGTGGTGCTCTACGTCCGGGACGTTCCGATTCTCTGGCTGCCATTCGTGTTCCAGGATGTCCGGCCGGGCCGTCACTCCGGGATTCTCATCCCCCAGTTCGGGCTCAACGATCTGATCCGCCCCAGTCGGAGCTACAATCGGCAGGTCACCAACGTCGGGTACTATTGGGCCCCGAACGATTATCTGGACTTTACCGCACGGCTGGACTGGTTCGCCAACCGCTACGTCCAATACGGCGTGAGCAGCGAATACAACTGGCTCAACCGCTTCATGAGCGGCAACATCGGTTTCAACGAGCAACGGCAGACCGAGGGAGGAAAGGGACTGACCCTCCGATGGGACCATCGTCAGACCTTCAACCTGACCACCAACCTGAACCTGTCACTGAACTACGCCAGCAACACGGCGGTGGTGCGGCGGAATGCGCTGGACCCGCTGCAGAACACCCAGCAGATCACCAGCTCGCTCAATTTCTCCAAGCGCTACCGGTGGGGCACGGTCACCTTGGGCGGCAATCGGAGGCAGGACCTGACCGATGGAAGCGTGCAGCAACTGTTGCCGGCACTCACACTGTCGCCCTCGCCTATCGCGCTGGGCTCCAACATTACCTGGTCACCCGGGCTCAGCTTCACCAACAACACCACCTCGAAAACCGCCTTGCCGGATCTGGTTCAGGTTCTCCCCGGGGGCGTGGTGGATACCTTCAGCCAGACCGGCAGCAGCCGAGTCACGGCCCTGAATTTTGATACCCCGATCCGCTTCGGCTCGTTCAACTGGCAAAACTCCATTGCCTTGCAGGACCAGACAACGACCGCACGGCAAACCCAGAGCTTCAAGATCGATAACCCGGCGACGCCGGACCCGACCGACTCGATCACGGTGTCCACCACCTTTCCCGGCGATTTCCAGAGCTCCCTCGACTGGGACACAGGGATCAATCTGCCGACGCTCTTTCGTGGCTCCTGGAAGCTGCAGCCGTCCCTCGGCATCGCGAACAGCACCTCGGGACCCTTTGCGATTCGGAACCGGAATACCCATGGCGACTTCGTCTACCAGAGCAAGCGCTTCCGCTTTGGGGTCACCGCGTCGCCCACCCTGTTCGCGTTCTTCCCGGGATTCGGCCCGCTCAGCCGTATCCGTCACAGCTTCTCCCCGGTGGTCTCGTTCGATTTCCAGCCCGAGGCCAACGTGCCCGCCGCTTACGCTGCGGCGATCGCGGTTCCCGGGCAGCCGGTTACTCTCAGGAGCGATGCCACCGAGCGGGTGAGCGTGTCGCTCTCGCAGACATTCGAGGGCAAGCGGCGGCTCGCCTCGGGGGATACGACCGACGTCGAGGCCAGCAAGCTCCGGCTCTTGAGCATCAGTACCAGCGCTCTCACCTATGACTTCGAGCAGGCCAAGAAGCCGGGGCGGACCGGCTGGGCCACCGACGCGATTACCAACTCGCTGCTCAGCGATCTTCTGCCTGGCTTCAATCTGAGTCTGACCCACGACCTGTGGCGGGGAGCGGTGGGGACGGACACGGCCAAGTTTGCGCCGTTCCTCTCCAACGTGAGCGCCAGCTTCGCGATATCGGGGAATACCTTCCGGGCGATCGGCTCGATCTTTGGATTGGGCGGCAAGTCCGGCGCCGCCCATCCGAAGGAGGAAGTGCCGTCGTCCTATGTGGCCGAATCCGGCCGACGCCCCCGGCCCGGGTCCTTCTTCAGCACGAGCCAGACCCCCCTTCGCCGCGGAGGACGGGCCTTCACCGCCAATTTCAACTACTCACTCTCGCGGACCCGACCGGAGGAGTCGCTGGCGGGGGCCTCCACCGATCGTCAGAGCCTCGGATTCAGCACCACCTTCTCGCCGACCCCGTTCTGGGCCCTTTCCTGGTCCTCCCAGTACAACATCACCGACGGCAAGTTCGAGGATCAGGTGGTTCGCCTGGAGCGGGACCTCCACGAGTGGCGGGCCGGGTTCAACTTCGTCAAGAACGCGAACGGAAATTTTGCCTTCTATTTCTCGATTTACCTGAGCGATCTGCCGGATCTCAAGTTCGACTACGACCAGACCACGTTCGAGCAGTAGGTGTCACCTCGGGAGGGCGGAAAAGACGGGAAGGGCGGTAAAGACGGGAAAGTGCAAGTCTTGTGAGGGCC
>DATBKD010000017.1:0-8238 GCA_036556025.1 Gemmatimonadales bacterium | reverse complement strand
GGGGTGTGGCGGCAGGGTCGGGTCCGCGTTATTCCTACATCATGCGGTACACCACCTACTCCAAGTTCCATCCCGAGCTCGCCGACGCGGTCAATCTCCAGGGGCTGCTGGACCAGCTCAGCGATTTCCTGCTCCAGTCGGGCTTCGCGGGCGGCTCACCCTCCTTCTGGCACGACGAGGGCGGTGAGGGGGAGCGGTCGCTGGACTCGCTCAGGCAGGCCATCCTCCAGGCCCTGATGGATTCGGGCCAGCTGACCCCCGAGATGCTCAAGGCGCTGCGCGGTGAATCCTCCGGAGACCCGGAGCGCGACCGGCAGATCGAGCAGGAGCTGAGCGAGCTGCTCGACCGCATCGTCCAGCGGCTCATCGACGAGGGCTACCTCAACGTGGGCCAGGCGCCACAGGTGCCGCAGGGCTACCAGTCCATGTTCGGCCCCGGCGGCCAGGCTCACTCCGCCGCCCAGCAGGTGCAGTTCAACCTCACCGAGAAGGGCATCGACTTCCTCGGATACAAGACCCTCAAGGGCCTGCTCGGCAGCGTGGGCAAGTCGAGCTTCGGGGCGCACGATACGCCCTATCTCGCCACCGGGGTGGAGGCCGAGGGGGTGAGCAAGCCTTACGAGTTCGGCGACGTGCTCAACCTCGACGTGCCCGCCACCCTCACCAACGCGATCGCGCGCGAGGGGCTCGGCGTGCCGATCAACATCGAGTACGCGGACCTGATGGTGAGCCAGTCGGAGTATCGGTCGTCGGCCGCGACGGTGCTGATGCTCGACTGCTCCCACTCGATGATCCTCTACGGCGAGGACCGGTTCACCCCGGCCAAGAAGGTCGCGCTCGCCCTCACCCACCTGATCCGTACCCAGTTTCCCGGCGACAGCCTCCGCGTGGTCCTGTTCCACGACTCGGCGGAAGAGATTCCGCTGAGCGCGCTGGCGCAGGCTCAGGTCGGGCCCTATCACACCAACACCGCGGAAGGCCTCAAGCTGGCCCGGCGGATCCTGCTGGCGCAGAAGAAAGACATGCGCCAGATCATCATGATCACCGACGGGAAGCCGTCCGCGCTCACGATGCCCGACGGGCGGATCTACGTGAACTCGATGGGCCTCGACCCGCAGATCCTCCAGGCCACCTACCGCGAGGTGGCCAACTGCCGGCGCAGCGGCATCATGATCAATACCTTCATGCTGGCGCGGGACCGCAGCCTGGTGGAGTTCGTCAAGCAGGTGGCCTCGATCTGCAAGGGCAAGGCGTACTTCACCAACACGATGACCCTCGGCCAGTTCATCCTGATGGACTTCATGAAGCGGAAGACCCGACGGGTGAGCTAGCGCTCACCGAGCACCAGCGAGCGGCGCCCAGGCCGCCCCGACATCCGGGGCGGCCTTTCTTGTGACCCGGGAGCCGAGCCTGTCAGCTGGCCCAGCAGAACGCCAGCCCCCGCGGCGTATCGCCGGAGGCGGGGCCCTGGTAGGCCTGCAATGCCCCGGCCGGGCCCGGGCATCGGGATTGCCTCTCCGGGGGGGATGAGTCCGGCTTCGGCCCGACGTCGAGAAGCCGATAGCCGATAGCGCTTCGCTTGCGGACGCGAACGGAGGGGATTTCTCTTGCCCGATGACCACGATTCCGGCCGGCCGGCTCGGGCATCCCTGACCTGAGCCATGCCGTATCAGTATCGCAAGTTATTGCAGTACATCGGCTTAGTTGGTGTGATCGGGGCCTGTTCCCGGGGTCCCGCCACCGGCTCGGCGACCGCCTACGTCATCCCGCTCAACCCGGCCGAAGCCCCCATGGTAACGGTGCGGCAGATCGTCGAGCGCGATACCCTGATCGGCCGCCGGGTGCGGGTCGCCGGCGTCTGCGCCCTCGCCCGGACCGGCCCCTCCGCAGGCGTCTGGGTGCTCCAGGCGGGCCTCTGGGCCATCGAAGTGCGCGGACTGGTGCCCGGATCCTGCCTCGGCGATCCGGTCGGCACCGAGGCGCTCACCATCTTCGCCCAGGTGGTGGAGGGAGCCGACAGCACCGAGCGGCTCCTCCTCAGGCTGCCCGAGTAGTCACTCCTGGGTCGCGGCCGGGGCCCGGCCACCCACCACCCGCTTGAGCGTCCGGCCGCGGGGCACCACCGTCTCTGGCCCGGCCAGCTCGTTGATGATCGCCAGCTCCTCGATGGAGATGGTCGAGGGGTACTGCTGGTTGAACTGAGCCAGTGTCATCTGGCTCGGCACCCGCACCAGCTGCAGCACGGCGGGCTTCACCGACAGCGCGGCAGAGTTGCGCAGTTGGTCGAAGCTCCGGATGCTCTCCTGGAATTCCCTGTCGTAGGCCTGGAGGTTTCCCTGGGCCGTGTATCCCAGCAGGCCGAAGGTCTTCCCACCGTACGAGATGAACGAGACGATGCCCTCGATCACCCCCTGCTGGGTCTGGGCCTGGAAATAGCTCGTCGCCGCCGGGTTCCCGTTGATGCTGCTGGTGCTCCCGTTCCCCGCCTGCACGCCCTCCTGGGAGAGGAACTGCGTCGCCGCTTCGCGCGGTGATGCGTCGCCTGCGAGGCCGAGCTGGACGATCGCATCCTCCTTGGGACTGATCGCCACCACGGCGCTGGGAGTGTTCTGCGCCTTCCACCCCTCCGGGAACCGGAGCTGGAACCGCATGTCGGGGTGGTAGAACATCGCCCCCTCGAAGAAGCCCTGCCGCGGGTCCTCGCCGTAGATCAGGCCGTCGATCTCCCGCAGGTACTGATCCCGGTTCACGATCGCGTTGGCGAGCGAGGCGTGCAGCGTGTCCAGCCGTTCCTCGGTCCGCTTGACTCGGTTCTCCGGATTCGGGTGGGTCGACAGCCATTCGGGAAGCCGTCCGCCGTCACCGCCCATCTGACTGGCACGGTTCAGGGTCTCGAAGACGTTGGCCATCTCCCGCACGTCGTAGTTCTGGCCGAGCGCATAGCGGAAGCCGAGCTCGTCGGCCTGGTTCTCCGCGTCGCGGCCGTATTTCAGGAAGAGCACCTGCATCCCCTGGCTGGCCAGACCGGCGAACTGGGCCACTTCAGGGGACACGATGCTGCCGATGCCGAGACCGAGCGTGGCGAGCTGGGCCTTGCTGATCTGCTGCACCGAGTGCCGGGCCGTCACGTGGCCGATCTCGTGCCCCAGCACCGTGGCCAGCTCCGCCTCCGAGTTCATGCTGGCCAGCAGGCCACGGGTGACGTAGATGAAGCCGCCGGGGAGCGCGAAGGCGTTCACGGCGGCGTCGTTCACCACGTGGAATTCCCAGGGGAGATCGGGCCGCTCCGACTTCGCCGCCATCCGCTTGCCGATGCCGGCGACATACGACTGGAGCCCGGGGTCGTCCACGAAGCCGATGGTCTGGGCCACCTCCTGTGCCGCCTGCTGCCCCATCTGGATCTCCTGCCCTTCGGAGACCAGAGCCAGCTCGTTCTTGCCGGTGACCGGGTTGCGGGCACAGCTCGCCAGCGGCCCGGCCACGAGGCCGGCCGTCAGGAGCAGCGCGGGAAAGGCGAGAACGGTACCACGAGTCATGGCTGCCTCGAGTTCGCGATTCCCGAGGAGGTTAAACCATTGCGGCGCGCGGGGCTGTGATTTGGGTCGCGGGGTGGCGGTGCGTGAGGTGGATCACGAAAAAGATCAGCTGTCGGCTATCAGTTATCCGCTATCAGTCCAGCATATCCGCCAGCCACGGGTCGCTTCCCGGATAGCTGATAGCGTTCAGACCGTCACGCCTGGCTGCTGATCCGCTCCCCGGAATGCCGCGTCGGACGGTCCAGCCTCAGCCGCTCCCGGAAGTACGCCACCGTGCTCACCAATCCCTCGGCGAGCTGCACCCGCGGCTCCCAGCCCAGCCACTCGCGGGCCCGGCCGATGTCGGGCTTCCGCTGCGTGGGATCGTCCTGCGGCAGCGGACGGTACGTCAGCCGGACCTCCCGCCCGACGACCTTGGCCACCTCGTCGGCCAGCTCGCGGATGGTGAACTCCACCGGGTTGCCGAGATTCACCGGCTCGTGGCGGCCCTCGGCGTCCATGAGGCGCAGGAGGCCATCGACCAGATCGTCCACGTAGCAGAAGGAGCGGGTCTGCTGGCCTTCGCCGAAGATGGTCAGCTCCTGCCCGCGAAGCGCCTGGACGATGAAGTTGGACACCACCCGCCCGTCCGCCTCCGCCATGCGGGGGCCGTAGGTATTGAAGATTCGGGCGATCCGGATGTCGGCCTTGTCCTCGCGGTGGTAGTCCATGAACAACGTCTCGGCCACGCGCTTGCCTTCGTCGTAGCAGGAGCGCGGCCCGATGGGATTCACGTTGCCCCAGTAGCTCTCGGGCTGCGGATGGATCGTGGGATCGCCGTAGACCTCGGAGGTGGAGGCCTGGAGGATGCGCGCGCGGACCCGCTTGGCGAGCACCAGCATGTTGATCGCGCCCATGACGTTCGACTTGACCGTCTTCACCGGGTTGTACTGGTAGTGAATGGGCGAGGCGGGACAGGCGAGGTTGTAGATCTGGTCCACGTCCATGAAGATGGGCTCGGTCACGTCGTGCCGGACCATCTCGAATTCCTGGAAGTCGAGCAGATGCTCGATGTTCTCCCGGCGGCCGGTGAAGAAGTTGTCGAGGCAGATGACGTGCGCGCCGCGCGCCAGGAGCCGCTCGCAGAGGTGAGATCCAATGAATCCGGCGCCGCCGGTGACGAGAACTCTCATGCTGGGCCCGCGATCGGGTGAGGCTCAGACGCAACAGACCGCCCGACTTACGGGGGCTTCCAAGCGGTCCAAGGGTATTCTATGCCGGAGAACGCAAGATGCGGGCCAGCCACGAGTTAGCGGATCAGCGCGGTCATCGCCAGGTAGACCAGGACCGGAATGAGCACGGCGAGCCCCAGCTTGCGCCAGCCAACCTCCGTGAAGCCGAGGTTGAGAGGCAGCCGCCGCCCGCAGACCGGGCAGGTCAGCTCGCCGCTATCCGTTGTGAAGCCGCACGAGGGACACTGACGCATGCGTGTCCGACCTTTGCCAGGAGGCTTGCGTGGCTAAGGTAGCGGTCTCCTGTCGGACTCGGTAGCAGACCTTGGTGCTCTATTGCGATCGGTTGGGCCGACGGCCGCGGGAGGGCTGTGAGGGTGTCGGGCCGGCCGGCGCCGCGACCGAATCGGCCTGGTCGATCTGAAGGGTATCCAGCAGCTCCTCGCGCGTTCCACCGCCCTCCTGCTCGGCCAGGGTGAAGGTGCCCAGCCCCCGGCTGTCCACGCCGAGGCCGGCGCGAGTGCTCCCCGAGCGATCGGCGAACACCAGGTTGGAGGAGCCGTTCGGCGAGACGCCCAGGACGGCCCGGGGAATGCCGGCGGGATCGGTGAGCGCGAGGTTCGTGGTGTAATCCGGCAACAGGCCGAAGACCGCCAGCTTCCGATCCGAGCTGTCGGCGAACGAAAGCCCGGCCGACCCGTCACTGAGAAGGCTGAGCCGAACGCGCTGGCGCCCTGCTGCGTCGTTGAGCACGAATCGGACGGCGCCATCATTGTCGAGCCCCCACGCACCGCGGGCGGTGCCGTTGGCGTCGCGGACCACGAATTGATGGGAGGACACGGACATGGGAGAGCCCGGGAGGCCGGACCGCACGGAGTACCAGACCAGGGCCACTCCCAGGCCAAGCACCATGGCCACCACTACCAGCATCATGGTCGTGTAGCGGCGGAGCCGGCGGTTGTCCCGCTCGAGCTGCTCCAGCCGGTTGACGATCCTTCCCTCGGCCCGCAGCTCGTACTGCGCCGGAGGCTCGTGCCGATCGTCGATAGTCACTCTTTCCTCGAATCGTCCAGGAAGTAGGAGCGGCAGGCCCGGTCCACCATGTCGAACGTGAGCTCCGGCCGCCCCTGGTAGAAGCGTGCGATGTCCACCAGGTGGTCGAGAATGTCGCGCGGGTGGCAGGCCCGGGCGTGGATCCCTCGCTGCCCGTACCACTGGTCGTAAATGTGGTTCACCGCCGCCTGATCGTAGGGGATGTCCCGCTCGATGCAGCAGCGAGCGAAGATCTCGGCGTACTGCTGGGGGTTGGGCCCCTCGACCAGGATCTTGTAGTGGATCCGGCGCATGAACGCTTCCTCGACCAGGTGCGACGGCTCCAGGTTGGTCGAGATGATCAGGAGACAGTCGAACGGCACGGGAAACTTCCCGCCGGTGTGGAGCGTGAGGAAATCGATCCTCTTCTCCAGCGGCACGATCCACCGGTTCAGCAGGTCCTTGGGCGGCACCCGCTGCCGGCCGAAGTCGTCCAGGATCAGCACGCCACCGTTCGCCTTCAGCTGGAACGGAGCCTGGTACATCTTCGTGTGGACGTCGTACTGCAGGTCGAGCTGGTCCAGCGTCAGCTCGCCGCCGGTGAGCACGATCGGGCGACGGACCTTCACGTAGCGCTGGTCGTAGGTCGGCGACTCCTTGAGCCAGCCGCCCTCCGCACCGTCGGTCTCCTCCAGGGGATTCAACCCGGCCACGGGATGGTGGTACACCGGGTCGTACAGGATCATCATCTGCCCTTCGACCTCGACCGTGAAGGGCACGAAGATGTCCCCACCGAGCAGGTGCGAGATCGTCTCCGCGATCATCGTCTTGCCGTTGCCCGGCGCGCCGTACAGGAAGAGGGACTTCGCGGAGTTGATCGAGGGCCCAAGCACGTCGTGCACCGCGTCCGACAGCACCATCCTGCGGAAGCCCTCCCGCACCACCTCACGGGTCACGTGAACGTTGCGGATGGTCTGCTTTTCGACCCAGGTGCGATACTGGACCAGCGGCACCGGCGCCGGCCCGACGTACTGACTGGAGCTCAGCGCCTCGCGGGCGCGATCTCGACCGGCCCCGGTCAGATCGAAGAGATACGAGCCCCGGTTCGGCCCGCTCGTGCCCAGGACCTCGACCAGGCGGCGCTGCTGGAGCGAGAGCAGCCGATCGTCCACGAAGCTGAAGGGCAATCGGACCGCCGCCATTAGCTGGCGGCCGGTGCGGACACCCTGGATGTAGAGCGTCTTGAGCAGGAGGTCGACGAGGAACTCCTCGGAAAGGCCGGTGTCGGAGACACTTTCAGGGACCGGAGGCTGGTCGGCGTCCGGGTGCTCCAGGGCGCGGCCATAGGGCGAAACGACAGGCGCAGAGCTCACGAGCCCACCTCCGTGTACACGATCGTGTCGCCGTTCAGGGTGCCCGTCCTGGCCAGGGTACCGGCGGGCAGCTCGAGCGCATCCAGCGCTTCAGAGTGCCAGTGGCTCCGCGAGCCGGGCGCGAGACCGTGGTACGAGGCCACGACCCTCCCCTTGCCGTCCAGGAAAGCCACATCGAGGGGGAACGACATCCACGCCATATGCACCGCGCGGCACGGACGAAGAATCAGACCCTCGCCGGAGGCGAGGGTCGACCGACCGATCAGTCCTCGCAATCGGTGCCACCAGCGATCGGCCAGCGCTACCCTGGTGCCCAGCACGCTGCCCCGGGCCCGATTCTCGGCCCGGCAGTATCTCAACCGCCGAAGCCCGCCAGCGCCTTGTAGATCTGAATGAGCGCCGGACCCAGAATCACGACGAACAGCGCCGGGAAGATGCAGAACACCAGCGGGAACACCATCTTGATCGTGGTCTTGGCCGCCGCTTCCTCGGCACGCTGGCGCCGTTTGGTCCGCATGGTCTCCGAGTGCACGCGCAGGGCCTGAGCCACCGAGGTGCCGAAGCGATCGGTCTGGATCAGCATGCCCACGAGGGAGCTGATGTCTTGGAGTCCCGTACGCTCAGCGAGGTTACGCAGCGCCTCTTCCCGCGAGGTACCCGCACGGATCTCGAGATTCACCAGCGCGAGCTGCTCGCTCAGGACCGGGCTGATCCGGTAGATCTCTTCGGATACCCGGACCAGGGCCTGATTTAGCCCCAGCCCCGCCTCGACGCTCACGACCAGCATGTCCAGGGCATCCGGCAGCGCCTTCTGCATCTCCTTCTGCCGATTCCTCATTCGCCGCCCCACCATCCACGACGGGAGCACGTAGCCCATGGCCCCGAAGTAGATCGACATGATCAGGGTCTTCGGGGCGGAATAACCCATCGAGGGAAGCAGGAGAGCGGCACCCATCCCCATGAGAGCCGGCACCGCGACCCGAAGTCCCAGATACATCGGCACGGCGGCGGCGTTCGGATAGCCGGCCTGTATCAGCCGTAGGCGCACAGCGGAGGTGTCCTTGCTCCGCTCCTGCACCGCCTCGC
>DATBKD010000016.1:0-57287 GCA_036556025.1 Gemmatimonadales bacterium | reverse complement strand
GGCACCGCCGCCCCAGAGCCACAGCAGAGAACGAGGCCGCCCCAGCGGGCGGGCGGTCTCCAACGGAGCGGCAGGAAAGGCAGCAGAGCTCGGTGTCGCGAGCGCGGCGGCGAACTCGCCGGCAGTGGCGAACCGGTCCGCGGGGAGTTTCGCCAGCGCCCGCGCCACGGCCGCCTCGACCACTTCGGGCACCGTGTCCCGCTGGCTCCGGAGTGGCCGGGGAGTCTCGGTCAATCGCCGTGCGAGGATCGCCAGCGTCGAGGGTCCGCTGTGCGGCGGCTCGCCCGCGAGCAACTCGTAGAGCACGCAGCCGAGGCTGTAGATGTCGCTCCGGCCGTCGACCTGGTCCGCAGCGGCCTGCTCGGGCGACATGTAGGCCGTGGTGCCCACGGCCAGGCCGGACGCGGTGAGCTTGTCCGCCGTGGCGGTGTCGAACACCCACGCGACGCCGAAGTCGGCCACCTGAGCGTGGCCCTCGCTGAGGAGGATGTTCTCGGGTTTGATGTCGCGGTGCACCACCCCGCGCCCGTGAGCATAATGCAGGGCCAGTGCCACCTCGCGGGCGATGCGAACCGCCTCGTCCACCGGAAGCTGCACCTCGCGGCGGAGCCGATCGCGGAGGCTCTCACCCTCGATGTAGGGCATGGTGTACCAGAGGAGAGGCGCTTCGCTCTCCCGAGGCCGAAGCTCACCCGAATCGAAGACGGTAAGGATGTGCGGATGCTGGAGCCGGGCGGCGGTCTCGATCTCGCGCATGAATCGCTCGGTCCCGACACTTGCAGCCAGCTCGGGGCGAAACAGCTTCAGCGCGACAGGCCGTTTGTGGCGGAGGTCCTGGACGAGGTAGACCGTCGCCATGCCCCCGCGTCCCAGCTCCCGCTGGACCAGATAGCGGTCCGTCAGGGCTGTCTGCAGCCGGGTCAGGACGTCGATCAACTGAATAATCCGTAGAGGTCGAAGTCCTATCCTAATAGGGGTGACTAGCTGAGAGCCACCTCCGCGCGCAGGCGTTCCAGGATGTCGGAGTCGGTGAGATCCAGCCTCAGCGGCGTGAGCGCGACCAGTCCTCGCTCCACCGCCCAGCGATCGGACCCTTCCTCTACCTCCTCGATCGGCTGGACCGTCAGCCAGTAATGCTGCCGGCCCATGGGGTCCTTGGCGGGGACCACTCTTCCACCATAGTGGCGCACCGACTGATGGGCCCACACCAGCCCGGTCGGGACGGGTGGGAAATTTACGTTGACGAGGCAGAGCGTATCTTCGTGGATCAGCAGCTCGAGCACCCGCACCACATAGGGACGCAGGCGGGAGAAGTCGGGCTCGCCGCCGGTCATCGGGGTGCTGAGGGCAACGCCGCGGAGGCCCAGAAGGGCGGCCTGCTTGGCGGCGGCCAGCGTCCCGGAATGCCACATCGAGTTGCCCAGGTTGGGCCCGAGATTGATGCCGGAGAGCACCAGATCCACCTGCTCCCACATGTGCACGCCCAGGGCCACGCAGTCCGCCGGCGTTCCGTTCACCCGGTAGGCCTCGAAATCCCGGATCGGCGTCCGCCGCAGCGAGATCGGGCGCGAATGAGTAATGGCGTGGCCCATGGAGGATTGCTCCACGTCCGGTGCATAGATCCGGACCTCGGCGAACTCCTTCGCCACCTCGGCCAGGGCGAGCAGGCCCGGGCTGTAGATCCCGTCGTCGTTCGCGATCAGAATGCGCATGGGATCGAAATCACATTCGCTCCACGTCCTGGGCTCTAAGATTGCTGACGATCCTGACGCTAAGCCGCTCCTCTTGGTGAGGTATGTGATGCGAGTCACGCTGGTACACAACCGGGCCGCAGGAGACCAGCGCCATTCCGCCAAGCGGGTTTTGAGCCGTCTCGCCGAGGCCGGTTACGAGGCGGACCTGGGAGACAGCAGCAGGAAAGGGCTCAAGAAGCTGCTGAAGGATCCAGGCGCGCTCGTGGTGGTCGCGGGTGGTGACGGGACCATTGCCAAGGTGGCCATCGCCCTCGCCGGCAGACGCATACCGATGGCGATCCTGCCGATCGGGACCGCGAACAACATCGCCAAGTCGCTCGGCATCACCGGCTCTATGCAGGATCTGATCGCCCGCTGGAGCCTGGACCGGCGTCGGAAACTATCCCTCGGGGCCCTCTCGGCTCCCTTCGGCATCACCCGATTCGCCGAGTCGGTCGGGGTGGGCGCCTTCACCGAATTGGTGGTTCGGGGCGGTGAGGAGGTGGGCGAGAACACCGCCGGATTCACCGGGCACGAGATCGATCGGGCGCTGCTCCTGCTGCAGCGCATTGTCGCCGAGCGGGAGCCCTGGCCTCGTCAGTTGCAGATCGACGGAGCCGACTGCTCAGGCGAATATCTCGTGGTTGAGGCCATGAACACCCCCATGCTCGGGCCTAATGTTCCGCTGGCGCCAGGGGCGGACTTCGGTGACGACCGGCTCGAGGTCGTGACCGTGACCAATGCCGAACGCAAGGTGCTCGCGGAGTATCTGGACCACCGGCTCGCCGGCGGTGCCGCGCCACCCCCACTCACCGTGCGCCGGGGAAGGCGGGTGATGATGCGGGCTTCTCCCCGGGAACTGCATGTGGATGACGGGCCGTGGGAGCCGGACGAAGCCGACGGGGAGGACCGGCCGCCGCGAGGGCAAGAGGGGGAGGTGACGATCACCGTCGGGGCGACCGGAGTGGAGGTACTGGCCCCCGGATAAGACACGCGGCCGGTGCTGCCCGTCACATCCAGCTGTCCTCGCGAACTCCTACCGTTCATCACATGTTCGTTCACATCGGTTCTGGAGGACACATGGCGGTACCCGTCGAGCAGGCTGTCGAACGAGCCGTCGAGCGCGCACCAGTCGAAGACCTCGGAACGAAGACATCCCTCGCGGTTCACCGTGCCGTCCTGAAGAGCGGCGAAGGCGTGCGCGACACGGTGGACCTGCTTCACGGCACCTGGCTCGGGCACCCCCTCCACCCGGTGCTGACCGAGGTGACCATCGGCGCCTGGTTCATCGGCGGAGCCTGCGATGCCGTTGGGGCAATCGGCCGCTCACGACGCTCTCGCCTCATGGGCGATCGGTTGGCCGAGATCGGAACGGCGTGTGCCATACCGACGGCGCTCACCGGCCTGGCGGATTTCTCGACCTTCCCGAAGTGGTCGGCCAAGCCGGCCACTCTGCACGCCGCGCTCAACGTCGTCAATGTCGGTCTCTACGCGACCTCGCTGTGGCAACGCCGTCGGGGCAATCGCAGCCGCGGTCTCGCGCTCTCCTTTGCGGCACAGGCGCTCACCCTCGCCTCCGCCTGGCTCGGCGGCATGCTGGTCTACAAGCACAAGGTCGGAGTCGACCACAGCGAGCGGTTCACCGGGCCCAGGGATTGGACGCCGGTGTTGCACGAGGGCGATCTGATCGAGGGAAGGGCCAGACGGGTGGAGGTCGAAGGCAAGCAGGTTCTGCTGGCCCGTGAGGAAGGCCGGGTTTACGCCATCGGAGCGGTATGCTCCCACGCGGGTGGGCCGCTGGACCAGGGAAAGATCAGAGATGGCTGCGTGCAGTGCCCCTGGCACGACTCGGTGTTCGCGCTTCGTGACGGCAGGGTCGTGCACGGCCCGGCGACTCAACCGCAGGCGAGCTTCGAAACCCGGGTGCGGAGCGGCAGGATCGAGATCCGGCTGGCGCGGCGCCAGGCGAGCGGTTGAAGCTTGGGGCGCAGGAAGACCTGGTAGGCGGCCGAGCTTGGTGGCCGCTCGTGCCAGCTGTTTCCACCCGCTACTTCCCCCTCTCATCGGACACCACCTGCGACGTGGTGGTGATCGGCGCAGGCGTATGCGGGGCGCTGATCGCCCTTTTTCTGGTCGAGGCAGGCTTCGACGTGGTCGTGCTCGAACAGGGCGAGGTCGCGGGGGGCAGTACGTCAGCCAACACCGCGCTGCTGCTATACGAGACCGACGTTCCCCTCCATCGTCTCGTCGAACGCATGGGAGAGTCGGATGCGGTGACCGTATACCGGCTCTGTCGAGACGCGCTGGCGGGCTTCGCCGTGCTGGCCCAGCGGCTCCAGGGCCGGTGCGGCTTCGCGGCGCGGCCAAGTCTCTATCTGGCGAGCCGGGAGGAGGATGTGCCGGGCCTACGGAGCGAGCACAAAGTGCGGCGGCGCCACGGGTTCGCGGTGGACTTGCTGGAACGGCCCGAGATCGAGTCGCGCTACGCGTGGTCCAGCCCAGTCGCCTTGCTCTCTCGCGATGCGGCGGAGCTGGATCCGGTCTGCTTTTGCCAGGAACTGGTTGCTCTTGCCGCGCGGGGAGGAGTGCGGGTACACGAGCATACGGCGGTTACCGAGCTGCAAAGTGACGAGGCCCGGGTCGAGCTCACGACCGCGAGCGGGTACTGCATCCGGGCTCGACACACCATTCTCGCCACCGGCTATCAAGCCCGGCGCTACTTCGATCGGCACCTGGCACGGGACAACAGCACGTACGCCCTGGCTACCGAGCCGGTCGCCGAGTTGAAGGGCTGGCCTGACCGAGCGCTCATTTGGGAGACGGCTCGGCCCTATCTCTACTTGCGGACCACACCAGACAATCGGATTCTGATAGGTGGCTTGGACGAAAGGGAGCTGACCCCAGGCCAGCGCGATGCCCTTCTGAACAAAAAGTCGCGTCAACTCCTTGAGCGCCTGCGAGGCATGTTTCCCGGGCTCGAAGCCGAGATGGCCTGCGCATGGTGCGGCACGTTTCTCACTACCCGAGACAGTCTTCCTTATATCGGGCCACTTCCCCACGTGCCCCGCATTCATCTGGCGCTGTGCTATGGCGGAAACGGAACGACCTTCAGCCTGGTAGCGGCCGAGCTGCTACGCGACGCGCTGCTGGGGCGCGCCCGGCAGGAGGCTCGGTTATTCCGACTGGGAAGATGACCGGGTGCCGAGCGGAACCAGCGCCACCAACATCAACCCCGCAACCAGGGCAAAGGCGCCCGGGTATCCGGTTCCGGTGACCAGCAGGCCGAAGCCGGCAGCGCCCAGGCCCAGTCCTGCGTCGTAGGCCAGATTCCATACTGCGCTCACCATGTCGTAGCCGGACCGGGAGACCCGCTGGAACATGAGAGTGAGGCTGGTGTTTTGGGCCACCCCGAAGCCGACACCGAGCAGGACTGCGCCCGTCGCGACCGCAGCGTGAGTTGCGGTGAGCGCGAGGGCGAGCATCCCCACTGCTGCAAGCACCACTCCACAGACCAGAAGTCCGGGCTGTCCCAGGCTGCTCCGATCGGCGTAGCGCCCGGCCCACCAGCGCGCCAGTACGGTGGCGACGGTGTTGGCGAGCAGCGCGAGCGCCGCAAGGCGGGCACTGTCTTTGATGGCAAGAGGAAGAAAGGTCACCACGATCCCGGCAGACATCGCGGTCAGCAGAAAGATCAGCGCGGGCCGGAGCTGGCCCGGGTCACGCAGCCCGGCGAGCACACTTACCGACGCTTCCGCTGCCTCGGCTCGACCGGGCAGCGCCGGTATGGCCAGGAGGCCCGCGAGCGACGTCACAGCCGCGGCAACGTACACCGGTGGATATCCCACCCGCTCGGCGAGCCACACACCGAGCGGCAGAGCGACCACGGCGGGCACGCCGACCACGATGCCCAGGATTCCCAGCCCCTCACTCCGCCGCTCCGCGGGCGTCAGGGTGGCCACCACCGAACTTCCGGCGACCACCAGGATCGCCAGACCCGCGCCGCGGACCAGCGAGACCAGGAGGATGGTGGCCAGGCCCGCCGGGACGGTGAGTGCCAGCGCCGGAGCGCCGAGCAGTACCAATCCGGCGGCGAGCACCAGCCGGTACCCGTACTGAGCCAGGAGCGCCGGGGTGGCCAGCTCGGTGACGACCGTGGTGAGCATCAGTGCTCCGGTGGTAAGTCCCGCGCCGGCTCGACCCGCGCCCACGGAGGTGGCGTAGAGCGGAACGACCGAGAGGAGCAGATAAAAGCTGGTCATGGAGAGAAAGGCGACCACGTAATACAGCAGTAGCGCACGCCCCACCAGCGGCGGTAAGGTGTGATCCGCGTTCGGCATGGCACGAAGGTAGTAGGGTCCTGCCCCCATTGCGGACGGGAGCCTGCCTTCCCACCTTATCTCCGCCCCATCGAACCACCCCAGACGAGGATCTAGTCATGCCCACCGCGAGTCCGGTGGTGCCGTCCCCGCTCCTGCTCCGCCGCGCGAGGTGTCTCCTCCTCTGCGCGACCGCTCTGGTGAGCGCCGCCTGTTCCGATCTGCCGACCAGCAACGACTCCGCTCCGGTTGCCCAAGCCCAGCTCCTCACTATCCTCCCAGCCACCCAGTGCCCGGCGGGTACGATCGGCACGCAAGGACTGTTGGACGACGGCAAGTCCCTCTACGAGTTCTGTCTCCCTGCCCCGCCGGCCTTGCCTTTGGGTCTCGTCCTCTACGCGCATGGATACAGCCAGCCGGGCACTCCACTCTCCATCGTGGACAACCAAATCCCGGTGGGCGACGGCAGCACTCTCCGGGTTTCCGAGGTCGTGACCTCGCTGCACCTGGGTTTCGGCACGACCAGTTATCCCCATGTCGGTCTGAACGGCCCTGAAGGGGTGGCCTCGCTGCACAGCTTGAAGCAGGCGTTCACCACGATCTACGGAGCGCAGGCGGCCGCGCTGCCGACCTATCTGGTGGGCGTCTCGGAGGGCGGGTTCATCGCCGCGCTGGCGGCCGAGCAGCCAACCTCGGACTTCCAGGGCGTGCTCGCGGCCTGCGGCCCGGTGGGGGACTTCCGGCGGCAGCTCGACTACCTCGGCGACTTCCGGGTGTTGTTCGACTACTTCTTCCCCGGTGTGCTCGGTCCGGCTTGGACCGACAACGGCGACTACGGCGCCGCGGCGCGGGCGCAGGTCGCGGCCAACTGGGACTTCTATCAAGCCCAGATCATCGCCGCGCTCCGGACGCGACCGCTCGCTGCCGCGCAGCTGATCGCGACCTCGCGTGCGCCGGTCAATCCGCTGGATCTCAACTCGATCGGCGAGACCGTCATCGCCGTGCTGTGGTACAACATCTTTTCCACCGACGACGCGGTGCAGCGGCTCGGCGGCCGGCCGTACGACAATCGCGGGCGATTCTTCACCGGGTCGTTCAGCGATTTTCTGCTCAACGCGCGGGTGAAGCGTTTTGCTGCTGAGGCGACGGCCTTGGCCACCATCCAGTCCGGCTTCACCACCACCGGCGCGCTCCGAATGCCGGTCGTGACCGATCATACCTTGCTCGACCCGGCGGTGCCTGCCCGGCAGGAGATCGTCTATGCGGGCAAGGTGGCCCTCGCGGGTCAAAGTGCCAGGGTCCGTCAATTCGTGGTACCGCGCTACGGGCACTGCGCCTTTACGGTGGGCGAGTTGGAGCAGGCGTTCGGGCAGTTGGTGCAGCAGACGGCAGGACCCGCACTGGCGATTTCAGGTGTGACCACCGCTCAGCCGGGGCTCCACTTCGGCGCGTTTGCGGATCTGGGGAAGCCGATGCGGTAACCGGAGGACGCACGTCAGGGGAGGACTCTCATGGCCCCACTGCCGGCGCTGGTCGGGTTCGTCGATCTCACACTGCTGTTGATGCGGGTTCTTGTCGGCCTGGTCTTCCTCACCAGCGGCTGGAACCACGTCAAGGATCCGGTCACTCGGGGCAAGAGCATCGGGCTGAGCCCGGGGTTCACCCGGTTCATCGGATTCGCGGAGATCGCGGGCGGTGCGGGTGTCGCGTTCGGGGTGCTCCCGCAGGTGGCCGCGCTGGGGCTCATCCTGGTAATGCTGGGCTCCATCTCCAAGAAGCTCTTTGTGTGGAAGACAGGGTTCTGGGGCAAGCATGGCACCGACGGATGGCACTACGACCTGCTGTTCGTCGTGATGTGCCTGGTGGTGGTGACGACAGGCGGCGGGCGGTACGTGTTGGTGCCGTGAGAGGGCGCAGACGACCACACCGGGAGATCGCGGGCGAGCGACATGGGCTTTCGCCGGCGACACCGCTTCCGCCGCGCCAGCTTTCCGCCCCATTGGCTTATGGCGCGCCTTCTGTCACCACGGTCTGCGTGGGCGACACCATCCGATACCGAACGCCGCGCCAGACGAGCTTGCGCGTGAGCGCGGATCGAATCAGACCGAGGAGCGTGACCAGTGAGGCCAGCGGCCCCCAGAGAAGATAGGCTGCACGGTAGCGCCGAAGCAGATGACCCTCGGCGGGGAACACGGTCTCCACCGCCTCGAGCCGGAGCCAACCCTTGGCGGCCCGGACACCCCAGGCGACCAGAATGAGACCGGCGAGGAGTGCCGCCTCGCCCATGCCGGCGCCGGAAAGCGCACTCGCGCCCGCGACCGCCAATCCGCACCAGAAGGTCACGCCGCCCAGGAGCTCCGATATCCAGCCGCGCCACCAGAGTCCCGGCTGATAGACTCGGGTAATCGCCAACTGACGGAACGACCACCCGAGCAGGTCGCGCCAGCCGCAATCCTCGTGCGAGAACACCAGACAGCGAGGCTCGAAGCGGATCAGCAGCCCCTGATCCCTCACCGCACGGGTGACGGCGTAGTCATCGCTCAGCGCCCCCTCCCAGTATCCGGCGATCCGTGCCCGCTCGAGTGTCTCCTTCCTCAGCGCCATCGCTCCGCCCCAGGCAAACGCGGGCGCGCGCTCGTCCAGCAGCGTCGCAATCGAGGCATTCCAGATGGAGCGGAGTACCGATGCGGCGTTGCCGCGCCGCGGGACGTACCAGCGATACCCGGTGGTCACCCCGACCCGAGGATCGGCCAGACCGCCCACGAGATGCTTGAGCCAGTTCTGTGCAGGACGCCCGTCCGAGTCGGCGAAGGCCACCACCCGACTCTCATTCCTGACGTGACCCAGCGCATGGAGCAGGTTGTGGACCTTCTGCCCCCGGCTCCTTGCTGCGCCCGCGAAGAGAAGCTTGGAGGTGATCTTGGGGTGGTCGGCCCGGAGTCTCTCCAGCAGCGGCACGGAGGCATCCGCCGAATCACCCGTCACCAGCAGGATTTCCAGATCCCGGTAGTCCAGGCGGAAGAACGCGCGGAGATTCTCCTCCATGCCGGTGTCCACCCCGCGGAACGGGACGATCAGCGTAGTCGGGATATCGGGATTCGCAGCCGGGAGATCGCGGTGCTTCCGGAAGAGCGCGAGCCAATCGGCCCCGCGTTTCAGGGAGAGGAGCGCCTCCGCCAGGGAGGCGAAGGCCAGGAGAGTAAAGAGATGCAGGATCAGGCGAGCTGGCGCTTCAGGGGTATCTCGTAGAGCCGCGCGCGGCGGCTGGACCTGGCGCTGTCGTGGATAAAGCAGACGTGGGTGCACCAGCACTGGTCCTTCACGATCTGCTCCGTCTCTCGCCGCACTTCCTCGGAATCGAAGATCCGCCGGAAGTCGCAGCCCACCTCCCTGAGATTGGCGATTTTCTTCCGGAGCTCGCAGGCCCGCACGTCGCCGTTGTAGTCGATCACCAGGATGGACTGGCCTGCCGTGCAGGGCATGGGCCAGCGTGACGACCGCTCCAGGTTGGCGTGCTGAATGGCGTGGTAGAAGTCGAGCGTACGGGTATAGTAGAAGCTCTCCAGCCTGGCTTTCGCCCCACCGCCATGCCGTTCCGACAAGACCCGGCCGTAATGCTCGTGTATCTTGTGCAGCCGTCCGTAAAGCTCGGCGAGGTCGGCCGCACCCACGCGCTTGAGCGAGGGGTCCATCGGATCCCCACGGACAATCTGGAAGTAGTGCCCGTTGAGCCGCTGGCTCTGTACCAGCCACCAGCCAAGTTCCTCCATCTGATCGATGTTCTCGGCGGTGATCACCGAGTTCACGTGGATCCGGATGGCGGGATTCCGGTCGCGCAGCGGATAGAGCGCTTCGATCATCTGGATTGCCTTGGCGAAATTCCCCGGGACATCTCGAATCCGATCGTGGGTCTCGGCGAATCCATCCAGCGCGATGTTGACGTTCACCTTGAGCCCGGGGAGCTCACGGCTCACAAATTCCAGCAGCCTGACCAGACGGTCGCGAAAGAGACCGTTGGTGGGAAGGTTCATCGAGCGCACGCCGTTCCGCTGGTAGAACATGGCCACGATCTCGTCGAGCCGGGGGCGCATCAACGGCTCGCCTCCGGAGAGCCACAGCTCGCGGAACCGGGGCATGGTGCGCGTGAGGGTATCGATTTCCTCGAAGCTCAGGTCGCCCCGCTGGTTCAGTTCCTGCCAGTAGAAGCAGGTGCGGCACCTGGCGTTGCAGTGGCTGGTGACGAAGAAGATCAGGGTCCGGAGGCGCATGCCGCCAATATTGGACGGCGGGAGCGGCGGGGCAAGGCGAGGGAAGGGCTCAGCCGAACAGCAACCGCACTGTCCACACGGCCGCGAGCATCGCGGTCCCGTCGGCGATGAGCCCGACCGGCACCGCGTGGCGAGTCTTTCGGATGTTGACCGCCCCGAAATAGACTGCGATCACATAGAAGGTGGTCTCGGTGGACCCGAACATCACTGCCGCCATCTTCACCAGGATGGAGTCTTCCCCGTACTGCTTGATCATGTCCACCACGATGCCGGCCGACCCCGAACCCGTGAGCGGGCGGATGATGGCCATGGGCAGCACCTCCGGGGGGATCCCGATCAGGCCCAGCACCGGCGCGAGGGCCCGGGCCAAGAAGTCCATCGCCCCGCTGGCCCGGAACATGGCGATGGCGAAGAGGATCGCCACGAGGTAGGGAATGATCCGGACGGCGACGCTGAACCCCTCCTTCGCCCCCTCCACAAAGCTCTCGTAGACCGGCACTCGCTTGTAGAGTCCGTAGAGTGGGAATCCCACCAGGATGATCGGGACGATGAAGACCGAGAGGAGGTTGATGCCCGCGCGCAGCGTGTTCATGCCGCCGCTCCTTCCCGGTTGGGATCGGACGCACGATAGCCGGGGAGCCGGCCGAGGAGCTTGCAGGCGACGATCGCGACGATGAGGCCCAGGATCCCGGTCCCGATGATGGGGAGAACCAGCTGGTTGATCTGCAGACCGAGGAGACCCAGGAGCAGCACGGGGGGAACGAGCTGCACGCCCGCCGTATTCAGCGCCAGCATCATCACCATGGAGTTGGTGGCGGTGTCGGTCGAGCGGTTCAGCTTCTGCAATTCTTCCATGGCCTTGATGCCGAACGGCGTCGCCGCATTGCCCAGGCCTAGCCAATTGGCCGTGAGATTCAGCGCGATCAGCCCCAGCGCCGGATGCTCCGGCGGCAGCTCGGGGAAGAGCGGCCGCAGCACCGGCCGCACCAGCTTCACCACGCCGTAGATGATCCCCGCCTGCTCGGCGATCTTGAGGAGGCCGAGAAAGAGCGACAGGACGCCGATCAGACCCAGCGCGATCTCCGCGGCCGTCTTGGCGAAGTCCAGCGCCGCGGCCGCGATGGCGTTGAGCTTGACGAAGCGGACCGGCTCGAAGACGACACCGGTGCCGAGCAGGCGGCCCTGCAGCTCATCGTCACGCGACTTGGAGATTGTGCCGATGGTGGCCAGCGGCTCGGGGAGCTTGGCGCCCGCATCGAACCGGAGCTGGGTGCCCTCGCGACTCTGGAGCAGATAGCCGGTGTAGCTGGACTCGGGCTTCGCCGCGGTGCGATAGAAGCTCGCGTATCGGGCTGAGTCGATCCGGATCTGCACCCGCACCCGGCGCGCCAAAGTGTCCTGACCCAGGGGGAACACCAGCGTCACCGGCAGGGGCTGTCCATTCCGATAGGTGTCGCGGGAGATGTCGCGGATGTCGTTGCCAAGGGCAAAGACGAACGCGAAGATGATCAGGCCTGCCCAGATGTAGTTCAGCATGCTCTTGGCCTGGACGTTAGGGGATGCGGGTGCTGGGGGATCGGACAAATATGGAGGGATCGGGCCGCTCGGTGCAGCCGCCCGGGCGCTGCGACGCCGGGGTGTGTCACCGGAGCTCAGGTCATGGACCCGCGAGCGTCATCTGCGAGATCCGGAAGATCACGAACTCCGCCGGCTTCACCGGCGCCACACCGATGAGACAGATCAGGCGCCCATGGTCGATATCGTCCTGCGTCATGGTGCTCCGGTCGCAGCGGACGAAGAAGGCCTGCTCCTCCTTTACGCCCATCAGCGCGCCATCCCGCCAGACGGTCCGCAGAAAGTTGGTGACCACCTGCCGGATCGCGTTCCAGGTCGGCCCCGTGTTGGGCTCGAACACCACCCACTCGATCCCGCGATCGATCGACTGCTCCAGAAAGATGAGGAGTCGCCGCACGTTGACGTACTTCCACTGCGAGTCCGAACTCATGGTACGGGTGCCCCAGAGCCGGATGCCCCGGTTGGTGCCGCGGAAATCGCGGATGAGGTTGACCCCGCGTGGATTCAGAATGTCCTGCTCGGCCTTGCTCAGAGTATGCGAGAGCGGCGCGCGGCCGCCACTCAGGGCGCGGGACACGACGCCGCGCACGACCTCGTTGGCGGGTGCCTTGTGCACGCCGCGCTCGGTGTCCACCCGGGCGTAGATCCCGGCGACATGACCCTGGGGCGGAACCAGTACGTCCCCATCGGGCAGGTGAGGAGCCGGCACTCGCACGCGGGGATAGTAGATCGCGCCATAGCTGCTGTCCCGAAGCGGGAGTACCTGACTGACGTCGCCGGAGTCGGTCTGCTCGGCCAGGACTGCGAACCGGTCCCGCAGGGTCTCGCAGTAGTCCAGCACGTCCGTGCCGAGCTGGGGGATCGCGACCTCGTCGGGGATGGCCACCAGCGACACCTCAGGAATCGCGCTCATTCCGGCCAGATAGTCGTCCCTCGCGGCGGGCACGTAGCTGCCGCCCGCGAGCGATACGCCAGGAGAAGGCACCGGGTCAGGGGTACCCTGGCAGCTCGCCACTTCGATGAGCTGCGAGGCGCCGTTGATGACCGCCAGGGCGAAGTTGGGGTCCGAGGTCACCGGCGAGAGATCATCGAAGTCCTCCGACGCGTCCGGATTCACCCCCGGGTTGGGCACGCCATTGCCGTAGTACAGGAGCTGGATCCGAAACCAGCGCGCCGCGGGCGACCCTGGATCGGCGACTAGTGCCGCGGAGGCTTGCTTTATCACAACAACCACGTTGTTGCCCCAGGCGCCCTTCCCATTGGCCACGAGCATCGTGGGGCCGGGAGTTCCCGGCAGGACCACGCTTGCGGGCTTGGCCGCCTCCCCGATCACCCGGGCGATGTAGAGTCGCTGGCCTCCATTCTCGAAGAACCCTCGCACGGCGTACGGCAGATACCAATTGGTCCGGTTGAGCGTGGGAACATCGAGGAAGCCACCGAATCGCCGGCTGTAGTCCACCCAGCTCGTCACGAGCACCGGACGAGTCGGCCCCCTCTCCGTCTCGCCCACGAACCCGGCGGTGCTGGTGCTCACGCCCTCGATGGAACGCGGGCCGATCGGAATCTCCTCGACGTATACGCCTGGGACACGATATTCGGGCATGCTCGCTCCTCGCCTTGGGATCGCCCAGCCGGACGTTCGCCCTGACAGCGAACGGGCCAAGTGCCAACGATTGACCTCCCGGAGCTGTTATGCTTCGGCGACGCATCGATCCAGGTGACCCGTGTTTTATCATCCGCAGCATCCCATCCGATCGTACATGCGACTCCTGCTGTTGCCCCTCGCGTTGGCCCGTGAGCCAACTCGCCACGGCATCGTCTGGTGGGACCTGGGACACCGCATCGTTGCCCGCATCGCGGAGCAGCGCCTGACACCCCACGCGCGGAAGGCGGTGCGGGACATTCTCGAGGGCCAGAGTCTGGCGGACGCTTCGGTCTGGGCCGACAACATCCGCCAGTACCGCCACGATGCCGACCCTTTGCACTACGTCAACATCCCGCTCTCTGACACCCGCTACGATCCCCCCAAAGACTGCCCCAACGGCCGATGCATCATCGCGGCCATCTCGGCCGAGCAGCGGGTGCTGAGCAATCCCGCAACGTCACCCAACGACCGTGCCGAAGCGCTCCGATTCCTGATCCACTTCATGGGGGACCTGCACCAGCCGCTTCACGTGGCCGATAACGGTGATCGCGGGGGCAACCGGCGCACGGTCTACCTGGCCGGGGATTCGACCAACCTCCACAAGGTCTGGGATGGACAGCTGCTCGAGCACCAGGGGCTGACTGAACCGGCCTACCTTGACGTATTGCAGAGGGAAATGGACACGATGGACCTGAAGGCACTCGAGCGAGGAACGGTGGTGGACTGGGCGATGGAGGGCCACCGGATCGCCGCGGAGCGAGTCTATCGCCTTCCTCGCGACGGCCGCCTCGGCGAGGGCTACATCCAGGCAAGTCGGCCCCTCATCGACCACGCTCTCATCGCTGCCGGCGTGCGGCTGGCCAAGGTGCTCAACGACGCGCTATCGTGAAGCCGTCTGGGGCAGGCAACCTTCTTTCGCAGCGAGTCAAACCGCGGATCAGAACGGACCGCGTCGTAGGCCTGCTCCACGCCAAGGAGGCGCGCCGAATAGCGCCGCTCCTCGACCGCCGTCTCGAACACGCGAAACGCCTCGTCCATCTCCCCCAGTACCGCCCACGCCGCGCCGATGAACATTCCGAGGTAGCCGGCGGGCCCTGCCACTCCGAACGCGCCGACCAACTCGTGTTGCGACCGGCGTGGATCTCGCCTGATCCAGCTCTTGCTCCGCCATCGACAGGCTCGGCGATATCCGCCGCGCGCTGAAAGCGGTCCTCCGGCCGCCGCGCGAAGGCTCGCGCCACCAGCGCCTCGACCGCGCCGGGCACTTCAATCCTGACCGAATGAAGGGTTGGAGCAGGATCGGTGAGCCGGTGCGCCAGAATCGCCAGCGGAGTGCTCCCGGTGAACCCTGCCCGTGAGCGTAGTCCAGCGCATCGGCCACCTCTCGACTCAGCGCAAGCGCGCGCTTGAGTGGCAGGCGTCCATCCTGCTTGAGACGGTCGCGGCCGCCGACAGCTAGCCCGCTCCGATGAGCTTCCCCTACGCCCGGATGGCGGCCGCCAGCACCGCCGGGACCTTCATCCAGCTCGCCTGTTCCTCCATTGCGGTCATGCGGGGCATCAACAGCTGGGCACTCCGGTGGCTCAGGCTATAAGCCGGCTTCGGCGTCATCGTCAGTGGGTGACGCATGACCGCTTTCTCGATCCCCTCCAGCATAGGAGTGTTGTGCACCCAGCCCGTGCCGCTCTGGATATCGGCAGGTGTGGAGGAGGGGTGCGCACCCCACGGCGGGGTGCAGAAGGCGAAGAGCAGTCCCGACCAGGCATTCACCGTGACAGCGCCATACCGAAGCCCGCCGATCGCCCGCTCGACTGCTTGGGCGGTGGTCTTGTCCTTCATGGTCTTGGGATGGACGACCAGCCCGGCGGCGAGCGAGCCCCAGAGCCGGTCATTCGCGAAGCTCACCGCCTGCTCCAGGAACTCCACCGGATCCGCACTCCCCACCGAGGTCTCCACCAGGATCGGGGCGAACGATTCCTCCGTGAACAGCGGTTCGCCTTTCGCGTCCGCCTCGATACCCAATACGGCCCAGGGGAGCGTGCCGGATGTTCTCCCACCGATCTTCGCCCCGTGATGATTCGCCGTGTATCGTTCCCACCGCTCGGGAGCACCGGGGTAATAGGTCAACCGGTCGGCGGCCTTCTCGAAGGCCTGCTTCAGGTACTTTAGGAACTGCTCCCGCAGGGGCCAGCCTCGCGGCAGCACGACAACCTTATTGGCATTGCAGTCGAACGAAGCGTTGAAGGTGAGCCCGCTGGCCACGTCGTCGGCCTGGTACATGAGCTCCTTCTCGGTATAAGGGCCGGGCACTACCAGAACTGGAGCCACACCGCCAAGCTCGGCAGTGAACGGCTTGCTGACGACGGGGCGGTTCTCCCGCTTTCTGAGATCGCGGTCGGCGCCAGGCGGACCCCACACGATCGCGTCGTAGGTCTTGTCCGACCCGGTCATGTGGACCTCGTCCACACCCAAGTGCTGCACCAGATATGCGCCGACGTCTGCCCCGCCGTACACGATCGCGAGGTAGCCGTCCTGAATCGCCTTGGAGTACGCCCGCTCGAGGAATGGCCCCACATAGCCGTTCACCGGGTTCATCTTGAGAATGCAGGCCTTTCCCTCGTTGAACATTTTGGTGATGACATCCAGCGAAGGAATGCCGCTGATGTTGCCGGCACCCAGCACCAGCACCACGCGGCCATCGTGGGACTTGCCCTTGTAGAAGCTTGCCCGCGAGGCATTCATCTCCTGCTCAGTGAGGCCCTGCTGCAGATGGACGTCGATGCGCACGCCCTTGAAGAGGGTGCCGTCGATCGATCCCGCGGGGAATACCTGGGCGGTGAGTCTCCCATCGGCGGTACGACCAAGCGGGCCGATGGTCGTGCTACCGGTGTGCTTGATCGCGAGTAGCGCCTGCTGCATCAGCCGCAGGTGGCGCACCACGAACCAGGGGCCGAGGGTCCACTCTTCTCCCTCGAGCGGGGTACCGAGGGGAATGCCCTTGGCCGCACAGGCCGCATGGACGCTTTCCTTGGCGATGGCGAGGTAGCCGGCCTGCATCGATCGGGCGAGGGCGACCCGGTCCTCCAAGGAGAGTCGGGCCAAGCGAGTGGCACCCTCGCGAACCTTCCGCACCGCTTCGTCGAGCTTCTGGGCGGAAGTGGGAGGCGGCGTCCCGGGTCTGGCCGGGGTGACGGCCGGCGCGGGTCTCGGGGGAGCGGTGACTGGTGCCATGGCGGTTGCCTCCTGTACCCGATTTGAGGATATCCTCGGCTCGAGGACAACTTGTCCTGTCAGCTGACGGGTGAAGCAACGAGAGAGGGCGAGATAGCCGCCAACCTGCGCTCCGGTACCGCCGGCGTCAAGAGAATCGCGGAGGACTGCTTGCACGCCTCCTCCGTGGTCTCTACACTAGGCCGTCCCCGTCAGGGCTCCGTCAGAATCAGATCAGAAAGCCGTCAGATGCCGCCGCAGCTCAGACTCAGGCTTCTGGGACCGAGCGGTACGAGCGCGCAGTGACCGAAGGATTCGAAGGCCAGGACGCCCCGGCTCAGGAGGTCGTCCAGGCGCTTCGACTTCAGCTCGCCAGATTCGAGTCGGTCACTTAGCGAAACCTTCGATGGCCTCGAGCAGCGCCTTCGCCGCCGACGCCTCCGCCCCGCGCGCGCGCCGGGCGTATCTCGGCAGGACGAACCGAGCCTGGTCCCGCACCGACAGCCAGCCGGCGTCGTTGGGCGCGCGCAGATGGAGATCGGCAAATGCCGCCTCGATCTTGCCCCGCTCCTTCGCCAGGGCTCCGCGATCGAGCGCCTCGTAGACGCTCAGCTCCGCCAGGCCGGCGATGCACTGGAAATCGGGTTCCTGCCGGGCCTTGGCGTCGAGCCCCTGGCGAGCGGCCTGGATCTCGTCAGCGTCGAGTGCTCGGCGCGCGCCCGAGCCGGCCTTGAGGTTCAACGCGGCGGCGAAGCGGTTGAGCGCGGGGTAGAAGAGTTCCGGTAGCTGCTGCCGGCGCCCGAGTTCCTCTGCCCTGGTGTAGTGCGCCAACATCTGCTCCAGGGCGGGGGCAGCTCCCGGCCCGCCGCCCAGCTCCGAGATCATCGCGAGCCGCTTGTATGCCGAGCCACAGAGGCTCTCCCGCTCCATGGTCGGCTCGAGCGCCACCACCTTCTCCAGCAGCGCGATCGCCTCGGCGAGCTGGGTGCGGGCTTGCCGCCCCGCGGCCGCGCGCGTCCGGGCCGTCGCACTCGAGACCCTTGCCTCCGCCTGGCGGGCGAGAAGGTTGCCCAGCTGCTCGACCGCGCGGATCGGAGCCCGGCCGTCGTTCGCGGCCATCGCGCGACGGTACCATTCGATGGCCTTGTCCCCATCGCGCGCCACGCTCCAAGTCCGACCGAACGCATCGGCGACCTTGCCATCACCACCCCAAACCTGCCCGAACCGCGCCTCCAGGTGACGGATCTTGTCCTGCACCGCCGTCATCCGGTTGCCCGCGGTGGCGGCCTTCACCGCCAGGGTGTCGAGCGCGACCAACAGATCGATAGGCGAGGCGATCGAAGCGAACTCTGCACCGAATGAGGCCCCGGGCCGCTGGGCATCGGGCACGTCCTGCCGCAGCCTCCAGTTGGGATCGCCATAGCACTGGTACGCGGCCCAGGTGTTGCCGCCTTCGGCGAAGGCGGCCTCTCGCGCTGTGGCAACCGCGTCGATGAACGCGCTGTTGGCCAGGAGCGCCTCGTAGAACTTGGTGGCGAAGATCTCTGCGGGCCCGTCGTCCACTGCCCACCCGGCCGCAATCACGCAGCGCACCCCGATCTTGATCAGCTCCTCTGCGACACCCGAGGCGAACGCAGGCCGGTCGTAGGTGAGCTCGTCGGACGCACGCATGCCCAGGTAACAGCAGTTGACGAATACCAGCTCGGGCACCCTGCGCATGCTGTGGATCTCGCGCGGACCGAGGAAGGCGCCGTCCGAGAGCACCACACCCTTGGGGTCGTCCTTGTCCCCCGGCTCGCCGTGGCCGGCGACGTGAATGATGCGCCAGTTAGTGGTGCGGTCGAGCAGCGCGTTGATCACCGCCTGCGCGTCCACCGCGGGACTGCCGGAGTCATCCGAGGTCACCAGGCGCCGCACCCGCTCGGCCCCCAGCGCCTCCTTTGCGCCCAGCCGCTCAGCGACCGCGTTGGCCTCGGCCCGGGCCCCGAACAGCTCCGGATACATCTGCCGATCGGTGGCCGGGTCGCCGATCACCAGCACGTTGGTGTCGGCGCTGGCCTCGGTCACCTGTTCGCGAAAGTCCTTCGTGCGCAGCTTGCGCAGCAGCTTGGCGCGGATAGCCCACGGCCGCCGATCCTCGGTTCCCGGTGCGTCGGGATTGATCAGCTCCCACGGTATGCCCGCGGTCACACTATCCAGCTCGAGCACCAGCTCGGTCGTGCCGCCGAGAAAGGGATCCATCTCCAGCGGAATAAGCAGCCGGCAGAGCGTATTGCCGATCTGGGGATCGGTGTTGGTGTCGTTCGAGGCGCGCAGCAGCATTGGGCCGATCAGCCGGCTCTGGGTGCTCTGCGCCCGTACCTCGCTCCGGGCGCGCTTGGTGTCGAGGGTATAGGTGATCACGCGCTCGCCCGGCTCGCCCGCCTGCGACACGGCCGAGAGGAAGTCGTAGTCGGCACCGCGATAGTTGGGGTCGAGTGGCCGTGGGAGCCAGCGGTTGGGGCCGGCGTCCTGCTGGACCGTGGGAGTCAGCGCATATAAGGAAGGAGCGTTCGCCGTCTGGATCTGGAGCGCGCGCCATGCCTCGGTCGCCCGATCCAGATAGAGCTCGATGAGATGCAGGTGGCCCACGCCCGCCCAGCCGACCTTGGCCAACCGACGGTTGGCTTCGCGGACGCCCTGGGCGATCGATCTGGCCGACTGTCCCACGGTGATGCCGGAGCCGCCGCTGCCGATGAGGGTAGCCGCCAGCTCGAAGGCGACTCCCACTCCGCCGGGCCGCTCGGCCAGCCGCTGCGCCCAGGCCAGCACCGCCAGGCACACCGTGCGGACCAGCTCCGACGCCTGGAGATTCGCCTCGGCCCCCAGTCCCGCCACGATCACCGCCGGCGGCCGCGGCATCTGCCAGGGATTGTCCTGCGGTGCGCGGGTGTTCCAGAACAGTTGATGGCTGCCCGGCTCGTTAGGGTAGAGTCCCGCCTTGAGCGAGTTGCCCAGCGTCCCGCCAACCAGGTCGTCCATGATCCGCTCGGTGCCGGTCAATCGCTCGGCCGTGTAATGGCCGAGCAGGAGCGGGAGACGGATGTAGGCGAGGTCGCCGTTGTGCACCGTGATGCGAAGCGCCTGCTCCTGCGCGGCCGCCTCGGCGGTGCGCCGCTCGCGGTCCGGCGCAGCGAGCGACTCGTCCGGCGTGTCGGGCGGCTGGCTGGCGGCGCTGGCGCGCGAAGGCCTGCTTCGGACGTGCATCGGAGCGACCGCCTGCGCCATGCCGCGCGTCGTGGCAGTGACCGACGGCAGTCGATCGGTGGTCCCCTGCTGCAGCAGCTCGAGGTACGCCTGAAAGGCGTCCCGCTCTGACGGGAGATGACCATGATCGCTTTCCACCTGCCAGGAACGCACACCGGGGAGCTGTGCGCTCTGCAGGGTGACCCGCCCATCGCCGCCGTCCTGTGCGTCGAGATAGACGAAACCGTCGTCTCCTACCTCGAAACCGTCGGGAGTGAAGCGCGCCTTACCCACGACGAGAAGGATCTGGCTGGCGAACGCGCCGAGGGTCTGGGCCAATTGCTGGTCGAGCCGCTTGCGCAGCGCGACGGCCTGGGCGAGCACGCCTTGGGACGGAAGGCCCCATGCCGAGGTCTCGCGTACGAAGTCGGCGTTATGCCACCAGCTCCGCTCGATGGCGCGCTGCAGGTCGTTGTCGGCCAGGCGCTTCCAGGTGTCGGCCCGATCGAGCTTGAGGCTGGAGTCGAGCAGGCCGGCCTGCAGCTGGAGGAAGCCGGGGAACTCGGCCATCAGCGTGCGGGCTTCGCGCTGCTTGAAGGGCGCGCCGAAGATCACCAGCGTGTTCCCGAAGGTGTCGTCGCCGGAGAGCACCTGCATCGGTGCCCAGGATCCGCCGTTCGGGGTGCCGAGCATCAGGAGCCGTGAGTCCGGGCGTGCCATCATCCGCTGCCACACCGCGGGCTGCTCCAGCTGCATCACCCGGGCGAGCACGCCCCCCATCGAGTGCGCCACCATTCGCACCGGCTGTCCGCTCTTTGCGCGGGCCTTCAGAGCGGCGTCCACCGCTGTCGCCAGGCGGCGCGCCTCCTGCTCGATCGGCCGGCGCCAGTCGTAGGCGAACTCGATCACTTCGTGGGTGCGCGCGAGGAAGTCGCCCAGCTTGTCGTAGGTGAGATCGATCGGGCCGTCGGGCTCGACCCCGTCAGGCTCGGCCGCGTGATATGCCAGGCGGGCGAAGCCGTTGATGAGACGAAGGCCGAGCCAGATGCGCTTGCCGTCCACCTTGAGATTGCTGCCCAGGATGCCGGGGAGCAGGAACACCGCGGGCTTGTCGGCGGCGGGGGTGGTGTCTACCGCGGCGCGGCGCGCGGCACGAACGCCGGCGGAGGATTCGCCGGTCCAGGAGAGCGGGCCGATCGTGCGGAAGTTGGGCGGCTCGGACTGGGTGAGCGCGTCGACGATACCGCCGGCGGTGCGGTCGTTGCTGAAGTAGGTGAAGTGGGAGACGTCACCGCCCTGGTCCAGCACGAACGTCGCGCCGGCGGCACGGGGCGTCCCGCCGTACATCGAGCGGGTCTGCACCACGAGATCGTTGTCGGTCCAGTAGAACGAATCGGCCAGCAGAGTCTTGATCCAGGAGCGGATGGAGTCGCCCTGGAGATCGCCGGCGACGACGCGGAGGTCGCCCGGGATAGGGTCGCCATCGGCGTGTAGCCAGGTGACCAGCGGACTGTCCGGGATCTGCGCCGCGAGGCCTGGAAGGACCGACGGGTCGGCGCGGAGGCGAGCGACCTCGCCGAGGAAGTCCACCAGCTCGGGGGCGACCGGTATGTGAGCGAGCTCCAGGCCCCACTTCAGGACGGAGACGTAGGCATCGAGCCGCTTCGAGGCGAGCAGCGTGCCGCGCGCGGGACAGGCGACCCGCACCACCCGTTCGACCTTGATCGCCTTGGCTTTGACCAGTGCGAGAAGGTCGGTCAGATCCTTGCGCTGGTCCTGGTACGCCTTTCCGGCGAAGGGCGCGACGTCGCCGGCGTTCGCGGCTGATCCGCCGCAGGCTCGCGCGAGCACTTCGGCAACCAGCCCGCCGCGCGAGTGGGTGAGCAGGTGGACCCGCCCGCCTTTGGGAAGGGCGCGCGCCAGCATCAGCGCGTTGGCGATGGGACTCTCGCCCAGCGTGGGATGGTCGAGGGCATAGACCCGGCCCCCGTAGTTATGGAAGAGCGATCGGACCAGATCGGGGTGTTGAGTCCACAGCTTGCCGAAGGTGCCACTGGTCTCGGAGAAGGTGCCGTGGATCAGGACTAGCGATGGATCAGCGCCGGCATCGAGGGCAGTGACCAGCGACCCGCTGCCCTTGAGCGGCCCGAGTGCATCCACTTGCAAGCGGTAGACGCCGGGGTTCACCTGCGCGTCCACCCGCTTCACGACTTGAGATGCCACGAAGTTGACGGCGGTCCCCTGCCCCACACCGGTGATCACGTGCACCGCCTGCAGCAGCACGCCGCCCAGTCCGCCGCCGCGGGCGGCGCCACGGGCGACTGCGCTATCCACCCCGGTCCACTGGAGCTGGGCGGGCACCCTCACCTCATCAGGCGCAGCGGGCTCCGCCCCTCTTGCTCCGCGGGTGCGCTTCAAGGTGCCCTGGGCCAGGATGAGGTCGCGAGCGTTGGCCGGGTGCAGCCGAAGCTCGGGCCCGTTCAGGATCTGGAGGACGACGATGTCCTGTCCGGGAACCGCGGTGACGCGCACATCGCCCCCGGCTCCGCGCTGCGTGCCGACGAGAACCGACCGCTTGTGGCCGGTCGGCTGCTCGACTCCGGGAACGATGAAAGTGATGGGGCGCACTATTTGCTCGCGCCTGCCGCGATCGTCCGGCGGGCCGATGCGACCTGGTTCCGCAGCCCTGGCACTGCGCCGGCCATGACCGGGTTCGCCGCCAGCTGGTTCAGCACTGCGTCGACTGCGTCCAAACCGAGATTCGCCCCAAACCGTGCCGACACCTGACTCAGCGCGCTCTGGAATCGAGGATCGGCCTCGAGCTCCGTTTGCCCCAGCGCCTGGGCCTTTGAGATGATGTCGGACAGGACGGTAACCGCGCGCACCGCATTGGCTGGGGAAGTCAGATCCTTCGCGCTGGCGAACTGTGCCACCTCGGGCAGGCTGGCCGCGAACCGCTGCATGGCCGCGGCCTGTTTCGCGTTCCGGGGCTGATGCTGGTGCATCACCGCCTGCGCGGCGCCCATGATGGCGAACGGCGCCATGGCGGCGTGAGTCAGCAGCGGCGTGCTCTTGACCAGGCCCGCGAGGGGCAATGCCAGGAGCGCCAGTCCGCCCACGGCGTGCACCAGATGAAGGACCTTCCCCTCGATGCCGAAGAGGATCCGGATCACGTCGCGCACGGGCAAGAAGCCGAACACTCCAGCCGCGATCAGGCAGGCGAGCGCCGGCCCCGATTGGCCCTCGACATGGAAGTGCTCGTACCCGGCCAGGCACCCGAGCGCGATGAGGAGAAAGATCGTGTGGAGCAGAAGCTTCCTGACCACCGCTCCGAGCGACGCGCTCGGCGCGACGGCCACCTGCCTAGTGCTCATCTCTCTACTCCTCATCGCAAGTCGGACCGGCCGAGAGCGTTGAGCGCAACGCTGGCCAGCTCGGGGGCCATGGCGCGCGCCGCCCGCATCGCCCCGGGCCTAAGCGTCGGCGGCGTACTCACCGGCTGCTGCTCGCCGGTCTGCAAGTCGACGCGGCGTACATTCCCGGACCGCTCCGCCACCACAACCAGATCGTTGGCTGTCCGAAGGGAAACCTTCCCCCGCGGCCCAGCCGTAAGCTGACTGAACGCCCGCTGCACCGTGGCTCGGTCGGGCTGTGGCACTACCAGGCCATCCGCATCAGTTAGATCGAGGCCCGCCGGATCAACCGAGCGGTGAAAACGCCGGGTCACGTATTCCATGTAGGTGGCCAGTTCCTCGTGGGAGCGGAAGCGCTGGCGCACTCTCCTTGCGGCGGGCGGAAACTTGACCTTCTTGCCAGTCCGAGAACGACGGACCACCGGATCAGTCTCGGCATCGAGGTGGCGGTTCACCACGTCGGTCAACGACAGCAGACTATCCTGAAAGCCGTCCAGCTTGGGCTCGGTCTCCAGCACGGCAGGACCGGAGGCCTTGACCGCCAGAAGGTGGGCCGGTCCGGGTAAGATCGGCGCCGGTGCGACTTCGGGGAGAGTGGTGCGCGGCGTGTCGCGCGCAGGCAGATCGTGGAAGGTCTTAGCCACGGCGTCGCGCTTGGTCAGTGGCTTCGCATTGGGCGCAAACAGGGCTCGGAGGCTCGCCACGATGGAGCTGTGGTCGTACTCGCCGGTCTCGATGACGCGGGCGTCCAGCCAGGGCGAGATCAGAACGGCAGGCACCCTGACCCCATACCGATCGAAGCCGAAGCGTGCAGTCCCCTTCTGCCACACGTGGGTGTCGGGTGGAGCCGCGGTGTTCGGGGGCGAGACCCTGTCGTAGAAGCCTCCGTGCTCATCGTAGGTGACCAGCAGCAGCGTCTTGGCGAAGACGTCCGGATGGCTACGCAGGGCCTCATAGACGTCCGAGATGAGTTGCTCGCCGCACTGGAAGTCGCGGCCTTCTTTCTTGGCAGGCGTGTTGTTGTCGGGGTGCTGGTTGTTCGAGGTCTTGTCCCAGGGCAGCAGCCCGTGGTCGGGCTCGATGAAAGAGTAGTGATCCAACTCGTCCTGCTCGATAGCTTGGTAGAATTGCTCCATGCCTTTGAACCGGTGGCGCCAAGAGGCGATCCAGAGCTTGGGAAAGGCCCATGCCTGGGCCGGCCCGTCGTGGTAGATCCGCCAGGATCGGTTGTTGTCTGCCAGCAACTGGAAGATGGTGCGATCGAAGTAAGGCTGGAAGACGATGTCGACCTGGCCGTGGGATGTGGAGGCATGGGCGTAGTTGCGATTGGGCCAGGTCTCGCCCGGAACCGAAGCGAACCAGCAGCGAAAACTCACGAACTCCCGAGCGAGGGTGCCGAGCACTGGAATCTTGTCGGGCGAGAAGCAGTGCATGATGTCCTTGCCCCGCTCGATGGGGACGGGTGGGTCCTTCGGGTGCTTCTGGTTTGCCATCTCGATCGCGGCCGTGTAGGAACAAACAAACCCTCGGTTGCCATCCTTCAGCTGGTCCATGACGCCGAGATGGGTGTGATCGGGCCCGACGGCGAGGATGTAGTCGGCCTGATCGGAGACCGGGATCTCGCCCCAGCGGGACGGGTTGGATTCAGTGCCGTCGAGGTCACCTACAGCAGGGACGTAGCCCAGCAGATGATTGAAGGACCGGTTCTCCAGCATCAGGACGATGACGTGCTGGACCTTATCGGCAAGCGTGGCCATTAGAGCTCCGTCGGCTAGAACACCGCCTCGAACACCGCGCGTTCAATCGTGAGTGCCACGTCATATTGCAAACTCGACCCACACCGGACGATGATCTGACAGGTAATACTTGACGTAAGCAAAGAAGTTGGGATGCGAGCTGGCCCAGAGGTCCGGAAAGACCACCTGATCGAAGTCGAAGACGCCTTGGGCCCCCGACAGCGCGGCTTGGGCGGCCCCGGGCACCACCGCCAACTGGTCGTAGTGACTGTCCCCCGCCAGGTTCGATCCCACCATCGACGAATGAAGCGGCACCTGAAATCCTCTGGCGGTGAGCGCCGCATAAATCGGGTCTCCCGGCACCGCCTTGGGCATGTTGAAGTCGCCGATGGCGGCCACATTCCGGGTAAAGCTCAGATCACTGCCCTGCCGCAGGTCGGCCCAGCGAGCGACGGCGTAGGTCTCGAGCGAGCGCCTGGCAATGTCGGCCGGTGCCTCACCGCCATAGAAGAGGTGCACGCAGGCGAGTTGAAGGGTGAAAGTCCCTGACTGAAAGGTGCCAAGGTAGGGACTTCGGTCGAAACCGGTAAAGCTCTCCGTGATCCCGGGAAGCTTGATGAAACGGTAGTCGGTGGGCGGGACCATGATGTGGCCGATGTTCTCGAGCAAGGTGACCTTGGTCGCGTCGTAGACAAACGCCATGCGCTCGTCGTTGCCGCCCACGTCAGACATGAGCACTCGATAGTTCGGCCCCAGGAGACGGACGGTGTCGAACAGGTCGCCGAAGTTTTCCTTGACCTCCTGGACCGCCGCCAGGTCGAACCAGCCGAGGATCTCCGCGACGAGCCGCTTGTCCTTGTCCCGCCGCTCCTGCTGGCCGAAGTTGGCCAGGTTCCAGCTCACGAGCAGCAGGGTCGCGGCCGATTTCTGGGGGATGCCGCGAGTGACCTTGTGGGCGCGCAGCGCGGTGACCTCCGGGGCGACGGTATAGTCGTAGGCGAACGTCGGCTTGGGAAAGGGCGGCATATTGTCCCGCGCTGGGGGCGATGGGAGAGATAGCTAGCGCCGTTGGCGAAGGACGAATAGGCCCCAAACGCGACTTGGAGGGGCCGATTTGCGACACCCCTGCCGGAGCGAGGGAACTTGACCCATCGGATCACGGTGGACGAGCGCCGCGCCCGCGTCGCCGAGCGCCATCGTCTCGTCCCCTCAGCGCGGGCCAGCTCGGTGGTCGACGTGACTCGCGGCCTCGTCTGCCTTCACGCCACCGATCCGGCCACGGTCTACCTCTCCGTCTGGAGTCGAATGACCCAGCCCACGATCGAGGCAGTCGATCGCGCGCTCTATCAGGACCGCTCGCTGCTGCGCATGCTCGCCATGCGTAGGACGATGTTCGTGGTCGCGGTGGAGGAGGCGCCGTTTTTCCACGCCGCCGCGGCACTCCCGATCGCGCGCACGGAGCGGAAGCGCAACCAGGCTCTGGCCGCCATGCTCGGCATCCGCCATCCCAGCCCGTGGCTTCGCAAGGCGGAGAAGGCGGCGCTCGCGGTGTTGGAGCAGCGCGGTGAGGCGACGGCTCAGGAGCTGGCCATGGACGTCCCGGCACTCCGGCGTAAGGTGCGGGCCAACGTGGGCAAGCGATACGAGGGCAACATCGGAATGTCGAGCCGGGTGCTGTTGCTGCTGGGACTCGAGGGGAGAGTCGTGCGGGCGCGGCCACGCGGGACCTGGGTCAGCAGCCAGTATCGCTGGGCCCCGATGCACCGCTGGCTGGGTCGGCCGATGTCCCAGGTCCCCGCAAGCGAAGCCCAGGTCGAAGTCGTTCGCCGCTGGCTGGCGCGGTTCGGCCCCGGGACCGAGGCGGATATCCGCTGGTGGACCGGGTGGACCGCGCGGGTGGTGCGGGCGGCGCTCGCCACCATCGGCGCCGTCGAGGTGGACCTGGACGGGCAGCGAGGCTTCGTCTTGCCCGGCGACCTCGAGCCGACCCCAAAGCCCAAGCCGTGGGTCGCGCTTCTCCCAGCGCTCGATCCTACCACCATGGGATGGCAGATCCGCGATTGGTATCTGGGCGGCCACAAGAGCGCCCTGTTCGACCGGAACGGCAACGCGGGGCCAACGGTGTGGGTGGGAGGGCGCATCGTGGGCGGGTGGGCAATGCGGGCGAACGGCGAGGTGGTGACCCGGCTGCTGGAGGACGTCGGGCGAGGGGCGGCGCGTGCGGTCGAAGCCGAGGCAGCGAGGTTGACCAGGTGGATCGGAGCGGCACCTGCGGTCGCGCGCTTTCCGACACCGCTGGCGACCGAGCTGATGAGGGGGTGAAGAGTGAAGGCGCACGACTGCCTGGTGCCACCGGCGCCCTCACCGCTCCTTGCGATACATCCGCATCGCGATCGGCGACGCCACCAGCACGATAACTGAAGACGCCAGCAGTACCCAGGCCACATCGGTCCACACCGGCTTCCCATGCATCAGCCCGCGCGACGCGTTCGCCAGGTGCGTCACCGGGTTCCGGCCGACGATGGCCTGGAGCCAGCGCGGCATGGTCGAGAGCTCCACGAAGATGTTGCTCGCGAAGGTGAGCGGCATGAGGAAGATGAAGCTGGTGGTCATGACCGACTCGGGCGTCCGCACCAGCATCCCCACGATGATCCAGAGCCACGACAGGGCGAACCCGAACACGAGTACGAGCGCCACTGCCAGGAGCACGCCGACGGCGCCGCCCTGGGGCCTGAAGCCCAGGATGAACCCCATGACCAGGATCAGCGCCGAGGCGACCGAGTAGCGAAACAGGTCGCCTGCGAGAGCGCCGAGGATGGGCGACGGCTGCCACATCGGGAGCGAGCGAAACCGGTCGAACAGACCCTTGTGGATGTCGCCGTTCAGCCCCATGCCGGTGTAGACCGTGATGAACACGACGGTCTGCACCAGGATGCCGGGGAGCAGGTATTGGATGTACTCGCGCGGCGTGCCCGCGAGTGCCCCGCCGAAGATATAGGTGAAGAGCAGCGTGAACATGATCGGCATCACGGTCACGTCGAAGAGTTGGAATGGCACGTGCTTGATCTTCAGCATGGCGCGCCAGGCCAGCGTCATGACCGAAGACAGCGCCGACGAGGGCAGTGGGCGCGAGTGCATCGCGAGCAACTGGTGGGTCCGCTCGCCGGTAGGCAATACGCTGGTCGTCATGACTTGGCCTCCGGCACCTCGAACTCTGCCGTGTGACCGGTGATCGCCAGGAACACCTCGTCCAACGTGGGACTCCCGACCGAGAACTCGGCGACCTCGACGCTGTCCTGGGCGAGCGCCGCGAGGACGGCGGCGGCCTGAGCCGGATTCGCGAGCCGAGCCGTCAGGGCCAGAGGGTCACCCGCCGGCACGACCCCGTCGCCCAATACCCGTGCAACCAGCTCGCGGGCCCGCTCGCTGTGATCCGCGCGGGCCAGGCGCAGGTGCAGCGCGCTCGCGCCCACCGACGCCTTGAGGTCTCGGCTGGTCCCCTCCGCGATGACCCGCCCGTGATCGATCACGGCCATCCGCTCCGCCAGCCGGTCGGCCTCGTCGAGATATTGGGTCGTGAGCAGCACGGTGGTGCCCTCGTCGGCGATGCGGCGCACCAACTCCCACACCTGACTCCGGCTGCGAGGGTCCAGGCCAGTAGTCGGCTCGTCGAGAAAGAGAATCTCCGGGATTGCCACCAGGCTGGCCGCGACGTCGATCCGGCGCCTCATGCCGCCGGAATAGGCCATCACCTGCCGGCCCGCGGCCTCGTCCAGGCCAAAGGCCTCGAGCAGCTCCGACGCGCGGGTCCTCGCCTGGCGCCAAGAGAGTCCCAGCAGCCGGCCCATGAGCACCAGGTTCTCGTAGCCGGTGAGGTCCTCGTCCACCGAGGCGTACTGCCCGGTGAGGCTCACCTTCTCGCGCACGACCCGGGCATCGCGCACCACGTCGTGACTGAGCACGGTGGCCGTGCCGGCGGTAGGCTGGAGGAGCGTCGCCAGGATGCGGATGGTAGTGGTCTTGCCCGCGCCGTTCGGGCCCAAGAGGCCGAAGACCGAGCCCTTGCGGATGCGGAGATCCACGCCATTCAGGGCGCGAGTGTCACCGAAGGTCTTGACGAGGCTGTGGGTTTCTATCGCGTTGGACATCGAAAGTTTGAGGTTGAGGGCAATACTGCGAAGGCCTCAAAGCTACATGCTCCTGCATAGACGTCGAACAGCGGCGTCCGGATTCGACAGGCCCGAAGCGGGCTGAGTGGGGACTCCGCGCTGCAGCGTGAGCGCATCGTCCACAGATTCTCTGCTGTCCAGCAAACGAACACAGACACTCGGGTACCCCCTTCAAGTCCCATATCTCTCGACACCTGGTCTGGGCGCAAATCCTTGCAATGTGTCGAGGTACAAGACTTGCCCCTATGAGGTCACGCGTCCGTCGCCCTCGGCGGGCGCACAAAAACCGTTCACCCGATAAGAGCACACCCGGAGCGATCCGGGGCCGCAAACCCAGGGGTCTCGCCAGCGTAGCGGCGAGATAGCCCGGTGCCGAAGGTGCACGATTCGCGCAGAATCTCGCGCGGTGCTCCGCCTCGGCGTTGGAGGAGCACCGCGCTTCGTATGTCCAGGCGCGAAGCCGGCGAGGTTACCGGCGCTCCCTTCAGCGGCGAAACCCGCAGTCGGAGGGCAGGCCATGAAGGGCAAGACCATGTTCCGGTGCCTGGCGGTCGCGGCGAGCCTGATGGTGGTGGCATGCTCCGACACCGGCAACCTCACCGAACCGTCCGACAATCAGTCGCCCGATCTGGGCATTGTCGGGGAAAACGCCCGCGCGCGACATGAGGCGCTGGTGGCCCAGCTCGAGGCGGACAAAGCCTACTTCAAGGCCCAGCGGAATAACAACCGCGAGGCCTTCCGGGCGGCCAAGGCAGAGTGGAAGGCCTGGAAGAACGACTGGATGCAGCAGCGCAAGCTCGCGACCGAGGCCTGGAAGCGGGACCATCCCGGCCAGAAGGGCGGCCCGGAGGTCCAGTTGCTGCGCTGCGAGCCGCAGGACTATAGCGCGGACGCCGCCATCATAGGTCCCAACGGTGGCTCCCTGCACGTGGGCCAGCACCAGCTGCTGATCCCCAAGGGGGCGCTCGACCACGAGGAGCTGATCGTTGCCGAGTCGCCGACCTCGTCGCTGGTGGATGTGCGGTTCGCGCCGCACGGGCTCCAGTTTCAGAAGTCGGCCGAGCTCAAGCTGTCCTACAAAGGCTGCGTTCTGCCGACCAACAGCGACTTCTTTGTCGCGTACCTGGGCCAGGGCAACCAGGTCCTCGAGCTGCCGCCGTCGCATGACCGCAAGCTCGATGGCGAGGTCGAGGCCGACATCGACCACTTCTCACGCTACGCCATCGCGTGGTGAGGAGCGACGGCGGCCGGTAACGATCGCGCACGAGCAAATGCCAATTCGGGCGGGAAGGCGGGACCCTCGAGGCTCCGTCTTCCCGCCCTTCCATTTGTAGCGCCTCGTCTTTTCTCCCCTTACGATTCATGACGTCATCATTGGCCTTCGCCCACACCGTTCGACCAGCTCGCCATGCGGATCGCCACCTGGAACGTCAACTCGCTCAAAGCGCGCCTGGAAAAGGTCACCTGGTGGCTGGAGCGGGCACGGCCGGATGTCCTGCTCATGCAGGAGACCAAGCTGGCCGATGCCGCCGCGCCCACCGCCGAGTTCCGCGCCGCCGGCTACGAGCTGGTGCACCACGGCGAGGGGCAGTGGAACGGGGTCGCCATCGCCAGCCGGGTCGGCATCGCCGACGTGGTGAGCAACTTCGGGGAGCCGCTCCGCCCCGCGCGGACCCCCGATGTGGGGGACGACGAGCCGTTGGCCGAGGCGCGGATGCTCGCCGCTACCTGCGTCGGGGTGCGGGTGGTGTCGCTGTACGCTCCCAACGGACGGGTGGTCGGGTCGCCGTTCTATGAGGCCAAGCTGGCCTGGTACGAGCGGCTGGCCCAGTGGCTCGAGCGAGCGGGCGATCCGGCCGCGCCACTCGTCCTGGGGGGCGACTTCAATCTCGCTCCGGAGGACAAGGATGTGTGGGACCCGGTGGCCTGCCACGGCGGGACCCACGTGTCGCCGCGGGAGCGAGCAGCGTTCTTGCGACTCTGCAATTGGGGGCTGGTGGACGCCTATCGGCGGCATCACCCCGAGACGGGCCGCTACACTTGGTGGGACTACCGGGCGGGAAACTTCCACAAGAACTTCGGCATGCGAATCGATCACCTGTTGGTGACCCAGTCGGTCGCGGGCCGTACCGTCTGGGCCGAGATTGATCGCGAGGCCAGGAAGGGCAAGCCGATTCCTTCGGACCATGCCCCGCTGGTGATCGATCTCGACCAGCCCGGCCACACCTTCGACGCGGGATGGGAGGCGGCGGAGGCGCGGATCGCTGCCCGGCTCCCAACCAAAGGCTGACAGGGTAGCGAATGCGCTTGTGACCGTGGCCACGGACACGCCATCCTTTGAGCCCCAGAGTGTCAGAACTCTTCTTCTTAGGAGATGGTATGAGGCGATTGGGAGTCGGTATAGTCGTGGCGGCCGTGCTCGCAGGGTCGACTCACCCCATGGCGGCGCAGGTGCTGGGGGCGGGGCTTGGCCCCACGTTCTCGCTGGAAAGCGGTGGGGGGACTGATTTCCACCTCATGGGGACGGTCCGGTTCAAGCCCGGTGGGGAGGAGTCGGGCAACCCGCTTGCCTTCCGGATAGACGGCATGCTCCAGTTCACCTCGGGGAGCGATCTCTTCATCGGGACCGCCAACGCCTTGTACAACTTCAGCACCGCGGAGACCGACCGGGTCCGGCCCTACGTGATCGGGGGAGCAGGCATCTACGCGGACGGGGGGACCGACTTCGGGATCAACGCCGGTGCCGGGGCGACCTTTCCGCTGGGGCTGGGCGATTCCCCGGCCAGGGCATTTGCGGAGGCCCGCTTCCACGCGATTTTCGCCGAGGGGAATACGATCCAGGAGCTTCCCATCACGGCGGGGATCATGTTTCGGCTGGGCAAGTAGGAGCACGGCCGGCCAGTCGACCGTATAAGCTGGGCCAATTGAGCGTCCGCTATCTCGTACTTGGTGAGGATAGGTGCGGGAGAACGGACGCTGTCGCGTGTGCCGGTCGGGAACGCCACTTTGACCGATTTCTCGAACGCCATCGGAGACTACGCCGTGATCGGCGATGGTCGCTCGGCCGCGATCGTCGGCCGGGACGGGTCGATCGACTGGTTGTGCTGGCCGCGCTTCGATAGCCCATCTATTTTCGGCGCCATCCTCGATCCGACCGCCGGCCGGTGGCGCATTGTGCCAGTGGGATCCTTCCGAGCCGAGCGGCAATACATCCCGGACACCAACGTTCTGCAAATCAGGTTCGAGACCATCACTGGCACCCTGGTCCTGACCGACCTCATGCCGGTAGCCGAAGAGAAGGAGAAGGATCGCTTCCTGATGCCGGAGCGGGAAATCCTCCGGATGATCCGATGCGAGCAGGGCGAGGTGGAGGTCGAGGTGGTGTTCGACCCTCGCCCCGGCTATGGACTCGAAAAGGGCCGCCTGAGGACCGGGCCACTCGGCCTTCGCATGGAGACCGGCACCGGCCTGCTCGTGCTGCGCAGCAACATTTCCCTTCAGATCGATCCTGATGGCGTCGCGCGAGGACGTGCCCGGCTCACCGCCGGCGCCGCAGCTCATGCCTCACTGACCTTCGCGAGCGACGGGCCCGCGGTGCTGCCGCCCCTGGGCGAGTGGTCGCGCGAGGCTCTGGGACGCACCGTGGATTGGTGGAAAGGCTGGGTCGCGCAACTTCAGTATGATGGCCCTCGTCGCGAATCGGTCATCAGGAGTGCGCTCGCCCTCAAGCTCCTGGTCTACGCTCCGTCGGGTGCGGTGGTCGCCGCCCCCACCATGTCGCTGCCCGAGCGGATCGGCGGTCCACTCAACTGGGACTACCGGTACTGTTGGCTGCGCGATGCGTCCCTCACGGTCCGGGCGCTTTTCGGTCTCGGCTACCCAGACGAGGCCCACGCGTTCACCAACTGGCTGTTGCAGGCCACCCGCCTGACCCAACCCGAGCTGCGGGTGCTGTACGACGTGCACGGCAATCCGCCTGCTGCCGAGCGGATCCTCGACCGACTATCCGGCTACCGGGGGTCGCGGCCGGTCCGGTTAGGCAACGCGGCAATGGCCCAACGGCAGCTCGACGTGTACGGCGAGGTCGTCGATGCCGTAACCCACTTCGTCAGGGAGGGGGGCACACTCGACCGCGAGAGCGAGCGGCTGATGTGCGCGCTGGGGGAGTACGTCTGCCGCCATTGGGACCAGCCCGATGAGGGCATCTGGGAGCCGCGCTCGGGCCGGCACAACAATACCCATTCGCGAGTGCTGTGCTGGACCGCGCTCGACCGGCTGTTGCAGCTCCATGCGCAGGACCATCTGCGGGACGCCCCGGTGGAAAGGTTTCTGGAATGCCGGGAGGCGATTCGTCGCCAGGTCGAGACCCAGGCCTGGAATCCCGAGCTGAAGAGCTATGTCGCGCGACTCGACGGCGACGAGCTGGATGCGACCCTGCTCCTGCTCGCGTGGTACGGGTTCGAGGCCGCCAACTCCGAGCGCATGCGGAGCACGTACCGGAAGATCCGAGAGCGGCTGGGCGCGGGCGACGCACTGCTCTATCGCTATCACACCGGCGACTCGCCGGGCGAGGGTGCCTTCGGCGTGTGCGGTTTCTGGGCCGCGGAGTACCTGGCGTTGGGAGGCGGGACGGTGGAAGAGGCGCAGGACCTGTTCGAGCGGCTCTGCGATTATGCCAATGACGTGGGCCTCTTCGCGGAGGAGATTGACCCAACCAATGGTGCCGCCCTCGGCAACTTTCCCCAGGGGTTCACCCACGTCGGGCTGATCAACGCCGCGCTGTCACTCGCCAAACGCCTCGCCGGCGAGGCCCCGCTGAAGCGCCGGGTGCCGCCGAAGCCGGAACGAGCCGAGAGCCAGGAGGCCAGGGTATGAACTGGGGCAGCTGGCTATTGTGGGGCTTCGTGGCCACGACCGCGCTCACGACGGTGATGGCCGGCAGCCAGGGCCTGCGGCTCACCCGGATAAGTCTCCCGTACATGTTGGGCGCCATGTTCACGCCTAACCGCGATCGGGCGAATCTCATCGGCTTCGGTGTGCACCTGCTCAACGGCTGGATCTTTTCGCTGCTGTACGTCGCCGCCTTTCAGGCCTGGGGCCGGGCGACCTGGTGGGCCGGAGCGGTTATCGGCCTGGTGCAGGCGCTGTTCGTGCTGACCGTAGGGATGAGGTTATTGCCCGGCATTCACCCGCGCATGGCCAGCGAGCAAAAGGGGCCCACCGTCACGCGCCAGCTCGAGCCGCCCGGCTTCCTTGCTCTCAACTACGGGTATCAAACGCCGGTCTCGGTGTTGCTGGCGCATCTGGTTTACGGGGCGATTCTGGGCGGAGGCTATAGGGTGTAAGCTATCAGCTATCGGCTATCAGCTATCAGCTATGTGCCTTCCCACTCCTGATTCCTCACTGCTTACTGCTTACTGCTCACTGCTATATTCGCTCGGTGACTCTCCCCCACAATCTCGACCAACTCCCGACCGGCATCGACCCTGGCGCAGCCGGCCCGTTGGCCACCGCGCTCGCGCGGGTCTCGCGCCGCCTGATTCCATTCCTGTTCCTGCTCTACGTCCTCAATTTCCTCGACCGGGTGAACGTCGGCTTCGCGGCGCTGGAAATGAACCGCGACCTCGGCTTCGGGCCGGAGGTCTACGGCTTGGGCGCCGGCATCTTCTTCGTCGGCTACTGCCTGTTCGAGGTCCCCAGCAACCTGGTGCTCTACCGGACCGGGGCCCGACTCTGGATCGCGCGCATCATGGTGACCTGGGGCCTGGTGGCATCGGTCATGATGCTGGTGCACACGCCCTGGAGCTTCTACGCGCTCCGCTTTCTGCTGGGTGTGGCGGAGGCGGGCTTCTTCCCCGGCATCATCTTCTATCTCACTTCCTGGTACCCCGCCCAGGCCCGGGCCCGGACCTATGCCTGGTTCCTCGCGGCCATCCCGGTGTGCGGGGTGATCGGCGGGCCGGTCTCGGGCGCGCTCCTCGGGCTCGACGGACGGCTCGGCCTGCGGGGCTGGCAGTGGCTCTTTCTGCTCGAGGGGATTCCGTCGGTCCTGGTGGGCCTCGCGGTCCTGTGGTTGTTGCCGGACCGTCCGCGCCACGCGCGCTGGCTCCGGCCGGAGGAGCGCGCCTCACTGGAAGAGCGGATGGAAGCGGAGCGGGCCCAAGGGGTCTCGTCCCACGGCGCGAGCCTGCGCCGGGCGCTGGGCAATCCGCTGGTGTGGTGGCTCGCCCTGAGCTACTTCCTGCTGATCGTCCCGCTCTACGGCTTCGCCCTCTGGCTCCCGCAGCTGATCAAGGCCAGCGGAGGCTTCAGCAACTTCGAGGTGGGCGTCATCACCGCGATCCCCTACGCCGTCGCCGCCGTCGGGATGGTGCTGGTGGGCCAAAGGTCGGACCGCACCGGCGAGCGCCACCTCCATCTCGCCCTGCCCGCGCTCGCGGGCGCGGTGGGATTCCTCGCGGTCACCCGGACGGGCAACACGGCCCTACTGGTCGCTGCGCTGTCGCTCACCGCGTTCGGCGTGCTCGGCTGGCTGGGCCCGTTCTGGGCCCTGCCGACCGCGTTCCTCCGGGAGCAGGCGGCGGCCGGCGGGATCGCGCTGATCAACTCGATGGGGGCGTTCGGCGGGTTCGTGGGACCGTATTTGATCGGCCGGGTCAAAGAGCGGACCGGTCAGTTCACGCCAGGGCTGCTGGTCCTGGCGGGGTTTCTGGTGGCGGCGGTCGTGATTGTCCTGGGACTCCGTGCGGTGGCGGTACGGCACCCTCACCCGCATCTTTCACCCCGTCCCCGCTAGAGCTCGTCCCCCTCGTCGCGTGCTGCGACTACCAGGAGTTCCATGACCGCCTCTTCGGCCCGTCTTGCGGCGGCCCTGAGCGACCGCTACCGCATTGAGCGCGAGCTGGGCCAGGGCGGGATGGCGGTGGTTTACCTGGCCGAAGACGTCCGGCATGGCCGCCGAGTCGCCATCAAGGTGCTGCACCCCGAGCTCTCGGCCGTGCTGGGCGGCGAGCGCTTCCTAGCGGAGATCAAGGTCACCGCCAACCTGCAGCACCCGCACATCCTGGGACTGATCGACTCGGGCAACGCGGACGGTCTGCTCTACTACGTCATGCCCTACGTGTCCGGCGAATCTCTCCGGACTCGGCTGATGCGCGAGCGACAGCTTCCGGTCGAAGAGGCGCTCCGCCTCTCGCGAGAAGTTGCATCGGCCCTGGATTACGCCCACCGCCAGGGCGTGGTCCACCGAGACATCAAGCCGGAAAACATCCTGTTGCAGGATGGAGCGGCGCTTGTCGCCGACTTCGGGATCGCGCTCGCCGTGCACCAGGCCGGCGGCAGCCGGATGACACAGACCGGGATGTCCCTGGGCACGCCGGCGTACATGTCGCCGGAACAGGCCATGGGCGAGCGGGAGATCGGGCCCCGGAGCGACGTGTACGCGCTGGGCGCCATGACCTACGAGATGCTGGCGGGGGAGCCGCCCTTCACCGGCCCCAACTCGCAGGCGATCGTGGCCAAGGTGCTCACCGAGCAGCCGCCGCCGCTCCGGGCTAAGCGGCCCACGGTGCCGCCCGCCGCGGAGGCCGCGATTCTCACCGCCTTGCAGAAGCTACCGGCCGACCGCTTTGGCTCCGCTCACGAATTCAGCGATGCCCTGATGGGAGCTGGCGCTGGACGCACCCTGCCGGCGGCGACCGTTCCGATACCGGCGGCCAAACTCCAGGCAACTCCCCGACGTCGCGCGGCGCTCACCTGGGCTGGGTGGATCGCGGCGGGCGTCGCCACTGGCATCGCTGTCTGGGCGCTGGCGCGGCCCGGGCCGGAGCTGCCGCCATCACGCCTGGCGATCCTGGTGCGCGGGTTGGGCGGGAGCGGCGCCAGCTCGGCGCAGCGCCAGATCGCCTTCATGCCCGACGGACAGGGTGTGGTGTACATGGTCGTCGCACCAGACGCTGTCCTCCAGCTCTGGCGCCATTCCCTCGACGCGGAGAACGGTTCCCCGATCCAGGGGGCGACGGCGATCGGGACACCACTGGTGTCGCCCGACGGCCGCACGGTTGTGGGCACGGACTTCGTCACGCGGCAGGTTATTCGGGTGCCGATTGACGGCGGCGCCGGGGAGCTGGTGGCGCGCGGGATGCCTCCGACGGAGCTCTCGGCCTACGCGCCCGACGGCTCGCTCTGGTACAGCACCGACGCGGAACTGGGCCAGGTGGTGGGCGACTCACTGGTCCGGCGGATTCGGACCCGCCAGCTCCGGCTGCTGCAGATCCTGCCCGACGGCCGTACAGCCCTCACCGTACGCAACCGGCTCGGCAATGCCACCGGTCCGGTGGTGCTCGTGGACCTCAACAAAGGCACCGAGACGACGCTTCTCAGCGCGCCGGTAGTGGAAGCACGCGTCACCGAAGGCATTCTGGTCTGGGTCCTCAACAGTGGTGTCATGCAGGCGGCGCCGATCGAGAGGAGCGGAACCCGACTGGCAGCGCAGCCGGTAACGATCGCCACCAACGCCGCCGTCAACGGCGTATCGGTGGCGCAGCTCGCCGTGTCGGACAACGGCAATCTCGCGTATATCCCGCGGGAGCCAGAGACGCTGGTCTTCATCGATCGGAACGGCGCGAGCCGCCTGGTCCTCAGCGATCGCCGCAATTACCACGCTCCGAAGTTCTCGCCCGACGGCCGCCGGTTAAGCATGGACTTCAACTCGGTGGAAGGAAGAAACGTCTGGATCCTGGGCCTGGGCGACGGGTCGCTCGTGCGCGCGACCTTTGACCGCGATGGGCACGACGCGACCTGGACGCCGGATGGCCGCTTCCTCACTTACATCGTGCCGGTGGCGCGACCAGGCGGCGTGACGCTGGTTCTACTCAAGAAGCGGCCAGGCAGCGCCGAGGCGCCGGATACGCTCCTCGCGACTCCGGCGCTGTCGTACACCGGCGTCTGGCTCAAAGACGGCAGCGCGCTGGTCACTACCGCAACCGACATCCGGCGGGACCCGAGCCGCCCGGACTCGGCGCAGGTTGTCACCGGGAGCGATGCCGCGATCATCAGGAACGGCGGGAAGGGACCACTCGAGCCGCTGGTGGCAAGCCGGTTCGAGGAGCAATACGTGGGCGTGTCGCCCGACGGGCGATGGATCTCGTTCACATCGGATCAGTCGGGGCGAGAGGAGGTGTATGTCCGCGACATCAAGGGTGAGCGAGATCAGGTCCTGGTGTCATCCGAAGGAGGTAGCGAACCGGTCTGGAGTCCGGACGGCAAGGAACTCTTCTACCGCGAGACCAAGCAGGAGAATCCCTATCTGGTTGCGGCCCGGATCTCCACCACACCGACGCTGGCGGTAGCCGCGCGAAAGCGGCTCTTTCCCATCGGCGACATCGTGAGCACCGCACCGCACCCCAACTATGACGTGTCGCCGGACGGCAAGACGTTCGTCATGGTGCGGAGCAGCCCGGCGGCGCGGGTGGTGGTGATTCAGAACCTGCCGGCGCTGGTGAGGCGAGCTAAGGGCTAACAGCCAGCAGCTAGCAGCTAGCAGCTAGCAGCTAACAGCTATCAGCTAACAGCTATCAGCTAACAGCTATCAGCTATCAGCTATCAGTCCTTATAGTAAGGAGCCAGGACGATACGTGCGTGAAGGGGCGGGCTCAGACATCTCACGGGTTCTTCTATCGGGCGGAAGCGATCGCCGGGGAATCCTGGGACTGATGGAGGGAGCGGTCCAGGACGGCGTGTTGCAGGAGGTGGAGATGGCGAGCTTTGGCCCGACAGTTGGGGCGGCGACGCTGCTCGCTGTTGTCGCGTGCGGCGGGGACGATAACGGTGGCGGCGGGCCGGGGACGCCGACCGGGTCGCTGCAGGTGATCCAGGCGGCGGAGAGCACGGCCACGCTGGACGTGCTGGTGGACGGCGCGGTGGCGATCAGCGCGCTCGCGTCGGGGACCGCCTCGTCGGTGATCCAGGTGGCGCCTGGGGACCGTAGCGTGTCGTTCCGGCGGACCGGCGGTGCGACGAGCCCGAACTCGCTGCATCTCGCCGTCGCCGCCGACTCCAGCTATACCGCCGTGGTGATCGACTCGGCTAGTGTACTCAACCCGATCGTGCTCACCGACACCGGCAGCACACCCGCGGCAGGAAAGACCAAGCTACAAGTGGCAAACTTCGCCGAAGCCGTTGGGCCGATCGATGTCTACCGGCGGCAGCCGGACTTCGACGGGATCGTGAGTCTGGTGTTTCCATTCGCATACCGGACACTGAGCGGATATGTGCAGAGCGACCCCGGGGATTGGCAGGTGGTCATTGCGACCGAGGCGCGGGAGAACGGACACCCGCCCGACGTGCCGCAGGATACGCTGCTGATCGTGGACCCGATCTCGCTGGCGCCTGGGCAGGCGGTGACGGTGGTGATCGTGGACAGGCCCGGCGGGGGCATCGATGGTGTCGTGGTGCGGGACCGTTAGATTGCGCCTCCGTCCTGGGGGCGGACTTATCTCCATCAGCTTTTGACTCCCTTCCCAAGGGCCTGTTCACCACCGACGGCAACACGACCTGGGAGCGAGATAGGATCTGGTCACCGGAAAATTGACGACCAGCCGCATGATCTTGCTGCGGGTTGCACCCAGGTCACATCGGCTGCACTCCTAGCCTCCACGAGTGCTGTAGCGGCACCACACCGGTGCCACTCCTGACCCTCCGCACCAGGCCCGTCTAACCGCTGTTCTACTCCGCATTTCCCCTCGCTCCAGCGCTCCTGGCCCCCACCCTGCCTCCCCATAGAGTTGCCCAACGGCAGCCGCTGCACTATTTGTCGTTGGTTCACCCGGTGCACTCGGGGAGGTGAAATGCGATCAATGTGCGTCATGGCTCTCCTTGCCACGATCCCGTCTCGGCAGCCGGTCGATCGCGCGCCGGCACCGCCGCTCGACGTCAGCGAACCTGCTCCCGCGCCCCAGTCCACTCGCATGCCTGTTCCCGCTCCTGCCCTCACATCGCTCGATAGCTCACGCGCCGAAAATCGACTCGCCGCCTGGCAGACCCGGAAGCCACTTCAGCGCTACTTCGCCCGCTTCAGCGACGATCGGGTCCTCGTGCGCCGGGTGGCCAAGGCGGTCGCACTGGAATCCAAGCGCCAGAACGTACCCGCCTCGCTGATCGCCGCGGTCGTGGTCACCGAGAACACGACGCTCACGCCGGCTGCCCAGAGCTCCGTGGGTGCGCGGGGGCTCATGCAGGTCATGCCCATGCACGCGGGCCGGGTGGGATGCGAGTCGGATGACCTGGTGGAGATCGAGAGCAACATCTGCCATGGGACCAGGATTCTGTCCTGGAACCTCCGCCGCACCAGCTCGCCCGTCGCGGCCCTGCTGCGCTACAACGGATGCGTGAAGGGCACCAACACTCCCGACTGCCGGCAATATCCGGTGCGGGTGCTGGCGCGCGCGAGCCGGGTGCGGCAGGAGATCCTGGCGGCGTATCCAGTGCCGGGGGCCGTCGAGCTGGCCCGCCGCTGACCGTGGGCAGGCCCGCTCACTGCTATAGCCGGGGGGCTCGGCGCGCGAGGCGGTGGGGGTGGCCGCCCAGATCATCCGGCAGGCTCTCCACCTGACTTGACGAAGTCAGCCCCGAGAAGTACGCTAGCCCGAGATTCCCCCGAAAAAAAACCTACAGGTCCTCGCCTCCTTCGCGACGCACCGACTCCGGTCGCCACGAATCCCCCAACGTGGGTCGAAAGTGAGGTAGTTATGGCCTTCCCCCCTCATGGTGCCGCCGGCACTTCCCTTCCCCTTCTGGCCATGCGGCGGCTGGTCGAGGTTGTCGACGCATGCCGAGGTCAGCAACAGGTATTCGTGGTGTTCCGCGATACCTACCCGTACCAGCCGGTTTCCGTGCACCTGACAAAGGGAGCCGCTCAAATGGCGGCCAATGCGGAGGCGGGGCTGAGTTACTTCGGACCAGCAGCTCCTCCGCCTGCGCCGCCCAGCTTCAACCCTCTCCTCAAGACCGCCGGCACCAGCTTCGCGCAACTGAATCAACCGGTAGCGACGGTTGTGCTGCTGGACGCCCACGATGAGGAGGTGCTCCGCTTTCCGGTACCCACCATCGGGAGCATCCCGAACCCCTATACCGACGTAGAGGCGATGTTTCTCACGCCCTCGAGCGTCGACCGGTATGCGATGCCCTACGTGGTGAGAGTCTACGGAGTCGCGGAGGCACTCGAACGGCGACAGCACTGGATCCACGACTGACCCGCGGTCACGGGAGCCGCTCGGTCATGGCGATGAACGCGGGGTCGCCGTGGAGCGAGCGGAACCACGGAGTGTGGATGATGTACCCGCGCTGCGCCCAGTTGTGGTGAAGAAAGGTCTTGAGCCGGGCGAGCGCCGTATCTACCTGCCCGACCATGAGTCTCACGTAGGCCTCGTCCGCCGCGAAGCCGTCGAGGTCAGCCGCCCCCTGGCGGGTGCGCTCGAAGGTGCGCAGGAGTGACACCGCGCTGTCGCGATGCCCAGCGCGCGAGAGGATTGCCGCCGTCATCAGCAGGTTGGTCCGGTAGGTGTCGCGCCGCCATGCCGGCCTGACTTGATCCTCCGCTCTCTGCCCCAGCCGCCATGCGCGTCCGGCAGACTCCAGGTCTTTCGCCGACCAGCCCAGAATCAGGAACTCGCAATTCATCAAGACCGGCTCGAGAGGATACCATCGAAGCCCTCGCGCGCAGGTCTGCCGAGCGTCCTGGTAGCGTCCCACGTTCAGGTCGGCGATGATCTGCCAGCGAAGGATCCTGGGCTCGCTCAGGAGAAACGCATCGGCCGCCTGTGCCCGGGCCATCGCCTGTCTGGCTTCGGGAAACCTCCCGACGAAGAGGTAGTAGGTACCGAGCGCCTCCCATGCTCGGGCCACATTGAGGTCCAGCGAGATGGCGCGGCGGAGCTCTCGTTCCGCTTCGCGCCCGAGGCTGTCGGCCTTGTCCGAGGGCGCCTCGAACCAGAGGCCCAGCAGGGTGACGCCGCGAAGCTCGTGGGCACCGGGATCATCCGGAGCGATCCGGATGGCCGCGTCGGCCGCAGCCACTGCCTTGAGGTGCGCGGCGATTCGAGCCGAGTCCCGCTGACCCTCCGAGCCATACAGGGACGCGCTCTCCAGAAAGGCCCAGCCCCGAGCGATATGGGGGCCGATCCATCGCGGGTCCCGGCGGATCGCCTCTCCCAGCAGCGAGTCCGCGACCGCGAGCTGGTCGGCGGTCGAGGTGGGAAGCGCGGGCGCCTCGGGCGAGCTGATCGCGTCGATGATCGACATAGCGCGACTCCAGTAGCCCCGAGCCACGGAGTCATTCGTTTGAGCGGCGACGGTGCGGCGCCGCACTTCGGTGCCAACGTAGCGACGCACGAAGCGCACGATTCGCTCGACCAGGTCGGCTTCCAGGGTGGGCAGCGCGGCGACCGAAGCCTGTTGGCCCTGGGAAAACAGCTGGACTCGGGTTGCGCCCTCACTCACCCGTCCAGTGGCCTTGAGTTGGTCGCCTCTCCGCTCGACCGATCCCGCCACCACGAGGCTGATCTCCGAGGCGTGGCGAAGTGAATCGGCGGCTCGAGCGGTATCGTCGCCGATGGCGAGCGCCCTCAGGCCGTCGATGGCTGCCAGACTGTCCACCATCGCCTCCGACAGCGAGCGGGCCACCGATCCGGCAAGCGTGTCGTTGCCGCCGGCCTTGAATGGCGAAACGAAGACCACGGGGGCGCCGATGGAGGCTACGGGCGCCCGCGATGTCTGCGACTCCCGTTTCCTTCCCAGCGAGACGCCGACGAGAACTCCAACCACGATCACCAAGGCCAGCAACCATCGGCCTGCCACTGTGAGGCGGCTCCGACGTCGGGCCTCCGTCACTGGTCGCTCGGACGTCGGAGTCAGCCCCTCCCGCAGCGCGGCCGCGAACGCCTGGCCGCTGGGGAATCGGTCGGCCGGCACCTTCGCCAAGGCCCGCAGCACCGTGGCCTCGATCCCTGCGGGTACCGTCTCCCGCACGGTGCGGATCGGAGCCGGCCGCTCGGTGAGCAGCCGGGCGACAACCGCCTGGGAAGTGCGGCCCCGGAAGGGGGCCTCCCCGGTGAGCATCTCGTAGACCACGGCGCCCAGCGAGAAGAGGTCACTCCGGGGCGTGAGGTCGCGCGCGCTGGTCGCCTGTTCCGGACTCATGTATTCGGGCGTGCCCAGCGACAGCCCGGTCTCGGTCAGCCTCTCGCCGGCAGCTTCCCGCACGGCCAGGGCGATGCCGAAGTCGGTCACCATCGCCTCGCCCTCGTGCAGCATGATGTTCTCGGGCTTGATGTCGCGGTGGATCACGCCCAGCCGGTGGGCGTAGTCGAGGGCGGCCGCCGCCTGGGAGGCGATGCGCACCGCCTCATCGACCGGCAACTGCTGCTCCGCGATCAACCGTTGTCGCAGGGATTCGCCGCGAACATAGGGCAGGACGTAATAGAGAATCCCACCGGCTTCACCCGAATCGATCAGAGTGAGGATGTGAGGATGATCCAGCTTGGCGGTAAGCGCGACTTCATGGAGGAACCGCTCCCGGCCGAGCACTGCGGTCAACTCCGGCCGGAGCACCTTGACCGCAACCTCACGGTCGTGCTTGAGGTCGCGGGCGAGGTATACCGTGGCCATACCGCCGTGCCCAAGTTCGCGCTCGAGCAGGTAGCGATCGCGCAGAGCATCGGTGAACGCGGCGGGCGCGTTAGCCAGGACACGATCCGGCAGGGGGATGGATCAAATCTGCCAGCCGGGTGGTGAGATCGCCAGCCGCAGCGAGCGCGGGCGGAAAATGCCGGCAACCGGAAGATTACGAACTCCGCGTAGGCTCACCCAGGCTCACGGCCTGCCCGCGGGACGCTCATCCCCGCGAATCGGCTCCGGTACTCGAGCGGCGAGAGCCCGGTGTGCCGCTTGAACAGCTGGCGGAAAAACCCCACGTCTTCATAGCCCACCTGACCGCAGACCTCCTGGACCGAGAGCCCGCCCCCGCGCTCGAGCAGCTCGCGCGCCGCGGCGATGCGAAGCGTCTGCACGTAGTCACCTGGTACGCGGCCGGTCGCCTCCTTGAACCGGCGGATGAGGTTCCGCGGGCTCATGCCGACAGCGCGCGCGAGCTGGTCGATGGACACGGCGCGGTGGAAGCGCTCCTGGAGATACGCCTCGGCCTCGCGGACCTTGTCGTCGGCATGCGGAGGCGACAGCGGCAACAGAGCGTAGCCCGTCTGCGAGTGGCGGGGCTGGCGTCGAGACGCACGATGCTGCGTAGTCACGCGGCGGCGGTCGTCGGGTCGATGATGCCGCGCACCTCGGTCACCCGGGAGGCGGGGAACCCGCTCAGCTGGGCGTGCGCCTGGACCGCGGCCTCGTCCTCGGCGAGGTAGACGCAGAAGGTCTTGTCAGCGACGACGTAGGAGTGCTCCCACTGTGCCTTGCCGGCGAGTTGCGCGAGGGCCTTGTTCGACGTCGCTGCGGCATCGCGCAGCTGCGCCTGGTTCAGGCCGCCGACGCCGGGGATCTCGCGCTCGATGATGTACCGCTTCATGGCCGTGCCTCCGTCGGCATGATGCCGGATGCTCTCTTGTTCTGCTCGGCAGCGAGGTCGCAAATTATGGCTATGCCGCTGCGCGCTCCCATTGTGGTCCCAACCTACACCACCGACGAGCTGCGCCGTTTCCCGCGCGACGGCCAGCGGTACGAGCTGCTCAACGGATTCCTGCTCGTGACGCCGGCCGCCGGCACCGCTCATCAGGTGGTACTCTCCCGATTGATGGCGGTGCTGCTGGGCTACCTCCCCGAAGGAGCGCCGGCCCGGGTGACGAGCCCAGGCGAGATCGAAATCGCCCCGAAGCTCCTGCTCGATCCCGACATTCTTGTTTGGCCATCTTCCTACAGACCGGGAACACCCTGGACCGCGATCTCGGGCTGGTGGCTAGCCGTCGAAGTATCCGGGCGCGCGTCCCGGGTCTACGACCGGGACTTCAAGCGCGACGCCTACCTGGCACTGGGCGTGAGGGAAGTCTGGTTGGTCGACCTGCACGATCGCGTACTGCTGGTATCCCGCCGCGATGCGCCAAAGGACGTCCCGCACCGGGATGAGTTGCTGTGGCACCCGCCCGAGCTACCCAGCCCTCTCAGCATCGATCTCAGCGCGATCTTCGCCGAGCTTGATTGACGCCGGTCAACGACGCGAGGACCAGGACAAGTAGGTGCCTGCCGGAGAGGGACGGCGGCGCATGGGGAGACTCGGCCGCGGTTAGCGACGATCGAAGTTCTCGATCGTCCACGCGTCAGAGAGCGACTCCTCCGCATTGCACACCAGAAGCAGACCGGGGGCTCGGTCGGCCAGACTGCAGTCCCCGCTCTTGAACGGGTTGGAGACAACGATGTTCCCAGCTCCGCCGTGGACGGGGAAACGCCAGATCTTATCCTCGACTACTGCGTATAACGAGCTACCGTCTGCCGACCAAGCCAGGGGCAAGGCATTAGGTGGCCCCAGCGGCAGTTGTGTCGTGTCTCGCAGGGAGATGCGGTAGATACGCTGTGCCGGCCCACGGTTCCACTGGACCGCGACGAACTCGAGGTTCGGCGATAAGACTGGAGTGAACATCCAGCCGACCGAGTCGTTTGTCACCAGAGGTTGCTCGGCCTCGGTGACGGGATCGAGCCAATGGAAATTCCGATTGCCCGACCGCTGGTACAGAATGCGTGTCTGGGGCGCCCAGGCCACGTACCCGCTGGGGTCGGCCCTATTGTACGTGCGCTCGTCCCGTCCATCGACTGCGATGGTTCGTAGTCTATGTTTTCCCTCTTCCCCCTCGACAAACGCGAGATGGCTCCCGTCAGGCGACCATGCAGGGGGCGCGCCCGCAATACCACTCGAGGTCACCCGCTGTGGTACGCCGCCCTCGATTGGAAGCACGAAAACGTCCGCTTGGTCCTGTTCCGCCTGGACGAAGGCGATCCGCCGGCCATCGGGAGAAAGGCGGACGCCCGCCTTCATGGTGGTTCCGCGGGTCAGCTGCCGCTCGGCAAAATGCTTGGTGCCTCGCTGACTGGTCGCAAGCCAGAGGTTGGAGAAGGTCAGTTGCTTGGTATACACCAACATTGATCCATCGGCAGAAGTGCTGAAACCCGAGGCTCCCAATCTGTCGTACAGGATTTCCGGAGTTCCTCGGGAAGCTCCGTTGCGCCCGACCTCGATCTTGCGCAGCTCGTCATTGCCGCGAAGGTAGTAGAGGGCGTCTCCCGCCGGAGACCAACGCGGGCGAGACAGCGGAACCGTGTCTGACAAGACTTCATGCCACTCTCCGTTATTCACCTCAACAGTCCACAGCATCCCACGGCCTAGGGTCTTCGACTCACAAAGCAGAGCTATCGAACGCCCATCCGGCGACCAGTCTCCCTGATCATACCAGCGAATACTCTTCGGCCCATTGATCGTTCGGGTCTGGCCGCTTGCCAATGTCGTGACCGCTATCCCCGGCTCGGGGTTCTGGGCCCATGTAGCTATCTGCGAGCCGTTGGGTGAGAACACGCCGAAGCCATTGGGATCGCGGAGGAGCTGGGGACTGCCGCCCAGCCGGGGAAACAAGACTCGAGACATCCGGCCGGTGCTGTCCGCCCCCGAATACATGATCCGGGCTCCGTCCGGCGACCATCTGAGATCCACGGTCCAGCCGACTTTGGCAATCGGGATCTCCGAGCCGCCCACAAGATCCTTGACCACCAGCCTGCGAATGCTATCGCCCTCGACGTAAGCCAGCAGCTTCCCGTCCGGGGAGATTTCCTGCCGATCGATGTTCCCGACGAAGGTCAATTGCCGGTGACGAACCAAAGGGGCTGTGCTGGTTGCGCGTCTGTTGTACCAGTACGCCACCGACATCGCGCCGGCGATTGCTAGCGCGCCCACTCCCAGGGCCAACATTCTGCGACGGACCCGAACCTTGGCCGCCCATCCTGGCGAGCCTTGGTTAGCCGTAGGGATGTCGGACTGCTGGCTTCCCGAAGCCAGACCCTGCCCCACTTGCGTCAGTGCCTGGCTGAAGGCCTCAACCGAGTTGAATCGGTCTGCCGGCACCTTGGCGAGGGCCTTCATCACCACACGCTCGAGCGCTGGCGGAACCGTGAGCCGGACCGACCGGAGCGACGGCACCGGGTCTATGGCGTGGCGGGCCATCACCTCCCTGGCGCTCATGCCAAAAAACGGAGCATGCCCGGCCAGCATCTCGTAGAGCACGCACGCCATGCTATAGACATCACTTCGCCCGTCGAGGTCTCGCGCCGCGCTGGCCTGCTCAGGACTCATATAGGCCGGTGTGCCGATAGCGAGGCCGGTCCCGGTCAGGCTCCCTCCGGCGGACTCGCTCACCGCCCGCGCGATCCCGAAATCGGTCACCACCGCCTGATCCCCTTTGAGCAGGATGTTTTCAGGCTTGACATCACGATGGATGATTCCTTGCGCATGGGCATATGCGAGAGCCGAACATACCTGCCGCGTGATGTCCAGCGCCTCTTCTATCGGGAGGTGCTTCTCACGGGTCAGGCGGCTCCTCAGCGACTCCCCCTCGACGAAGGGCATGACGTAATAGAGCACGCCACCGACCTCGCCCGAGTCGAACAGCGGAACAATGTGAGGGTGTTGAAGACTTGCGGCGGTCTCGATCTCGCGGAGGAAGCGCACGGACCCAAGTGTCTGCGCGATCTCGGGATGGAGGACCTTCAGTGCCACCTGCCGGCGGTGGCGGAGGTCGCGGGCGAGGTAAACCCGGGCCATGCCCCCGCGCCCGAGCTCATGCTCGAGCCCGTAACGGTCGCGCAGGGCCTCGGCCAATGTGGAGGCCGTCGCGTCAGTCACAGGGGACCTTGGCGAGAGAGCCTTGAAAATGTGGCTCCTCGAGCGGGCGATTGCCAGCACTGGGAGCGCGCCGGGCGCCAAGGGCGATGTCGATCCGGATCCCGCTCGTTCGACGAAGTAGTATGAGGCTTTTAGCTTCCGGCATGCTCCGGAAAGCCAAACGAGCCGGCCCCGAGCCGATCACCGTGGGCGATCGTTACACAGTGGAGCGGGAGCTGGGCCGGGGCGGCATGGCCGTGGTCTACCTCGCCCGCGACCGCAAGCACGACCGGCCGGTCGCGATCAAGATCCTGCGCCCGGAGATCGTGGCCGGCGAAGCCGCTCAGCGCTTCCTGCGGGAAATCCAGATTCTGGCGCGGCTGCAGCACCCCCACATCCTCCCCCTGCTCGATTCCGGTGCCACCGATGAGGCGCAGCCTCGGCCGTTCTACGTGATGCCTTACGTGGACGGTGAGAGCCTGCGCCAGCGGCTCACTCGAGAGGGGCCACTCGCGGTGGCCGAGGCGCTTCGCCTCGTGCGGGAGGTGGGCGAAGCACTCCACTATGCCCACGGGCAAGGACTGATTCACCGCGACGTCAAACCGGAGAACGTCCTGCTCTCGCAAGGCCACGCCCTGGTCGCGGACTTCGGCATCGCGCGCGCCGCCGGCGTCGCGGCCGCCGGCCAGCAGCTGACCCAGCCCGGGCTCAGCATGGGCACGCCCGCGTACATGAGTCCGGAGCAGATCGAAGGCGAGCGCGGGGTGGACGCGAGGGCCGACCAGTACAGCCTGGCCTGCGTCCTCTACGAGCTGCTGACGGGCCAGCCACCCTTCACCGGCCTGAGTTTCGCCGCGGTGTTGTCGCACCAGCTGCTCGACCCGGTCCCGCCCATCACGAGGCTTCGCCCCGGCCTACCAGGGCCGGTGCGAGTGGCCATCGAGCGGGCGCTATCCAAGGTGGCGGCTGACCGATTCGCCAACGTGCTCGAGTTCCTGGCGGCGCTGGAGTCGGCAGAAACTCCGGAGGCGCTGGCCACACCCGCGAAGAAGGCGATCGTGGTGCTGCCGTTCGCGAACTTGAGTCCCGATCCCGACAACGCGTACTTCGCCGACGGCCTCATGGAGGAGGTGATCGCCGACCTCTCCCGGGTCCGAGCGCTGACGGTGATCTCCCGCACTTCGTCGGTCAAGCTCAAGGACACCGGCTGGGATCTCCGGCGGATCGGGCGGGAGCTCAACGTCCGCTACGCGCTGGAGGCCAGCGTGCGCCGGGCCGGCTCCACCCTCCGGATCACCGCGGAGCTGATCGACCTCGAGAGCGATACCCACCTCTGGGCGGAGAAGTACTCCGGCACGGTGGAGGATGTGTTCGATCTGCAGGAGCGGCTGTCGCGCCAGATCGTGGAGGCCCTGCGAATCACGTTGACGCCGCCGGAAGACCGCGAGATCGCGGAGCGGCCGATCGCGGACGTCCGCGCGTACGAGTACTACCAGCGTGCCCGGCAGGAGTACTACCGGTACACCGCGGAGGGGATGGCGGCGGCGCGCGCGCTGGCGGAGCACGGGCTGGCCGTGGTTGGTCCCAACGAGGCGTTGTACGGAATGCTGGGCACGGTGTACGCCTGGTCACCGACTGTTCTGCTTGGCGGTGACGAGGAGACGACGCTGCGGGAAGCGGAGGCCTGCGCCCGCAAGGCATTCGAGCTGAACCCGCGGTCGGCGCAAGGCCTCTCGATCATGGGTCAGGTCGCCTACCGCAGGGGACAGGCGGGTGAGGCGGTCCGGCTCCTGACCCAGGCCTGTGCGGCCGACGCCAACAATCCCGATGCGATGCACCAATTGGGTGGAGCCTATCTCCTGGGCGGGCGGATCGGCCCGATGCGGGAGGTGCTGACGCGACTGGTCGAGCAGGATCCACTGACCCCCAGCAATCACTGCCTGCTGGGGCTGAGCTACATGCTGGGCGGCGATGCCGAAGGCGCCTTGCGCTCGCACCGGCGCGCGGTGGAGCTGGATCCGCGGAGCACTATCTGCCGGTTCTGCGCCGGCGTCGCCCTGACAGCGGCGGGACATGAGGACGAGGCGGCTGACCAGTTCGATTGGCTGGAACGGCAGCCTGCGGACGATCATCTCGCCGTCGTCGGGGTGCGCTTCCGTCGCGGCCTGACCGGCGACCGGGCGGCAGTGCTAGCACCGTTTGGCGCGACGGAGCGGGCGATGGCGGAGTCGGACGAATACTGGTCGTACCTGACGGCCGCGAGCTACGCGCTGGTCGGCGAGGAGGACCAGGCGCTGAGCTGGCTGGAGCATACGGTCCGGGTCCGGGGGTGGGTCGACTACGTCTACTTCACCCGGCATGACCGTTTCCTCACGAGCCTGCGACCGAACCGGCGCTTCCAGGAGCTGATGGCATCAGCGCGGGAGCGCTATGAGCGTTTCACGGATCAAGGCACTCTGGTGCGCGATCTCGCCGAGACCAAGCGCGCGGTGCAGCGACCATGAGAGCATGCCTCCATCTCATGACGATGGTGGCTGGGGAAGGTCCGATGTCCGATCGGAAGGCGCATGCTCTCGCCACGCAAGAGCCAGGAAGGGCACTGCCGCAAGCTGAATGCCCGCGCTGACGACGTAAGCCGCTGAGTAGCCCCAGAGATCCGCCATCCGTCCCAAGCCTGGCTGAGCCACCACGCCTCCCGCGGACGCCATCAGGTTATCGAACGAAAGGACCGTGGCCCGTTGATGGGACGGGATCAGGCCATTCAGGTAGGCCTGCCGTATCGGCATCGCGACCGAGAACGTGAGCCCCCAGATCACGAGTAGCCCGAGTGCCAGCGGGAAGCTCGATGTGCCCCCGATGAGAGCCAGGCTGGCGCTGCCGATCAGCAATGCGAGCATGAGCGCCGGGGTGCGCCGGGGAATCCATTGGTGCACCCGAGGCACGACCAACCCCGCGAGTATCTCAGTCCCCGCGACGATGGCGGCAGCCAGACCCGCGATCCCGAAGGCGCGCTCGTTGCCGTACAGCTCCAGCAGATAAGGCTGGAGAGCGTAGAAGGCGAAGATGTCGACTCCTCCGGTGCAGAGGCCGGCCAGCATCAGCCAGCGGACCGGCGGATTCCGCCAGCCGTTGTCGATGGACGCGCGAACCACTCTCCTGACCTCGTCCAGCGGGCCCTTGCTGCGGTCCGGGGTAAAGCCGAGATCCCTCATCCAGATGAAGGCCGCCACCAGGGTGAGCCCCAGGAGAACCGACCGGACGATGTAGGGCACGCCGAGGTTCGTCACCTGGGCGATCAAGCCCCCCGCCACCGAACCGCCGAGCATGGCGGCGCCACCGAAGATCTGACCCTTCGCCAGCACCGTCTCCAGGTTCTCCTTGAACCCGGTGAAGGCGAGAGCGTCCACCAGCCATGCCTCGGTAGCACCGGAGAAAAAGGTGAATCCCAGGCCCAGGAGGACCGACGCGATGGCCCAACCCCAGAGCGGCGCATGCGCCTGCCACATGGCCAGATACAGCAGCGTCGAAAGCAGCAGCGTGACGGCGCCGAGCAGATAGGAGGCTCGCCTGCCCCAGGTATCCGCCACCACTCCCGTCGGCACCTCGAAGACCACCATCCCCGCGGTAAAGAAGGCGTTGGCGGTGAACGCCTCGACGTTGTTGAGGCCGGCGTCGAGCAGGAAGAGAGTATTGATCCCCCAGATGAGCGATGCCGCCAGGGTGGAGAGCAGCGTCAGCAGCAAATAGGTGCGCTGTACCAGCCGGGCTTCGGGGGTCATCGGTGCGGCAGGCCTACTGCCCGCCGCCTCTGAGAAGGAGAAGCAGCAACAGCATCGTCGCGAGGCTGGCGCCCACGGTCCGGACTGCGTTCCAGCGATCCCACCGGGGCTCGAAGTCGGCGCGCGCTCGGCTCCGAGCTGCCGCGTCCGTCGCGCCGGGATCGAGCCGCTGGAGCCGGTTGTTGAGGGGGATGTTGATGGTCATGGTCGGCAGCTGCACGCCGAGAAGGTAGATGAGCGTGGCGACCACCATGAGCGGGCGATCGGATGGGCCCAGGGACCAGTGGCCGAGCACCGCAGCCGCTATCAGCACCAGAGTCGATCCGAGCCAGACGAGGAGAAAGAGCGGTTGACCCTTCTGGATCACGCCATCGATCACCTGAAACGCTCGGATGAAGCCGCCGTCATCCAGGCCTTTGATGCCCGGCATGATCACGATGGCGAAGGCAAACAGAAAGCCGGCGACCAGCGAGCACAGCAGAGTGGCCAGCACCAGCAAAATCTGAAAGAGAGTCATGGGTCAGCCCGACGCCTCGCCTTGGGCGGAGGCGGCGATCGTGGAGGGGAAATCGTCATGGGCGAATGATACCGTCGGGTCGGACCGGGTTCCAAGCTCCGACAGGTCGCGCGACACAGAGTGGCTGACCCTGGATTTCGACCGTAGCTTTGTGGCGCCGCCGGGGATCCGTCGGCCTCCGGCGGCCAGCACGCTTCGTTCACCGCACCTGTCCTGCCCGGAGGTGACCATGGCGACCGATCTCATCCACTCCGCCTACCGGCGTGCCGTTTGGGCGTTGGTGCTCCGCGGCGTCCTCGCGCTGGTTATCGGCATCTTCATCCTCTGGCGACCGATGGAGTCGGTCGCCTCGTTCGCGCTGGTCATCGCCCTCTGGGCCATGTTCGTCGGCGTGGTGCAGATCATTCACGCCCTCGAGCTCAGGTCAATGCTCAAGCATTGGGGGGTGCTGCTCATCAGCGGGCTGGTGAGCCTGGCTTTCGGGATCGCTGCGATCTACTACTACCCCGGGCTCTCGATTGCCTTTGCGGTGGTATGGTTCACCTGGTGGCTCTTCCTCACCGGGATATTGGGGATCTACGCCGGTCTCATGGAGAAGAGGATGGGCCTTTCCTGGGGTTGGACGGTTGCCTTCGGGGTGCTCTCCATCCTCGCCGCGGTGTTTGCCTTGATGCAGCCACCGATTACCCTGGCCGCCATCATGGGCCTGATTGCCGGCTTCGCCATCGTCAGCGGCATCGTGCTCCTCATGGGAGCCTACCGCTTGAGCGCCATCAAGAGCGCGATCGCCTAGAAATGTCGGTCATACCGCTCAGCGATCGAGAGCGACCGGTATCGGTTAGCAGTGGCGGGCTGGTCCGACAGAAGAACGCACTCTCCACGCTGCGCGAGGCGGTAGCCGATTACCCCTCTCTACCGCAGACGCTTCAATTCTTCCAGCGTTTCGGTGTCGGCTCGGTCCTGCAGACGTCCGGTCTGCTTGGTCCGAATGAGGGTATCGAGATCTGCGTAGGGGATATCGACTTCATCGATCCGGGTGATCAGGATTTTGGGGGCCGCATCGGCGTAGCGAACGCTCCAGGCGATGGTGAGGAGATCGACCCTGGGATCGTCGCCGATGATGGTGATCGGCTTGGTGATCACCTCCGAGGGATCGAGCTCCCGGGCGATGCCGAAGTTGAGCCGCTTGAGCGCCCGCAACGCCCGGCGAGCGTTGTCCAGAGTGGGGTCGATCAGCACGTCCACGTCCTTGGTGGCCCGCACGGCGCCATGCAGCGCCAGCGCGAAGCCGCCGACGATGACGTATCGCACCCCGGCCTCGTTCAGCAGCCGGCAGACCGTCACCAGCCGTGAGGTGGGCGGGGCCGTCATGGCTCGGCCGGCCGCCGACGTCGCCAATCCTGATACTCGTCCCAGGTATCGAATGCCGCGGTCCAGGGCTTGGGCGGCTTCCGTCCGCGGGCGAAATCCCACCACAGCTCCTCAGCGACGCGCACCCGCTCGGCCGGAGACAGTGCCAGCCCCTCGCGGAGAGTGCGCTCGCGCCCTTTGCTGAACCCGTCTTGCTCCCGTCCCTCGAGATACTGCTCTATGGCCTCCGCGACGATGAAGCTCCGCGACCGGCGTTGCCGAGCAGCCTCTCGGTCCAGGCGCTTTCGGAGCTTGGGGGATAGGGAGATCGTCGTAATGCTGGACGCCATCGGAAACTCCGAGTTATTAAATGATAATAATAGCAGTGACGCCCAGCCCGAAGAAGCTGTCCGTTAGGTCAACTCAGGCGGCCGCGCCGGTCATTTTTGGGGCCGCAAACCCCGAGCCTCAAGATAGTGATCCAGATTGGACGAGCTGGCGTCCGGATCGGCCAGGCCGACATACCCGTCGGGACGCACCAGGTAAAGCGCATCCCGCGCCAGCCCCGCACGGGCCGCGGCGAATTGCCAGGGAAAGGTGTGCAGGGCCAGGCCGCGACGGGCGCACACCTCCGCGATCGGTGCTGGGGGGGAGCCGTAGACGTGCACCTGCCAATCCAGCGAGGTCAGCGGGCTGAAGTTGTCGCTGCCCTTGCCCGAGATATCGGCGGCGCCGACCCAGGGCAAGCGGTCTCCACCCCTGACGCGCCCCGCGCGCCCTTCACTCAAGCCGCTGCCCCGATAGTTGATCGCGATCTGGGAGACCGTGCGGAACATGAGCCGGCGAAAGGATCGCAGCTCGAATAGTGCGGGCAGCAGACGCGGCGCCACGTCCACTCGCACCGACCGGGCGACGCGACCAGGGCTGGTCACCACCGTGAAGGCTCGATCCGTAGTCGCGACCAGGCGTCTGGCGAAGGCGATCCGCTCGGGCTCATAGGTGTCGAGGATCGCCGTGCCGGCCTTCCCGTGGAGAACCGCGGCCAGCTTCCAGGCCAGGTTCACGGAGTCGCCGATGCCGGTATTCATCCCCTGGCCGCCCACCGGGCTGTGGATGTGCGCGGCGTCGCCCAGCAGAAAGGCGCGGCCCTCTTGAAAGCGGTCGGCGACCCGATGGTGCACGCGATAGGTCGAGAACCAGTTCACCCGCTCGACCGCGATGCCCAGGCGGCCGATCACGCCCTGGGTGACATCGTCCCAGGAGAGCTCCTCCTGCTCGCCGCTGCCCTCCCCTTCTCGCCGCACCGTGCCGATGAGACGCGCTCGTCCCGCGCCCTTCAAGGGGAACACCACCAGGAAGTCGGTGTCGTCCAGGGCGGCATGCAGCTCGCCGTTCACGACCGGCCCGGTGGCCTCGACATCGGCGACATAGAAGAGGTGGGAATAGGTGCCGCCCGGGAAGCCGATGCCCAGGAGCTCGCGGACCCTCGATCGGGCGCCGTCGCAACCGGCAAGAAACTCGGCTTCGCAGGTTTCCTCGGCCCTTCCCGGCCGCCGCAGACGAGCCAGCACCCGGCCACGCTGGTCCACGAAGCCGAGCAGCTCAGTCGGGCGCTCGACCTGGATGCCGGACGCCGCGAGGCACTCGATCAGCAGTCGCTCGTGCTGGTCCTGCGGGAAGATCAGCATATAGGGGAACGGGCTCAGCCCCTGCCCCATGGGACCGAAGACGACGCGCCCTGCCTTCCGGCCTCTGGTCCAGAAGTTCGCTGCGGTGAACTTGAGCGCCCGCTCGACCACTGCGTCCGCCAGGCCGACCTGCCGGTAGAACTCGAGGGTGCGCGCGTGCACCACCAGGGCCCGCGACGTGGTCCCGGGCTCCGCCGCCTGATCGACGATGCGGACCCGGACGCCCAGACGCTGGAGCCAGATGGCCAGCACGAGACCGGTCGGGCCTGCGCCGGCGATGAGGACCTGAGTGTCGGACATCGGCTCCTTTCGCGACAACTGCACCCGACACTATTTCGGGGACTGCAGACGAGAGATCAAGAGCGACGTCGTCCCTGGCCCTTCGCCGCCCCCCGTCGCGACGCCTATGATCTCGAGCGTTCGGCCTGGCTCATCCCCCGCCAAGGCGCTAGCCTAGAGCACCTCTCTCCGCGAGCCGGGATCTGACCGACGCACTCGACCGCCTCCGGGCGGCGCTGGCCGACCGCTACCTGCTCGAGCGCGAGCTCGGCGGGGGCGCCATGAGCCGAGTGTTCGTTGCGGAGGAGACCAGCCTCGGCCGGAAGATCGTCATCAAAGTCCTTCCGCCGGAGCTCGCCGCCGGTCTCAGCGTGGACCGGTTCCGCCGAGAGATCCACCTGGCGGCGTCGCTGCAGCACCCCCACATCGTGCCCCTGCTCTCCGCCGGTGAGGCGGGCGATCTCCTCTACTACTCCATGCCGCTCGTGGAGGGCGAGTCGCTGCGCGCGCGGCTCACCCGCGAGAGCGAGCTGCCGGTGCCCGAGTCGGTGCGCATTCTGCGCGACGTGGCGGACGCGCTGAGCTATGCCCACCGCCATGGAGTGGTCCACCGGGACATCAAGCCCGATAACGTGCTGCTCTCCGACAGCCATGCCCTGGTCACCGATTTCGGGGTCGCCAAGGCGCTGGACGAAGCGCGGGACAGCTCGATCACCGGCACCGGGCTCGCGCTCGGCACACCGGCCTATATGGCGCCCGAGCAGGCGGCCGCCGACCCGCACACCGACCACCGGGCCGACATCTACGCGCTCGGGGTGCTGGGCTACGAGATCCTGGCGGGCCGCCCTCCGTTCACCGGCCCCTCGGCGCAGGCAGTGGTCGCGGCCCACCTGGCGCAGCGGCCCACACCCGTCTCCGACCTGCGGCCCAACGTGCCGCCCGGGCTCGCCAGCCTTATCATGCGCTGCCTGGAGAAGCGGCCGGCGGACCGGTGGCAAAGCGCGGCCGAAGTGCTGCAGGCACTGGAGTCCTACGCCACAGCAACCTCGGGCGTGGATGTGGCCGGCACCGGCAGCGTCCGTCCGAGCGCGCCCGCACGCCGCCGGGCGATTGTTCTGCCGGCGTTGGGGTTTCTGGTGATCGCCGGGGTCGCGGGCTGGCTGATGTTCCGGCATTCGCGGAGCGCTGTTCCACTCGACTCGGATCTGGTGGCGATCGCCCCCTTCGATGTCCCGGATGCCAGGCTGGCCCTCTGGCGCGAGGGTCTGGTCGACGTACTCTCACGCAACCTGGACGGGGCGGGGCCGGTTCGCAGCGTGGCGCCGACCACCGTGATCCGGCGCTGGAGCGGGCGCGCCGACCGGCCCTCCGCCGCGGCGCTTGGCCGGCGCACCGGCGCCGGGCTGGTGGTGTTCGGCAGCCTGATCGGCACGGGTCCGGATTCCGCGCGGCTCACCGCGACCGCACTCGACGTGGCCGACGGCCGCCCGCTGGCGGAACTCGAGCTGCGGGACGCTGC
>DATBKD010000015.1:0-46762 GCA_036556025.1 Gemmatimonadales bacterium | reverse complement strand
GATCATGACGCTCGAGCCGGGAGATCTGATCGCTACGGGCACGCCGGCCGGGACCGGACGGCTTCAGGACGGCGATGTCGTCGAGATCGAGATTCCCGGTGTCGGCGTCCTTTCCAACCCCGTCCGCAACGGCAAGTCATGATCCAACCGAGTCAGCGGGTCCAGGCGCTTCCCGGCTATCCCCTGGCGGAGATTCCCACGCTCAAACGCCGCCTGCTCGAGGCCGGCGTCGATGTCATCGACCTCGGCGCGGGCGACAACGACACGCCGCCGCCCGCCGTCGCGGTGGAGGCGATGGCGGAGGCGCTCCGCGATCCCGCCCTGAGCAAGTACGGGTTTCAGCAGGGACTCCCGGCCTTTCGCCAGGCGGCGGTTCGCTGGGTGGAGCGCCGCTTCGGAATGCGTTTTGACCCGGTCACCGAGACGTTGCCCTTGATCGGCTCCAAGGAAGGGCTGTCTCACCTGGTCTTCGGAGTGGCCAACCCGGGCGATGTCACCATCGTGCCTGAGCCCGGCTATCAGGCCTACCTGGGCGGATCCGTTCTGGCGGGGGCCGAGCCGTTCATCGCACCGCTCCGGCCGGAGAACGGATTTCTGGTGGACCTGGAGCGGCTGCCGGCTGACGTGCTGCGCCGGACCAGGCTGGTCTTCCTCAACTATCCTAACAACCCCACTGCCGCCATCGCGCCGATCGAGTACCTCGAGCGAACGGTGGAGATCTGTCGCCGGCACGACATCCTGCTGGCCTACGACAATGCCTATAGCGAGCTCACCTTCGACGGCTACCGGGCGCCCAGCATCTTCGAGATTTCCGGGGCACGTGAGGTGGCGCTGGAATTCTTCTCCCTCTCGAAGAGTTTCTCGATGACCGGCTGGCGCATCGGCTTCGTGGTCGGTCGCCCGGAATTGATCGGCGCGCTGACTCGGGTCAAGTCCTACGTGGACACCGGTCCGTTCCTGGCGGTACAGAAGGCCGGCGCCGCGGCGCTGGACCACGCGGAGGAGCTGGTCGCCCCGATCCGGGCGGAGCTGGAGCGACGGCGTGACGCCGGCGTCGCCGCGCTGAGAGAGGCGGGTTTCAGCATCGACCCGCCCAAGGCGGCGATGTATCTCTGGGTCCCCCTTCCGGACGGCCTGCTCTCCGCCAGGTTCGCCAAGCGGGCCCTGGAAGAAACCGGAGTCGTGGTGCTTCCGGGCAGCGCCTTCGGGCCGGCTGGTGAGGGGTTCTTCCGCATTGCGCTGACGGTCGGCGCCGAGCGGCTGCGGCTCGCGATCGAACGATTGGGTCGCACGTTGGACGCGGTCCGGCGAGGGGAGCTTGCCACGACACCCTGAAGCTCTGTTTCCGCCTGTATGGCGCTGGCCATGGGGTGCCATCGTGGCCAGTGTGCTGGTGCATTCGCTGCTTCTGTTCGGTTGGGTATCCGGGCGGGTGCCGACTTTGCCGCATCGACCGGTGCAACTGGTCGTGCTGGCGCCCCCGGCGGAAGGGCCCAGAGCGGTGCCGATGCCCTATCGCTCCGGCCCGGCAGCCGACGGGCAGACCGGCAAGGGAGCCGCTCCGCAGCGCACCCGCCCGACGCTTCCCCGTCAGGCCGAGCCCATGGCGCTGCAGCCCCAGGTGGAGCGGCCTCCGGAGCAGCCGACAGACACCGGGACGCCGGCACCGGTGGTGCCGCGGCAGGTGCCGCTCATCGGGCGCATCGGACCGGGGCTGGCCGACGGACGGCTCTGGGTTCGGCCGCTCCCCTTGCCGCCCAAGGAACTGGCGCAGCGTCTCTCCAAGGGCCACGTGCAGCTGGTGGACAGTGCGGTCACGGCGATCGTCCAGGCATTTCTCGACTCCATCGAGGCCGATCCCTCGGCGCACAGCGTCGGTCTGCCCAGCTGGACGAAGGAGATCGCGGGAAAGAAATTTGGCCTGGACTCGGGTCACATCTATGTTGCGGGTCTCAAGATCCCCGCGGCGGTGCTGGCCCTGCTTCCGATTCCAGCCGGCAACGTGGACCAGAATCGGGCCTACAACCACTTGATGGATCTTCGGGCTGATCTGCAGTACGCCGCACAGCGCTCGGAGAACCTCGCCGAGTTCAAGGAGATGATCAAAGAGATGCGGCTTCGGAAAGAACGTGAGCGCGAGTTCGAGAAGAATCAGCGGACCGCGCCGCCACCGCAGGAGCCAGCAACCCCGTGAAACTGATTGACACCGAGGAGACGGTCGTCATCGTGATCGGCTCCTCAGCCACCGCAGAGGAACGCGATCGGCCCACCGCGTATCGGCTCAAGGCGGAGATCGATGAGCGCGGAGCGGGACACGCCTACCGTCGCGCCGTCGTCGTGGCCGACGCCTGGTACCTGGAGAGCGAGCGGTTCCACCTCAATCCCACCATCGCTATCGGGGGTCCCGGCGCCAACGGCGTGTCGCAGGAGCTCAACGGGCTCCTGCCCACGGTGTATGCTCAGGACGAGCAGGTCTTCGTGCAGGCGGACTTCGAGAACGAGCTGAAACGGGCGGTGCTCTGGGGTGTCGACGCCGCCCACACCGGCGCCGCGGTGGAGGTCTTCACCACTCGAGGCTTCCTGGACGATCTGCTGGGACGGATCTGGCGGTTCCGGGTGGGGACGCTGGTCTGAACTACAGTGAACAGTGAAGAGTAAACGGTGAACGGGCCGCCCGACCTCCCAGAGTTCAGGGATCCAACAAGTCGGCCAGGGCTCGGTCTACCATCTCCGACGTGTCCCCGTCGATGATCCTCCGCAATACGTCCACTGCCTCGAGCGGCAAACTCTCGGGGTGGACCCGGTCGCGTTCGTAGCGCACGATGTGTCCGAGGGGGATGGGCGCCACCTTGGGGTCGTCGTCATCCACCTCCGCGTCTTCCAACGACGCCTCGTAGGCTGACCCCGGAACGCTGGCCGCCCAGGGCTCCTCCTCCTCGTCGTCCTCGTCCATGTCGGGCAGGGGAATCATGGCGTACAACTGACACTGCAGCCCGGGCGGTGCCGCGCGGGCGACCAGAACCACCTGGACCGGCTCGGCGAAGATCTTGTACTCGCTGATCTGGGCCCAGGCCTCGGGCGGAATGACCGAGCGGGCGACCAGCCGCCCGTTGCGGTAGCTCGCCATGCATACCATGCCTTCCGGGATCCGGTCGTCTTCGACCAGTCCCACGGTCAGCTGGACCGGATTCTCGGTGGCGGCGATAGCGGCCGGGGTGGGAGTCGCCTCTCCGCCTGTGGGGTCATTGGGCTCGCTGCTCATTCGAGAATCAGTAGACAGATAGGGGTCGAGGGGCAAGCGGCGGGGCTATGGCCTGGGCGGTAGGATATCGCCTTGCTGGTCGAGCCGAGCGGCGCTCGGACCGAAGTCTTCCTGCGACAACCGCCGTACCAGCTTGACCGCGGTTCCCGTGGTATCAGGCATTGGTCCCTCTCGGGGATACTGAACCATGGGAATGAGTCTGGCCCGGCGGAGCGCCCGGTCGCCGCCGAACTCCAGCTGCAGCACGCCGGTGATCCCGAGTGGCCCCTTGAGATTGAAGCCTCGGTAGGTCAGGAAATTCCCCAGCGAATATACGATGGGCTTGTCCCGGTAGAATTCGATTCCCCTGAGGACGTGTGGCCCATGGCCGATCACCGCGTCCGCGCCGGCATCGATGACCGCCCGGGCCCACCGGCGCAGCTCGCCCCGAGGCTCAGCGCCCAGGGACTCCGCGGTCTCCGCGACATGGAGCGCCTGCAGGCCCTCGCTCCCCCCGTGAAACGTGACCACGACAACATCGGCCAGGTGACGGATCGAGTCCACCACTGCCGCGCTGCGCTCGATGTCGAGCAGGTCGTAGGCAAAGGGATAGGTGGTAAAGCCGACCAGTGCCACCACGGTCAGAGAATCACTCCGGCGAACCGAGTCGATCGCGATCTGATCGGTGGGACCATACAGCCGAATCCCCAGTCCACGGAGCACCGAATCGGTAGAAGCCCGGCCATCCGCGCCAAAGTCGTTGGCGTGATTGTTGGCCAGATTGAGGTGGGTGAATCCCGCCTCGGCCAACCGTGGGGCAAGCGCGACCGGTGTGAGGAAGGCGTAGCATCCCGCCGGGCGACGCACCATCCTCTCAGTCTTCTGCTTCCTCTGTGTCCTCTGCGCCCTCTGCGTCCTTTCCAGGATCGAATCCACCCTAGGAAGCGTATGGACTCGGGGCGTGCTGTCGGAGGCGACCCTGGCAAACTGACTGGGGCGAACCTCGACGTGCTTGCCGGCCGGCCCGCATTTGAAGGTGGTTCCCGAATCCGCCAAGACTCCCTCGAAGTTCCCCACCACCAGGTCTCCGGTGAGCGACGGCCGTGCCCGATCCAGCAATCCCCGGCCGCTGTCCGGCGGAATGCCATCGAGCAGGGTGCTGGTGCCGAGGTTGATGTCGCCCACGAAGCTGAGCCGCACCGGAGTGTAGATCCTCGCCGGCTCCGCGAGAGGCCGTGGGGCCGGTGGTGGGGGAGGCTCGGGTTGTCGGCGAGCTTGCGTCGTGTCGGGGGAGGGAAGCGGCCGTGGGGTGGCCGGTGGCGGCGCAGGATGGCTGCATCCGAACAGGCACACGAGCGAAGCGGTGAGCGCGTGCCGAATCACCCCGCCGAAGCGCCTCCGTCCCAGCGCGCCGCAAAGGCGCGAAGTCGCTGCAGGCTGCGGTCTCGTCCCACGACGGCCAGCAGCTCGTTGACCGGCTCGGAGACGGTGGATCCGGTGAGCGCCACTCGGATGGGCTGCATCGCATCGCCCAACTTGAGCCCGTGGGTTTCCGCGACCCCTTTCACCACGCCGAGGACTGCCTCGGGGCTCCACTCCGCCGGGGCAACCCGCTCCAGAGCGTCGGTGGCGAGGCTGAGATTGGTGGAGAACGCAGAACCCATCTTGCGGATCAGGGCCTCGCCCTTCGGATCGAGGGTGGACCGCTCCGGATCGAGCCGGACCGCCACTTGCTCGGCCACGTGGAGAATGGTTCGCGAGCGCGCCTTGACCGCGTCGATCAGCGGCCGCAGGTCGCGACCATCGGTGGAGACAGCCATGCGCTCCAACTGGCGGCGAACCGGCGCGAGCAGCTCATCGGCGGGGAGCGCCGAAAGGTACTGGCCGTTCATCCACTCCAGCTTGGTTACGTCGAAGACCGCCGCTTTCTTCTGGATGCCCTCCAACGTGAAGAGCCGGATCATCTCGTCCTCCGGCACGATCTCCCGATCGCCTCCCGGCGCCCACCCCAACAAAGCGAGGAAGTTGCGCATCGCCAGGGGAAGAATGCCTTGCTCCTGGTAATCGCCCACCGCCGTCGCGCCGTGCCGCTTGGAGAGCTTCTTTCCGTCGGGACCGAGAATCATGGGGACATGGGCAAAGACCGGCGGCTGGTAGCCCAGCGCCCGGTAAAGCCCGATCTGCTTCGGCGTGTTGGAGATGTGATCGTCGCCCCGGATCACGTGGCTGATCTTCATCGCGATGTCGTCGCTCACCACCGCCAGATTGTAGATCGCGCTATTGTCGCTGCGCAGAATCACGAAGTCATCGAGGTCCCGTCCCTGAAAGCTGATCCGGCCGTGGACCGCATCGTCCCACGCGATTTCCTCATCGTTGACGATGAACCGGATGGTGGAGGGTGCTCCGCTCTGAATTCGACGCTGAACCTCCTCGGCGGGAAGTCGGGAGCACCGGCGATCGTAGCGAAAGGCCGTCCCGGACGCCTCAGCCTGGGCTCGCTGGGCATCGAGCTCCTCCCGGGTGCAGAAGCACCGATAGGCCTTGCCTTCGGCGAGAAGCCGCTCGGCGTCGGCCTGATGGCGCGCGGCATACGCTCCCTGAAAGTACGGGCCTTCGTCCCAGGTGAGGCCGAGCCAGGTGAGACCGTCGAGGATGACCCGAGTGTGCTCCTCGGTGCTCCGCTCGCGGTCGGTATCCTCGATCCGCAGCACCATGGTGCCTCCGCTGTGTCTGGCGAACAGCCAGTTGAACAGCGCGGTGCGGGCGCCACCCACGTGCAGATAGCCGGTGGGAGAGGGCGCAAAGCGGACGCGAGGAGAAGGCATGTGAACAGAGGTTCGAGATGGAATGTGAGGCTGAACAGTAAACGGTGAACGGTAAATGGTGAACGGGAGGTGCGGTTGGGGCCCCGTTTACCATTTACCGTTCACTGTTCACCATACGGAGCGGGAGGGATTCGAACCCTCGATAGGGGTTTATCCCCTATGCCGGTTTAGCAAACCGGTGCCTTCAGCCACTCGGCCACCACTCCAGCGAGGGTGGAAAATCACATTTCCTACAGAGATAGGCAAGTGGCGGAGAGGATAAGGTGAGGCCAGGTTAGGAGGAGCGCCGAGGGAAAGACAAGAGGGACGAATGCGGAGTGGATCGGGAAGCTCACCTTGGTGCCGGCTGGGGCTGGTTCCGTCCCGCGCTGCCTGACAGCGAAGTGATCTCAGCAGGGCTCTGCAGGTTCGGCAGCGAGCGCGGCAGCTTGGCGGTTGCTTCATCCTTCTCGATAATCAGGAAGAGCGCATCGTCACAGAACCCTTCGTGAATCTCCGGGTAGATCCGCCTCAGCATGGACTTGTAGCGGCGGTCGAGCAGGGAGCGCTGCGGTTTGTACATCATTCCTTGGAAGGTGGACAGGCTGCTGACGATCTTGAGATCCTTCGCGGGCTTTATTGCCAGATCGAACTCGTGGAAACTCACCCCTCGCCCCTGCCTGAGAAAGTGCTCTTTGGAACGGGCATCGTAGGTTCGGTAGAGCTCTCGAAAGTTTTCTCGAGGGCTCAACTGGGAATACCGGAATGCCAGCTCATTGGGCAGCCAGTGGAAGAAGGGCAAGTCGGCGGTGTGACCGTCGCGGTACCACAGCCGGTTCGGTGTCTCCACAATGACAAGGTGCCCTTCAATGGGCAGCATGGTCCACGCGGCTCGCAAGGCCGTGAGTCGCTCCGCGATGGTCATGTGCTCAAGAGAGGCGAAAAAGATGATGGAGTCGAACCATTCCCCACGAAACTGCTCGGCCATCTCGCAGGCGTTCATGGTATACAAGTCCGCTTGCATCTCATAGACTCGGCACCGTTCGCGCGCCACCACCAGAGCCGGTTCGTCAAGGTCAATCCCGACTACCGAAGCGCCCTGCTCGACCAGGGAGATGGTTGAGGAACCGGTTCCACATCCAACCTCAAGGATATGGGACCCTTTCAAAGCCTGGGCCTTGTCCAGCCATGGAATAACCAGCCGGCGGTCGCTTTCCAGCCGACCAAGGACGTGATTCTCGAGATCCTCCCGGTACATCGCTGCGGAGTAGTTTCGCTCACTGCGCCAGCCGGAGTGATAGTGGTGCCGCACCGATTGCTCGATTGCCGAGCGACCGGCATTGCTCACCTTGACCTGGTTACGGGCCAAGTGGCGGGGAATCGGGTACAGCATCTGCTTTACTGCCGCCCGAATCGTCGGATTCTTTCGCAGGTATTTCGCCAACACATTCATGAGAGCCCGCTGCGCCTAGCGCCTCGTGCTGGCATGAAACTGACGGTTGAATGACTACGTGACGGTGGGTGTGCTCGAGTGCCCGGCAGGGGGCACCATTCTAGTGCGCGCTGGTAAGTTCGCCGCAGAGGCACGGATGACGCAAGGCGCGTCAGCAGCTGGCCAATCACCGGGCCGCGCTGGCGCCTCTCGGCGGCCCCCCGGGAACATTTTCTCAGACCGAGGCGCCGAGTGGAAGGCGACACCAGCTATCGGAGCCGGGGAACCGGGTGTAAGTTCGCGCTGCCGGTTTTCCGCTTCATCCCCAGACACTGAGGCCGCTATGACAATCGCCCCCCGCGTTTGCGCCTGGCTCACCGTCATCGTGTCTCTCGCGCTGTTCCCCGGCATGGCTAACGGTCAGGGAATCGAGAAGCCCAGAATCCCCCTGCGGACAGCACGCGACGAACTCAGAGCATTCAGGGAGGCCTACGCCGACGCCTACAACAAGAAGGATACGGTAACGGTGGCAGATATGTATACGCCAGAAGCGGTCGTTATTCAGGGAGACGGAAATGTGGTCATCGGACACGCTGCGATCCAGCGCGCGATTGCCGGGCGGGCGCCGAAATGGACGCAGATAACGATCACGTCTGACACTCTGCGAGTCGTCGGGAACACCGCATGGGACGTCGGGACGAGCCGTACCCAGGGGTCGCAAGGCAGTGAGCAAGTCAGCCACTATCTCACGGTGCTCCGGCGCGGCTTGAAGGCGTGGAAGATCGACCGCTTGGCGGTCGTCCCTGAAAGTCGTCCATCGAGCGCCGCGGACTCGGCCGGCCATTGAATCAGTCAAACGGGCACCATCTTAGCCGCCTAACCACCCAGCGGAGATACGTCACCGAATTCGGTGTGGGTGACCGTCCTGATTGGTCATGCCTCCGGGGATCGCTCATCTGGCCGGAGCCAACGATAAGCGCTCTCCATGTCCCGGAACACCCGCACCGTCACGGTGGTTCGCTCCGCGAACACCTCGGCCATCCGCGTCATTCCGTAGACTGCACTGTTGGTGGTGACCGATGCAAGGCGGCAATGGCCCAGCTGCTCCCTGTGGTCGGCGTAGTAGTCGATCATCTCCTCGACCGTCTGATTCGACGGAATCGAATCCATTCCCCGCCGGTCGATCAAGAAATCGGTCCCCGGCTGAAACCCTGGCGACGCGAGAACCTGATCGAACAGGGCGATCCATTCGGGGTACTGCGGGTCTCCGGAACCGGCGATCCGTACCAGGCGAGCCTTAGGATCCAACTCGAACGTGAAATGAGCCGGAGCCATCGGTGGATCTCGTAATTCGAGTGGCGGCGTGAGTGCCTTCAGAGATGGAAGGCAGGGAACTGCCTGTCAATCCCCGGCCGGAGCGAGTGCCCTCAGCACTCCCGCTGGAGCTTGCGGCTCCGCCTGGACCAGATCAACTTTGCGGGCCTTGAACCGATCAGACACACTGCGGTCATGAATGGCGAGACACAGAGCTCATCCCCGGCGCGCTCGTTACGGCCGGCCGGTGGGTACACGGTCCTGGTCGTGGATGACGAAGAGGCCGTACGGCGCCTCGCGTGCCGCATGCTCACATGGACCGGCTACCAGGCGCTGGAAGCACGACACGGAAGAGAAGCACTGAGCACTATCGAACACAATCCGGGTCCGATCCACCTGGTGCTCACCGACATCAAGATGCCGGGCATGAACGGCCGCGAGCTGGGACGGGAGATCCAGAGCCGGTGGCCGGGCAAACCGGTTCTGTACATGTCGGGATTTGCCACCGAAGTATTTCAGAGCGGGCTGCTGGAGCCCGAAGCTCCCTTCCTTGCCAAACCGTTCACCCAGGATGATCTTGCCGCAAAGATCCGGGCACTGCTCAACAATCCGATTTAAGGCGTTTCCGCAGCACGGTGACCCGTAGGCTCTCCCCCAAAACAGGCATAGGTGGCTTCGTCGGTTCCATTGCCCCGGCGTTGGGCATGCGACCCCTTGCACCAGGAGCGTATCCCGGCCAGCGGAAGGCACTTGAGTCGTGGGGACTTCCGGCAGCGCCTTCCGCCAGGCATCCTGTCGCCTACTGTCCGCACCTGGGTCGGGATGGCATCAGAAATAGAGGGGGTCCTGGCTCACTGAAGGGTGGTGCAAGGTGGCATAATTGTTGATCTTTGGTACTTCTCAGTCTAGCGTTAGCCTCACCAGAAGCAAAACTTCGGCAGGGACCGCGGTATGGCCACAGGGGGACTCGAACTCGAGTCGCAGCAGTCAGCTTCTCACGCCGGGCGCTCGGCAGCGCCGCTGCGGGTCGTCTGTCCCACCTTCTGGTATCCCCAGTCTGCCAGCGATACCCAGGCTACTTACGTCCACGACATCAATCGCCACCTGGTTTACCGGGGACACAGCGTCACGGTGGTCACCCCGGGAAATCCCTCTGCGCCCACTACGGCCATTTTCGACGGGGTCGAGGTCGTCCGATTTCCCATGCGGTTCCCAGTCGACTTGACCTATGGCCATGTCGCCCAGACCCGGGTCGGGCCGGTTGGCAAGCTGGGGCGGCTGGCGACCATCGCCCAGTATCTCCGACTGCAATACCAGGCCACATTGGCGCTGGCTCGGGCGCGCAGGGCCAATGTCATCCACGCCCACTGGGCCATCCCCACCGGACCAGCGGCGGTGCGCGCGGCGGAGCGGCTGGGAATTCCGAGCGTGATCACCATGCACGGGGGTGACGTCTACGTGAACCCCGAGCAGGGCTATGACTTCCCCACCCGCTGGTATGTCCGGCCGGCGTTGCGGTGGACTCTTCGACGGGCAGGCGCGCTCACCGCCATTACGGAAGACTGCCGTCAGCATGCGCTGCGAGCCGGTGCCCCTGCTGACTCGATTCGCCTCGTCTTCAACGGGACCGACCTGCGGCGGTTCAGTCCGGCGGACAAGGTTCAAAGCGTGGACCCGAGGTTCGGGCCGCACATGATCTTCGCGTGCCGCCAACTGTTCCCGCGCAAAGGCATCCGCTTCCTGATCCAGGCCGCCGCGGAGCTCAAGCCCCGCTTCCCCGACCTGAAGGTGGTGCTGGCGGGCGACGGCTTCGAACGTGCGGACCTGGTGCGGCTGGCCGAGGAGCTGGGCATCAGCGCCGATGTGACCTTCCTCGGCTGGGTGCCCAACGCCGATCTGCCGCCGTATTACCGCGCCGCAGCGGTTTCGGTGATCCCCTCTCTGGAAGAGGGCTTCGGGATTCCGGCCGCCGAGGCGATGGGATGCGAGATCCCGGTGGTGGCGAGCGATGCCGGCGGTCTGCCGGAAGTGGTCGAGGATGGCGTGACCGGGACGATCGTTCCGCGGGGAGATCCTCACGCTCTGGCGGGGGCCATCGCGTCGTTGCTGGACGACCCCGAGCGTCGCCGGCGGATGGGCAAGGCCGGGCGCGAGCGCGCCCTCCGACTGTTCGATTGGGACAGCACCGCGGCCCGGTTCGAGGAGCTCTACGGGGAATTGGGCGCGCGGGCTGCTCGATGAGCGAAAAGCTCTTCGTGTTCCGCTGGGACGTGGATCATCGGGTCTGCGTCACCGACGGGCTTCCTAAAATTCGTTCGGTCTGCCGCGACTTCGGAGTTCCCAACACCTTCTTCATCAACGTGGGCCGCTCCACCAACCTGCGGGAATGGCTGGGGAAAGGCGTCGCTCGCTCCCGCGCCAAGCTCACCGACCCTGATGCCGTCCATCTCATCAAGAAAACCGGTTGGCCGCGGTTCCTTTGGGAGACGGCCCTGGCGCGCCCGGTGGGACTTTCCTTCATGCCGGTCTTCCATGACATGCAGGGGGAGGGACACGAGTTCGGCCTCCACGGCGGGATGGATCACGTCGTGTGGAGCCGGAGGTTCCACGAGCTGCCGGAGGATGAACTGGTAGCGGACGTGGAAGAATCCTATCGTCACTTCCAGCGCCACCTGGGGAAGCCTGTCGGGTTTACCTCTCCCGGGTTCTATTCCGACGAGCGGATCATGCGCCTGGTCGATCGCCTGGGCTTTCACTACGACGGAGACGCCATCGGAGGCTCGCCCCGTCGGGCCGAGGCGGGAGGTCACAAGCTCCGACACTGGACGATTCCGGTCACCTTGTCGGGGCCGCGGACGATCCCCTTCCTGGAGTACCATGGTGCTCGGGCTACACCCGAAGCCACGGTGTTCGAGGAGCTGACCCGACATCTGCAATCGAACGATCTGGTAGTGCTGTACGGGCACCCTTGCTATGAAGGAGTTCGCGAAAGCTTGCTCCGGCGCGTGTTCGCCACGGTGGTCGAGCAGGGTTTCCGCTTCGTGACCATGCAGGCGATCGCAGAACGCCTGCAGACAGCGGCAGCTACGCGATGATTCGCGTGCTCAGCGTCTTCGGCACCCGGCCGGAGGCGATCAAGATGGCCCCCATCGTGCATGCCCTGCAGGCCGCGCCGGATCGGTTCGAGAGCCTGATCTGCGTGTCCGCGCAGCATCGTACGATGCTGGATCAGGTGCTTGGCGTCTTCGGCCTCCACGCCGATCACGACTTGGATCTGATGACCCCGGGTCAGTCCCCCGCCGGCATCGCCGCTCGCGTGCTGGACCGTCTGCCACCCCTGTTGCGAGAGCTCCGCCCCGACGTCCTGCTGGTGCAGGGCGACACCATGACAACCTTCGCCTCGGCCTTCGCCGCCTACCTCGAACGGATTCCCTCGGGGCACGTCGAAGCGGGGCTTCGGACCGGCGACCGCTACCAGCCGTTTCCCGAAGAGTTGAACCGGGTTCTCACCACCCGGCTCGCGTCGATCCACTTCGCCCCCACCACCCAGGCGCGAGACAAGTTGCTGGCGGAGGGCATCTCTCCGGACGACGTCTATCTCACCGGCAACAGTGTGATCGATGCGCTGCTGCAGACGGTGCGCCCGGACTACCAGTTCCGCACCCGGCAGCTTGATTCGCTCGATCCCGATCGGCGCGTGGTGTTGATCACGACCCACCGGCGCGAGAGCTTCGGCGCTCCGCTTCGGTCGACCTGTGCCGCCGTTCGGGAGCTGGCTGGGCGCTTTCCCGATCTCCAGTTCGTGCTTCCGGTGCACCCCAACCCCGAGGTGAAGGACACCGTCGAGCGGCTCCTGTGCGATCTTCCCGGCATGTATTTGATCGAGCCGCTCGACTACGTCGAGTTCGTTCACCTGATGGCCCGCGCCTACCTCATCCTGACCGACAGCGGCGGGGTGCAGGAGGAGGCCCCGTCGCTCGGCAAACCGGTGCTGGTGCTGCGGGAAGTGACCGAGCGGCCCGAGGGCGTCGAAGCGGGAACCGCCGTGGTGGTGGGAACCGACCAGCGACGCATTGTCGACACCGCAAGCGAGCTCCTCACCTCCCGAGCGGCCTACGAGCACATGGCTAATGCGGTCAATCCCTACGGCGATGGTCACGCGAGCGAGCGGATCGTCGCGGCACTGGCCAAGCGATTCGGATGAGATTGCTGGTGACGGGGGGCACCGGATTCATCGGGTCCCATTTGGCGGAGGAGGGCAGGCGGCGGGGCGCGGAGGTCGTCGTGCTCGGGTTGGCCGACCGGCCCGAGGAGAGGGCCAACGTCGAGGCGCTGACCCGCCAGGGAGTCGAGGTCATCCCCGGCAGCATTACCGACGATGAGCTGTGTCGCCAGGCAGTGCGCCGAGTGACGCACGTCTTTCACCTCGCCGTCGCGATGCGGGAAGGCGGAAAGAGCGACGAATTCTTCGAGTCGATCAATCTCGACGGCACCCGGCGCCTGCTCGAGGCATCGGTCGCCGGCGGGGTCAAGCGCTTCGTCTATTGCAGCACCATCGGGATCTATGGGCACCGCGCGGCCGGCATGACCCGGGAGGACTCCGCTCTCGCACCGGGCAACATTTACGAGCGCACCAAAGTCACGGCCGAGCGGCTGGTGCGACGCTTTGGAGTGGACGAGCGGCTGCCGTTCGTCATCCTCAGGCCGGCGGATGTTTATGGGCCTCGCGACTACCGTCTGCTCAAGCTCTTCAAAGGCGTTAGCCGGGGCCGGTTCCCGCTGTTCGGCGCGGGCGACGGTCGGCGTCACATGGTGTATGTCGACGACGTCGTCCGGGCGTTCTTCCAGGCGTGCGACCGTAAGGAGGCCGTCGGCGAAGCGGTCATCGTGGCGGGCCCCAGCGTCTGCACCCTGAGAGAGCTGATCGAGCAGGTCCGGCAGGCTACCGGCAGCAAGCGCTATGGCTTTCGCCTTCCGCTCAAGCCCATGCTCCTGGCATCCGGGGTGGTGGAAGACCTCTGCCGGGTGCTCCAGATCGATCCGCCGATCTACCGCCGGCGGATGGATTTCTTCTGGAGCGACTCGGCGTTCGATACCTCGCGGGCGCGCCGGGTGCTCGACTGGGTGCCGAAGGTGGACCTGCCCGAGGGCGTGCGGCTGACGCTGGAGGCGTACCGGGCGGCGGGGTTGATAGCTTAAGGGCGGTAAAGGCGGGAAGGGCGGTAAAGGCGGTAAGGGCGGTAAGGGCGGTAAGGAGGGGTAGGTCGTAACATAGCGGCCGCGGGAACAAAGTGGGTCAAGGTGAAGGAGCGGGTCTTAGCGCCGCTTCCGCCCTTCCCGCCTTTACCGCCTTTGAAACCGGAGATCGACTGCATGACCGAACCCAAAGCCTGGCAACTCCAGCTCTATCGCCGTTCGCTCAAGAAGAAGCTCACGGTGAAGGCGTTGCTGGAACATCTTCCCGAGGTGCATGGCCGTCTCTGCCTCGAGCTGGGCTGTGGCACCGGGCTCACTTCCCACTTCCTCCGCGAGCGGGGCGGCACCTGGGTGAGCTGCGACTTCGAGCGGGACCATGTCCGCTCGGCCAAGCGCTTGGTGGGAGATCGCGTCGTGCAGGTGGGCGAAGGCGCGGTGCCGTTCCGCACCCAGGCCTTCGATCTGGTGGCCGCAATCAACTTCCTGGAGCACATCGAGGACGACGAGACCTTCTTTGCCGAGATGGTGCGGGTGCTGAAGCCCGGCGGCGACTTCCTCTTCATGGCCCCGAAGGGCGAGCATGGCCGCCCCGGCTTTGCCCTCAAGCGGGTGCTCGGATTCACCGCGGACCAGGAGGGCTTCGGCCACGCGCGTGACGGCTATCCCTCAGCGGCCGCGCGGGCCATCATGGAGCGACACGGCCTTCGGGTGCAGGGGATCGACGATTACTGCCGCCTCTTCACCGAATCGCTGGAGGACCTTCTCAACTACGCCTATCACCGCAAGGCCATGAAAGGCAAGGATCCCCAGCAACAGGACTTTCACGGCGATACCGCCCCGATGTCGGCTGAAGCACTGAACAAGGTGGGCACCGCGTATAAGATGTATTCGGCGGTGTACCCGCTGTTGCGGGCATGGACCATGTTGGACCATCTGATCCCCTTCTCCAAGGGTTATATGATGGTGGCCTGGGCCAGAAAGGTCGCCTGAGATGTGCGGCATCTGCGGGAAGGTGGGCTCTCCTCCGGTCACCCAATCCGAGATCGTTCGGATGTGTGAGGCCATCGCCCATCGTGGTCCGGATGACTCGGGTACGCTGGTCGAGGGTGGCCTGGGCCTCGGCATGCGCCGGCTCAGCATCATCGACCTGGCCGGAGGGCATCAGCCCCTGGGAAACGAGGACGACAGCGTCCAGATCATATTCAACGGGGAGATCTACAACTTCGAGGAGCTGCACCGCGACCTGGTGGCACGGGGGCACCGCTTTCGCACCCGCAGCGACACCGAGGTGCTGGTCCATTTGTATGAGGACGAAGGGGAGCGGCTGCTGCAGCGCCTGCGGGGCATGTTCGCCTTCGCGATCTGGGATCGCAAGCGCCGTCGTCTCCTCCTCGCCCGCGACCACTTCGGGCAGAAGCCGCTGTTCTACACCGAGAAGGCGGGCCAGCTCATCTTTGCGTCCGAGATCAAGGCGCTGCTGGCGGATGATCCCTCGCTGGGGAGTCTCGAGCCGCGCGCTCTCGATCAGTACCTGACGCTTCGCTTCGTTCACCCGCCCACCACGTTCTTCACCCGGATCAAGGCGCTGCCGCCGGCGCACTACATGATCTGGGAAGACGGGCACATTCGGATCGAGCGCTATTGGGATCTGCAGTACGGCCCTAAGTGGACCTATCCGGAAGATCAACTGCTGGAGAAGATCGACGAGCTCCTGGCGGAGACGGTCAAGATCCACCTGGTCAGCGACGTGCCGGTGGGTGCGTTTCTGAGCGGTGGCCTGGACTCGACTCTGGTCGCGTCCTATGCCGCGCGGGTGCTGGGGCCGGAGCTCCGCACCTTCTCCATGGGCATTCCCTATCGCGACCTGAACGAGCTGCCTGCCGCCGCGGCCGTGGCGGCCAAGTATGGCACCCGCCATTTCGCGCAGGAGGTCAAGCCCGTAGTCATGGGCGATCTCCCTCGGCTGGTCTCGGCGCTGGACGAGCCGGCTGATCCGCTTTCGGTGTGCCTCCTCCACCTGGCGAAGATGACGGCTCGCGAGGTCAAGGTGGTGCTGGGCGGGGACGGCGGGGACGAGCTGTTCGGTGGATACGACCGCTACGCCGCGGACCGTTGGCTCGATGCCTATCGCACAGTGCCGGCCGCCGTGCGTGACCTGGTCGCCACTCAGATACTCCGCCGGCTGCCGGATCAGTTCACCTTCAAGAGCTTCACCCACAAGCTCCGCTGGGTGGATCTGATGGCGCGGAAGACCGGGGGGCAGAGATACGCCGAAAGCATGCAGTTCTTCTGGTTCAACCAGGACCACCGCGCCGAGCTGTATACCCCAGGCTTCCGGTCACAGCTCGCGGGCGCCGACCCTGACGCCTGCGTACTCTCGCTCTTCGACGCGCCCAACGCCGAGGCGGCCATCGACCGGATGATGTACGTGGACACGATGTCCCGGCTGCCGGGCCAGTCGCTGATGATTCTGGATCGGGCGACGATGGCCTATAGTCTGGAGTCCCGCTCGCCCTTCCTCGATCCCCGCTTCGCCGAGTTCATGGCCCGCGTGCCCGCCGCGCTCAAGATCAAGGGCAACCGTCTGCGTCACCTGGAGCGACGGCTCGGGGAGAAGTATCTGCCGCCCGAGGTGCTCCGCCGGAAGAAGCAGGGCTTCGCCTCGCCGCTTATGTACATCATGGATGCGGAGGTGCGCTCGCTCGCGCCTCGGCTGCTGCGGGAGAGCGAGCTGGTGCGGGACGGCTATCTGCGGAGCGAGCGGGTGCGCGAGCTGGTGGACGAGCACCTGGCCCGCCGGCGGGATCACGGCAACCGGATCTGGCTGCTGCTGAGCGCCGAGGTCTGGTACCGGCGCTACATCGGCGGCCGGTCGGTGGCCGACTTGGCGCAGGAGCTGTCTGCTCCACCTAGCTCGCCTTCGCCGGTGTTGGCACCTACCGGAAGCTGATCACCCCACGAAAAAACCCAATGACCTCAGACCTCCTCACGCGGCTGCAGTCCGCGCTCGGCGCGCATTACCGCGTCGAACGGGAACTGGGGCACGGCGGGATGGCTACGGTCTACCTTGCCCGGGACGTCAAGCACGATCGTGAGGTGGCGCTCAAGGTGCTCCGGCCCGAGCTCACCGCGATCCTCGGCCGGGAGCGCTTTCTCAATGAGGTCCGGCTCACCGCCAAGCTGGATCACCCTCACATCCTCACATTGATCGATTCGGGCGAGACCGACGGCCTGCTGTGGTACGTGCTGCCGTTCATCCGGGGCGAGTCGTTGCGCCAACGCCTCCAGCGAGAGCGGCAGCTCGGCCTCGACGAAGCGCTCGCGATCACCAAGCAGGTCGCCAGCGCGCTCGACTACGCCCACGCACGCGGGGTGATCCACCGCGACATCAAGCCGGAAAACATCCTGCTGCACGAGGGCGAGGCGATGCTGACCGACTTCGGTATCGCCCTGGCGGTGAAGGAAGCGGGAGGGAGCCGGCTCACCGAGACAGGATTGAGCTTGGGCACTCCCTCGTACATGAGCCCAGAGCAGGCCACCGGCGACAGGATGCTCGACGCCCGCAGCGACGTGTACTCGCTGGGCGCCGTGCTCTACGAGATGCTCGCCGGCGAGCCGCCGCATACGGGCGCCACGGTTCAGGCGGTAATCGCCAGGCTCATGACCGAGAGACCCACTCGCCTGACAACCATTCGTGACACGGTGCCGGAGGGGGTAGACGCCACTGTGGCCAAGGCCCTGGCCAAAGTCCCGGCCGACCGATTCACCAGTGCTGGAGAGTTCGCCACCCTGCTGACCACGGCGGCTCCTCGAGCGCCGTCCAAACGTCGCCCCGCGCTCCTCTGGGCAGTCCTGACAGCGATTGGCCTTGCGCTCGTTGGTTTTGCGGCCTTCGCTGTGCTTGGTTCGCGAACAGCGATAGCCGGCACACCGGTCAAGATGACCAGCTCCGGTGACATTACCGCAGCCGCGCTCTCATCGGACGGCAGCCGTCTCGCACGGTCCGTGAGAGAGTGCGATTCGACAGGCTACTGCTCCTTCGCCTTGGTATGGCAGGATGTCGGTGGCGCCGGCGAGCTTCGAGTCGTCAACCGCCTCGGTGCTCTTTACGACATCGAGTGGAGCCGAGATGCCCGAAGTCTCGTTTTCCGAGGTAGCGACTCGGCCGGCCGTTACGGCGGGTTTCGAGTGGGAGCCCTAGGTGGTCCGATCCAGTTCCTCGGGTGCTGCCGAGTGAATTTTCTGACCTCGGCAGACACGGTGCTACTCGTTGGATCAGAGCCGGAGACCGGATTGTCCCTCCGGGTGATCACTCCTGCGGACGGCGTGGTCCATGACAGCACCAGGTTCGGGTGGCCGAGAGGCGATTTCTACGCCGTTCCCTCGCCCGACGGAAAGCTCGTGGTCGAGGTCCTCACTGGCTCGGATTCCAGCTGGCTGGCCGTTGTCGATCGGCAATGGAAGCGACTCGACAGCATCGCGGTGCCGGGCAAGAGCACGGCCTCTCCGGTCTGGGATCCCCGAGGGGATGGGATCTTTTTGGTGACAGTGCCTTCCACGGGAAGCATACTGACCCGTCTGCAGCGGATCCCGGTGAACAGCCGAGGGAATCTGGGTCGGCCGAAGTCGATTGACGGCCGCACCGCTTCCGGCATGGGAGCTTTCTCGGTTGTTGGGGGCCAGCGGACCTTGCTCTATGTCGAGGGTGGTGAGGAAACGACGGTGTTGGCACTGACCCGGGACCGCGTGAGGTCGACCGACTTCAGGTCCCGGTTGCTGCGGCGCTCGACCGGGCACCTCGGGGCGACCCTTTCAACCGACGGTCGCTTCATCGACTTGTTTTCCAGGCCGGTCCAAGGCGCTCAAGTCCAACTGGCCATCATTCCCTTTGAGGGTGGCAGCGAAATCCCGGTCCCACTTCGAGGTGAGCTTGTCGAGATAGGCTGGGCCCGGAATTCTTCCCGCCTGTATTTCGCGTCGCGGGGTAGCGGCGGAAAGGTGATGCTGTACAGCGTGGACCCGGAATCCGGTCAGGTCCGGACCCAGGGGCCAGGGCCGGAAAGGGGCGGCTGGGAAATGGTAGGGAGCGACCTCATGGCCTGGGTGGATGACTCCGCCGGGAGCGTAGTCTTAGCTGACACGACCGGCGTCGTGGTCAAGCGCTTTCCTGATCCCGAACGGAGCGAGGGGTCAGGCAGCGTGGCGGGCTCGCCTGACGGCCGCAGCATCCTCACGACCCGGTGGACGGCCGACTTCGACAGTCTGGTGTTTACCAAGATCGATCTCGAGGATGGCCACCGACAGCGACTCGGCGGACTGCGGTCCGAGGGCCTTGGCCAGACCCTTTGGGCTGCCGATGGGACAATTCAGGTCGCTGTGCTGGAGACACTTGGAACCTTGGCCCTTTACCGCCTGGATACCAACGGGAAGCCGCCGGTCCGACTCGCATCGTATCCTTCGGAAGGAGGCCTCTATCTCACCTTCTCCCGCGATGGGCGTCGCGCACTCAGGGTAGAGACTCGTCCTCGCGGCGACGTGTGGATGGTGCGGAACTTCGACGGACGACGGTAGCGCTCCTTCGCCTCGCAGTTAGGTTTGTGCGTATCCCACTAGATCGCTTCCACCGGGTCATCGAACCCATGGATCTGCCCGACCAATTGCAGTCGGCATGAACGGAGTCGGCGGTACGTACACCATCATCCGCCTGGCCCTCGCCCTCGCGGTGTCGGTTTTCCCTGTCGACGCGGCCGCGCAGCTTCCCCGGGGCCGGCCCGAAGCAGTCGGGATGTCCTCCGCCCGGCTCGCCCGCATCGGTCCGGTGCTGCGCCGATACGTCGAGCAGCACGCCGCGGCTGGGCTGGTGACCCTGGTGGCGCGCGACGGACGAATCGTCGACGTCGATACCGCCGGCTGGCGGGACGCTGCCTCGCGGAGCCCCATGCACCGGAACACGATCTTCCGCATCGCCTCGATGACCAAAGCGGTCACCAGCGTCGCCGCCATGATGCTGGTCGAGGAGGGCCGGCTCAGACTCGCCGACTCGGTTTCCACATTCATCCCCGAGTTCCGGAAAACCAAAGTGCGAGTGGCCGGGGACTCGCTCGTTCCGCCGAATCGCCCTATGACCGTGCACGATCTCCTGACCCATCGGTCGGGTCTGGTATACGGCTTCATCGACACCTCGGCCGTGGGCAACGCCTACCGCGCCGCACGGGTGAACGACGGAGTGAGCGGCGTGGACTCGACCCAGGCGGAGAACATGACCCGCCTGGCGGCGCAGCCGCTCGCCTTCCAGCCCGGACACGAGTGGCGCTACAGCATCTCCGTCGACGTCCTCGGTCGCGTGGTGGAGGTTGTTTCCGGGCTCACGCTCGACCAGTTCTTCCGGACGCGCATCTTCAGACCACTCAAGATGTATGACACCGGCTTTCGGGTTCCCGACGAGAAGCTCGGCAGGCTCGCCACCAGCTACACCAACGACCACGACTCGCTTCGGGCCATGGCGACCACCGACAGCTGGGAGGATGGGCGCCTTCGGCTGGGTCTGTTCGGCGGTCCAGGCACCCGCGGCTCGACCAGGTTTTTCTCCGGCGGAGCCGGACTCTTCAGCACGGCGGATGACTACGCCCGCTTCACCCAGATGCTGCTCAACGGCGGTGCGCTGGACGGGGTGCGGTTGCTCGGCCCCAAGACGGTGGAACTGATGACCGCCGATGCCACGTCGGATCTCAAGGACCCTCTGGGAAATCCCGGTGTCGGTTTCGGGCTCGGCTTCGCGATTGTGCGGGACCTTGGCGCAACTGCCACACTTGGGTCGAAGGGCCAGTACTCCTGGGGCGGCATCCTGGGGACCAGCTTCTGGGTTGATCCCAAGGAGCGGATGATCGGGATCATGATGATGCAGTTGTTCCCCAACCGCGATGACGTGAACGAGGTTTTCCAAACGCTGGCCTACCAGGCGGTGGTGAAATGACGCGCACCAGCCACGTGCGCTGGAACATCCTCGCGCTCCTCGTCATCCTCAGCTTCGTCGCCTACCTGCTTCGGACCAACATGTCCGTAGCCGGCGCCTGGCTGATGGGAGACCTGGGGCTGTCCCAGATGCAGCTCGGCTGGGTGCTGGCCGCGTTCGCCTGGGGCTATGCCATCTTCCAGTGGCCGGGAGGACTGCTGGCCGAATGGCTGGGAGGCCGAAAGGCGCTGACGCTCATCGCCCTGTTGTGGGGCGTGCTCAATCTGATAGTCGCGTTCGTCCCGGGGCGCTCTATCGCTGGTTCGATTGCCATCCTCACCACCCTCGTAGCGTTGCGCTTTCTCATGGGCGCGGCGCAGGCGCCGGTCTTCCCGGTGCTCGCGGGGCACACGATCGCACGGTGGTTCCCCGTCTCCGGGTGGGCGCTGCCGAACGCCCTCACCAATGTAGGGCTCACCCTGGGCGCCGCGGCTACCGCGCCTCTGATCGTGCTGCTGATCCAACACGTCGGTTGGCGTGCGTCGTTCGCGCTTACGGCGCCCCTGGCGTTCATCTTTGGAGGCCTCTGGTGGTGGTACGGTCGCGACGATCCCGCGCACCATGCCGCGGTGAATGCCGGAGAGCTCGCAATCATCAATGCGGATCGTCCGCCGGCAAGCCGGACCACGGGCGAACGGGGTGCGTGGAAACAGGTGTTTCGGAGTCGAGAGGTCTGGCTCATCACTATCAGCTATTTCTTCAGTAACTACGTCTTCTATTTCTTCTTCAACTGGCTCTACATCTACCTGGTCGAGGTCCGAAAGTTTCAGGAGCTGCAGGGCGGCGTGCTCGCGGCGGCGCCCTGGATCACCGGCGCCGTTGGTGCGACCTTGGGTGGCTGGGGGTGCGACTGGCTCACGCGCCGGCACAGCATTCGCGTGGGACCGAGAATCGTAATCATGGTCGGGCTGGTCCTGTCCGGCGGATTCATCCTGGTCGCGGCGGGAGCGAGCAGCTCGTATCTGGCGGTTGTCTATCTCTCCCTCTGCCTCGGCGGACAGCAATTCACCGACAGCGCGTACTGGGCTGCTGCCATCGCCGTCGGCGGACGCCATTCCCCGGCCGCCTGCGGGGTGATGAACACGGGCGGCAATGTAGTAGGAGGACTCGTCGCCGTACTGGTGCCGATGACGGCTGGCACACTCGGCTGGCCGGTGGCGCTCGGCACCGCGTCACTGTTCGCGTTCATCGGGGCCATCCTCTGGGTCTGGATCCGAGCGGACCAAGTCGTCGAGCAACCTTCGAGTCACGCGTCTGCGATCGCCGGAACCCCCGCCCCGGTGGTCGTGTCATGAGCCCGGTGCTCGACCATCATCAGCGCCCTCGCCCACCGCTACCGCCTGGAGCGTGAGCTGGGCCAGGGCGGCATGTCCACGGTCTACCTGGCCGAGGAGCTGAAGCATCACCGCAAGGTCGCGGTGAAGGTCCTCCGGGATCTTTGCGTGACCAGCAGGTTCTGGCGAGTCGAACCGTATCCACCCGGGTCGCCTGGTCGCCCTTCTTGACGTTGATGTCCACCTTCACCGTCGTATCGTGTGTGACCATCGTCGACCCGCCCCGACGGTCGGACCGCGCACATTCGCCGCGTGAAACGTCCTTCAATTGAGGGCAGCGCGCGGTGACTGGCCTCACGCGCGCACGTGATGCTGCAACACCGCGACCTGCTGGCAATTTGCGCGTATTAGCCCGGCCGGAAGGCAGGCCGGCAGACAAGAGCTGAGTCCTCCTCGTCGTCCTCTCCTCCTTCCGGCATTCGCGAACCAATCGCAAACCGACGGTCAGCGATAGGAGTGACCCAATGAGTACGGTCAATAACGAGCCCGGCGGCTCCTACGGAGGCGCCGGAATAAACCAGGAGCAGCCGGGCACGAGTGCTCGGCAGCAGCTTCGCGAGATGAAAGATCAGGTCGTGGATCAGGCCAAGAGCAGTTTGCGGGAGGCCAAGGACCGCGCGAGTTCGAGCCTGGGCGAGAGCCAGGGCCAGTTCGCCCGACAGATCGGGGCCGTCGCGGACGCCTTCCGCCGCACCAGTGAGCACCTCCGCTCGGAGAACCAGCAGCGGGTGGCGGGACTCACCGAGAGTGTCGCCCGCCAGGCGGATCGGGTCGCCGAGTACGTTCGCGACTTCGATCCTCGGAGAGCCCGCGACGATCTCGAGAGCCTGGCTCGGCGCCAGCCGGCCTGGGTGCTGGGTGGGGCCGTCGCCTTAGGGTTGCTGGGCGCTCGATTCTTCAAGAGCTCGCGACGCCGAGACCGACGCAGAGACGGTCGATCGGAACCTGGCAGCTATTCGGGCGCGGAACGTCGTCTGGTAAGACCGCCACAGACCACATACGACTTGGGAGAGACCTATGCCAGGAGTTAGGGAAGAGCGGAGCATCGGGGAGCTCTTCGGCGAGCTCACCCAGGACATGACCCTCCTGGTGCGCCAGGAGGTCCAGCTCGCGCGGGTGGAGCTGGAACAGAAAGCCTCCCGAATCGGCGGCGCGCTCGGCGGTCTCGGCACCGGTGGGTTCGTGGCGTACTTGGGTGCCCTGGCCCTGATGGCCGGGGTGATTCTACTGCTGGCCGACCTCGCCGGAATCGAGGTTTGGATCTCCGCCCTGATCGTCGGCGCGATCCTGGCAATTGCCGGCTATGTGATGTTGCAGGGTGGACTTCGAAAGCTCAAGCAAACCGACCTGACCCCACGGAGAACCGTGGAGACTCTCAAAGACGACGTCCAATGGGCGAAGGAGCAACGGCCATGAAGGACTATGAGGAGAAGCCGGAGGAGATCGAGCGCGACATCGAGATGACTCGAGATCGGATGAGCCAGAATATCGATGAATTGGGTGACCGGCTCAGCCCGCAGAATCTCAAGGAGCGGGCGAAAGAGGCCATCGGGACTGCGGCCGGCAATGTCGCCCAGAGCGTGGGGGAGCAGGCCCGGCGGACCGGATGGGGATTGGTTGACGCAATCCGGGAGAACCCGCTGCCGGCCATCGCGGTCGGGGCGGCGGCCACCTGGCTCTTGACCAAGCGCCCGCAGGGGCCGGTCTCGGGCGATCGCATGGCTCGCTATGCCTATTCCGGACCGGAGCGCAGGTCCGGGCAGGGCTGGCAGCACGCGGGTGGCATCACCGGCCGAGCTGGAGTGGTCGTGAGCGAAGCCAAAGAGAAAGCCAGCGACGTGGCCGAGAGCGCCGGCGAGCTCAAGGATCGTGTGCAGGAACAGGCAAGGTGGCAATCGACGCGGCTCAAGAGTAATCTCGAGCACGTCATGGATGAGAACCCGCTGGTGGTGGCCGCTGGCGCAGTCGTCGCGGGTCTCGCGATCGGCCTGCTACTACCGGGGACCGAGCGCGAGGATGAAATGCTGGGCCGGACCCGGGATCGCCTGGTAGACCGTGCCGGAGCAGTGACCGAGCGGGTGAAGGACGCGACGGTGCAGGCCGGCCGGGATGTGGCCGAGGCGGTACAGGAGCAGATCGATGATCACACACCGGAGCTCAAGGAGCTGGCTCAGGAAACGGCAGAAAACATCAAGGATCAGGTGAAGCTGTCGGCCGGGCGCGTCAAGAACGAGGCCAAGCAGGCGGCACGGCAAGAAAGCAAAACCGATCTGACTGAATAGAGGCGGGACAGCGGACGAAGGGTCGGCATTGCCGGCCCTTCACGCCGCCGGCTGAATCTCACCCCCGACCGAGCCGTGCCGTGGCCGGGCGACGACGTCCCGTTCATGCGGGTGATACATCGCGAGGAGTGTGCCAGGCCGAAGGGCGGGAAGACGGGAAGACTGACCTACTTACCCGTATCGGAGACTGCACAGCAACACCGCCGGCGCCCAATCGCGGGAGCCTCGAGCTGTCAGGCCCTCCGCCTGCGCTGTCGACTGCCCCTGGCTTAGGACAGGTGGTATGTGTCAGTGTAATCCGGAGACGACGGTCCGTGCCTTCGGTTACGCCGATCAGTCTTTTGGATCAGTGCGGCGGCTCTTGGTGGCGCTCGCGCCGTCGTTGTCGGTCACCGTGACGACGACGTTGAAGCGGCCCTTGCCGGCATAGGTGTAGACCGGATTCTGCTGGTTCGAGCTGCCCCCATCGCCGAAGCTCCACTGCCATTGCACGATGGTCCCGTCGTCATCCTTGCTGCGATCCGTGAACGTGCAGGTCAGCTTGTCACAGTGCACGTCGAAGTCCGCGTGCGGGGGCTTGTTGGGCTCCTCCGGGGGAGGGGGTGGGGGCGGAGGCGGTGGAGGTGTCGGTGGTGCAGGCGCCTCCGGCTCCGCGGTCCGAGACTTCGCATCGGCGGCGCCATCGTTGTCGGTAGTGGTCAGCAGGACCTGATACCGTCCGCCCGACTCGTACGCGTGGATGGGATTTCGGTCGCTCGACGTCGCCCCGTCTCCGAAGCTCCATCGCCACTGCACTACGGTGCCGTCGTCGTCCTTGCTGCGGTCGGTAAACGAGCATGTGAGCCCGCTGCAATGCACCTCGAAGTCGGCCGCCGGCGGCTTATTGGGCTCCGATGGCTGAGGCGCGGGTGGCGGTGAAGCCGGTGCCGCAGGGTCTGCCGTGCGGCTCTTGCTGCTGGTGGCCCCCTCGTCATCCGTCACGGTGAGCACGACCTGATACTGGCCTGCGGTCTCGTAGGAATGTGACGGGTTTCGGCTGGTCGAGGTGTGGCCGTCGCCGAAGTCCCAGCGTCGGCCGGCTATGCTGCCGTCGGGATCGTTGCTCTGGTCGGTAAAGGTGCACCTCAATTCCTGGCAGCTGACCGCAAATTCGGCCCGTGGCCGGGTATTCGCCGTTGGTGGCGAGGCTGCGCTCACGGTGACCTGGGTCGAGGTGTCGTCGCTCGATCCCTCGCCATCGGTGACGCTGAGCGTGACGGTATAGGTGCCCGGCCCCGAATAGGTGTGCACCGGGGCTCTCTCGGTGGAGGCATCGCCGTCACCGAAGCTCCAGCTCCAGCCGGTCAGGTTTCCGTCACTGTCGCTACTGGCGTCGGTGAACCGGCAGGTGAGCCCGTCGCACTGGGAATCGAAGTCCGCCTGAGGCGGATGGTTGGTCTGGCCGGGCGCACCGGCCAGCGCGGTGAAGGAGGTCTTGACAGAGCCGCCCCCTTGCACGACCCGTGCCTCCCCGATCTGCAGACCCACCTTGCTGCCTAGCTGCACCTGAGCCTGGGCCCGCCCACCCGCGTCCGTGGGGGCCGAAGAAGGCCTCATTTCGCCCCCATCGCCCGCGGAAGTCAGCGCGAATTCCACCGTCGCTCCCTCGACCGGCTCAGAATCGGCATCGGTCACCTCGACCGTCACCGGTGCGGCGAGTGGCTGTCCGGCCGAGCCGCTCTGACCATCTCCCTCTACCACCCGTATCGCGGTCGGCCGGCCCGATTTCGGAAGCACCAGGTCGCCGCCTCCGCAGCCAGCCAGCAGCCACGTGAGGAGCACCGTCACTGACAGGACAGGACCGGAGCACGAACGGATGTCTCGGACTGCAAGCTGACGGCGGATGCCGACCATCTGGAACCCTCAGAGCGAACGCCACGGCGGCACCTCTGGAGGGCTATTCGGAACTGACTAGCCTGAGCTGAAAAGTACGGATCTGTGCGCGGGCGGAAGTGACGGACAGCACAAGGGCGGTAAGGGCGGTAAGGGCAGGAAAGACGGCAAGGTTAACTCGATGGCGTGGGCTCGCTCTGAATCACCGTCGCTCTCACCGGCCCCACCTTGCCGTCTTTCCCGCCCTTACCGCCCTTACCGCCCTTACCGCCCTTACCGCCCTTACCGCCCTTCCCTCACATCGGACGGCGCTCGGGTTGCACCGGCGCGGTGGAGTCGACGCACCCCGGCAGGTCGGTCATCTCCCGCCCGCGCCGGTGCGGCCGAGCGGGGCCCGGGGTCTTAAGCGCCACCAGATCGAAGCAGAAGGTGACCTTGTCGGCCACCTTCACCGTTCCGGCGGGTCCCCCCTTGAATGGCTTGATCCCGAAATCGGTCTGTTTCGCGATGAAGTTTCCGGTCGCCTTCACCGTGTCCGGCCCGAGGCTGACCTCGGCGGTGACCGGCAGATTCCGGGTGGTTCCCTCCATCATCACCGCGAGCTGGAAATCCATCTTCCCGCTCTTCGGGTCGAGCGACTCCGCCACGAACGTCATCAGCGGATGCTTATCCACGTGCAGGACTACGGTGCGCATCGCCTCGGTCACCTTACGGATCTCGGCGGTGTCGTTGGGGGTGAGGACCTGGAGGCTGTCGGTCGGAACCCTGAGGGAGAGATGCGAGCGGGAGCGCTCGTGGGGGAAGTACACCAGCAGACCTGAGACCCCTCGCGCACGAATCACGTGGGTATGGCCGGCAAAGGAGAACAGTCCCGCCTTGCCGGTCTTCACGTCCAGGCGGCTGCTCGGATCCAGATGGTAGACCACCGAATCGCCGGTCTGCTGGGCCTGGCCCTCGAGCCTCGGCGCCACCAACAAGGCCAGCGTAGTCCCGACCTGCGCCAGTCCCGCCGCCGCTTTACTGCACCACCACACGGCCGGTCATCTGTGAGCCATGCACCACGCAATCGTACTCGAAGGTCCCCGGCGTGGTGAAGGTAACGGAGTAGATGGATCCCGCTCCCGTGAGCGTATTGCTGCTCTGGAAGGACGGCGCTCCCTGGCTAGGCGGGTTGGACTGCACGCTGTGCGGTGTCACCCCGGTATTGACCCAGGTCCAGGTGACCGCTGAGCCTACCGCCACGGTATCGATAGCGGGATTGCAGGTCCCGTTGTGGGCGCTGCGGAAGAGGTTGTTGCCCACCTCGACTTGTCCGGCCGGGCCTCCGCCCTGGCCGTTACACCCGGTCGGCGGCCGGTTGTTGTCGGTCGTATCGGACGAGCCACAGTTGAGCACCCCGACGGCGAGGCCGAGGGACAGACAAGTCAGGAGAATGCGCATCACCCCGTCTCCGCGTCGAAGAAAATTCTCACAATCGCATGGCCGCCAGCTCGGCCGGCGTAAACTCTCCCACCAGGAAAGACCCGCTGTCGATATCCGGCCAGGCGATAGTGTTGACCTTGCCGAATCCGGCGGCATAGAGCCCGGACGAAGCGATCGCCTGTCGCAGACGAGGCTGCCGGAAAAAGGCCCGTTCGGAAACCACGTACTGCACCACCAGTCGGTTGTGACAGCGGTAGGCGAGCACGGCGGCGCGCTCGCCCTCGAACTCCATCGCCCAGCTGCCGATCAAACGCATGTGCGCCGAACGGAGATAAGGCACCGAGAAGGGAACGTCGGCCTGCACCGCCGGCAACGCGGTGCCCACCGGAAGGATGCTCCCGTTGAGGCGCTGAAAGTCCTGCATCGCGGCTCCGGCCAGCGGCTCCGGCACGGCGTCGGCCGGCGGAACCTTCACGTTCCCCATCGCCATGGACATGCCCTGGGGCGACGGGCGTGGCCGCTGAGAGATCACCAGCACGAGGCTCGCGGCCACCAGCCAACCGCCCCAGGTGAGTAGGGCGAGGGGTGCGGGCAGCGCTCGGAGCCTCCCGAACCATCCGGCCGGTCCCGCGCGAGCGCCGGCCGCCGGAATGCCGGTGACGGCGCGAAGGTGAGCCAGCAGCCTGGGCGAGACCGTAGGCCGGGGTTCCGAGGGCTGCTCGGCGACGAGCCGGGTGCGCAGCGCGACCTGAGTGCGAAGCTCGCGGCGGCACAACTCGCACCCGGTGAGATGGCTCTCCACCTCCCGGCGGCTGTCTTCGGCGAGCTCCTCGTCGGCGTAGGCCGCCAGCAGGTCGACCAGTGCCTCGTGACTCGAACCTGTCATGCCTGCCTCTTGAAGACGCGACGGGGGACGCGGTCCTGCTCGGGGGTCACCAGGTCGCGCAAACCGATGTCAGTGGCGATCAGCGCCGCCAGTGCTCGCCGCCCGCGGGAGAGCCGGCTCATGACGGTGCCGATGGGGACGCCGGTCAGCTCCGCGATCTCGCGGTAGCGCAGGCCCTCGAGGTCGTGCAGCTCCATCGCGAGGGCGAATTCCTCCGGCAGCGTACGCATCAACTCGTAGATGGCATCAATGGACATGCTGGCGATGAGCCGCTCCAGCGGAGCGGGATCCTGTGAGGCCAGCAGATGATCCCCGGCGAACTCCAGGCCCAACGTTGGGGCAAGCCGCTCCCGGCGCTCCCGTTTTTCCACGAAGTCGCCGATGGCGGAGCGAAGAATGCGGTAGAGCCAGCCCAGAATCTGGCGTTCGTCCCGCAGATCGCCGAAGCTGAGCCACGCGCGGGTGCAGGCCTCCTGTACCGCATCCTCGGCGTCGGCAGAGTTGCGCAGCCGGCGCGCCGCGAAGCCGAGGAGCCGACCCAGATGTGGCTCGACCAGCTGCTGAAAGCGAAACTGATCGGAGATCGACTCGCTTGCCTTGGGCACGTATACGCTCGAAGTCTCGGGGCGGAAGAACGGCGCCGCATGTTCCCCAAGACGGGGTCAGGATCGGACTTATTCCCACGGTCCGGTGCGGGGAGCGGCGTGGGTGAGATTCGAACTCACGAAGGACTTTCGCCCTTGGCGGTTTTCAAGACCGCTGCCTTCAACCGCTCGGCCACCACGCCCGGTGGTTACAACGTATTCCGGCGCAATAGGTTGTTCAAGAGATCTGAGACAGTGCGTGCTGGAGGCTGAGTTTCGAGAGCTTCTCCAGAGGGAGGGCAAGTAACAGATCGAGCCGGCGGCTGAGCACCAGCACGGCGTCCTCAAAGGCGCGCCGCTTGGCGCTCTTGGGCCCTGTAACTGCGGCGGGATCGGGCATTCCCCAGTGCGCCGTGACAGGCTGCCCTGGGAAGATGGGGCAGGACTCCTTGGCCCGATCGCAAACCGTGATGACGAAATCCCATTCGCGGCTGACCAACCCATCCACGTGCCTGGGGTGTCCGCCGGTCCATTGGAGACCGTGGCGCTCCAGCGCTTCGATGGCGTAAGGGTTCACCTCCTGGGCGGGCTGGGAGCCTGCGCTTTCGGCGATGAACCTCTCGCTGCCCTTGTGATTGAGCAACTTTTCCGCGATCTGACTGCGCGCCGAATTCCCGGTACAGAGAAACAGGACCCGGAGCTTCTTGTCGGTCGCTGGCATCGGAGCGCCCGGTCAGTCCGTGGGCAACTGCTTGCACATCACGACCGCCGAAGCCGGACAGGCGCTGGTGAACTCGACGGAGCTCTTCACCCGCTCCGGCACCTGGTCTCGGCTAACACAGGCGAACCCAAACCGGGGGAAGTAGTGCTCGGCGGTGGTGGTGAGGAGGTAGACGTCGTGTGTTCCGCGCTCTCGGGCTTGCTCCAGAAGACGGTCCACCAGGTGACGGGCCAACCCACTGCCGCGCCATTCGGGCCGGACGCCGACCGACCGGAGCAGGGCCGACGGTCCGTACAGCTCCAACCCCGCGACCGCTACCACATCTCCCTCATGTTCCGCCACCAGGAAGTGCGGCAGCCATTCCTGCACTCCCCTGATTGGGAGCCCGGACGCCTGCAGCAGCTCGGTGACGGCGGACAAGTCCTGGCCCTGGGCGGGTCGCACCGCCACACACTGATCCGAAGCCAGGTTACGACTCATCTGTCCTCCTTGTTGCCGGCTTGCGGGCGCGAATGAATGCGCTCATGACTCGGCCGGCGACCTCACGAGCCAGCACGTCCGTATCCAGGCCAGCGCCGGTGAGAAATGCCTTGGCCTCCTCGAACTCGTAGATGCGGGTGGGCTCGATGCCGATCTGCTCGAAGCCGGCCTGCCAGAGCAAGGAATGGAACTCCTGCTCGGTCAGGGCGCCGGCAACGCAGCCGACCCAGAGCTCCATACTTTGCCTGACTTGGGGAGGTATCTCGCCTCGGACAACCACATCGGAGACAGCGAACCGGCCGCCGGGCTTGAGCACCCGGAAAGCCTCGGCGATCACCTTCTGCTTGTCACCGGAGAGATTGACCACGCAATTCGAGATGATCACGTCCACGGAGGTGTCGGGGAGGGGAATGGCCTCGATCTGACCCTTCAGGAATTCGACATTCCCGATGCCTGCCCGCCGCTGGTTCTCGCGGGCCAGTGTCAGCATCTCGTCGGTCATATCCAGACCGTACGCCTTGCCATTGGGACCTACTCGTTTGGCGGAGAGCAGCACGTCGATCCCGCCGCCGGAGCCGAGGTCGAGCACGACTTCGCCCTCGTGCAGCTCTGCCAGAGCAGTGGGATTGCCGCACCCGAGTGAGGCCAATACGGCTTCCTTCGGCAATCCGACGGTTTCGGTTTCGGAGTACAGGTTGGACGTGACCGGGTCCGCCTGGGCGACACCACCGCAGCAGCTGCCGCTGCAACAAGAGGATTGCGCCCCGTTGGCCGCCTGCCGGGCAGCTTCACCATACCGCTGCCGCACGGTTTCCTGCAGGTCGCGGGTGCCCATAAAGCCTCATCAAAAAAGGTTGATGCTTTGATCAAAATAAAAAGCCGAATCGGCCTCATCCGGTCCGCCGCTCCGCCGGCGAGGGCACGGCCGCAATTGCCTCCACCAACTCCGCCACATCAGCCAGTGCCTCGGGATTGAGGGTGTAGTACATCCATCGGCCCTCGCGCCGGTCGGTCACCAGTCCGGCGTCTTTCAATACCTTGAGATGGAAAGAAAGTCGGGACTGGGCGGCTTCAAGAGCGTCGGTCAGCTCGCAGACGCAGCGCTCGCCAAAGCGGAGCCGCTGCAGGATGGAAAGCCTGGTCGGGTCCGACAGCGCGTGAAACAGCGCCGCAGCTCGAGTGGGGTCCACCGGAGTTCTGGTCGCCATGGCATGGATTATATCAAGATTGATTGATTGGTCAAGGGCGGTTGCAGTGACCGGGCTACGCAGAGGTGTGCGGGTCGGGGCGCGCGAGGATGTCCACGGGGCGATGCTGAAAGACGGTGATGGTGAGCAGGTCATTAGAGCGGCCGGAGACCCATCTGACGCGAGAGTGGAGGAAGCGGCTTCGGTGGCGCAGTGAATCCGCCGCCGCCCTCAGGCGCGTCGACTCGGCTCGCAAGGCCCGGCCGCGGGCCAGAAGAATGGGGTCAGGCGGAGGGACGTCCGGCATCGAATTCTCGGGCGAGCATTTGCACCACTCGCTGGAGGAAAACATCGGGTCCAAAGGGCTTGAGCAGGAGCTCGTCTGGATCAAGTCTGGGGCCGTTGAGGGAGCCGGTCTCACGGCCGGTGATGAACAGGATGGGAACCCGTGGGCAAAGGGGGCGAAATTCGCGGGCAAACTCCACTCCATCCATGCCCGGCATGTTGATATCGGTAATGACCAACTGAAGCGAGTCCCGGCAGGAAGACAGGGCCGCAAGAGCGGCCTGCCCATCTTCCGCCTCGATCACATCGAACCCGGCGTCTGTCAGGCAACGGGCGAGCACATGGCGCAGCAACGCCTCGTCGTCCACGAGCAGGACGGTCCCTCGAGGTGTGACAGAGGGCGAGGGCAAGCTCATCGACGGACCTCAGAGCCAGCTTGAAGACATGCGTACCACTTCCCTGTGGAGAAAGCGGTTACACTCCGCGAACTTACATCTTGCCGTGGTGGGCGCAAGGCGCTGTCCCCCCGAGAAACCCGGAGGATTTCCGCCTTGCAGCAGGTCCGGCAAATCCCTATCCTCCAGTATCGCAGGGGTAGCAATACCCAGGCTCACTCGTGCTCCGGCAGCTTCCATGAAGAAAGAATCTGCGTCCCCAATCCTGCCTGAAGCCATCGAAGCCTTCGGGGAAAGCCTCCTTCGGTCGCAACGACGAATCGCCTCTCTCCATCTGCGCGCCACGGAGCCTCAGTTGCAAGAGCGTCAGGAGGCCTTCGCCGAGGCCTCCCATGAGCTGCTTGTCGCTTTGGAGAGTCTCCAAGTGGCGGAAGAGGAGCTGCGTCAGCAGCAGGAGGCCCTGCGCCAGTCCCACGACGAGCTGCATGCCGATCGAGACGAGTTGCTGCGGCTGTGGCACCAGGCTCCGGACGGCTATCTCATCACCGACCCCGAAGGCATTGTTGAGGACGCGAACGCCAGGGCGGAAGAGCTTCTGGGGCGCAGTCCGAGCCGGCTGATCGGCAAGCCGGTCGTCCTCGTGGTCGAAGAGGCAGATCGGGCGCGTTTCAGGACTCACCTCTCCACTCTCTACCAGAGGGATTCTCACGACGAGTGGATCGGAACGATTGTGCCGGCGGTCGGCCGTCAACGCTTTCGTGCGGCCCTGACCACCTCCGTCGACAGGGACGCCAAGGGCCATGCGACGAGGATCCGCTGGTCGCTCCGCGATATTTCCGGCCGCAATGCTCGCCCGACTAGAGCCTGAGTCCGGGAATCCAGCCCCACCCGGCCTCCATCACCGGCGGCCATATCACAAACACCCAGTAACCCAGCATGACGAGAGGCAGCTCCGCGCGGGTCGCGGTGTCCGCCGCGTCCCGTGCCGACGCGCACGGCGGATCGCGTCCGCTGAAAAGCAGGGGCGCCGCAGCGACGTACCATCCGGCCAGCCAGAGGGGCCAGGCAAGCGCGTCCGGCCGGGAAGCGAGGTACGCCCGAACCACCAGGGTGACTAAAGCGGCAAAGGTGAGCAGCAGGTAGCTTTCGAGCAGGATGGCCAGAGCCGCCATGTGAACCAGCCACTTCCGATTGCCGCGCGTCCCCCACATGACCAAGGCGGACCCGGGATAGGCACCCAGCCGCAGCAGCTGGGTCCAGAGCACCGCCGCGAACGTGCCCAGAATGCCCAGCAATCCCGCCAGGCCGAGGCTGGATAGCATGTTACTCGGCGCCCGACCGCTTCTCGCCTCCGCTTACCGCCTGCTCGATCTGATCGCTGAGCGCTTCCGGCTGGGTTGCCTCCTCGAATACCCGCACGGCCTCGCTGCTGCCGAAGTCCGCCCCAACGGCCTTGCCGATCTGCTCCAGCATCTCCACCATCTTCGTGTTTTCCTGTTCAGCGAGCAGATTCAGCTGCAGGTCCAGAAGGCTGCGCTTCCCGCGTATCCGCGCCGCGCGGTTCTGGCTCATGAGGATGAAGACGGCGAGAAAGATGGCTTCGACGGACAACACCAGGGTCAGGAGCGGGAAGGGAAAGGGGTCGATGCGCTCCGCCTGGGGAAGTGCCAGGTTGAGCGCCACCCAGCCGGCGACCAGGACGACGGTGATCCAGCGGTGGTCGCCTTTGCGTGCTCGGTCGCTTCGAGGCCGACCACCCGATCGATGTTACCGCGAGTCAGCTCCTCCGCGGAACGTGGCCGGACGTTCGCCCCGAGTTGGCGGTAGCGCGGTCCGTCTGGTAAGCGTCCGGGGCCATGCCGCTCTAGTCCTGTCGACGCGACCGACACCCATGCAATCGATGTTGGTTCTGGCCGCCCATGAACTCGAAGTGGTCGTTGGGCAGCGCGCGTCCTGCGAGTGCCCAAACCGCCGGCTCTGAACGCCTGCGCTGGATCACGACCTCCGCCAGCCAGGCTGCGTTATGCCACGCGAGATCGATACCGGGATAACAATCCCTGTACTCGGGCTTCAGTTGAGCCATGCGAGCTCGCATCCTGCCTCCGACCGACGATCTGCGAAAAACTCAAATCTACAGTCTTTCGAGAGTGCCCGCACCGATCTTGCTCACGTTATATCCGAAAGATTGTTCGCCCGGTGTGGGCCTATTCACCGCTAGAGGTCTCTGCTTCTCCGCGTGTGTCACGGGCGGGTTGTAGGAGCTCCGCACCTGAGCGAAATCTCGGAGGTAGTGTATGAGGGTTAACTTGACATCCCCAGTACCAGGCCGTAGCCTAGCCTGCACCGCTCCACAAAGGCACCTGCCGTCACCGCCGCCCCCCACGGAGGTAGGTCATGCTTGCCTTATTGATCCCCAGCCTCGCGCTCGCATCGATGTTGGCACTCGGGCGGGAGCATTCGACTACATCTCCGGACCTGTGCTCACTGCTCACCGAGGCGGAGGCGGAGACGATCCTGAGCCAAAAGCTGGAACCGCCCCAGCCACAAAAGAGTGGGGACTGCTGGTACCTGCGTGAAGGGGGGAAGGATCTTCCGGACGTGGAGGTCATGCTGAGCGTTCTACCTGTCCACCTGAGATCGGAGCGTGAGTTCGACGATTTCGTTGCCGAGCAGGTCAAGAGCTTGAACAAAGCGATGAAGGAGGCAGGCGGAATGGAGTTCCAGGCGCAACGGGTTGAGAACGTGGGAGCCCCTGCTTACTTCGTGGATCCCGGTCTCTATGTGCTGCAAGGCGGTCGAGTCCTCGTGATCGCCGCGGACCGGCCTAAGGCCGTGGCGATTGCAGCGAAGGCGCTTCCCCGCTTCAAGTGACCCTGACTGCTTCGTGCTCGGAGGCCGGCCCTATCTCCGGACATGTAGAATGCCGATCAAGAGATACTCGGCGATGAGGATACTCCACAGTGCGATGCGGCTTAGGTTGAGAGGGCGGACCCGCGACCGACATAGCGGGCAACTGCGCAGGCCCTCAGGCACCGACATTCCACACGACGGACAATGCACCTCAGACACTCTTCACCCCCCGGGAAATCCTGCTCTCCCAAGCTAACCCATTATCAGCTCCGGTGATCCCGGCGCGGCGTAAACCAGTTCTGGAAGGCGTGTGACCCGGGAATTCACCACTCGCGTCACAGACTAGGCCGCCAGTGGGGTGAATGTTGGTCACGATGGCTGGCCGGTCCCCGTCCAACACTGGAGGCGTGTATGATTTGGCTCGCAGTTCTCCTTCTCGTCGCGTGGGTCCTGGGATGGGGGGTATTCCACGTCGCCGGTGGTTTGATCCATCTGCTGCTGGTCGTGGCCGTGGTGGTGTTCCTCATCAACTTCATCAGCGGTCGGCGTACGGTGTAGTCAGCTGGATAAAGGCCGTTTGAGGGCCGTCCTGGGGGGCGGCCCTTTGGCTGTCCCCCTAGCCCCCGGACTCCCCCCCGGGCCCCCCGGGGGGGGGTCCCGGTTGCCTCCCGGGCGCCGGGGAGTTAAATCCTCAGAACACACAGCGGCCTCCCCCTGACCGTGACGATGATCCGCCCGCCCGACCATTCCGACCCCCTTGTGGGCCAGGTCCTGCCCAGTGGCCTGCTAATACTGGAGCGCCTAGGGTCTCCTGCCGAGGAGCCGCTCTATCGCGGCCGATACTCCCCGACCGGCCCGCCCATCGCGCTCATGTTCCTTCGACTCCCCAGGAACCCGCGGGACTCTTCCACCGTCTTTCCACCATCACCTCGGTTCTGGCAGCAACTTCGACGGGCATGCCAGATACGGCATCCCAACGTGGCGAGTCTCCTGGAGGTGGGTGAAAGCCCTGATGGGCGGGTCTACGCCGCGGGTGAGCTTCTCAACGGCCAGCTACTGTCGGAGATGGTCTCCGGCCAGGGCCCGTGGCCGGTGGCCCAGGCAGTGGAGATCTGTCTCCAGGCAGCTGGCGGGCTGCAGGCGGCGCATCGACTGGGGGTCGCGCACGGTGCGCTTTCACCCCACACGATTCTTATCGTGCCGGGTGAGGACGACTCCCCGTTGGTCAAGCTTATCGGTTTCGATTTCTCGTGGTACCAATCCGACGCATCCCGGAACCTCGGTCAGGCGGACGACGATCCGTATTCCAGCCCCGAACGCCTGGCGGGGAGTGCCCCAGACGAGCTCAGTGACGTATTCAGTCTGGGTGCTGTTCTCCACTATCTCCTGGCCGGAACGCCGCCAGGCGATGGATCAGCGCCGGACTCGATTCCACCGCGGTTGCAGCCCGTCATCAATCGTGCGCTCGCAGCCCCGGACCAGCGTTATCCCGCTGTGGCCGCGTTCGCCGAGGCGCTCTCCCAGGCGGCCAAGAGTCCGCCGGTGCAGGAGCGGCGTCAGCAACGGCGCTGGCTGGCATCGAGTATTGTCCTGGTCCTGATGGGGACGGGCCTGTGGCTGGGCCGGGACCGCTTTGATATCCTAGCCGACGATACCGCACATCGGATGGAGTTGGGGGCCCGGGTACGGGAGTCGGCGAGGATCGCACCGCCCAGATCGACCCCAGTCGTTATGGGTTCCACGCCGCCGGCATCATCGCCGGCTCAGCCGCGGGCGCCGTCGCCAACTAAGCCGCAGGCGCCGTCGCCAACTAAGCCGCAGGCGCCATCGCCAGCTTCAGACCGTCGCGACTCAGCCGTGGGGCCGTTTGTCAGCCCATTTCGACGGGCCCATCCGTGGGCGGCGCGCCCCAGCGGGCGCACCTATTTCCCGAGCAGCTGTGCTTTGGCGCTGGCCTCTTCGGAGCTGATCTACTTCTCGAGCGAGGCGGAGGCCCGGCGCACCGGCCGGTCGCGCTGCACCGCGCCCGAATGTTCGTGAAAGCGCCGCCACGAAGGTGGGTTAGTTCGCAGCTCCCTGGGTCAGCTCCTCGCTGACTCGCTTCGCCACTGAATCCGCCTTGGCCGCTAGCGCGCTGTCGCCGGCCGCGGCCAGCGCCCGCGCGGACCCGTTGTACACCACGGAATACAACTGCAGGATCGACCCGGAGGGCTGATCCACCCATCCGCGGGGCCGGTCACGCGCGGCGCTCTGCCAGTGGTACGTGTCCCAGAGCAGCTTCTTGGTGCGGGGGAGGTTGATGTAACCCAATCCGGGCGTCAGGACGATGGAGTCGTTGGCCACCGCCTCCACCGGAAGAAGCTTTCGGACGAAACCGTGGGAGACGAGGTAGGGGCTCAGGCTGAAAGTCTGGTCGGGATAGCCGCCGTCGCTCCAGCTGAAGAAGATCGGCCGCTTGCCCATGTTGTCCCGAATCAGGAAGATGGTCGCCAGATCCTGCCGCAGCAGCACATCCTGATTGAACTTGATGGGGATCCCCGCGACCGAGATGGTGCCCTTGTCCGGGGTCTGCATCGCCTCGGGCAAGCTGTCCACCTGGGCCTCGGTCATGGCGAGGGCCGGGGTGGTAGGCCGGGGTGGCACCGGGAACGACTTCCAGAGGCTGGCCGCGTGCGCCATGTCGAACTCGGGCGTGACCCGGCGGCGGATCTGCCGCAGGTGCCACTCGGTGTTCATGAGCGACAGGTTCGCCAGGGTGACGTCGCGCCGCACGCCTTCCACCTCCTGAGCGTACCACAGGGGGAAGGTATCGTTGTCCCCCGCCGTGATCAGGATGCCGTAGGGCTCCACCGACTGCAGCATGTCCCAGGCGAAGTCTCGGGCCAGCGTCTCGTGCGCTCGGCTGGCGGTGATGCGATTGCCCAGCAGCGGAATCAGCGCGAGGGCCAGTACCGGACTGGCCGCGATCCAGCGCGTGGACTCCGTCCCCCGATCGCGGAGGAACTCGACGATGCCTTGCATGAACGCACCCAGTCCAAGAGCCACGAAGGCGCCGTAGACGACGAACGACCCGATGAAGAAGTAGTCCCGCTCGCGCACCTCGCGGGGGAGAGAGGGGTCGTTGAGGTACTGGGAGAAGCCGTACTTGAAGTTCATGTAGTAGACCAGGCCTACCGAGAGCGTCCCCAGCAGCGCGATGCCGGCCACGCCCGCGCGGCGGTCTGATTTCCACAGAGCCCAGAGCCCGCTCAGCCCTAACACTGTGAAGAGCGCGGTCGCCACTCCGGCCAACCGACCCCAGTCGCGCGCGAACTGCCAGGAGTAATAGTGCAGAAAGTTGGCCAGCTGCCCCCAGAAGCTGGCCTGCCGCTCGCTCAGCGGCGGCTTGCCGTACTGCACCCGGTTGAGCACGTCGCTCAGGGCCTGGCTGAAGAACCCGATCGGCTCGCCCTCGTTGATCGCGGGATACTGGGCGGCGCGAAGCGGCAGCCAGAAGTAGTTGAGGGAAACGCCCACCAGCAGGGCCACGACGATGGCCACGATGACGGTCGGCCGGGTGATCACCCGCCAGTCGGTCCACAGGACGTAGACCACCAGCGCCGGCACCGCCAGCAGTCCCATCAGGTGATTGGTGGAGCTCAGCGCCAGCACGTAGGCGATGAGCACCAGCCAGCGGTCCCGGTGCGCTCCCGGCGCATCATCTCCCCAGCGGACCACGAGCCACATGACCAGCGCGATGGAGAGGAGGGAGACGGTGTACACCTTCTCGTTCACGGTGGACTGGTTCCACACGCTCCAGCTGGTGGCGCCTACCAGCACGCCCCCGAACGCGGCGCCATAGCGGGCCCAGCGATGCGGCACGATCCCGCGGAGCCATCGCTCCGCGACCAGGAACCAGAACCCCGCGGCGGCGGCGCTGGTAAAGGCGGCGAAGAGATTGATCCGCTCGGCGTAGGACGCCGCCAGCGGCAGCAGCCCGAAGGTGTGTGCCAGGATGACGAAGAGCGGGTTGCCGGGAGGATGGGGAATGCCCAGCACCTTGGCCGCCGCGATGTACTCGGAGGTGTCCCAAAAGGCCGTGGTGGGCGCGAGCGTGATCCGGTAGATCACGAACACCACGACGAAGGTGGCGAAGGCCCAGCGGTAGGGCGGTGGTTCCTGCGAGCTCACGGAGTCTGTCATAACCCTCAAGAGCGTGACGCGTGGGGGGCGTGAAACGTGAAACGGAGACCATCGCCCCTTCACGTTTCACTTTTTACGTTTCACGCCTTTAAGTCTCAGTGCCTGAACTGCCTCCGGCCTGTCATCACCATCGCCATGCCGTGCCGGTTAGCGGCCTCGACCACCTCGGCATCCCGAATGGAGCCGCCGGGCTGGATGATCGCGGCGATGCCGGCCTCGGCCGCGAGCTCCACGTTGTCCGCGAAGGGAAAGAAGCCGTCGGAGGCGAGGACGCTTCCCGCCGGATCGTGTCCCTGCTGCCGCGCCTTGTAGATCGAGAGGTAAACGCTGTCCACCCGGCTCATCTGCCCGGCGCCGATGCCGATCGCCTGCTCATCCCGGGCCAGCAGAATGGCGTTGGACTTGACCGCGGCCACGGCGCCCCAGGCGAAGCGCAGATCGTTCCATTCCTTTTCCGACGGCTGCCGGTCGGTGGCCACGCTCCAGTCCTGGTCGGTCGGCTCGAACTCCATGTGGTCCTGGACCAGGAAGCCGCCCCGCACCCGCTTGTAGTCCAGCGAGCGGGTTCCCCGGCTCACCGGCAGCTCCACCACTCGGAGCTGCTTCTTGGCGGCAAACACCTCGAGCGACTCCTCGTGGAAGGAGGGCGCCACCACCACCTCGACGAACAGATCGCTCATCGCCTGCGCCGTGGCGCGATCGACCACCGTGTTGAAGGCGACCACCGAGCCGAAGGCCGACACCGGATCGGTCGCGCGCGCCCGGCGGAAGGCCTCGAGGGCCGAACCGGCGACCGCGATGCCGCACGGGGTGGTGTGCTTGATCACGCCGCAGGCCGGCCGAGTGGCCCAGCAGGCCACCGCCCACATCCCGGCATCGATGTCGAGCAGGTTGTTGAAAGAAAGCTCCTTGCCCTGGCGCTGGGTGAGGTCTCGCATCCCCCGCGGTTCCTCGGTCACGTAGAGCGCCGCCCGCTGGGCCGGGTTCTCTCCGTAGCGCAAGGTCTGCACTCGCTCCATGGCGAGCCCCAGTCGGCGGGGCAGCTCTTCCTCTTTAGGCGTGAGATACCCCGCGATGGCCGCGTCGTAATCCGAGGTGTGAGCGAAGACCTTGGCCGCGAGCTCGCGGCGGGTCTCGGCGGTGATGACGCCGCGGCGGAGCATCTCCAGCACCGGGGTGTAGTCGGTGGGATCGCACACCGGCAGGACGAATTCGTGATTCTTCGCCGCCGACCGGAGCATGGACGGGCCGCCGATGTCCACGTTCTCGATCGCGTCCTCGAAAGAGGCTCCCGGCTGGGAGATAGTCATCTGAAAGGGATACAGATTGATCGCGACCAGATCGATGGGCTCGATCCCCCGCTCCTTGATCGCGACCAGATGCTCGGGACGGTCGCGGCGGGCGAGCAGGGCGCCGTGTATCGCCGGGTGCAGGGTCTTCACCCGGCCGTCCAGCAGCTCGGGAAATCCGGTGACGGTATCGACGGGGATGACCGGGACGCCGGCGTTGCGCAAGGTGGCGGCGGTGCCGCCGGTGGAGACGATCTCCCAACCCAACTGCCACAGGCCCTGCGCAAACGCGACGATGCCGCGCTTGTCGCTAACCGAGATCAGCGCGCGGGGCATGAAGGCAAGGTCACGAAGATGACTCCACCGCTTCAGGGGAGGGAACCGGCACCGGCCGGCCCGCGACCGCGGCAGCGAGCACCACGCTCGGCAGCAGCCGATGTTCCACGTCCAGCACCCGCGCGGCGAGCCGATCTGGTGTGTCTCCGGGGAGGATCGGGACTCTTGCCTGGGCCAGCACTGCCCCGCAGTCGTAGACCTCGTCTACCAGGTGCACCGTGGCTCCGCTCTCCCTCGCGCCGCTGGCCAGCACGGCTTCGTGGACCCGTTTTCCATACATGCCCTTGCCGCCGAAGTTCGGGAGCAGTGCCGGATGAATGTTGATGATGCGATCGCGGTAGCGCGCGACCACCGCGGCCGGCACCAGCTTGAGGTATCCGGCGAGCACCACCAGATCGACCTGATGACGATCGAGCTGCACCAACCATTCGGACGCATCGGCGGGATCGGCGAGCGTCTCGCAGGGCACGTCGTGCTGGCGGGCGCGGGCCAACGCCGGCGCCTCGGCGCGATCGCTGACCACGAGCACGACCCGGGCCGGAGCGCCCGGCGGCAGTGCGCGGAGCAGCGCCTCGAGGTTGCTGCCGCGCCCCGAGACGGCCACGGCCACGCGCATGGTCATGGCGGGGGAAGCTAAGGGGGAGAAGGTCGCGGTGAAAGGAGCGGCCGGGCTTGACTCGCGCTTGACGCCGCTGTGCGAAGCTCTGACCAGCGGTAGTTGGCCAATCTTGGCTGGGGAGCGGTGCCCCGGAGACTTCATGAAGACTCGTCTTTGCAGCATTCGCCGGTTTCCGGGCGGTCTGGGTCTCTGCCTGCTCGCGGCCTGCGAGTCAGGCGAGACGCCAACGCAGCCCAGCCTGGACGCCATTCCGGTCCCGGCAGCAACGGTCACATCGAATACCTGGGTCAGTGAGGCCCTCCTGCCCACTGGTCGGCTCTGGCCGTCGGCTGGGGTCGCCAACCGTGCGCCGGGTCAACCTCCCTGTACGTCTACGATGCGGCTCGGGATATATGGACCCGCAAGCGGGATATGCCACAGCCCGGCTCGGATGGGGTGACCGGCGTGATCGGCGGAAAGCTTTACGTACTTCCCGGCTTGAACAGCAACCGGCGATTTTACCGCTACGATCCTGCGACCAATCCCTGGAATTCGCTCCCGTCCTGCCCCGAGTCTCACGAGCTAGGGGCAGCCGCGGTCATCAACGGAAAATTCTATGTCGTGGGCGGCATCGGCAGGGAACGGGGCGTTGACCAGGCAGCTCGACGTATACGGCCCGGTCATGAACGTGTGGAGCACGAAAGCTCCACTGCCGGGGCCTGCACGGGACGAGCTGGCAGGGGCGGTGGCCCACGCCAGGCTCTTCATCATGGGTGGCTCCCCGGTAGGCAATGCCAATGGGGTGACCACCACTCAGGCGTATGACCCCGTAACGGACCGGTGGACCACCAGGGCTCCCATGCCCACCGCTCGGCGGGCGCATGCCGCCGCCACACTCAAGCTCCCAGGCAAGCCGTCGCGGATCTTTGTAGTCGCGGGGGTACTGACAGAAACGATGAACGCAGTTTACCAGCCATAGGGAGGATCAGATGCGGGTCACCACTCATATCCTCGCGGCGGCGGCGCTCTGTCTTGCCACGGCGTGCGCTGACCGCTCGCCGTCCGAACCGAGTTCTTCGCTCGAGGTGGGTGCCGATCAGGGCAGGAGCGCGAAGCATGCCGAAAAGGCCTCGGCCACTGTGATGACCCGCAACCTGTACGTCGGCACCGACGTGGATGCGGTGATCGGGGCGATCCAAACGCCGGCCACAGACGACGACCTCCCCGCGCTGTTGGCTGCGATTGAGACGTTGCGCCAGACGGATTTCCCCAGCCGAGCCGCGGCGATCGCCGATGAGATCGCCCGTGCCCGACCGCATGTGGTCGGGCTGCAAGAGGTTTCCCAGATCGATCTCACTCTGCCGCCGCTGGGCATCGACATTCACCAGAATTTCCTCCCCACGCTTCTGGGCGAACTGTCCGAGCGAGGGCTGGAGTATGCTGTCGCGGCCCAGGTCCGGAACATCGAGGCGGCGCCGTTTCCAGGGGTGACTCTGGTGGACTACGATGCGATCCTGGTGGATACCCGGCGAGTACAGCTGCAGTCCACTACGGCGCGGAACTTCACTGCGAATCTGGGGCAGGTGGCACCAGGCGTCGTCCTCCGCCGTGGGTGGGTGAGCGCCTCCGGATTGATCGGGGGGGTGTCCTTCACCTTTGCCAGCACCCACCTGGAATCCGGGGGCTTCCCGGGGTTGGATCAGCTGCGCGCGGCGCAAGCGAGCGAGCTGGTTCAGGCCCTCGCCGGCTCGACCCGCCTCATTCTGCTCGGCGACCTCAACGACGTGCCGGGCTCCCTCATGTATCAGGTGCTCACCGGTGCCGGTTTGGAGGACGTATGGGCTGATCTCCGGCCGCGGAATCCGGGGAATACCTGCTGCCACCTCACGGACCTGTCGAACGTGGCGGCGAACTTCTCCAAGCGGATCGATTACGTTTTTCTCCGGGACGCCGGCCTGAAGCACGACCGAGTGGCCGGCAAGATAACTCGAGTCGGCGACGCTCCTCGCGAGCGAGTCTCCGGTCCCGAGCATCTCGTCTGGGCGTCCGACCATGCGGGGCTGGTCGCCCGCCTGCGGGTCCGGGAAGCGGCCGACTGACGATTCCGAAGGCTGCCCGCGTACGCCACGTGCGACAGCGAACGACGTTCTCGGGAGAGTGTATCTTGCAGGTGATCACCTTACTACTCTGGCTTCCCCGTCCGTGGACTCACGTAGCGGATGATCACTTGCCGCACCCTCGGCCCGGTCGAGGTCGTGGTCGATCAGGCGCCCGCTGTGCCGGAGCTGCTCTGGCGCAAGAACCTTGCACTGCTCATCTACCTGGCTCGCTCGGGACCACGGGGCCGGAGCCGCGAGCATCTCATCGGGCTCCTCTGGCCAGACAAGCCGGAGGAAGCCGCCCGTCACTCGCTCAATGAGGCGATGCGCCTGGTCCGGCGAGGGGTTGGAGAAGGCGGCGTCCAATCTTCCGCGCGACATGTGGGGCTGGCACCGGGAGCCGTACAGCTGGATGTCGATCAGCTGCTGGACTGCGTCGCGAAGGAACAGTGGGCGGCTGCGAGCTCGCTGGTATCCGGGGAGTTCATGGAGGGCTTCAGTGTTCCGGAGGCGTCGGAATACGAGGACTGGCTCGGGGCGGAACGGCAACACTGGCGTGGCGTATCGTTGGATGTCCTGGTGCGCCGCGCTGTCGAACTCGAGAAAATGGGGCGTGCCGACGAGGGTGCCGGGTATGCCCAGCGCGCGCTCGGACTGGATCCTCACTCCGAACGCGCATTGCAGTGCTCGATTCGGTGCCTCGCGTTATGCGGCCATCGGACGACGGCACTCCAGCTCTACGAGGAATTCCATACTCGGCTCCAGACTGATCTCGGCATCCAACCCGATCGCGGCACCGCCGAGCTAGCCGACCAGGTCCGCCACCAGCGTGACCTGCGTCCGGCAGCGGCGGCCAGCGCCGGCGGGTCGGTGCCGGACCTTGACGGGCAGCCTCCCCTGGTCGGCCGGGAAGCCGAGCTGACTCGGCTGCTCGGGGCCGAGCTGGAAGCTCGCCGGCGGCGTCGGCCGGCCGCCCTGGTCGTGGAGGGGGAGGCGGGCAACGGGAAAAGCAGGTTGCTTCAGGAGCTCACCGGCCGGCTGCGTTTGGACGGAGCGACTGTCGTGTTCGCCCGTGATGTGGAAGGTGATGTGGAGGACGGATACAGCGGCCTGCTCGCGCTCGCTCGCGGTGGGCTATTGAATGCTCCCGGGATCGCGGGGGCACCGGCCGGGGCTTTGCAGGCGTTTGCGCGTGCGGTACCCGACTGGGAGGCGCGCTTTCCTTCTGATGGGCGGGAGGGAGAGAGCCTCCCGCTCGGGAGGGCCATGGTAGAGGTACTCCGGGCCGCCGCAGAGGAGCGACCCATCGTTCTGGCGGTGGATGACGCGCATTGGCTCGACCGGGAAACGGCCCTGGTGCTTGGCACTGCGCTTCGAGATCTGGGTGGTCTCCCAATCACAGTGGTCCTGGCGCTGCAGCCGAGATGGCCGCGCCCTGAGCTTGACGAGATCCGTTCCCGAATCGGGCGGGAGCTGGCCGGTGCAGTTGTCACTCTAGCCCCGCTCGGGCGAGAAGGGTTGTGTGCTCTTGCCAGGCACTTTCTTCCCCGCTACTCCGAGGTCGACCTCGACCGGGTCGTGCGCAGGGTCTCCACCGACTCTGCCAGCGTGCCCTTCCTCGCGGTCGAGCTACTCCGTGCGGTTTCCCATGGTCTGGACCTCGGGCGGATAGCGGGAAGCTGGCCGGAACCGTTCAAGACGCTGGACCAGACCATGCCGGGCGAGCTGCCTGATGCGATCCGCGCCGCGCTTCGGGTGACCTACCGGAGACTGAGCCCACGAGCGCAATCAGTTCTTGCGGCCGCGGCCGTGATTGGGAATCGGGTGGAGGAAACGCTGCTCGCTCGAGCGACCGAGCTCACTCCGCGGCAGGTTGAGGCTGCGCTGGACGAGTTGGAGTGGCATCAATGGCTGGCAGCCGACGCGCGCGGCTATGGGTTTACCGCGCGGCTTGCCCGCGAGGTGATTGCTCAGGATTTCGTGACGGCAGGGCAGCGGAAACGAATTCTGGCGGCGACGGTGGGTGAGTCCGTCGGTGGGTGAGCTAGCGCGATGGTTCCGGCGTCGACAACCAGACGTCGGTAGCGAGCTTCATCGTAGGGCAGACCAACGTTCGCGCATCGCGGGATATGGCGATTTCGCCGCTCAGGCATTCCATTGGCAAATGAGCGAAGACGGTCGTGCGACCGGTCGCTGGATCTCTTCTGTGAATCGTAGTTCCCTTGCCGGCACCTGCCACGCTGTCTACCCCTCCCTCGAGGTATATCAGCGAGTCGCGTCCCCATGTGATAGGATACCCCGGGACCTGATCGCCGGGGAGCCGTCGCTGGCTTCCATCGTCCAAGCCGAGAGACCACAGATAGGCCTTCGGAGGGCGATGCCACATCGCGGCCACGCGACGGCCTTGGGGAGCAAATACCGGACTGAACAGCCAACCTACGCTCTCATCGGTGACCAGCCTGCGTTCAGCGCCGGTCGTTCGGTCGACCACGAAATAGTTTCTCGATCCGGACGCCTGGTAGAGGATAGTTCGACCATCCGGCGACCAGACCGGCGCGAGCTCGTTGCCGAGGACCTCGCCGGGTCCCCGACCCAACTGAGTCATGCGCCCGCTTGCGATGTCCACCAGCACGAGCACCGCCTGGGGTTTGCGCAGTTCCACGAACGCGATGCTCTGGCCATCGGGTGACCAGGCCACGGATCCCTTGCGCAGGCCGGTCGAGGTCAATCGGCGTTCCTGACCGCCGTCAATCGAGACTAGAAAGAGATCCCCCCTCCCATCCTGGTCCTGCCGGATATAGGCGACTTGAGAGCCGTCGGGCGAAAGCCCGGGCCCTTTGTGCAACGAGGTGCCAGTGGTGAGAGTCAGGGCCGATTCCACCTTCCCTCTCGTTCCCAGCCGAAACCGGGAGAGCTGGATGTCGGTCGGACCGCCAGAGTACACTAGACGGCGCCCATCGC
>DATBKD010000014.1:0-5857 GCA_036556025.1 Gemmatimonadales bacterium | reverse complement strand
GGAGTACACCGTAAACGTGCCGAGGACCTGGTCGTCTCTTGCCAGTATCGGATGTGACCACACTGGCAGGGGAGTCATCACGCGAGACCAGCTCGTCCCGGCCGCATCCATCAATTGGATCGACGTGACCCATGGAGATATCAGCTGGTCAATGGAAGAGCAGAGGTGATCCAAGATGTCCTGGAGACTCGCGCCGTCGGCGATCATCTGGAGCGTCCGCATTTCCGCCGTGCGGAGCACTTCCGTCCGTTTGCGATCCTCGATATCGACGCTGGCGCCGTACCACCTGATGATGGTCCCGGATGGGTCTCGCAGCGGGTTGGCTCGAATGAGGAACCAGCGATAGGCGCCGTCGAAACGGCGCATCCGCGCTTCGGACTCACCCGGCGAGCCTGAAGCCAGACAGGACCGCCAATACTCGACCAGCCCCTCGCGGTCGTCGGGATGAATGGCCTGCGTCCATCCCCACCCCACCGCTTGCTGCGCGGTCATGCCGGCGTAGTCCAGCCAGCGCTGATTGAGAAAGTCGCGGTAGCCATCCGGACGGGCGGACCAGACGAAGTTGGGAATCGTGTCGATGATGAGGCTCAAGCTGCGCTCGTCCGGTTGCAGTGCCTCTTCAACCCCCTTGAGCTTACTCATCTGTTCGAGCACGAGCCTTCTCCTTGATGGCTTGCGAATCACGATCCAGTGCGGCTGGCCGGCCTGCGGGTCAAGAGGGTCCGGCTCACGACCGTCGGATGTGGAATACGCATCGGTGACATTGGCTCTGCCAGAGAAAGTGCGGAAGATCACATTGAAGTTTCGGCATGTCTTCGCCCCTTCACCCCCCTGAGCACCACCCAGGGCCCAACGCGCCGGAAGGGGTCGGCTGACCTACTGCGAGCATGCCATAGTGTGGGGTAGCACAGGCGAGCGCAATCGTACAATCGCATCGTGGGACAGAATTGCCTCAGGCGATGAGGTACGACCTAAGCTCTTGTTACGCGGTTACCTCGGCTACGCTCACCTGACTGCCGTGATCAGCGGCTTCCCTCAACTTTAGGCCACCGTGACCGTGACCTCGATGTTGCACCGTATGGCTTGGGAATAGGGACAGATCCGGTGCGCGGCATCCACCAGCTCCTGCGCCACGTCACGTTCGAGCCCGGGCATGGTGGCGATCAATCGAGCCCGCAGGAAGTACTCTCCGTCGGTATTGCACAGGTCGACTTCGGCGTCGACCGCCAGGTCGGTGGGAAGCCTGACTCTCATCGAACCAGCGGCCTGCCGGACCGCACTGAGGAAGCACGCCGACCAGCCCGCCGCGAACAGCTGTTCCGGGTTGGTGCCCTTCTGCCTGGTGCCGGGGATCGACAGCCTGACGTCCAGGCGGCCGTCGTCGGCACGGGACGTACCGTCACGGCCTCGGGTGGTATGGACTTTGGCGGTGTACTGCACGGTGGTTAGCGTCACTTGGAGACACTAGCAGCGGGCGGGCGGCGAAGCTATAAGACGAAAGTAGGAGTTCAGCGGCTTCGTCCCAGTCCGCACCCGGCGGTGAAGAGCTCGAGGGCCTGAGCACCACCGCGAGGCATTCGATCGCCCATTTCCCGGTTGGTCCTGTAAACCCATTCGTCGGCGAAGAGGCGTCGCCACCAACCTGAACCTCGAAACCGCGATCGCGAAGAAGACGTTTCGGGCCGATCTGTTCTACCGCCTCAATGGCTTCCCGCTGGAGGTGCCCGTGCCCCGCGACCGGCGCAAGGTCCAGCTCCTGGTGGCATACTTCACCATCGACTTCAGCATCTGGGCTGGCAAGCGGATCAGACCGGATTCCCAGGGCGGCACTGGAGGCCTTCCAGGATTGCGACTGGCCCGGCAACATCCGGGAAACGCGCCGTGATCCTCTCGGACGAGCCTGAATTGGCGCGACGGGTGCTCTATCCCGTGAGCCGAGCGCTCAGACAAGGCCTGTCATCGTGATGCGCGCTCTCCTGTGGAGACCTTTGTCGCCTTCATCCGGTCGGGCCGGGAGCATGCCCTGATGAAACGAATGCGGCTGCGCACTTATTACACCTGCGCGATCCTGGTTCCCCTCGCCATCTTCGCCGCCGTGGCCGCGGCCGGGGGAGACGACGGGTCATCGACCCTCGGGCTCGGCCCCGGCGCCACCGTCCGCTGGCTCTACCCACGGTCGGCCATCCGCGAGCTGATCGCCTATGCCGCCGTCGCACTGTGGCTCCTGTGGACGCTCCATCAACGGCCCCCGGCGGAGTTCCAGCAGGCGGTCTGGCGTGCTCCGGTGCTCCTCGCCGTCATCCACGTACTCGTTCCGCTGGTCGTGGTGTTGGCCAACGGTTTGGTGAGGACCATGGCCGCCGAGCAGGGTGGACGCATCGTCGCCCGGCTCATGGTCCGGCTGCTGGTGGGCTTCGGCTACGTGGGGCTCATCGAGTGGGTGCGCCGACAGCTTCCGTTGCGGGAGACGTCGGAAGTCGGCGGCTGAGGTTGGTTCCGACAGCCCTAGCTGCCGGGGCGACCCGCTCGAGCCGCTTCGGTCGGTGGTCTATGCGCTGTCGCTGGCGCACCGGCACTGATTGGCGGTTTCACAAACGCTGGAAGCAGTTCCAGCAGAGGTGCCATCGAAACCATCGTACAATTGAGACGACTGTTCGACCGCGTCAGTTTGGCTTCCTAGTGCACTGGGGGAGGCCACAATGACGCATCTCGACTCATGGAGCTGGCTGAGAAGTGGCAGCGGCCAACAACTGGCTAACTCATGCCCCGGATTCGATCGCCGTCGCTTTCTCGGTTGCACACCGGGTCCGTCCCATGAATCGAGACCTATCCCCTCGAGCAGGCGGCGGAGGCGTACGTCCGGATGATGAGTGGGAAGGCGAGGTTCCTGGCCGCCATTGAGTTTCTTGCGGGGGTGTGGTACACGGGCGTTACGATAGACGTCCATCGAACAGGCTGACCGATCAGTGGAGCCCTGGGAGACCTTCAGCTCCAGAGGCTTCGGACGTTGCTGGGTCGGTGATGAGCGAAACGTTCTGCCCCGCTGCGGGGGGATAATGCATTTGGAACGATCGGTCAAGACTCTCTCGCTCCCCTCATGACACGCCTCGTCCGGGTTGCGGCATGCGGGAACCAGTTGCCGCTGCCTATCTAGTCCACCAGATCGGGATAGTGGCGTCGGCCGCAGTCCGGGCAGAACGATGTGCTGAACTGGGCGCCCGAAGCTGGAGATCGGCAGGAGTTCCGCAAGATTCCACCGGTCCTTCCTGAGCGCGGCCCCGAAACGGACCTGGAAGAAATCTCCCCGACCGTCATCCGACGTGAGGTCGGTGATCATCGTGCTGACCAGCTTGTGGCTCAGCTCGTCGAGATCCTGCTCCTGGACGCCCAGTTCGAAGAGTCCCGCTTCCAGCCAAGGGACACAACGGCGGAGGAGGATGGACGTCAGCGGACTGAACCGCTCATGATCGCCCCGACGGAAGGCGTCGCGGATGAGGTAGGCCAGGCATTCTTCTCTTGAGATAGTCGGCAGCCATCCGGTCGGAGATTCTGGCACGGGCGTAGAGGGCGGCGGGATCCAGCCCCAGGGCCACATGTATCTGGGTTTCGACGACTTCTCGACGCGTGTACAGCTCCCCGGCCTGATTGCGCCGGGTGAGTGGCTCCAATTGGTCGTGTCGGTCGGCCGACGCCATGCGACTCTCCCCTCTGATCCGGTTCCCCACGTCCATATGACCTCAATCCCGAGGACGGTAGCAAACCGGAAATGGCCAGCTAAGTCATTCAGGCGCCGGCTGTTGCGGCTTCGGTGCGGCCAGGGCGATGGTCCGAGGCTGGTGCGGAAGGGTGGGGAATACCCCTGAAAGGGGACGCGCGAGACATCACCACCCCTGGGCGTGCCCGCCGTCCACCTTCATAGTATTGCAATTACAATTGAATACAACTATAGTTGTATTCCACTGCAATTCCCAAGGGCACCATGATCGACCGGGACCGGGAACTGGCGGAGCTGGCCGGCCTGCTGGCGGACGGCGAACCCAGGCTAATCCTCCTCTACGGCCGCCGCCGAGTGGGGAAGACCTACCTCCTGACCCACGTTTGGCCGGCCACCCAGACGCTGTACTTCACCGCGGCCAACACCACGCCGGCCCAGAACCGGCTGGCGCTGGTGGCGGAGGTGGCCCGCTGGAGCCGCCAGGCGCTCAACCCGGAGGACTATCCCACCTGGCGGACCGTTTTCCGGCTGCTGCTGGAGCTGCGCGCCCCCGACCCGATCGCCATCGTGCTGGACGAGTTCCAGTACCTGGGGGAGTCGGAGCAGGACCTCGCCGCCGTGGCCTCCGAGCTCAACGCCGTGTGGGAGGAGCGCCGGCCGACGCGGCCGCTGCTGCTGGCGCTGTCCGGCTCCGCGATCCGGACCATGGAGGCGCTGGCGGCCGGCGCCGCGCCGCTCTACGGCCGGTTCCACTGGCGGGCCGAGCTGCGGCCGTTCGACTACTTCCACGCGGGGGAGATGGCCCGCTTCAAGTCACTGCGGGACCGGGCGCTGGCCTACGGGGTATTCGGGGGCATCCCCCGCTATCTCGCCGCCGTGCGGCCCGGCCGGTCGCTGGCGCAGAATGTGGCCGACACGATGCTCCACCCGCGCGGCGAGGTGCGGGCCCAGGTGGAGACGGCGCTGCTGCAGGAGCAGGGACTTCGCGAGGTGGGCAGCTACCACGCGGTGCTCCGCGCCATCGCCGGCGGACGAACCGAGCTCAACGAGATCGGACAGCGGGCCGGCATGCCCACCGACACGGCGTTGCGCCAGAAGATGGAGCGGCTCATCGCGCTTGGGTACGTGGAGGCGCGGCGGAACCTGGGGGCCAGGCCGAAGGAGGCGTTCCGCTACCGGCTGGCGGATCCGGCCCAGATGTTTCACAGCACCTTCGTGGCGCCCTACGAGGCGGAGCTCGCGCGGTACAACCCGAAGGCGGTGTGGACCGAGCAGGTGCTGCCGAGGCTCGACGGCTACATGGGCCACGTGTTCGAACGGATGGTGGAGCAGGCGTACGTCCGGCTGCGCGACAATTGGCGTCTGCCTATGGTGAGCCAGTGGGGCCGCTGGGAGGGCGTGGACCGCGAGGGGAAGTCGCTCGAGGTGGACATCGCCAGCACGCTCAGCGACGGCCGGGTGCTCACCGGGGCGGTGAAGTGGAACCGCCGCCCTCTCGCCGCCGACGTGCACCGGGAACACTTGGCGATGCTAGAGCGACTGGCGGCGGCGGGAGTCAAATGGGCTCACGCCGCCGTGCGCCCCGAGGCTCCGCTGCTGTACGTGGCCGCCGGCGGCTTCGCGAGCGGCTTCGAGGCGGCCGCGGAGGCCTCGGGCCATTCCGTGACGCTCTGGACGCTGCGCGATCTCTACGGGGGAGGACCGCGCCGGCCCCGGAAGACGACCGCTGCTTAGTCCCGCTTCAGCTCCCAGAATTGCGCGTTTCCTCATCCCGTGCCCCGATGTCGCGATTATCGTACTCCGATGTTCGCGGCATTGGCTAGCCTTCTGAGATCCAACGGTGGGAGCAAAGTCGTGCTGGGTCGGGAGGCTGCTCGGTCGGACTTCAAACCCTCGGGCCGACGCCTGATAAGCGTGAGGTCGGCGTTCAACTCTACCCCGGCCCAGCGGATCGAACTCCGTGCCTCCCGGTCATTTGGTGACCGTGGGGCTCTTGTCTGCCGGTGTCGCTTCCCAGATCCCCATCACGCCATCGCGGTAGGGCTGGACGAAGAGTGGAGTGGTGGAAAAGGTGCGCGAGGACTGCTGCCGGATCACCAGGCCATCGGGATGATTGGCCATCCACTCTGGGACGCTGTCGCG
>DATBKD010000013.1:0-6134 GCA_036556025.1 Gemmatimonadales bacterium | reverse complement strand
CCCGATTGCACCGCGAATGCGTCGCAGCCACTTCAGCATGATCGCCTCCCGCCTTGCGCCGCGCACCACCTCAGCCTCTGCCTTTGGTCGGGCGTCAAGTTCTTTGTATTGCAAAGTACAAGTCGGGACGCGGGATTCAAGAGCGCTCATCGCCGGTCTGACGAAGCCTGTGGCGCGCCGTCCTCGCTGGACGGCGTGATCCAGCACGGCGGCGGACGGAACGAAGACGGCGACTTCCCTTACGGTGAATGGACGGCGCCGTATCGCAGTCCGGCCGGGGCCGAAGCCGTGGCCGAGGCACAGGGCAAGCGCTTCGACTTCCTGCTCGGCCGCCGTACCTACCATATCTGGTCCAGCCGCTGGCCGAAGATCAAAGGCGGTCCGTTCGCGGACGCTATAAACGCCGCCACGAAATACGTGGCGACCCACAGGCCGGACGGCCTCGAATGGGGCCCGGTCGAGACGCTCGGCGCGGACATCGTGGAGGGCGTTCGCCGAGTCAAATCAAAGGGCGGCCCCGACCTGATCGTCTGGGGCAGCTCGACGCTGACGCCGGTGCTGCTCGACCAGGGACTGGTCGACGACGTGGTGCTGATTGCCTCTACATGCCCGACAACAGGTCAGCGCAACGCCCGCTGTAAGCCCGCGTCAGGCAAGCGCATAGCGGCAAGTGATGTGCGAGTAGGTAGCACACAGGAGGGCAGGCACACATGACCCCCTGTCCAGTGCGCGTATGTAAGCGCATGCGGTACAACGCTCCCACGTGGCCTGGTGTGTCGGCAGTGTGTCAGACGGCTCGTGGTGAGAGCATTCAGGGGGTGTGGTGGGCGCGAAGGGTGGGCACCTGCTTGAGAGTGCTAGCATGCGGGGGGTGCGAGGACGGCGTGATGGGACTCGTTGGGAAATGTGCCGCGGCGAGCCCAGGAGGGGCAATGAAGCCCGGCAACGACTTAGATCGTGCCGGGCTTGGTCTATCTGCGGGGTGTGTGAGTTACTGTGTGAGTCAGTGAGCCAGTCGCTCCGATATCATTCCGCCGAGATACTTCAGCTCTCTTGGGCGCTACTCGAGACGCGCAACTTACCTTCTCGGCTCCGCCGCCAGCCGCTCGAGACCGTCCCGCGCCGCAGCCACATGAGGCCGGAGCTCGGGGTCTGCGTGACGCCATGCATCGACCACGTATTGGTACAGATCGGCGGCCTGATCGCGATCCCCCAACCGCTCTGCGATACGCGCCCGGTTCAGCCTCCCGAGCACGAAGAGGGGACTCCAGTCCCGTGCGCGAAGCCAGCGGTCGTAAATTGCCGCCGCCTCGCGATCCCGGCCCCGAGCCGCCGCCAGTTCGGCTAGCGTGAATTTCTCGAAGAAGCAGTCGCTCAACGCACAGAGCGAATCCGGAAGCGCGGCGAGCATCCGCAGCCCTTCGGTGGAGTCCCCTCTTGCGAGGACGAGATAGGCGCGGGCCACCTCGCCCAGGTTGCGGAGGTGGGCCTGTGCGACCGGGTTCGGGTACTCCCGGGCAGCTGCAACTACTCGGATCTCGAACCGCTTGAGCGCCGCGGTATCACGATCCGCATACCACCACGGTAGCGCGTAGCGAAGTTCGGAGGGCGGCCAGAGTGATTCTTCTGCGACCAGCGCTCGAGCAATGATTCTGGTCGAATCCGGCGGGATTGCGCTGAGAAGCGCAAGATCTAAGACCGGATTGGACGGGTGACTTGCGATGGGAGAATCTGATAAAGCAGCTCGCACCTCCCGAAAGTGACCTCGGAACGCGAGGACGGCCGCTAGGAGTCCCTTCCGGAAAACGGAGTCGGTCAGCCATGATGGCGCACTGGCAAGGCTGTGGGTGCCCGACGCCAAGCTGCGTGCGAGCCGGAGCGCCGTCTCGCCCGAGTCCGCCCAGACACTCAGGTCGAACACGGCCTGGACCAAAGGATCGGCAGCAGAAGTATCGATCAGCTTGGACGCTTGGATCGAACCCGCCAGGGTAGGATCAAGGAGTAGGGCGTCCAAACGAAACTCCTGAGTGGAGATGTCGGCCGGTCTGAGAGCGATGTAGGTCCTGGCGTACTGCCTGGCTAGATCGAGCCTCCCCAACTTGATGGCGAGGAGGACTGTGTGCTCGTACGGCGGACCGTAGTCCGGATCGAGCTGGATGGCGCGGTCCAGGGTCGCGAGGATCTCCTCCTCGGTGAACTCCGCAGGGGTCCCCCAGTGGTGCCTGACTTCCCCGATCACGTTCCAGACCTCGGGATCGTTGGGATTGAGCCGGGCGACCTGATCCAGCGCGACGAAGGCGCGCCGGCGGTGGGCGAAATACGCCGTGTCATCCCATCCTAGTGCCCATAGCAGCGAATCCATCATGATCAGGAGGCTGTCGCGGGCGGGAAGTCCTCGGTTGAATGCCGCGGCGCGGAAGGCGTACACCTGGGGTGACTGGAAGGAGTGCGCCGTCGGTGGGCTCCAAGTCATACTGAGTTGCATCCGGCGAAAGGCGAGAGCGAACGTACTGTCCAGGTCGGTCGCAGCTCCATAGTGGGCCAATGCAGAGTCCCAAGCGCTCCGGCGGTAGAACTGCTCGCCACGCAGGAACTCCTTGAGCGCCGGCAGGGAGGTCCCACCGAACGCTGCCTGTCTGACCGCTCCAACGGAGCGATGGCGTCCGAGAGCACGGAGCAGGGCCACCGCAGCGGAATCAACCAATCGGTCCATGTGCGCCAGGGCGTCGCGAAGATCGACCTCGCCCAGCGATCGATCGCCTCCCACATCGAGGAGGGTCGCTGTAAGTCGCACCGAATCGGGCCCGCTTTCCACCAACTGCCCGAATACCACAAGCTGGGCGCCCGTCCGGCGGCCCAGAGCCTCCGCCTCGGCAGGCTCGGCGCGGCCGGTCCACTGGCGGATGGCTACTCTCGGCGACACCGCGCGCAGAGTTCCGGCACCGTCGAGGCCGCGCGAGAGGATATCCACCAGCCCCTCGCGCCACAGGCCGTGCTCTGGATCGAATACGTCGAAGGGCGCGACCGCTATCAAATTCGCGTCGAGGGATGGAGGATCGGTTGAACGGATCAGAAGCGTTCCCAGTGCGCCTGCGCCGGCCAACCCGACTCCGGTGAGCCCTAGAATCAGTAGGCGGCGCTGCCTCCGCTTCCGATTGACACGCGGGTCGCTCGCCGCCTGGGAGAAGGCGTCTACCGGCGCAGACAATGCGGCTGAGAACTGAAGGGCAGTACTGAATCGGTCCGCCGGAGTCTTTGCGAGCGCGTGGTCGATGGCACGCTCCACCACCTCCGGCACCCCATCACGTATCACGTGCAGCCGCGGCGGCGGCCCACCGAACCGCCTTGCGATGACGGCCTGCGGGGTTGGGCCGGTGAAGGGCGGCTCGCCTGCAAGCATCTCATAGACTATGCAGGCTAGAGAGTAGATGTCGCTTCGTCCGTCGAGGTGCCGCTCCCCTGCTGCCTGCTCGGGACTCATGTAGGCCGGAGTCCCCAGCGTAAGCCCGGTCCCGGTCAGCCGCCCGTCGCCGGACTGGCCTACAGCCGAGGCGATACCGAAGTCGGCCACCAACGCTTGGTCGTCGGTGAGCAGGATATTCTCGGGCTTGATGTCGCGGTGCACCACGCCATGGCTATGGGCGTAGGCGAGCGCCGAGGCCACTTGCCGGGCGATCTCGAGTGCCTCGTCAAGCGGGAGCTGCCTTTCCCGAGCCAGCCGGTTACGCAGCGACTCACCTGCCACATAGGGCATGACGAAGTAGAGGAGCCCCCCTCCCTCGCCGGAATCATGCAGTGGGAGAATGTGAGGATGCTGAAGCTGCGCTATAATCTCGATTTCGTGGAGAAAGCGCTCCGACCCTACTGCCCGGGCAAGCTCAGGGTGGAGTACTTTGATGGCGACAGGACGGTGATGCCGGCAGTCCTGTGCAAGGTAGACCGTGGCCATGCCGCCGCGGCCGAGCTCTCGCTCGATCACATAGCGGTCGCGCAGGGCGTCGTTGAGGAGCAAGTCGACTGTGGTCACAGCAAAGCCTGGCGGGGATGACTAGAATGTGTCGTAGATGATCGCCGATTGCCAGGAAGTGTCGCTCGCCCTCAGGCTTATTCCGGATCAAGTCAGCCAGGACCGCCGTAGTTTTATCCGGGCACAACCGGGCAAACGACGGCGGGGAAGCGGGCACCGATGCTCGGAAGGTGGCCGGTTCCCAACAAGCTGTCCGGAAAGGTTGCCCCGGCCGGAGGACTCTGTATCAGGAGAGTCCTGGTTCGAGCCCAGGAGGGGCAATCAAGCCCGGCAACGACTTCGGTCGTGCCGGGCTTTGCCTTATCTGCGAGGTGTGTGAGTCGCTGTGTGTGAGTCAGTGAGCGAGTCGCTCCGTGAGGTTCCACGGACGGAGCGTCCCAGTGTCCGGCCACCCTCCCGCGACATCGTTCGGCGGAAGGTGCTTCGCTCAGTGGACCAACACCGCCTGAGGTATGCCACGGGCTCCCATCAGGCTTCTGGAGTTTGCCCCGCCGGAATGCCTCCTTCAGCCACCAAGCCGCCAGATGCCGACTGACCTGCTGGTCCGGCCGCTGCTCCTGCCGGGGATGGGGAAGGAGCAGGGCGCTGCCGATGGCCCCTGCTCTTTCCGAACATCGGCGTAGCTCAGCGTGCGCCTCTGGATGCATCGGCACTGTCCTGGTCCGGCGGACCGGGGACGGAGCAGGGCCCGGGCTGCCATCGGTGCTGACGGATCGCTCGGGCGGCGAGCTCCTCCCGGATGCACTTGGCTCTCAGCGGGAGTTGCTCCGCCCAGCTGCGAATTCGGGTTCCGAATCGGCCCGAGTTTCGATGAGCATCACTCCGTTCCCGAATCCCGTCCCATATCTCTTGGCCGCCACCCAAGAGCTGACGTATTCGATCCGGGCCACCTTGCCGGTGGGAAGGGTTCGTAGCACCTCGACCCCTCCGACGAGGGTGTTGTCCACGGCGACAACGGGCTGGCGGGCCTTGAAGTACACGACGGCACCGGGATCCCGGGTCCGGAGCATTTCGGGGCGGATCTGACGGATCGCGTCGTAGGCATTCCGAGCCTTGCTACGGCTGAGCTCGGGGGCGGTGATCACGTTGGCATCGCGGGCGCCAGCTGAAGCGCAGGCGATGAGGATCGGGAATGGGGAGAGGACTCCCACGAGACGAGGAAGGCTGAGCCACATTGTGACCTCCGAACAGGCGTGAGGGTTGCTGACTGCGAGCTGCCTTGCAGGCAGGCGAGTCTGGCCCCCACGCTAAGCGGCGGGGCTCACTTTCCTCTCACAGCGTCCTCATCTGGCGCTCAGTCTACCCTCGCATAGGACTCCCCAGTGAGGATGCTTCAGTTGTGCTGCAGTGCAGCGTCGCTCAGTCTTGCGGAGCGAGGGTAAGCTCACTGGCGTATGGGACTGGCACTCAAGGGGATCGGCAAACTCCGACATTTGAGCGAGTAAAGAGCGGCAAAGTCCAGCATGAACGCCTCAAATTCCAGCATCGGATGACACGAACTCGCGTAAATGGTGGCAAGTTGCCGGAATTCGGGTGGTTACCGTGGCCCCTCTGGATCAGGAGAGTCCTGGTTCGAGCCCAGGAATGGAGCCCGGCAACGACTTCGTGCCGGGCTTCTCGTATCTGGCGGGTGTGTGAGTCAGTGAACCCGCCGCCGCACAGGTACATAGATGCGGGCCGTCCCTCCAATCTTCGTGGGGAGCAGTGCAATAAATGCCACAGGTGCGTGGAGGCATCACTACACCGTCTTCGGCCGTCAGTCTGGCCGAGGGCTCGTGATCTGGGCTAACGCAATGCTCGTTCTGGTCTTAATCTGCAGTGCAAGAAACGGCACTACGAGCACGCGAATTGCAGCGGACCCCACGGTTCCCGGCTGGCTGACTGCTCGTCGGGTCTTCATCCGCTCTGCTGCTCGATCGATTGCAAGGCCCCACCGCTCCGAACGGTAATCAGTGGATCGTTGGCTGACCGATCCCCACAGCCTGGTGGTTCGCCGCTGGTCCACAGAGTTGCACATCGTGGCGGTTCGGGGGCTCCCGGCGACAAGGAGCCGTCGATGCCTTCCACGCCACACCGCCTCCTGCGTCTCGGCTTCACCCTGACGCTG
>DATBKD010000012.1:0-3591 GCA_036556025.1 Gemmatimonadales bacterium | reverse complement strand
GCGGCCAGCCCCGCCGCGCAGCTCCCGGCCACTGTGCGGATGTGGGACGAGGGCGGCCAGCTGCGCTGGACCATGGAGGTCGGCCAGGATCTCCAGGGCTCGGGCACCGTGACCCACTACTTCGGGGACGTCACCCTCGCGGGGACCTACGGGGAACGCGCCCAGCCGATCACCTACTCGCTGCGGCTCAGCGGTCCGACGCTGCAGGGGAGCGGGGCGGGGCCGGATCAGGTCGTCCGCACGCTGTCGCTGCGCAAGCAGCCTTAGCTCCGGGGCGCGCGCGATCCGCCCACCGGCAACCCGGCCTCGGCCAGAATGGTAGAATCGAGCGCGTTGCCATCGTACGTCCTCGGAACGCCGGGGTAGCTCAGAGGCAGAGCAACTGATTCGTAATCAGTAGGTCGCGGGTTCGACTCCCGCCCCCGGCTCCGTTGTTGTTCAATCATTTACATCCCACCTGATCGTCCCGACCAACGACCTGGGTGCTAATCACGGTGCTACTTCAGTTTTTGACGGCCTGGCGCTTTACGGGCGTCGTCGTGGGGCTGCTAAGGCGCTCAATAGCCTCTTTCCGATGGGACGGTGAAAGGTGCGCGTAGCGTTGGACCATAGGGAGTGACTTCCACCCGCCGAGGTCCTTAATCGTCAACAAATCGACGCCCGCCATCGCCAACCGGGAGGCGAAGGTATGACGCAGGTCGTGGAGGCGGAAATCGTCGATCTTGGAGGCGCTGAGAGCCGTAGGAAAGCCCTTTTCAGCCCAGCGCAGGTCACGCTTGCCTTCCCCGTTGGGGAACACCAGGGCAGAGGCGTTCAGGGAGCGGGGCCGCTTGCCGATGAAAGCCCGCACGGTAGACGTCATCGGGATATACCGGGCTTCGCCGTTCTTGGAGCGCGACGGCCAAAACGAGCCTTCCAGGCCTTGCCGTACCGCTCGTCCTCCTTCCAAGAGCGCTTTTGCGCCTTCGCATTCTTCAGGGTTCGTCAATCACATCGCCAAGAAGGTATCGGTCTGGTCTCGTCTCACGGGCAGGGCAGGGACGCTCAAGGCGATGTCGCTCTGCCTCCTTTTGGGAGAGGCTCTTGGGGCCGACCAGGGAGCGGTGGAGGTGTCCGTGCTCGCAGGCCCAACGAACCCACCAGTCGCCTCGCTCGTGTGCTTTGCCGGGCACCTTCCGTTGCTGAGTGCCCCGGTCGGCAGCCCGCCAGAACGGGCGGTCTTGCGCCTTCTGCCGGCCTCGAAATTCTAGCGGGAGCCCCGCCCTTTCACCCCTTCAACTCCTTCTTCAGCTCGTTGAGGAACCGCCAGTCGGTGCCCTGGGTCAGGATCTTTTGAGGGCTCGACTTGATGAGGCCAGCTTCGTGGAGGCGGAGGGAGTAGAAGCGGACCGCGTCCTCGGGATTGTACTCGCGCCACTTGGCGTACGGCACGTCCCGAAGAGCCTGGAGTGCATAGTCGTAGCGCTCCGCGTAGCCCTTGTCGACGAGGAACCGTGCGGTCCGCTCGGGCTCGAGCGCGCAGACGTCAGCGGCCTTCACAATCGCCCGGACGGCCCGTTTTGTCGCCACCGGGTGCTTCCTGACGAAGTCGCGGTGCGCGGCCACGACACAGCAAAAGTACTGCGACCAGGGGCGGTCGATGCTGCTGTTCAGAATGACATGGCCGATCTTCCGAGCCCGGAACTCCTGCGGGGCCGGTGGGAAATGCAAAACCGCATCGATCTTGCCCTCAGTCAGGAGACGGATCGTACCGGCGGGTGGGCTCACGACCAAATTGACATCCCGACGAGGGTCGAGACCGAGCTGGAGCAGGATCACCGAGAGAAAGAGGTGGTCAGCCCCCCCCTTTCCCGAGATCGCCACCGACTTGCCCTTGAGGTCCCGGATCGCCCCGACACGCTCCGTCCCGAACAGCTCGAAGCATCCGACATGAGAGCCCGCAAGCACGATGATCGGGTCTCCGGCGTCGACACGCGAAATCAGCGACGGGACGAACGTCACGGTCATTTGGGCCTCGCCGGTGGCCAACGCCTGCAAACGCTCGGCGAGCGTGGCCTTCGATAGATACTGGACATCGGTGAATCCTTCACTGCGGAGTAGATCGGCCGCAACATACTGGGGCGCGATGCAGATCCCCGGCCGGCCTTCCGCGATTCGGAGGGTCGTCGTCTCGGGCGGCGGCTTCGCGCTCGCGGTCCCAGGAAGCACCCCCAGTAGACCGGCCGTCCCGGCCAGCGTGAGTCCACTCACGAATTCGCGGCGTGTGCGATCCCTCATCTTTTCTCCTATTCGATGACCTGATCCGCCCGCAGCAGCAGTGACGGCGGGATCGTAAGCCCGAGGGCCCTGGCGGTCTTGAGGTTGATGACCAGATCGAACTTGGTGGCCTGCTCGATCGGGAGGTCCGCCGGCTTGGCTCCCTTCAGGATCTTGTCGACAAATATTGCCGCCCGGCGCCACATGTCGCGATGATCCGCAGCATAGCCCATGAGACCACCCGCCATCGCCACGGGCTTGAACCCGATCGTGGCGAGGCGACTCCGCGTCGCTAGGTCGACGATCGCGTCGGCGTGAGAGTTCAGGACGCCGTCCTCCAGGACGACCACTCCTTGCACCCGGCGCCTGCTTATCGTCGCGAAGACACTGTCAACCTCCTCACGCCCGCGGACATCAGCCCGCTCGACCTCCAACCCCAGGGATCGCGCAGTTGTCCAGAGCGGCGCGAGCATCTGCACCCGTTGATGGCCGGGATTGTCGGGGTTCACGAATAGTGCAACCCGGGTAAGGCTCGGTACGGCCTCCTTCAGAAGCTCAAGGCGCTTGGCGATGAGCGCGGGAAAGAAAAACGACAGCCCCGTGATGTTGCCGCCGGGGCGGGCGAGACTCTTCACGAGCCCGGTCTCAACGGCGTCGCCGACCGTCGCCATGACGATGGGCAGCGTCTTCGAGATTGCCTCGACCGCGCGCGTCCCCGGCACCGAGTGGGTAACGACCACCTCAGGGTTGAGCTGCAGCAGTTCCGCGGCAAGCTCGCCCAGCCGATCGTACCGGCCTTCGGCACCGCGGTATTCGATGACCAGGTTCATTCCCTCGACATACCCGAGGTCGCGAAGGCCGCCTCGGAAGGCATTGACATTGCTCTGGTACCCGTCCGACACGACGAACACGCCGACTCGGTGCAGCTTGCCCGCCTGCTGCGTCTCGGCCGCGGGCGGCGTAACTAGCACTCCAATCGCGACGAGTATGAGGAGAGCGGCCTTTCCCGACTTCATGTGCGCCTCCCCCGGTTCGGGGATGGGACGCGGTGAGGGTAGGCGGTCAGGCGGGGGAGTTCAAGGGGCAGGCTGTGGCGAAAGACGGCCCTTTTGCCGGCAATGAAGCGCGTCCGGCGAGGGGACTCAGATCCTACGGGTCGGGATCTGGAGCGCGCGAGCCCCCGCGAGCAAACGTTCGTCGTAGCTGGCCAGCTCCAGCGCCTGCCCGTGGGCCCGAAGAAAGTCCATGGTCGCCAGGTGTAGCGCGTCGAGCGTCCGGACCGGCACGGGAAATGGCTCCAGCGCACGCGCCAGGACCGGGGGCGCCAGCTCGACG
>DATBKD010000011.1:0-7321 GCA_036556025.1 Gemmatimonadales bacterium | reverse complement strand
CGCACCACGTCGGGGCTGTCCCCCCGTCGGAGTCGGCACCCATATTCTAGCAGGATCGTCGTGCCACCGCTCCGCCTGGAACCTCGCTGCCGTCCCGCGATGCCGAGGCTCATGCGCAAGGATGAAGAAACGACGAAAGGGGTGGCCCCATGAGTGCAGGGATTGCCGTGAGTGCCGGCAGCGGGCCGTTGACGGCGCGTCCGGCTTGGACAGCCCTCGAGGCGCATTACCAGCAAGTCCGGGATGTCCATCTGCGGAGCCTCTTCAAGGATGACCCTAATCGCGGCGAGCGACTGACCGCCGAGGCAGCCGGCGCCTTCCGGCTGGCTGAGGAATCCGGCTTGCGCGCACGGATCGACGCGATGTTCGCCGGCGACAAGATCCCAGACCGAAGCGCTCGCGTTCGGCAAGACTCCCGAGCAGGTCGAAGCCGAGGGCACACCATCGACTCCTTCGACCAGTGGGGCGTGGAGCTGGGAAAGGCGCTGGCCCAGCGCATCATCCCCGAGCTCGAGAGTCCGAGCGAGCCGAAGCTGGGACACGACAGCTCAACCAACAACCTGATCCGACGCTACCGGAAGCAGAAGGACGCCGAGCGATGAAACGCGAGATGAGCGACTTCAAAGACCAGCTGCAGCAGATGCGGACCCACCCCGGATTCGTCGCGGCGTTGGATCAAAGCGGCGGCAGCACTCCAGGCGCCTTGCGCGCCTACGGCATCAAGGAAGACGCATGGGCCAACGACGAGCAGATGTTCACGCTCATGCATCAGATGCGGACGCGCATCATGACCAGCCCCGCCTTCACCGGGGAGCGGGTCATCGGCGCCATCCTGTTCGAGAACACCATGGATCGTGACGTCGAGGGACTGCCCACCGCGGACTACCTCTGGAACGTGAAACGGGTCGTCCCGTTTGTGAAAGTGGATAAGGGCCTGGCCCCCGAGAGCCGCGGTGTCCAGCTGATGAAGCCGATGCCCGAGCTCGGGAAGTTGCTCGATCGGGCCAAGGCGAAGCGGATTTTCGGAACCAAGATGCGCTCGTTCATCAAGCAGGCCAACGCCGCGGGCATCAAGGACATCGTGGCCCAGCAGTTCGAGGCGGCTCGTCAGATCATCGCCGCGGGCTTCGTGCCGATCGTGGAGCCGGAAGTAGATATTCACTCCCCGGACAAGGCCCGGGCCGAAGAGATGCTCAAGGCGGCCCTCCTGACGCAGCTCGACGCCCTGCCCGACGGTCAGACCGTCATGCTCAAGCTGACCTTGCCGGAGAAGGATGACCTCTACGCCGAGTTGGTCAGTCATCCCCGCGTCCTGAGGGTGGTTGCGCTGTCGGGCGGGTACACTCGGGAGGAAGGCAACAGCCGCTTGCGCCGAAATCACGGCGTCGTGGCGAGCTTTTCGCGGGCGCTGGTCGAGGGCCTGTCCGCCGGGCAATCGAATGCCGAATACAACGCCCTGCTGGATGCCTCGATCCAGAGCATTTTCGAGGCGTCCAACACGTGAGTACGGCCGAACAGTTGGCTCGTAAAGGAGTGAGCGATGCAACTCGGAATGATCGGACTGGGCCGCATGGGCGCCAACATGGTGCGGCGGCTTATCCAGGGTGGACATCAGTGTGTGGTCTTCGACCGGTCACCCAAGGCGGTGAAGGAGCTGACTCAGGAGAAGGCGGTGGGTGCCTCCTCCCTGGCGGACCTGGTGAAGAAGCTGCAGAAGCCGAGGGCCGTGTGGCTGATGGTGCCGGCGGCCGTGGTCGATACCACCATCGCCGACCTGTTACCGCTGCTCGAACAAGGCGACACCCTCATCGACGGGGGCAACTCCTACTACATCGATGACCTTCGGCGGGCCAAGGAGCTCGCGGCGAAGGGGATCCACTACGTCGATGTGGGCACCAGCGGCGGCGTCTGGGGCCTGGAACGCGGCTACTGCATGATGATCGGGGGTGAGCCGGAAGCAGTCGAGCGCCTCGATCCCATCTTCGCTCGGCTGGCGCCCGGCGTTGGGGACATCGCCCGTACCCCCGGACGCGAGAAGGTCAACGGCACCTCCGAGCAGGGGTATCTCCACTGCGGTCCCAACGGCGCGGGCCATTTCGTCAAGATGGTCCATAACGGGATCGAGTACGGGATCATGGCCGCCTACGCCGAGGGGCTCGGGATCTTGCGGTCGGCCAATATCGGCAAACGGCAGGAACACAGCGCCGATGCGGAAACGACACCGCTGCGCGATCCCGAGCACTACCAGTACGACCTCAACCTGTCGGACATCACCGAACTGTGGCGGCGCGGCAGCGTCATTGCCTCCTGGCTGCTTGACCTCTCGGCATCGGCCCTCATCAAGGACCCGGAGCTCGAGGGCTTCCAGGGTCGGGTCTCCGACTCTGGTGAGGGAAGATGGACCATCAAGGCCGCGATCGACGAGGCGGTCCCCGCCCACGTCCTGACTGCGGCGCTGTACCAACGGTTCAGCTCGCGGGGCGAGGCGGAATTCGCCGACAAGGTGCTCTCGGCGCTCCGCTACGAATTCGGCGGCCATCGGGAGAAGGCGACCGTCACCTGACCCCCGCGCATTCCGACGCCCTGGAACCGCTCGATTTCGAGCTCAGCGCTGGGACCGGGCGCTCCGGAACCATGGCGGCGTTGGATCGACAGCTCCCTCGAGTCTCCCTGCGATATTGTCGACTGGGAACAGGCACCCGCGGAGCCACGATCCGTGGTGGTGCTGGTCAGAGGCCCCGCATCTGTCCTGTGATCTTGGTTTCACCGAGCGAGGTCGGGGAGTCTGGCACGGTATCTTTTTCCCAGAGGCGGAACCCGCCCACGAAGGCGTTGGTGTTGTCGCCGGCGCGGCTGCCTGGGGGGAGCTCCTTCAGCTTTCTGACGTTCCCGCCGCCGAGCACGACGTCATCGGGCTCGAGGGCCGCAGCGAGCCTGGCAACCACGTCCGCAACAGAGCGACGCCATTTGGTCTTTCCCCGCTTCTCGAGGCCGCGCTGTCCGACGTAGTCCTCGTAGGTTCCCTTCCTGTATGGCAGGTGCCCGAGCTCCATCGGTTCGACGAGGCCGTCGACGATGAGGGTGGATCCGAGGCCCGTGCCCAACCCGAGGAAGAGCATCCTGCCGCCGCGATAACTGCCGAGCGCCTGCATGGCCGCGTCATTGATGATCTTGACTGGCAGCCCGAACCCGGCCTGATAGTCGAAGTTGACCCATCCCTTGCCGAGGTTGTGAGGTTCCACGATGGGGCGGCCTTGGAGCACGACCCCGGGGTAGCCCATGGCAACCACGTCATACTTCCATCCCCGGGCAATCTTCTTGACCCCGTCGGTCATCTTCGCGGGCGTCAGCGTCGGCCCGGATACGAACTTCCTTGGTTGGCGCTGCCCCGTGGCGAGCACCTTCACCTGCCTGCCTCCGATATCAACGACCAGGACGTTCACGGAAGCTCGTTAGGACTGCGCGGCTCGGTCACGACGCAGGCAGTGGGAGGACGGATGTGGAGTGAGGGCGGTGGGACTCGAACCCACGACCTAGGGATTAAAAGTCCCTTGCTCTACCAACTGAGCTACGCCCCCCTCGACGAAGGAAACATCTTAGGGGAGAATCGCTTACACAAGGCGCTACAACCGCGGTGTCTGGCCTGGACCCCTACTCCGCGTTCTCCATTTTCGGACATGGGGAGCGACGCAGTGGACAGCTAGAAGGACACCGAGGCAAACCGAGACGATCGTCGCGTACCAGGCGTAAAGCGTTAAGGCTCTTACCAGAAGTTCCACAGTGGCTTCCCAGCCCAAGTAACGGAGGGAAAGCCATCAGCAGGTATCGGACCACTTCAGGTCTCTTTTATGCCCGCCTGAAATTCGTGGCCTGGCCAGCCTGGGTCACTCCCCTAGCAGCTTGAGCTCTTCTCGCCCCCTGTCCGTGCAGCGAGCGATAGCGGCCTTGTACTTCCGCTGATAGGGACCCACCGTGGCTTTGGAGGTCTCGACTTCGAGCTCGATCCATCGGGACTGCTGCATTCGCCGCAGCGATTCCACGAGCACATCAAACGTCTCCGCCGCAGCGATGCTTCGACCCGTCGGGAAGAAGGCCTGGAAGTCGGTGCCGCGGAGCATCTTCAGAATCTCCATCTCCTCAAGGGTCACGTCAGGTTCCCCCACGCAGACGTCAGGTGCACTGAACACGCCGTGGCTTTGGCTGGCAGGATCAACCGCCTTCCGGAGCCTAGAGGCGTGGTGTGAGGGTGGTCAAGTCGACGGCGTCCACGGCTAGGGGGCTGCGCCCTGGTGCGCGTACCACCGGTCGGGCACGGGCTCCTTGGGCAAGTCTGGTGCGGAGAGTTCGAGGTGGAGCCGAGCCGCCCCGCTTGCCTGAAAGAACACCACCTCGAGAGCATGACAGCCCGCCCGGAGTGCAGTCTGGCCGGGGGTTTCGCTCTGGGGCTGGGGCCCATCGCGGTCTATCACGAGAGCGCGGTCAATGCGAAGCTTGGCTCCGTCGTCGGAGGAGAGGTAGAAGGTGTACAACCCGTCGTCGGGAGGACAAAGCAGCCCAGACAAACGCAAACCGTAATCCTCGGCTCGCTCGTCGCCGCGGAGCTCCACTCGGGAGACGGTCCCCACCCGCACGGGCTTGCCCCGGGTGACCTCGTCGGCTGACCGGAACGCACCCTCGACGTACCCGTACGACAGACCTGGCTGAAGGTCTTCAGGCCGAGCGGCGACCGGCTCATGCCAGGTCGCGCGCGCGATCCGGGCGCGGGCCACCGGGCTGCGTCGACCGCTCGGCAGGAATGTCCTCGCACTCACAATCACAGGCGAAGCGCCGAGGCGGATCTCGACAGGACCAGTGTATCGGGGCGAGCGGACGGTGGGATCGGATCCGTCGGTGGTGAAGTGGATGACGGCACCGGGGAAAGGCGGGCTCATCGACATCCGGAACTGGTCCTCCAGCACCTGGCGATCCCAGCCGAGCCCACCCGGCTCCGGAACCCGGTACTCGACTCGAAGCGCCTCCAATCGCGTAAAGTGGGCCGGCAGTCGGGCGACAAAACGTCCCCAGCTCCGCGCTTCCCGCGGCGACCAGAGAGCCTCAGCCAGCGCCAGCATCCGCGGGAGAAGCATGTACTCCGCTTGTGCGGGTGTCGGGATGTACTCGGTCCACAGACTCCCCTGGCCTCCCAGCACGTGCACCGCCTGGGCGGGCGTCAATCCCTGGGGCATCGGTTCGAAGGCGTACACCGTGTCGAGAGGAAGGAAGCCGCCGATGGCCAGCGGCTCTCCAGCAGGGTCTCCCTGGTAATAATCGAGGTAGGCGTGATCGGTCGGAGTCATAATGACGTCGTGGCCCTGCCGGGCCGCATCGATTCCTCCAGCCATTCCGCGCCAGGACATCACTGTCGCCTCGGGAGCGAGCCCTCCCTCGAGGATCTCGTCCCAACCGATAAGCCGCCGGCCGTGGGCACGCAGGAAGGCCTCAATGCGGCGGATGAAGTAGCTCTGTAGCTCCTCCTCGTTGGCGAGTCCCTCGCGGCGGATCACCTCCTGGGCGACCGGACTCGCTTTCCACTGGTCTTTCGGCACCTCGTCGCCGCCGATGTGGATGTACCTGCTGGGAAAGACCTGCATGACTTCGAGCAGGACATCCTCGAGAAACCCGAAGGTCCGCTCGCTGGGGCAGAAGATGTCCTGGTGCACTCCCCACCTGGTCGATACTTCGAAAGGTCCACCGGTGCAGGAGAGCTCCGGGTAAGCGGCCAGAGCGGCCCGTGCGTGCCCCGGCATCTCGATCTCGGGAATGATGGTGATGTGGCGGGCCGCGGCATACGCGACGAGCTCGCGCATCTCCTGCTGGGTGTAAAAACCGCCGTGAGGCTTGCCATCGCCGACATACGGATCGAAATGCTGTCCTACGATTGTCTCTCTCCGCCATGCCCCGATCTGGGTAAGCAGCGGATATTTCCTGATCTCGAGCCGCCAGCCCTGGTCGTCGGTCAGGTGGAGATGCAGCGTGTTGAGCTTATAGAGCGCGAGGAGGTCGATGACTTTCTTGATGAACTCAGGTGGATAAAACCAGCGCGCCACATCCAGGAGGATGCCACGATACGGAAAGCGGGGAGCATCTTCGATCTCTAACGCCGGGAGAGCCCAGCGCACAGGAGAGTGCGACGGGATCCGAGCCGACTCCTCGATCTCGGCCGGGAGAAGCTGACGAAGAGTTTGAAGCCCGTGAAACAGTCCGACAGGGGTCGGAGCCGAGAGCATCACACCGCGTGGGGTGACGCTCAGCCGATAGCTCTCCAATGGTGCTGCGGCATCCCCCCCACGAAGCCGAAGCACGATCGCGTTGTCCCGGATCTGGTCAACCGGTTCCCGAGAGATCCACAGCGGCAGGCCGGAGCCCGCGCGCAGGGGAGCGATCAGCAGCTCGGCCATCCCACGCAGGCCGGTGCTCCCTGTATCGGAGAGCACGATCCGCGTCGCCCGGTTCAGCCGGAACTCGCCCGGGGTAGCCTGGAGGTGACGTGGCGCGGGAATGATCGGACAACACCCCTGCACTGAGCCCGACGGGGTGGTGACCGCCTTCCCGCCGACGCATGCGGCGGAGAGAAGCGCAACGAGCAGCCGCAGGAGGGAGCGTCCGGACTCGGTCACTCAGGTCGAGTCGTGGCGCAAGCACGTCGTTCCGCCTCGGCCCGCCGCGACGGCGGCGACCGAATCCAGGGCGGCGCGTACATCGGTCCGTCCGGCGAAGTCGGGCGTGTAGTGCCAGCTCAGGTAGGCGCAGGAGTACGGCGCCTGCGCCAGCACGGTTCCGACGTGGACCAGCTCCGCCACGGACATCTCCCAGTCGCCCGGATGGCTCGCGGTGCCGGCAATGCCGCTGGATCCATCCCCACCGTTCAGGTAGTTGACCCCGAACACCAAACCCAGGCCGAGCTGTTTCGCCAGGGCGACGTTCTTGTCCCGGAATTCCTCCGGCGTGAGGCCCTTGCCCGCCCCGTGGAGCGGCCCGGCCCATTGGGCCCACGCGACGTCCAGGCTCTGATAGGTAGTGTCACCCGCGCCCAGCCACTGGGGCGGGGCCCGTACCGCCGTGGGCAGGGCCGGCCAGAGGGACTTGGAGTAGCCGGCCATTTCCTCGATGGTGGCCCGACTGATCTGCTGCCCTCCCCAGGTTGTGGCCGCCCCGGGCTCATCTATAAGGAAGTGGGCCAGCACCAACCCCTCGGTGACGTAGGGGCCGAAGTCCACGTCCCGGTAGAGATCGATCCGGGACTTCCACAGCTCCAGGTTGAAGGTCCCGTCTGGGTTGACGT
>DATBKD010000010.1:0-27006 GCA_036556025.1 Gemmatimonadales bacterium | reverse complement strand
GGGAAAAAACGGCCGTGATGATGAGGACGATCTTGGTTTCGATGCTTGCGGTGAGAACCAGTTCGATGGCCGACCGCGGCACCGCACCACCGGCTTGAACCATCACTTCGCCTCCTCTCGAAACCAGTGAATGAGCTCGCGGAGGCCGTGATCGAAATCGTGTTCCGGGGCCCAGCCGAGAACCTGACGCGCCTTGCGGATATCGAGCGCGCTGCGCAGGAGTTCGCCTGCCCTGGGAGGGGCGAATTCCAGCACCGGCTTCTGCTTCATGGCCCCGCCCACCGCATCGGCCAGCTCCAGCACGCTGCGCTGGACTGAGGTAGCGATGTTGAGCGCGGTCGCATCGATGTCGCCGCCCTTAGGCATCGCCGCGGTACTCGCCAGTACGTTCGCCCGCGCCACGTCCTTCACGTAGACGTAGTCGCGGGTCTGGCGGCCGTCGCCGAAGACCGTCAGCGGCTGACCCTCCAGCAGACGGGAGACGAAAATCGACACCACTCCCGCTTCCGACTTCGGGTCCTGTCGCGGCCCGAACACGTTGGAGTAGCGCATGGCGACACCGTCGAAGCCGCGCAGCAGTCCCAGGGCTCGGAGATAGTACTCGCCGGAGAGCTTGCTGACGCCGTAGGGCGAGATGGGTCCTTTCGGGGCCGTCTCCGGCGTGGGGACCACCTCCGGGTCTCCATATACCACGCCGCCGCTGCTCGCGAAGACCACCCGCTTCACTCTACCCTCGCCCGCGCCCTCCAGCAGATTGACCAAGCCGACGACGTTGATACCGGCATCCATCGCCGGGCAATCGACCGAGATCCGCACGTCGATCTGCGCAGCATGGTGGTTCAGCACGTCGAATCGCCCCGTCGCCACCAGGCGGCGCGCCTCGGGTGAGGCGATGTCGGCCCGGATGAATTGAGCACCCTCGGGCAGGTTGCGTTCGTGACCTCGGGAAAGATCGTCCACGATCACGACCTCCCAACCGGCCTTCAGATACGCCTCGGCGATGTGTGAGCCGATGAAGCCGGCACCTCCGGTGACCAATACTCGCCCGCTCATTGGGTGCGTCTCGCCATGCGCTCTCCTGCGGGAAGCAACTGGGTGGTCAGGGGGAATGAACCGCCCCGCAATATAGAGATGCCCGCCCTACGGAAGGAATCGCTGGAAGGAACCGGATCTGAGAAAGTGAAAACGGACAGGAGCGGTACACCGCCCCTGCCCGTCTCGCCCTAAGCGCCCTCGGTGGCCTTAGGAGGGAAGTTTCGCGACCTGCCGAAGCTTGGTGCCGGCGGCGATGTCCGGCGAGAGGATGTTGATGAGACGCGCGGTGGCGGTGTGGTCCCGCACATGAACCACCTGCATGGTAGCCATGAGCTCATCCACCCGCTGCGAGCCGTCGCTCATGCGGGCCGGCCGCCGCCGGGCCTCGAACAGATCGCCCGGGGCAACCCCGTCCTGGCGACCCTTGTCCAGGAATACCACCATTTGCGGCGCCTTCAGATCCTGGCGGCCGGGCCCGCCGATCAGGTGGGCCACCACGCCTTCGCTCACCGGTAGCGCACGCGCGTTGCCGGACGGAGTGAACTTCTCGGCCGGCATGACCAGCTGGCCTTCACGGATCGGACCGTACACCGCGACCACCGTCGCCACATACCGTCCGGAGACGGTATCCACCACGCGGGCAAGTCCGGTGGGCACGACAGCGTCGCCGTACGGCTTGAGCTCGGGTCCCATCATGGCCAGCAGCAGGCTGTCACCGACCTGATAGGTGGCGCCACGCGGCGCATCCACTGCGATAGTGGTGTTGATGGTGGCATTGACGTTGGCGCTCAGGCTCTTCACCTGCTGAGGAGTTACCGGCCCGATCACCTTCCCGAAGGGAAGCGACTGGTCCTCGGTGAGAAATCCGGAAGAGAAGAATTCGCTGACCCGAAGCGCGCGGTATGGCTTCTCGGTTGTCGCGCGAAGGTCTTCAGTCAGCTGTTCGCCATGACGAGGACCAAACAATGGCGCCGCCTCTCCCTCGGTGGCCTTGATGGAGGCCGCCGTGAGCTGCGCCAGGGTCCGCTCATCGGACGGGGTCTGGTCCACCACCGCGACGGCAGGGACCGGGGCCGCCGTGTCCTGGGGGGCCGGCGCCGGCGTGGCCGGGACCGGGATGGGGCTCACCGCCACCATGGAGGCAGTAGTATCGGCCGACGCGACCGTGTCGGCAGCCAACACCGGGGCGCTGTCCGCGGGCTGAGCCTGGGCGCTGTCAGTCGGCGCTGGGGTATCCACCGCCGGGACCGAGGCTACATCTGCGGAGGCGGAGAGACGGAGCACTTCGCCGGGATAGATCCAGTGCGGATCTTCCACCACGTTGGTGTTCATCCGGTAGATATCGGGCCAGAGAAACGGATCGCCCCGATATTGCTTGGCGAGATCCCAGAGCGTATCGCCAGCGCGCACGGTGTGGGTCTGCGGCGCGGCGGCCTGCCCCAGCGCGAGGGTTGGGCAAGCGGCCAGGGCCAAGGCGCCCAGCCAATTCCAGCGGAACATACGCGGCATCAGGATCTCCCAGCGACGTCGTTGTCGAGTATGGAGATGGAGCGGGTCAGGACCGGTTCAGGGGGAGCAGCGGCAAATTCAGCGCCAAGGGGTGCATACGATGTAAGCCATTATTACACAATATCTTAGGATTCAGGCACTAGCCGCCACAACCGGCTACTCTGGCGATCGGCACTCCGGACTGGAGAAACGAAGCGGCGAGAGGGCCGACCCCCTCTCGCCGCTGGGGAGCCTGTGTGGCAGGTCAGAAAGGCAGATCGTCGTCTTCGCCGTCGAGCGCTTCGGGGAAGTCCTCGAACGACTGCTCGGTGCCCTTTTGGGCGGCGGCTCCAGCGGCGGCCTTGCCGGCCGGCGAGTACGACTCCGAGCCATCACCCCGGCCCGAAAGCATGATGAGCTCGCGCGCGGTGATCTCGGTGGTGTACCGGGTTTGCCCCTCCCGGTCCTGCCACGACCGGTACTCAATGCTTCCCTCGATGTACACCTTATCACCCTTCTTGCAGTACCGCTCGGCGATATCGGCCAGGGTTGAATTGCGGTTGTTCCACAGAATGACGCGGTGCCATTCGGTCTTTTCCTGCTTTTCTCCCGCCTGGTTTTTCCACTGGCGGCTGGTGGCGAGGGAGAGCGTGGCCACTCGAGATCCGTTGGAGGTGCTGCGGACCTCCGGGTCCGCTCCCAGATTTCCAATCAGCATGACTTTGTTCAGGCTCCGGCTCACAAGCACCTCCAGGATTCGATCGTTGGGTCCACTCGAGTGGTCCCGGGAATAGTACCGGTCACGCAGAATATCGTGCGAACCGAAACTTAGGCTAGTTGTACCAACACTACGCACGCTGCTCGAGCGCCAACCGGAGGACCAGCGCATCCTCCTTTGGATTCCGATAATACGCGGACCGCTGGCCCACCGGCCGGAAGCCATGCCCGAGGTACAGGGCCTGGGCCGAGTGGTTGGATTCGCGCACCTCGAGAAAGATCTCACCGACCTTGCGCTGCCGCAGCGCGGAAATTCCCGCCCGCAACAGCGCGCTGCCCAGTCCCCGGCGGCGAAATTCCGGAGCCACCGCCAGATTCAGGACCTCCCCCGTGGCCGCCACTTCCCGACCGATCAGGTAGCCGGCTATGCCGCGCGCCGTCTGAGCCACCAGACCGAACGACCAGGAGGAGGTGAGCGCCTCTCGGAAGCTGGCCTCGGTCCATGGGTCGCTGAAGCACTGGCGCTCGATTCCGACCAGGGCCGACGCGTCAGCTGGAGCTGCCGACCGAATCCGGTAAGGGGCGTCCATGCGCCGTCTCCCAGCGTGCCTGCGCTTCGGCCGGCCTGCCATACAGCGGCTCCCACTGCTCCACGTCGGCGATCTCCCGCGCGCCGCCGGGCCTTCCGATCAGTCCAATGAGCTGGCGTGCGCTGGGCGCACCATCAGGTGGCCGGATCATGGATCGTCCGATCCAGGCCTCCAATGGGAGAGTCAGATCGGCCGGAGCGTCGCCGACCAGGAGATCGGGCCGAGGAATCGCCGAGGAAAGAGCCTCGGGCCGGGTCACCGTGGGAGGAAGTTGGCTCATGATCCGGTCTCCCACAAATCGATACGCCGCGGCATAGATCTCGCCCCGCAGCGCATACGCGAGCGTGAGGACCAGCTTCCCTTCCCCGGCCTGTCCGGCAGCCCGGACCAGAAGTGACGGGGCGACCCAGAGTGGCAGTCCTCTCGCCTGGCTGAGAGCCTTCATCGCTGCTGCCCCCACCCGCAGTCCGGTGAAACTCCCGGGGCCGTCGCTCATGGCCAATCCGCTGAGCTGGCTCAAGCTCAGCCGCCGGCGGCGCAGCAAGCGATCGATCATGGGGACCAGTGCACCGGCGTGGCGTCGCGCCCCCGCCAAATTCTCCTCTACCGCGTCATCCCGCGAGTGGCCCAGGGCCACTGAGGCTTGATCCGTGGCAGTGTCGATGGCGAGCCACATCAGAGCGACTCCAGTCCTCGAAGCGCCGGGTCGGCCAGATGATGCAGCCGAAAGCGCCGCGTGGGACGGGGAATCCAGCCACCGGCCCGCTCCGGCCACTCGACCAGAATAGCATCTCCTTCGCTCAGCAAGCCCTCCCAGTCGAGATCCGCCGCCTCGTCCGGAGTGCGCAAGCGGAAGCAGTCCAGATGGAAGACCGGGCCCCTCCGTCCCTGATAGCGATGGACCAGCGCATACGTTGGGCTGGTGGCTGGAGCGGTGACGCCCAAGCCACGAGCGACTGCTTGGACCATGGTGGTCTTGCCGGCCCCCAGATCGCCTTCGAACGTCAGCACCGCACCCGGCGCAAGAGACCGCCCAACCATCTCGCCTTCGGCCTCCAGCTGCGCCTGCGTCAACGAGCGAATCACGCCCCCGCCCGACGGCGCGTTCGAGCGGGCTCCGGGCGGCGCACATCGGGCGCGGAGAGAGCCTTGAGCTCGGTCACTTGGTCGCGCAGCACGGCAGCCAACTCGAATTCGAGGTTGGCGGCAGCCTCCCGCATCTGCCGCTCGAGCGACTGGATCATCGCGGCCCGTTTGGCGGGGTCGTGCAGATCGACCCGCTGCTGGATGGCCAACCTGGAGTCGGGGCGTTCGGTCCGGGCGTCGGCTACGTGGGTGGCCAGCCGGACTTCCTCCATCGACTTCACAATCGATCTCGGAGTGATGCCATGCTCCTGGTTGTGTCGCTGCTGAATGTCGCGCCGGCGATTCATCTCCTCGAGCGCCCGTTGCATGGAGCCGGTGATCCGATCGGCGTAGAGAATGGCTCGGCCATTCAAATTGCGGGCCGCCCGGCCAATGGTCTGGACCAGAGACCGGTCCGAACGGAGAAAACCCTCCTGATCGGCATCGAGGATGGCGACCAGTGACACCTCGGGCAGATCGAGGCCTTCGCGCAGGAGATTGATGCCCACCAGCACATCGAACTCGCCCAGCCGGAGACCGCGAAGGATCTCCATCCGCTCGATGGCGTCGATGTCGGAGTGAAGATACCGGACGCGCACCCCCGCCTGTTGCAGATAGTCGGTCAAGTCCTCCGCCATGCGCTTGGTGAGGGTGGTGACCAGCACCCGCTCGCGGCGCGCTTCCCGGGTCCGGATCTCCTGCAGCAGGTCGTCCACCTGGCCCCGCACTGGGCGGACGTCCACCTCGGGATCGACCAGACCGGTGGGACGAATGATCTGCTCGACGATCACACCCTGCGACAGCCTGAGCTCGTAGTCACCCGGAGTGGCCGACAGGTTGATCATCTGGGGCGCGAGCGCCATGAATTCGTCGAACTGCAGTGGGCGGTTGTCCAATGCCGAGGGGAGCCGGAAGCCGTATTCGACCAGGGTGAGCTTCCGCGCCCGGTCGCCATTGTACATCCCGCCGATCTGAGGCAGGGACACGTGCGACTCGTCCACCACCACCAGGAACTCGGGCGGGAAGTAGTCCAGCAGGCAGGCGGGCCGCTCGCCGGCTCGCCGTCCGCTCAGATGGCGGGAATAGTTCTCGATGCCGGCGCAGGTACCCACCTCGAGCAGCATCTCGACGTCAAACTGGGTCCGGGACTCGAGCCGCTGTGCCTCGAGCAGCTTGTTTGCCGACTTGAGTTCGGCCAACCGCTCGACCAGCTCCGCCCGAATGGCCTGCACCGCGCGCTCGATCTTGTAGCGCTCGGTGACGAAATGCCGGGCGGGGTAGATAGCGCACTGCTCCAGTTGGGCGATGGTGTCGCCGGTGAGGGGGTTGATCTTGCAGATCCGCTCCACCTCGTCACCCCAGAGCTCGATCCGGATCGCCTGCTCGGCGTAGGCGGGGAAGATCTCTATCGAATCGCCCCGCACTCGGAAGGTGCCCTGCTCGAAGGCGACGTCGTTTCTCCCATACTGGATTCTGACCAGCTCGCTCAGTATCGCATCGCGGCCCCGTTGCTCCCCTCGCCGCACGGTCACCATCAGCTTGCGGTATTCGACCGGGTCACCCAGACCGTAGATGGCGCTGACGGTGCCGACGATGACCACGTCCTCCCGTTCCATCAGACTGGACGTGGCCCGTAGCCGCAGGCTTTCGATGTCTTCGTTGATGGAGGCATCCTTCTCGATGTACACGTCGGTACTCGGGACGTAGGCCTCAGGCTGGTAGTAGTCGTAATAGGAGACGAAGTATTCGACCGCGTTCTGGGGCAGGAACTGGCGCAGCTCACCGTAGAGCTGGGCGGCCAGGGTCTTGTTGTGTGAGAGGACCAGCGTCGGCTTGCCGTAGTTGGCGATGGTGTGGGCCAGGGTCATCGTCTTGCCTGAGCCGGTGACCCCGAGCAGCGTTTGATACTTGTCTCCTCTCTGGAGGCCCGCAGTCAGCTCGGCGATGGCCTTGGGCTGGTCGCCGGCGGGCTCGAAGGGGGCGACCACCTGAAATCGGGGGCTGGGCATAGGCCGGAATATAATCACCCTGCCGGGGTTTGTTCGGGAGATGTATCTTGGCTCTCATGCTCCCCATTGAACAGGCCTGCTATTGGCTGGCCCAGCGGCCGCCCCGCGATCCGGTTCTGCTGACCGGAGCGGCCGAAGCGGACCTCGCCATCGTGGGCGCAGGGCTGACCGGTCTCTGGACCGCTCTCTTTCTCAAAGAGCTGGAGCCCGCAGCGCGGGTGGCCATCGTGGATCAGGGTCTCGCCGGGTATGGCGGGAGCGGCCGAAATGCGGGGATGCTCTCGGAAACGATTGACCACGGGCATGGTCTGGCCATCGAGCATTTCGGGGTCGACGAAGCCCGGCGGCTAGCCCGGTTGGGAGAAACCAACGTCGCAGAGATGCTCGAGTTCCTGCGGCAGCGCCGGATCGCCTGCAACTACGAGCCGACCGGCCGTCTGATGGTGGCCCTCACCAGAGCGCATCTGGACGAAGCTGACAGGACCGTTGCCGCCGCCGGGTACCTGGGCGTGAAAGGGTTCCGCCTGCTCGACCGGCAGGCCATCCGGGATGAGCTCGACTCGCCGCTGTATCTCGGGGGAGTATCCGTGTCGGGCGGCGGCATCCTCGATCCGGTCAAGCTGGTGGACGGTCTGCGGGTAGAAGCGCAACGCATTGGCGTCCGCGTGTACGAGCACACGCGAGTGCACGCGCTCAAATCTTCCGGTGGAGCGGCCCAGCTCGACAGCCAGAACGGAACCCTTCGGGCCAGAAAGATCGTACTCGCCACCAGTGCCTACACTCACCATCTACTGCCGAGCGTCACCCACCGCTTCATCCCGCTCTACGACTATGTCCTGGTGAGTGAACCGCTGAGTGAGAAACAACGCGCGCGAATCGGGTGGAGCAGGAGGCAGGGCGTGACGGACGCGAGGGCATTCTTCAATTACTACCGGCTCACGCCCGACAACCGGATTCTCTGGGGAACAAGCGAGGCGACCTACTACCGGGGAAACCGGGTCGATCAATCCTGCGATCACTCGCCCACCCACTACGCCGCGCTGCGGGCCAGTTTCCGGCGGCACTTTCCCGCGCTTGGCGAACTGGCATTTCCCTATGCCTGGGGCGGTGCCATCTGCGCGACGACCCGGCTGACACCCTTCTTCGGAACCGCACTCGATGGACGAGTGGTCTATGGCCTGGGATTCACCGGACACGGTCTGGGCAGCACACGGCTCGCGGGGCGCATCTTGGCACATCTGGCGTTGAATCGACCCAGCGATTTGCTCGACCTCGCGCTGGTCCGTCGCCAGCCGTTTCCTTATCCGCCGGAGCCGGTTCGCTCGTGGGCGGTAGCTGCCGTTACCCGGGCCCTGCGCCGGGTGGACAAGGGCGGCCGTCCCGGCCTGTTCCTTCGGGTGTTGAGTCGGATGGGGATCGGCTTTTCGAGTTAGGCCGCCGGATCGGTCCTACGGTTTCATCGTTTCGTTCGACAAAGCGCCTCGTCCAGGACTTCCAGTGCGAAGTCGACGTCCGCGGCGTTGATGCAGAGCGGTGGCTGGATTCGCAACACATTGCCGTCCAGGCCACCCTTTCCAACCAGGAGTCCCAGCTCGCGCGCCGCCTCCCACACCGCGAGTGTCTCCTGGGCCGCCGGCTCCCTCGTGGCCCGATCGCGCACCAGTTCGACGCCGAGCATCAGACCCATCCCTCGAACATCACCGATCAGGGGGTGCCGGGCCATCACGTCCTGGAGCCCGGCCTTGAGCCGGCGACCCATCGCCAGGGCATTGTGCTGGAGCCCATCCTCTTCGATGATGTCCAGCACCGCCAGGCCGGCGGCCATGGAGACCGGATTGCCGCCAAAGGTGTTGAAGTGAATGCGTTGGGTGAGGGCCTCGGCGATTTCCCGCCGGGTGGTGACCGCGGCCAGGGGTGCCCCGTTGCCGATGCCCTTCGCCATGGTCACGATATCGGGAACCACTCCAGAATGCTGAAAACCCCAGAAGTGCTCACCGGTCCGCCCGAAGCCGGTCTGCACCTCGTCGGCAATGCAGAGCCCGCCGTGCGCCCGGACAACCGCATAGGCCTCGGCGAGGTAATTGGGCGCACCAGAGGTGATGCCGCCCACGCCCTGAATCGGCTCAGCGATGAAGGCGGCAACTTTTCCCGGCGTGGAATAGCGAATCAGATCCCGGATATCGGCCACGCTCTGAGTGGCGATCTCCTCCGGTGTGCCCTCGAACGGGCTGCGGTAGGGATCGGGGTTGACGGCATGGTGGGTCGCGAAGCTCGGCTGAGCGGGAAACTTCCAGGTGTGGTGCGAGGTGAGTGCCAGAGAGGACGGCGAGCCTCCGTGATACCCGTTGCGCACCGCGATCACATCGACGTGGCCGGTGTAGCATCGGGCCATCAACACGGCCAGGTCGTTCGCCTCGCTGCCGCTGTTCACGAAGTAGGTGACCTCGAGCCCCGCGGGCATCTTGGCGGCAATGCGCTGGGCCAGGAGAGCAAACCCGGGATGGAGATAGATCGTGGTGGCGTGCTGCAGGGCTCCGACCTGCGCCTGCACTCGGGCCACGAATTTGGGATGGGAATGTCCGCAGGCGACGGTGACGATACCGGCGAAGAAATCGAGGTAGCGCCGGCCGGTTTCGTCGAAGAGGTACTGCATGTGCCCTTCGACCAGCATGAGCGGGTCGCGGTAGTACAGGAAGGTCGAGGGGTGGCAATACTGGCGCCGGAGCGCCAGGACCTCCTGCTTGGAAGGCCCGACGTATGCCCGCGGGACGTGATCGCACGGGGGCAACGTGGGTGTCCGGACTGCCATTGTCGCCATGAATGAGGACCTCTGTCTCGCCGTCGGTTACTGCCGGTCACCGAAGAGAGTCTTGCCCGTGGTCGGAGGATTGTCAATCGGCCTCGCGAATTCCTCCCATCGCAAGCAATCGCTTCCATTGCGGAGCGGGCACCGGGCCCACCGAGAGCCGGGACATGCGGACCAGAGGCAGATCCTTGAAGGCGGGTTCGGCCTTGATCGCCGCAAGCGTCACCGGACGTTGGACGCGACGGTCCGCCTCGAGATCCACCACTACCAGTTTGGGATCGCCCCGTTTGGGATCCTGGTACGGCGGACTGACCACTCGGGCGAGTCCAACAATCGCCTTCTCATCGCCCGAGTGATAGACGAGCACCCGATCGCCTGGTGACATCGATCGCAGATGCTTGAGCGCGACCGCATTGCTGACTCCATCCCAGACGGTACGGCCCTCCCGCTGGAGATCGTCGAAGGAGTAAGTGTCCGTGTCAGTCTTGACGATCCAATAGGCCGCCATGAGACCCCGCCGCTGAGCTACTTCTTCACCTGGAAAGTCTTGGCGGCCATCGAGTCGCCGTTGCCGTATATCGTCACCAGGTACACACCCTCAGGCCAGCCCTTCGGAGGTGCGACATGGAACTCGCTGATCTGGGAGCCCTTGGCCTCGAGTGTCTTGGAGGTCGAGTCGATCACCTTGCCCTTCTGGGAGAGCCACTTGGCGGCGAGCGTGCTGCTCTCCGGTGGTCCCTTGGTGGAGACTGAAACGTAGACCGTATCCGCCGGGGCAAATTGGAACGTAGGCTCCGCCACTCGGTTCCCCTCACCCAGACGCTTCCCGATCATCACGTTGGAAATTTGCAGAATATGGGGCTCCGACGCGCGAGCGATGGAGTCGCGCGCTGCCGCGGCACTATCGGCGGCTCCGGTCTCTATGCCATCAGCTGGCGGTGACGCTGAACGGCCGGAACACCCGGCCAGGAGCGCAGTCGCCAGCGCAAATGCGGGGAGGACATGTGAGACATGGGTCATCATGATCCACTCCTGATAAATAGTCGTCACACACTTCGTACCGGGACAGGATGAGATGCGGTGACGAGCGTCACTGCCCGATAGACACAAGCGAATTGGGCCGGAGAATGTATGGCAGATCAGGCGGGACGGCGAGGGACAAGGCAGGCCGGCGTTAGAAACCCTCCGCGCGGCGGAAGTGAACGACGGGGGTCGCCTGAGTGGGCCGCCGGTCCTTGCCGGTTTTAGCGCGCCACTCCCGCACGATGAAGGTCTGAACGATGCCGAGCCGGATATAGTGGGTCTGCAGCGAGGCGGGCAACAGATGGAAATCCAGCACCACATTGCGGCAGCTGGGTCGACCGCACCGGCACTCCATGGTCCAGTGATCCTCGCTCATGGTGGTGGAGTAGTCGAACTGGATCTCTTCCCCCGGAGCGATGTGCCGGAGTGCGATGAGGAGCCGGTCGCCCACGATCCCGGCATTGGGCTCACAGGAGTGATTGGTGTATCGGCCGGGCTGGGTGGTATCGACGTACTCGTCCGGACCGATCTGGATGGTGTACGCCTGTGCCTCGCCGAGCTCCAAGACCTGTTGATGGGACAGAATCGGCCCATCAAAGGTAAGGATGGATTCTCCGGCGCGGATCGGAATCCGGGCATAGATCCCTCGGCCGAGAGCGCCGTGGCGGACGAACACCTTGTCGCTGGGCATCCCAGGCTCAGGCGAACCGCGCGAGAAGCACCAGCGCCCCGATCGCCATGGCGATGCCGACCATCTCACCGGGCTTCAGCGTCTCTCGAAACCCGACGATGCCGAGCACGGTCAACATCAGCACCAGGCACATCGCGTAGACGACGCCCGAGGTGGCGAGCTTCAGGTGGCGGAACACGAACACCGTGCCGAACGCGGTCGAAGCGTAGATCACGAAACCGATGAGGAACGTCCCGGTTCGGAACGGCGCATCCTCGGAGCTCGCCCGCTTGAGGAAGTAGTCGCCCACCACGGCCAGCAGGCTCAGACCGGCGGTGACGAAGATGGCCAGGGTTCGCATGGAGGACACTCGTTCCATCAGCGGGCTCCCTCGGCCGGAAAGCCGGCCCTGGGCGTGATGCGCCGAAGGTCCAGCCCCAGGGCGAACTCATCCGGCGGAACCGGCTTGCCGAACAGATAGCCCTGCATCCGGCAGAAGCCCTGCCGGGTGAGGACCTCCCGCTGACCCGCACTCTCGACCCCCTCCGCCAGTGGTTCGACTTCCAGCCCCTTGGCCATCGCCGCAATGGCCGCGGTGATCGCGGCGCTATTGGGGTCGGTGTCCACCCCTCGGATGAGCGAGCGATCGACTTTCAGCGTGTCCACCGGAAAACGCCGCAGATAGCTCAGGGAGGAGTAGCCGGTGCCGAAGTCGTCAATCGAGATCCTGACTCCCATGCGCTTCAGCCGCTTCACCGTGTCGACGGCCTCCTGCGCGTTCTGGAGGAAGGCGTTCTCGGTAAGCTCGACCTCCAGCCGGGACGGATCGACACCCGCCGAGTCCAGAGAGGAGCGCACCGTGTCTACCAATCCGGGGCCCCGAACGTGGAGGCCGGACACGTTCACCGCGACGCAGATAGGAACTCCGGCGTCACTCCAGGCGCGCTGACGCCGGCAGGCCTCCCGGATGACCCATTCGCCGAGCGGGACCACCAGACCGGTTTCCTCGGCCAGCGGGATGAACTCATCCGGATGCACCAATCCCATGTCAGGGTGATTCCACCGGATCAGCCCCTCGGCGGCGATCAGCGTGCCCGCCTGCACGTTCACGATCGGCTGCCAGTGCAGCACGAACTCGTCGCGTTCCAGGGCTCGGCGCAGGCTGGTCTCCATCGACAGCCGCTGGAAGGCGCGGAAGCTCAGCGACGCGTCGTAGAAGTGGTAATTGTTCCGGCCTGAGGCCTTCGCCTGATACATCGCGGCGTCGGCATGCTTGAGCAGGGTCTCGGAGTCTTCGCCATCCTGGGGATACAGGCTGATGCCGATGCTCGCCGTGGTGAACACCTCGGGACCATTGAGGCGGATCGGAGCTTCCAAAGCGGCCAGAATGCGTCCGGCCACCCTGGCCGCGTCCTCCGCCCGCGCAATCCCTGAGAGACACACGATGAACTCGTCGCCACCGTGCCGGGCCAGCACCGACTCCACCTCGGGGTGCAGCCCGCGGGTCAACGGATCGGTGTCCCGCACCGCTTGATTCAGGCGGTTGGCGACCTCTCCCAGCAGCAGGTCGCCGGCGCCGTGCCCCAGGGTGTCGTTTACCCGCTTGAAGTGATCCAGGTCCATGAACAGAAGGGCGACCAGCTTGCGGTAGCGACGGGCATCGGCGATGGCCTGTTGGACCCGCTCCTGAAACAGAATCCGGTTGGGGAGTGAGGTCTGGGCGTCGAAGTATGCCAGGCGGCGGATCCGCTCCTCGGCCCGACGCCGCTCGGTCACATCCTGGACAGTTCCGGCGAGTCCAGCCACCCGGCCATCGGGGCCGATGATCACCTCGCCCTGGGCATGCAGAATCGACTGGTTTTCTTCGTCGGAGCCCACCCGATACTCGACGGTGAAGGCACTAGCCGACTGCACCGCCTGATCCAGTGCCTGGCGCACGCTGGCCCGGTCCTCGGGGTGAACCCGGCGCAGGAACTCGTCGTGCGATGGGGGGACGACCGACTCGGCGCCGAGCAGCCGCCGGGTCTGGTCCGACCAGATGTGCCGTCCGGTGGAGGCCTCCCACTGCCAGTCGCCGATGCGAGCGATTCGCTGCGCGGCCGCCAGTCGCGCCTCACTGGCGCGGAGGGCGTCCATGGTGGCCTTGGCGCGGAGCAAGTAGTGGATCCGCTGTCCCAGAACCAACCACTTCACCGATTTCACCTCGAAGTCCGTGGCGCCGACCTCGTAGGCTCGGGTGATGGCGGCCAGGTCGTCGCTGCCGGTGAGCATCACGATGGGCACGCTGGCGCCCGCGGGCAGGGCTCTGAGCGCGGCGCAGGTGGCGAAGCCGTCGAGCCCCGGCATGGCGACATCCAGCAGGACCAGCTCCGGGCGATGCTCGGCGAAGAGCCGGATGGCCTCTTCGCCGCCGGAGGCCTCGATGACCGAAAGCCCCGCGCCTTCCAGCGCGGTGCGAAGGAAGGCCCGGGTGGTGATGTCGTCATCCACCGTGAGGATCAGGGGAGCCCGCGGCTCGAGAATGTCAGACATCGGCGGGGCTGGGCAGGAGTTCGCTCAGTGCCCGATGGACCTCCTGATACTCCGCCTCGATCACCGGGATCAGCCGGGAGAGGTCCGCGTGCGAGCTCGCCCTCCCGGCGGCTTCTGCCTGACTCAACAGTTCGGCGAGGCCCATCGCGCCCAGCATGCCGCTACTGGACTTGATGGTGTGCGCGATCCGCTGAGCTTCCGGGCACTGTCCGCCATCGACCGCGACGCGCAGCTGCTGAATGGCACTCGGGGTGTGCTGGAGATAGATCCCCACCAGCCGACCGAGCGCGTCACCCGAGCGCTGATTGGGCATCGCGCGAATCGCATCAATCACCGAGCGGTCGAGCACCGAGGCCGGGGGCGCCGGCGTCTTGGCGTGCCCATTGCCGTTGCCGTTCCCGTGATTCGCACCGTTGCCATTGGCCGGCGGCTGCACGGCGACTTCCACCCACCGGGAAATGGCCTGTCCCAGCTCGTTCTGGCGCACCGGCTTGGACAGGTAGTCATCCATACCAGCAGCCAGACAACGCTCTCGCTCGCCCTTGAGCGCCGAGGCGGTCAGGGCGACAATCGGCACCCGCCTGCGCCCGTGCTTGACCTCGAACCGACGGATCTCTCCGGTGGCCTCGAAGCCATCCAGGACGGGCATCTGGCAATCCATGAACACCAGGTCGAAGGCGGTCTCCGCCACCCGCTTGACGGCTTCCTGTCCGTTGCTCGCCTCGGTGGTGCGGCACTCATAGGACTCGAGCATCCCCACGATGACGGCTCGGTTGACGACGTTGTCGTCTACCACGAGAATGTGTGCGCCCGGAGCGGCAAAGCTTTCCCCGACGTGCAAGGGCTCTTCGGGATGGGCCCGGGCACCGTTGCGCCCCAACATGGCGACCAGGCAATCCAGCAGCTGCGCCTGGCGAATGGGTTTGGTGAGGTAGGCATCCACGCCGGCCCGGCGGGCCTCCTCCGGCTCGCCCTGACCGCCGACGGAGGTCAGCAGGAGCAATCCCATGGCCGGCAGCTCGGGCGAGCCGCGAATGGCCCGCGCAAGCTGGAGCCCGTCCATCCCCGGCATCATCATGTCCAGGATGCCGAGCTGATACGGTGTGCCGCGGGCGGCGGCGTCCAGCGCCAGGCGGAGGGCGGACGGACCATCGGAGGCACAGGTCACGGCCATGCCGGAGCCCTGCAGCGAGCGCGCCAGCACCTCGCGATTGGTGGCATTGTCGTCCACCACCAGCGTCCGCTTGCCCAGAAGCTCGGCCCGTCTGGCCGCGCGCTGCTCGGCCGGCCCGCTCTGGCGGGCGAACCGCGCCGTAAAGCGGAACGATGATCCCGCCCCGAGGGTGCTCGTGGCGCTGATCTCGCCGCCCATGAGCCCCACGATCTGCCTGGAGATCGCGAGCCCGAGGCCGGTGCCGCCGTACTTCCGCGTGGTCGAGCCATCCGCCTGCACGAAGGCCTGGAACAAGCGGGGCAGCGCCTCCGCAGAGATGCCGATGCCGGTGTCGCGCACCTCGAATTCCAGCAGTGGACCCTCGGGTTGGTCCTCAAGCAGATTGACCCGAACCGTCACTTCGCCGGTCTCGGTGAACTTGATGGCGTTGCCGAGGAGGTTCATCAGGACCTGCCGCAGGCGTCCGGTGTCGCCCACCAGCGCATCGGGCACCTGCTCGTCCACGACGGTGACCAGCTCCAGGCCCTTGTCATGGGCCCGCTGGGCCAGCAGATCGCAGACGCTCTCGACGCTCTCCCGCAGATCGAACTCCAGGACCTCGAGCTCGAGCTTGCCCGCCTCGACCTTGGAGAAGTCGAGAATGTCGTTGATCACGTTGAGCAGTGACTCCGCGGAGACTCGCACGGTCTCGGCGTAGCGCTGCTGCTGCGGGTTGAGCGAAGTCTTGAGCAGCAGCTGGGTCATCCCGACGACGCCGTTCATCGGCGTGCGAATCTCGTGGCTCATGTTGGCGAGGAACTGCGACTTGGCTCGGCTGGCTTCCTGGGCCTGGCGCGCCAGGTCGCGGGCTTCGCGGGTGGTCGCCTCCAACTGGCTGGTCCGCTCCTCGACCTTCTGCTCCAGCCCGCGCTGATACTCCTCCACCTCGGCCCGGTAGGCCCGCAGCCGCTCGAGCATGCCGCGGAAGGATGTGGCGAGCACGCCGATCTCGTCGCGGCCACCGGCCTCGATCTGGGCATCGAGCTGTCCGCGGGCCACCGATTGGGTCGCCATCACCAGCTTGTTGATCGGCGCCGAGACCCGGCGCACCATCACGTTGGCGAGGAGCACACCGACCAGAGCAACCACGACGGCCGCGAGGGTGGCATCCCGGAGGAATCCCTGAAGCTCCCGGCGCGTCAGGTCCTCGCTCAGGCCTAGCTGCAGCAGCCCCGCCGACTGATCGGGGCTGGACTGCGACATCACGTCACCCGAGAGAAGTGCGGCCGCATCCGAGCCGCCCCCGACCGGGACGATGACCTCCACCACTCGGGTGCCGCTCTCCTGGGTCAGGACCCGGAGCTTCGCCTCATCCTCACGGTGTGTCTCGCCCGCACTCGGCTGGGGAGGCAGGCGGTAACCATCGAGCAAGGTTTCGGCGAATAACTGGCGGCCGTTCCCGGCGACGAACCGGACGTAGGCGACCTCGGAATCGGCTCGAAGGCTCTGGGTGATCTGCCGGAGGGCCCCTGGATTCTGGGTGTAGACCGCGAACTCACTGTTCTGGGCAACCATGTGCGCCAGCGTCTCGCCCTTTCGGGAGAGTCGCTCGAAGCTGTCAGTGAACGTGCGATAGACGGCAACGCCCAGAACCAGCAGGGTGGTGAGCAGCACGGCTCCGGTGGTCAGGAGTCGAAGCTTGGTCGCGAGGCTGAGTCGGCCGAATCCCATGACGGTCCTCTATTCCACGACTTCCGCGGCGTCGCGGAAGGCCCGTTCCGGCAGCTCGAGCTTCATCTGCTCGGCCGTCTTGCGATTGAGCGTGTAGCGGATCTTCCTAGGCGGTACCGGCGGCAATGTGTTGGGTGCCTTGCCGGAGAGAATCTTCTCCGCCATCTCCGCACATTGCGCTCCGATGTCGGTGTAATCCCGATCCAGGGCGTACAGGGCACCGGCCTGGACCCACGGGGCGGACTGTCCGATCAGCGGGATCTGATGTCGGAAGGAGAACACCAGGAGGGACTTGGCGGTCTCCGGATTGAAGACGACGGGATCGGTCATCCCCCAGAGCACGTCTGCTCGATCGGCCAGATTCTCCAACGCATCGGGCAGCTCCTGCGGGCCGTCGATCCGGTAGGCCTGAATGCTCAGGTTGGAACCGGCGGTCAGGCGCTCCGCCCGGGTCACCCGATCGCGCGTCTCCGCCGAGTGGTAGATCACACCTACTCGCCGGAGGGTCGGGGCCAGACGAGTGAGCCACTCCAGTTCGGTCTCGATGGGGAATTGAAGAAAGACCCCGGTGGCGTTGGTCGACCCCTCGAGCTCATCGGGCGAGAGGATCATCCCGGCTACCACCGGCGTGTTATGAAAGCGTCGTAACGACTCCCGGGTGGCCAGCGTGCCCAGGGAGAGCACCAGATCGGCTTGGGCGGCCTGCGGCATCACCTTGGATGCCCGATCAGGATCTCCGCCCAGCTGCACCACCCGCACATCGAGCGAACCGCCGCTCTGCTCCAGAGCGTGGCGAAAGCTGGTGAGCGCGGCGCGATACGGCGGTGCGTCCTGACTGACGACGACGAGCACCCGAGTGCTTCCCGCCGCCGGGTGTGGTTGAGAGACCGGGAGGGCGACCCCGAGCAGTGCGAGGAGAGAAGGGAGTCTCGAGACAGGCACAGCGAGCCTCAGAACTGGTAACGCGCGCCGAAGCGAACGACTCGGCCGTCCTGGACGACCAGTTCCTGGGCGAGCTCCTCCCCACCGGGGTCGGCATAATGACGGTTGAGCAGGTTGTAGACGCTAGCCGAGAGCTCGAGGCCCCGGCCAATCGGTTGGCCCAGCGCGGTGAGATTCACCAGGCCGTACGGAGGGACCCGACCACCCAGGACCGTCCGCCGGGAGCTGAGGAATCGAAACTCGCCGCTGAGATGCGCCCGGTCCCGCAGCATTGCCACTGAGACGCCCAACCGCCCGACGTGGGTCGGGGAGTTCACCGGAGCAAGGTCCTGCTCCACGTCGCGCACGCGCTGCAGCGCGTAACTGGCTCTCGCGGCCACAGGTCCGGAGGACCCCTCGGCCTCGAACTCAATTCCGGTGGAGCGTACCCGATTCAGATTGCCGAAGACCAGGAGTCCGTCGGTAGAATCAGTGTAGATGCTGATCAGTCGAGAGGCATCGAAGTGATAGAGCGACACCGTGCCTCGCAGGGTCTTGGCCAGTTGCCGTTCGGCGACAAACTCGTAGCTCTCGATGGTTTCCGGACGGAGAGTGCCGCTCGGCTTCTGCGTCAGGCCACCATCCTGACTGTACAACTCGTACAAGTTGGGAGCGCGGAAGGCGCGGCCGTAGAGCGCCTTCAACGTCGTCGCGTGGTCCAGATTGAAGATCAGGGCGGCCCGCGGGTTGGTGGTGCCCCCGAAGGTCTCGTAGGCATCGTGACGCAGGCCGGCGTTCAGCAGCAGCGACGGGGCGATGCGAAACTCGTCCTGGACGAAGAGGGCCCAGACCTGTGAGGTCCGGCGGTCGTCCAGATAACTCTGGTACGGCTCCACGTCGTAGAGCGCCTGATCCTGGCGGAAGTTCGAGCGGAATTCTCCGCCGAGCACGAGCTTGTGCCGCCGGCCGATCGGCCGCACGTACTGGGCATCGAGCGAGCCCCAGTCTCCGCTCTGCAGGTCCCGCTGGACCACATCATCGTAGGGATAGGTCCCGGTATAGCGATGGCGGTCGTAGGCCACCGTCACGTTGATCCGCGACAGGTCCTCGAATGGGTGATCGTAGCGCGCGAAGGCAAAGGCGTGGCCGTCGTCCGTGGTCAGCCTGGGGTCGTCGAAGGTGGTCTCGAACGACGCGGTCGGCACTTCCTTCTTCCGACCCTGGATGCCGGCTTCGAAGCTCCAGCCACCGTAGGTCAGCTTGGCAAAGGCGTCAGCGGTGCGGTCGCCATCCAGTCCGACGGCGAGCCCGTTGTTGGTCTGAGGAGTATCAAACTCGGGAAAGTACAGGTTGGGTCCGCTGGTCCGGTACAGTCCACCTCCGACCAGGAACTCGACGCCGCTGGGGACCCGCCGCCCATAGGTCGCCCGCGCACGGTAGGCGCCGAACGTCCCGGCGTCGGCGCGCACTTCCCCGCCCTGCAGCGACCGGCCATTTCGGGTAATCACGTTGATGACGGCGTAGAAGGCGTTGGTCCCGTAGAGCGATGAGGCGGCTCCGCGGATGATCTCGACCCGCTCCACCGCGCTCAGGTCCAACGCCGACTCGGTGCCCACGTAGGCCGCATCGGCCACGTTGTCGTTGAGACGATGGCCGTCGACCAACAGCAGAATCCGCGTGTTATAGTCGCCCGGCAGGGTAAACCCGCGCACCGCGACGTAGGTGTAGTTGCGGTCGTAGCTGGTGAAGAAGCCGCGGACACTGTTCAGGACCTCGGCCAAAGTGCGGTAGCCGAAGCGCTGGATTTCCTCCTGGGTGATGACGCTGATCGACGCCGGGGCTTCACGGGGATCCTGCTCGTATTTTGAGGCGGCGGAGACGCGGGGCACCTCCTGAAACAAGGCGGCCTCCCCGAGAACATCCGCGGACGCATCGGGCTGCTGACCAAGCGCCGGCACGGCCGCAATCGATGCCCCTGCAAGAAAGAGCACGATAGGCCGGATCAGCTGCCGGGCTCCATTGGCGGAGCAACCTGGGGGCATAATTCCTCGCATAACGCAGCACCGCCCTGACCTGAGGGGAAAGCAAGTACAGAACCGGAGCGTAGTTAGTCCTTTGCGGGATGCAGATTTTGCAGTTTGTATGCCAGCGATGGCAGGGATCTACTAGGCGGGATACTGCATCAAATCGATTCAGCTCATCGGGGCTGCCTTCGCGCTTCTTTCGAGGCAGCCCCGACGAATCTCATTTCTTCACTTCGAAGTCCTTGCTCCCAGCCGGGCTGCCGTCCACGCTGATCTCGACCTTGTACTTCCCGGCCGGCCAGCCGCTGGGTTTGGAAATGTGGAACTCGGTGGCGGCGGGGCCGGTGGGCGCGATCGTCTCGGCGGCCTCTTTGACCACCTGACCCTGCTGGTAGGTCCACTTTGCAGCGATGACCTTCTTGGGAGCCGCGCCGTCGGTGGCGACCGAGGCGTGGATCGTGTCCTTCGGTCCGAACGTCGTCGTGGGATTGGTAACCCGCTTGTCCGCCCCCACCTGCTTCCCGACTTCGATCCCCGTGACGCTGAAGGGCGTCGGAGCCGGCGCCGGGGCGGGTGCGGCGGCCGCGGTCTCATTCTGTGGCGGCGTCTCCTTCTTGCAGCCGGCCAGTGCGATCGCGGTCAGGGCGAAGCTAAGCGCGAAAACCCTTGGTCCATGCGCGTGCATAGAAATGATCCTCGGATCGACTCAGGCGCCGGGAATCCGGAACGTCTGGCCGGGGTGAATGAGGTCAGGATTCTTGATCTGGTCCTTGTTCGCCTCGTAGATCTTCCGCCACTGCTGGGCATCGCCATAAAACTGTTTGGCGATCTTGGACAGGCTGTCTCCCTTGACGACGGTGTAGGTTCGGTCGTTCGCCGGGGGTGCGGTCGAAGAGCTGCCGCTCTCCACGTCGGAGAAGTCGGCCTTGGGAGTGTTGGGGTCCGGCATCGGTTGCTCCGGTCGGGGACGTTCCCCGAAAAGAAGGGTGAGAGTCGTGTGGGGTTCGATGTGAGTGATGATGAAGATCGTGGCGGGATTGGGCAAGAGATGTGACTGGGGTCACCGGTCTTAGGCGGGCGGCGTCTCCCGACGATCGATCTCGGTTACCCCTTTCACCCGGCGTACCGCCTTCATGACTTTCCCCAGGTGCGGAAGGTTGTCCACCTCGACGAAGATCGTGCCGAAGACGGTGCCGTCCTTGGTGTGCAGGTCGGCGCCACGGATGTTGGTACCGGTCTGACTGATGGCCTCCATGATGTCGCCATAGAGTCCCCGCCGATCCTCGCCGGTAACGGCCAGTCGGACAGCGAACGCCTCACCTGCCGTCTCCTGCCAGTCGATATCTACCCGCCGTTCCTCGGACGCCAGCGTGAGCAGGTTGGGGCAGTCCGAGCGGTGGATGGAGATTCCGCGGCCCTGGGTCACGTAGCCCACGACTGAATCGCCCGGAACCGGCTGGCAGCATTGGGCATAGCGGACCATCAATCCGTCCACGCCCTGGATCTTGATCCCGCGCCCGAGGCGGATACGGTCGATGACCCGGCCGAAGACCGTGGGCTTGGGCTCCTGGATGTCTTCGCTGGGCAGATCAGGATAGAGGGCCCGCATCACCTGGCCGATGGGGACGTCGCCCCGGCCGACCGCGATCTCCAGGCCGCGTCCATCGGCGAGCGACAGCGTCGCGGCTGCCTTGGCCAGCCGGACGTCGTCCGGCGGATCCAGCCGACGGCGCTTGACCTCACGTGCCAGGATCTCCTTGCCCAGCGTGAGACTGACCGTCTCCTCCTCGTGATTCACCCACTGCTTGATCTTGTGCCGAGCTCGCGCGGTGCGGACATGGCTCAGCCAGTCACGGCTGGGCTTGGCCGACGCGGCGGTGAGAATCTCGACCGTGTCACCGCTCTTGAGCTCGCGGTGCAGCGGGGCGATGCGGCCATTGATCTTGGCGCCCTGACAGTGGAGCCCGACCTCGGTATGCACATGAAAGGCGAAGTCGATCGGCGTGGATCCCTTGGGCAGCCGCTTGACGTCGCCCTGGGGAGTGAAGACGAAGATCTCGTCCTGGTAGAGATCGACCTTGAGAAACTCGAGGAACTCCTCTGGGCTGTGCGTGTCCTGCTGCAGCTCCAGGAGCTGGCGGAACCACCCCAGATGCTGATCCAGCTCGTCGGTCTTGCCATCACGCTTGTACAGCCAGTGGGCGGCGATACCGTACTCCGCCGTGCGGTGCATTTCCTGAGTGCGGATCTGGATCTCGAAGAGCTGCCCGCCGGGACCGAAGACCGTGGTGTGGAGCGACTGGTACGCGTTGGACTTGGGGCTCGCGATGTAGTCCTTGATCCGCTCCTGAATTGGAGTCCAATTGTGATGGATGATGCCCAGGACGTGATAGCACTCGGGCACCGACCGCACGATGACCCGAATGGCCATGAGATCGTAGATCTCGTCGAAGGCCTTGTTCCGCTTGCGCATTTTCTGGAAGATGGACCAGAGATGCTTGGGCCTCCCGGTGACCTCGAAGTCGGCGATGTCCGCCCGGTGCAACTCGTGCTCCAGGGGCGCCTTGAGCCGGAAAATGGTCTGCTCCCGAGCGGCCTTCTTGGCGGCCACCTGATTCACCAGATCCCGATACTCCTCCGGCTCGAGAAACTTGAACGCCAGGTCTTCGAGCTCGGCCTTGATGCCGGCCATGCCGAAGCGGTGGGCCAGTGGCGCGTAGATCTCCCGGGTCTCCAGTGCGATCCGGCTGCGGCGATCCGGCGGCAGATGCTCCAGCGTGCGCATGTTATGCAGCCGGTCGCCCAGCTTGATGATGATGACCCGCGCGTCTTTGGCGATAGAGAGCAGCAGCTTCCGGTAATTCTCCACCTGCTCTTCAGCGCTGGAGCGGAACGTCAGGCTGGAGATCTTGGTGAGGCCATCCACGATACCGGCGATCTCGTGGCCGAACTCGCGGGCGATATCCTCGGTCCGCACATCGGAGTCTTCCACCACATCGTGCAGCAGTGCCGCCGCGATGGTCGCGGTATCCAGGAGCTGCTCGGCCAGAATCAGGGCCACCGCGATGCTGTGAGAGACGAAATCTTCGCCTGACATCCGCTTTTGTCCCCGATGGGCGGACGCGCTGAAGCGCAGGGCCCGATCGATGAGATCGAGGTCCAGGCGATCGGCGTGCCGCTCGAGCACGGCGCTCAGATCGGGCGCGAGATCAGGCAGCGTTCCCGTCACAGCAGTCCCAGGGTAGCCAGACTCACAAAGCGGTCTCCCGCGATGATGACATGATCGTACAGCGGCAGATCCAGCAGCCGGCCGGCGGCCGCGAGCTGCTGGGTGACTGCCCGATCCTCGGCGGAGGGCGTCGGATCTCCGCTCGGATGATTATGGACGACGATGATCCCGGCCGCGGCCTCAGCGATCGCAGCGCGGAACACCTCGCGCGGATGAACCAGAGAACTGTTGAGCAGCCCGCGGGTGACCAACACTTCCCGAAGGACCTGGCTTTGACTATCCAGCGCGAGGAGGTGGAACTCTTCCACCTGTAAGTCCCGAAGCCTTCCAGCGAACAACCGCACCACGTCGTCGGGTTCCCGGATCCGCTGGACCGGCGGGCGCTCCTCGCGCGCCAGTCGGGCGCCGAGCTCGAAAGCGGCGAGCAAGCGACCGGCTTTGGTGGGACCGATGCCATCGGCCCGCAAGAGCTCGGCCGGGGGGCGCTGGGCCAACCGGCGGAGTGAGCCGTCGCTCACCTCGACCAACCGCGCGGCGACCTCGAGCACGCCTCGCCCGCCTCGGCCCGTCCCTATCAGGATGGCAACAAGTTCAGCGGTCGTCAACGCACCCGGCCCTAGGCTCCAGAGCCGTTCGCGCGGTCGATCGCCGCTGGGAATGGCGGCAACCGGGGGATGCATGGCCGGAATACTAGTCCCCCGGCCACCGGTTCGCGTGCCATTATCCCCCAGCCATTACATAACTTACGCGCTGAGCCGCCTCAGCCTTCCATTGCCGGATGCTGGGGGAAGATCTGGCCGAGGTCGTCGCCCACATCGGTCATCACATGGACCATGTAGCGCGACTTGGCCCGGAAGCGTCCGCCGAGGGCACTGCAATCGGTTGCATTGGAGGCTCGGCGAAAAGTGGGGGTGACCTGGCCGTCAGGGCCGCGGCAGACGTTCACATGCCGGTGCCACCGAGCGACACTGAGAGGGATTCTGGCGTCGAGCTCGTCGGCCGTCAGCGTCCCAGGGGCGGTAAACATCGCGCCGGCCAGTCGGAACGTCCCGGAAGCGTCCTGACGATAAAGGAGTGCCTGAGGCTTGGCGGGATCGAAGGGGGCATTCGCAGCCCTGAGGTTCAGGGCTCTCCCCACGTGGAGCAGTCCTCGCTTTCGCTGCCTCACCTGGGGGGTTCGGACCCGATAGCCGGCAGCTTCGGCGCTCGCCAGATCCTGGTACGGCTGAATAGCGGCCCGCAGCGCATGGACGACCTCGAGGGCGCGCGCGCTGTCAGCGGCGGTTCCCTCCCGCGGGGCGGTGAAGACCATATGCGTATGGGCCCCTGACCCCGGGGGTTCCATGGACATCCCATCCATGGCGGAATCGCTCATGGAATCATCGGCCGGAGCATTTGGGGTTTGTGCGCTCAGTCGGGAGGAAAACAACGCGAACAGCAGCACGCCGGCCAGAAGTGGGCCCGAGACTCGGCACATCATGCCTCCCGGTGATAGGACGGATGAGTCGGGAAGGACGAGTGAGAACTCGGTTTGTTAGCCGGCCGCGAGCAACGCCTCGGCGAATTCGGCCGCGGTCCTGAACCGCTCGGCCGGCGATTTCGCCAGCGCTCGCATCACCGCTCGCTCAACGGCCGGCGGTAGCGAGGGGCACACGGTGCGAAGCGACGGCACCGGATCGGACGCGTGTCGCGCGATGATAACCTGACTGGTTCGGCCGGTGAACGGCGGTTCGCCTGCCAGCATCTCGTAGAGCAAGCAGCCGAGGCTGTAGATATCGCTGCGACCATCCAGCTCGGCGCTGCCTGCTGCCTGCTCCGGACTCATGTAGGTGGGGCTGCCCAAGGCCATGCCGGTCCGGGAGAGCTTCTCTCCTGCGGCCATGTCCAGCGCCCGCGCGATCCCGAAGTCCGCAACCAGCGCGTGCTCCGACTCGAGCAGGATATTCCCCGGCTTGATATCCCGATGGATGATGCCCTGTCCGTGGGCATAGGCCAGAGCATCGGCGATCTCCGCCGCCAGCCGCAGTGACCACTGGAGCGGAAGCTGGGACTCCCGCTCCAACCGCTGCGTCAGAGAGGCGCCCCGGACATAGGGCATCACGTAAAACGGGCGGGGCGGCTCGCCGTGCTTTTCCAGGGTCCCCGAGTCGAAGAGCTGGAGGATGTGGGGGTGATGCAGCCTGGCGGCGATCGAGATCTCGCGAAGGAAGCGCTTGGTATCGGTCGAGGATGCCAGTTCGGCCCGCAGCACCTTGAGCGCCACCATGCGATCGTGCTTGATGTCCCGGGCCAGGTAGACCGTGGCCATGCCCCCGCGGCCGAGCTCGCTTACGATGGGATAACGTTCGCTCGCCCCGGCCTTGGTCTCGCGGACGGTGCCGCGGCCGGATGACGCCCCGCTGCCGCCGGCCCGAATCCGTTCCACGAACGCCGCCACCTCGGGAGTGGCCGGCACCGACAGCTCCTCCCGAACCAAGTTCTGGTACGCTTCGACATGCCGCAGCGCCCCGGCCTGGTCGCCGGCGCTGACCAACGCCCGCGCCAGGCCCAGCGCCGTGCGCTCGTTGAGCGGCTCCAGGTGTGACAGGCGCCGCCACCAATCGATCTCCGTGGTGTGCTGGCCCTGTTGGCCCGCCTCCTTCGCGAGACGGTACAGCGCCCGGGCATATTCTCCGGCCAGCCGGGCCCGCTCTGACTCGCACCACTGCTCGAAATCCGGGGCGTCGCTGACATAAAACCCATCCAGGAACGGCCCGCGGTACAGTCTTACCGCCTCGAGCAGAGCCCCCTCCGCGATGGCCCGGTCGAACTCGGCCACATCACTGCTCAGGATCGCACCGTTCACCCGGAGGGGATCGATGCCGAGCAGCAGTTCGTCGGAGAGCTGCCGGCGAAGGGCATAGAGGAGCTGCTCCAGACCATGCCGGGCGTTTTCCGCAGGGCTTTCGGGCCAGAGGAAGGCGATCAACTTGTCCCGGCTGATGCCCCGCTCGCCTGCCGCCGCAAGGAGCACCAGTAAGGCGAGCCGGCGGCGCTGGGTGACCGCCGAAGTCCCCGCCGTCCCGGACAGGTTGAGGCCGCCGAACGTTTCGAGCCGAAGCATGAGCCTGAGATGAGGAAGACGTGAGAGGCCACTGAGCCCTCGGATCTATAGTAGGCGGCGCGAATGGGAGTGGGCAAGCCAGCCCCGAGGTCAGGCCGAGCGCGCCTTACCACCCGCCCCCGACGCCTATGCCGGAGGATCCGATGCGTTCTCACGTCTCCCTTGAGTCCTGCCTCTTCATCGCGGCCGCCCTCCTCGGCGGTTGCTCGACCAGCCCGACCGAACCGGATCTGCGGGGGCAGGCCCGGGCACTGGTGGTCGCGCCGACGACGGCGCGGATTGCCACCGGCGGCACGCTGCAGCTCAACGTGATGATTCCGGCTTCGAATCAGAGTGTGACCCTCTCGCCCGAGCTGGTGTGGTCCAGCTCAGACGAGGAGGTGGCAGGGGTCACTGCTCATGGCCTGGTGATCGGACGAAGGGGCGGGTTCGTCGACATCATTGCGCAGTGGAACGGAATGCGGGCGGTATCCCACATCACGGTGATCGTAAACTCGGATCCGAAGTTGCGGCCGTCTGGGAAGCCTAAGAACTGCCCAGCGGAGCTTCTGGCGGCCAAGCGATCGAACGCGACCACGGTTATTCCGACCACGTGTAAGTAGATGCGGCACACGCGAAGGGCGGCCGGAAATTCCCGGCCGCCCTGGTTGTCGATGGCGAGGGCCGCAGAGATCTACTTCTTCACAGCGAACACCTTGGTATCCACCGAGTCGTCGCCCAGGAACAGGACCACCTTGTAGGTTCCCGGCTTGAGCCCTTTGGGTTGAGAGAGCTGGAACACGGTGTTCTCGCCCGCGCGGATGGACTCGGTGCCCTTCTGCACCACCTCGCCGGTCTGAAACCGCCAGGC
>DATBKD010000009.1:0-19411 GCA_036556025.1 Gemmatimonadales bacterium | reverse complement strand
ACGGGCCGCGCACCTCGCCACTCTTGCCTCGCTCGCCGATCGAAGCGACGCCGCCGCTCGAGCGACCGATATCCTGCGCTGCTACTCCGAGCGCTACCTGCAGTACCCCAATCGCGACAATGTGCTCGGCCCCAGCCACCTGTTCTTCTCGACCTATTTGGAGTCGATCTGGCTGACGAACTTTCTCGCGGCCGCAACCCTGCTCCGGGAACAGGGTGAGTTGGATCAGGAGCTGGCGGAGGCGATCGGAACCGTCGCGGACGAGGCCGCCAATCTTATCGGAGAATTTGACGAGGGTCTTTCCAACCGGCAGACCTGGCACAATGCGGCGTTGGCCGCGGTGGCCGTGTGGTTCGAGGACGAGGAACTGGCAACTCGCGCGGTGGAATCGTCCACCGGTATCATCGCCCACCTGCTGCGCGGGTTCGGAGAAGACGGAATGTGGTTCGAGGGGGAGAACTATCACTTGTTCGCCCTGCGGGGCGAGCTTCTGGCGATGGGCTGGGCTCGCCAGGCCGGCGTCGATCTGCTGGCCGATCCGCAGCTCGCGGAACGTCTCATGGCTGCCCTTCGCGCACCCGCCCTCACTGCCCTCCCTGACCACACCTTTCCAGCTCGCAAGGATTCTCGGTTTGGGGTCTCCTTGGCTCAGCCGATGTACCTCGAGCTCTGGGAGGTGGGACTCGGACGACTGTCCGGTGAGCCACCGGAGCTCGCCGCGTGGCTCAAAGAGCTATACGCTGCTCCGGCGCCTGCAGCCGAGCGCTTCGACTCCTACCTGCACGAAGCCGGAGAGGAACCGCCCGCGCGCCCGCGCTCGCGGGCGGACCTCTCCTGGTGGGCGTTGCTGGACATGGCGCCCGCCCTCCCGCAGGATCTCCCGGCCTGGAGCCCGGGAAGCATCCTGCTGGAGAGCCAAGGCCTGCCGATCCTTCGGTCGGAAAGGCGATACGCCAGCCTCGAGTGTGGCGAGTACGGGGGAGGGCATGGCCATCCGGACCGTCTGCACCTTACCCTGCACGCGGGGGGGCGGCATTGGCTGGCTGATCCCGGGACCGGTTCCTATGTCAGCCGCGATCTCCTCTGGTATCGCTCGACGCTGGCGCACAACGCCCCGAGATTGGACGGCGTCAGTCAGCCGGTCGGGGACGCGACCTGTGACGCCTTCGACACCCAAGGCGAGTGGGCCTGGGCCCAAGGGAGCTTCGGCCAGCTCAGCCGCACACTCGTCGCCGGGCCCCACTACCTGCTCGACCTGGTCGACAGCTCCGCACCGGAGGAACACCTGCTCGAGCTTCCCTGGCATCTCGACGGGCGAGTCGAAATCCTGACGCCCGGGAGCTGGGTCTCGGGCCTGCTGGAGGACCAGTTCGTGTCCGCTGGGGAACGCTTTGTTCCCGCGGTTGAGGGCGAAGTGGTTCTCGAGGTTTTGGGCGAAAGTGGCGCTCCCGGTCTCTCCATCCGGTTTCTCTTCCAAGGCGAGCTGCTCCGAGCCGAGGCGCCCGGCAGACCGGGATCATCCGAGCGAGCCACCTTCTATCTGGCTCGGGCACGCGGCCGCAATCTCCGCCTGATCGCCGTACTCGAACCTTCCGGGGCCCCCGTGGCTCGGGCGCTGCGACTTGCCGGTGAGGTCATCGAAGTGGATGGCCCCGATGGTGCCGAGCGTCACTTCCCGACCGCGGACGGCTGGGATGTGACACTGCCCGCGGCGACCGTCCGATTGCGCGGACGCCGGCATGCGACTGCACCGGTGCGCCCGCTCATCGATCTCAACCGGCCGATTCCGGTCGAAGGCCTCGCCCTGCATGCTGCGGAGCCCCCTTCGCTGGACGGTTCGCTCGACGGGTTCGATGCCGGCCAGCCTCTCCAACTGGACCATGAAGACCAGTACCGTCGCAGCGAAGAGCCGTATCCGGGGCCGGAGGAATTTTCTGCGGTCGTGGCCGTCAACTGGGACGTGGACGCCCTCTACCTCGGTATCGACGTGGTGAAGCAGGACGTGATCTCGCGCGGCGATGATGCTCCCGACTTGGAGCTCGATAACGAGCCCGACGACATCCACGCCGACGGAGTCCAGATCTACCTGCGCCTGACCCCGGAGGGGCCGGTCTATGGCTTTCTGGTGGCACTCGCGGCTGAGAGCGGTGCGATCCGGGTACACCCGACGGCCGAGACTCGGGCAGCGTCCGAGATGATCCAGGGAGCGTGGCAGCGGTCGGACGCCGGCTATCGCCTGACCCTGGCGGTGGTGCTCCCGGATTGGCAGCCGCGGTCCGGCGACACCATCGACTTCGACATTCTGGTCAATCGCGCCGAGCCCGATCGGCTCCGCCGGGCAGGCCAGTTGGTCTGGTCCGGTGGCGGAGGCTGGGTGTATCTGCGGGGGGACCGCCAGGATCCTGCCCGCCTTGGGCTCCTGGAGCTCGGGTGACCTCCGACCATGTCGCCGACTTCACCTCGACCGGCAGCAAGCGGCCTGAGGTTCTGTTCGGCACTTCCGATCCATCACTTCCATCGCGGATGACCCGTTCGGCGGGGTACCGGGTGTGGGACGAGGAGGGTCGGGAGTATCTCGATTTCATCATGGGCCTCGGGGCCGTCGCTCTGGGCTACGCCTATCCGGCCGTGACTCAAGCGGTGGCCCGTGCGGCCGAGTACGGCGTGGTGGGGCCGTTCCCCCCGGTGCTGGAGGAGGAGCTCGCCGCGGAGCTTTGCCGACTGATTCCCTGGATCGAGCAGCTCCGATTTCTGAAGACCGGAGCGGAGGCCTTGGCCGCTGCCGTGCGGCTCGCCCGGGTGGCTACCGGACGGGACCGGGTCCTCGGTTGCGGTTATCATGGCTGGCTCGACTGGTGCGAGACCCGTGGGGCGGGAGTGCCCGCGGCCACCAGGGCTCTCTATGCCGAGCTGCCCTTCAACGATCCGGAGCTGACCCGCGAGCTGATCCGTACCACGGGAGATCAGTTGGCCGCGGTTGTCTTCGAACCGGTCGTTCTGGCCCAGCCCACGGCGGAGTGGCTTGGCGTGCTTCAGGAAGAAACCCGTCGCTGTGGGGCTGTCCTGGTGGTTGACGAGGTCAAGACGATCTGCCGTCTCGCCATCGGGGGAGCGGCCGAGCGCTACGGCTTCCGCCCCGACCTGGTGGTCATGGCGAAGGCGATCGCGAATGGGTTTCCCGTGGCAGCCGTGGGCGGCCGCGCGGACATCATGGCGAGAGTCAGCCGCACCTGGATCTCCTCGACCCTCGCCACCGAGTTTGTCTCACTGGCCGCGGCGCGCCAGACGCTCAGGGTGATGCAGGAGGAGTCGGTACCCCGCCACATCGCGAAGGTGGGCGGGCACCTGTTCACTGGCCTCCAGGCCCTGGCGGAGCGTCATCCGAGTCTGGTGGCCGGCGTGAGCGGGATTCCCGAGATGTGTTTCCTCCAGTACCGCGACGAAGATGTCTCCCAACGGGTGACGGCCGCCGCTGCCAGACTCGGCGTCCTGTTCAAGCGCTCGGCCTACAACTTCGTTTCCCTGGCCCATGATGAAGCCGTGATCAAGCGAGCGATCGGTGTGCTGGACGAAGCCCTCTCGATGGCCGCGGTGTCCGCCTAGATTCCGTCGATCATGCTCATCGACGTTCACGCCCATTTTCTGCACGATCGGACTCCGCGGGCCGACTGGCGGGAACGAAACGCCAGCCGGCTGCGCGCGGGCGAGCGGGTCGGCATCACCATCCACGTCGCCTCGATCCTGGGAAGCTGGGGTCTTACCTCTCCCACCTATTTCCCCTCGCTTCCCGATCTCCGCTACGGTAACGACTACCTTCTCGGACTGCAGCGGGAGCATGCCCGGCGCATCCGCGGCTACGTAACGGTCAACCCGAACTACACCTCGGAAGCGCTGGCGGAGATCCGGAGATGCCTGGACGCGGGGATGATTGGCATCAAGTTGGCGGCCAGCCGGCGGGCCGACGATCCCTTGCTCGACCCGATCTGCCGGCTCGCCGCTGAGCGACAAGTACCGATCCTGCACCACATCTGGCAGCATCGCCGGCGGGACTATCCCGGCCAGGAGGCGTCGGACGCAGTGGAGTTGGGCCGCCTCGCGGTCCGCCATCCGGAGGTGAGCTTTCTGCTGGCCCACATCGGCGGTGGCGGGGACTGGCTGCACTCCCTCCCCGCTGTCCGCCGCATCCCCAATGTCCTGGTGGATCTCTCAGGCAGCGGCCTGGACGGAGGAATGCTGGAGGCGTGTCTCGCCACGGTCGGGGTTGAACGGCTGCTCTGGGGTTGCGACCTTACCATCGAGACCGGCTGGGCCAAGCTGCGCTACCTCGGTCACGTTCTCAGCGATGAAGAGCTCGAGCTGGTCCGCTGGCGCAACGCGGCCCGCGTCTTTCCACCCGGCGCCTTCCCCACCGACTGATGCGGGTCGACGTCAACAGTTTCCTCGGCGCCTATCCCTACCGGCGCGTTCCGGGCACCTCGGCCGAGGCGCTGCTGGCCGCGATGGACCGGGTCGGCATCGACGAAGCCTGGGCCACTCACCTGCCGAGCATCTTCTGGAAAGATCCGACGGAGGGAAATCCCTGGCTGTTCGATGTCACTGCCCGCCATCAACGGCTCCGGCCGGTTCCGGCGGTTCACCCGGAGCTGGCGCAGTGGGAGAGCTCCCTGGACGCGGCGGTCAAGGCCGGCGCCCCCGCGGTGCGCTGCGATCCCATCTTCTACGGCATCGCGCCGGCGGGACCGCTCGTGCAGGCTCTTGCCCGCGCCTGTGGAGAAGCCGGCCTGCCCCTGCTGCTCGCGGTGCGCCTCGAGGATGTTCGGCAGCGGCACCCGAACGATCGAGCCGAGGATCTCCCCGCGGCGGCGGTGCGCGCCTTGGTGCGGACCGTGCCCCAACTTCGGCTCATTGTCACCCACGCCGAGCGGTCGTTCATCGAAGAGGTACACTTTGGCCTCACCCCCAGTGAGGCCGAGCGCGTGTGGTGGGACATCTGCTGGCTCTGGGGGCCTCCCGAGGATCACCTGCAGACCCTGCTTCAGACCGTCGGAACCAAGCGCTTTCTCTTCGGTACCGGTCAGCCTCTACGCCTCCCGGAGAACGGTCTCTGCAAGCTCGACCTGCTCGAGCTGGGTGCCGACGACCGTGTGGCCATCGAGTCCAGGAACGCAGCCGATGTCCGTTATTCGCGGTCAGTGAGATGACCGAACTGGTCGAGCACCTCGTCTGGGGCCTTCTCCCGGCTGTGCCCGTCCCCTTCCGCGGCAACGAGCTCGACGCCGCGGCGCAGCGAGGGTACGCAGCCTGGATGGCCGCTCAGCCGATCGCCGGTGTGGCTGTCTGGGCTCACACCGGGCGGGGCCCTCATCTCAGCGCCGAGCAGCGGCGGGTGGTACTCGAGACTTGGCGCGAGGCACTGCCGGATAGGGTGCTCGTGGCTGGTGCGCGCGACGTCACGATGGCGATTGAGGCGCGGCGGGGCGCAGCTGACGCCCTCCTGGCTTTCCCTCAGCGCGACGACCCGGTGACCTATCATCGCCGGCTGGGTCGCGAGCTGCCTGTGATCGCATTCTATCTCTACCAGGCCGCTGGAGGGGTGGCCTACGATGATCGGACGCTGCACTCCATTCTCGAGCTTCCCGAAGTCATCGGCATCAAGGTCGCGACGCTCGACTCGGTGATGACCTTTCAGCGGCTCGCGGCTCTGATGAAGGCGCATCCCGAGAAGCTCCTCATCACCGGAGAAGATCGCTTCCTGGGTTACTCGCTCCTGCTCGGCGCGCGTGCCGCGCTCATCGGAATGGGTGCGGCGCTGCCCGACCTTCAATCCGAGCTGATCCGGGCTCGCGCGGCTGAAGACTGGTCCCGGTTCGTGGGCCTCTCCGAGCTCTGCGACCGCTTTGCTCAGGCGACGTTCGTGGAGCCCATGGAGGGGTACATCCGGCGGATGCTCTGGGCCGCCGCTGCCGAGGGTGCCATTCCCGCCTCGGCCTGCGACGATCCCTGGGGCCCGCCGGTTCCCGAGGCCGAGCGGCTGGCGGTGGAACAGGTGGTGCGGGATGCGCGCGCGTCTCGAGCATGACTTCGAGCGCTTCAAGCGCGAGCTGCCCTCCGATCTGGCCGCACACGTGCGGGAGAGCTACCGGATCGATCTCTCCGCCAGATATCTCGGCTATGACATCCCTCACCCGATCGGCAAGGGGTCGGGCCAGCTCTCCTTGAACCTGGAGCAGTTGGAGACCGACCGCGCCGCCGGATTGGCTTTCGTCGTGCTCAAGACCGTCATTGCGGAGGACCCGCATGGTCAAAGGTCCATGGAAGCCTGGGCTATCCATGAGACCCGAATGCGAGTAGAGCGGCGTGCCTCCGCCGAAGGTCGCGCAGGCTGGACCGTGACCTGGAAGGGCAGGGGGTGGGATCGTTCCTTCGAGGATTACCTGGCACTGGTGCGGGCGGCCGGCGATCTCACCAGGAGCAATGCACTCGTCGCGGTGCCTTCAGTCAAGTACCACCTCCCTCGCCTCGGTGAAGCGTTTCGCGAGGCCGAGTACGGCCACACCACTGAACGCCTCGCGGGGGCCTGGGGCAGCTCCCCATTGCCGCTGGAGAAGGATTTCTCTCCCACGCTCGCGGGCGATCCGCTGGCCGATGAGCGGGGACAGATTCTCCGCTGGCTGCGGGAGGTGCCCGGGAGAATTCGGACGGCCGCAGGAGGGATCACTGTTCGATTGGCTCTCAAGCTCATGAACGCCCGCTTCGATGATGCCTTCCAGCTGGAGATGATGCGGGCTGCCGAAGAAGCCGATGCCTTGGTGGTCTTCAACCGCCTGTGGGACTCCGAACGAAAGGTGGCCTACGGGGGCTATGACTTGAGCGATCGCAACCTGCGGGTCCTGTCCTCCGCACCGCGTGGGGGCCGCCGGCCTCCGCTCGTCGGGAGCGGCAACGTCTCCTCCGGACGACTGCTGGTGGAGTATGCTCGACTCGGCTGCGAAAGCGTCCAACTTCACACCTTCTTTCAACTGCCACTCTCGGAGTACCCTGCGACCCACGGCTCACGCCCCCAACGCGCGCTGCACACCCTGCTCTTCGATCCCCATCACGGGCTCATCGCCGCCATGCTGGATCTCGAGGCGGCGGGAGCCCTGGAGCGTCGCGGCGGTGAGCTTCGCTTTCTCGATCTCCTCTCATGCGCATCGCCCGCGTCGAGCTCTACGACCTGACTCTGCCGCTGGTCGAGCCGTTCATCATCTCGGGAGGGACGATGACGGAGCGGCGGTCCCTCGTCGTCGTGCTGCATGACGGCGAGGGGCACGTAGGCTACGGCGAGTCGCCACCGTTCGAGCTCCCCTTCTACTCCGAGGAGACGCTGGCCGGCGCCCGTCATCTGCTCGAGCAGGGGCTCATTCCGCGGATAGCAGGGCAGGAGATCGATTCCCCGGAGGCGATGGACGGGCTTCTCCGCTCCGGCGTCAGGGGGAACCCCTTCGCCCGTGCGGCTCTGGAGACGGCGGCGTGGGATCTGGAGGGGCACCGGCGACGCCTCGGGCTGGCGGCGCTTCTGGGCGAACGCCTCGGGGTCAACCCGTCCGGCTCGATTCCCTGCGGCGTGGCCCTCGGCATCCCCTCGGATCGCTCCGTCGACAGGCTGCGACGCTGGATCACCGACGCACTGCAGCAGGGATACCGCCGGGTGAAGATCAAGGTTGCCCCCGGATGGGACTCCGTTCCGGTGCGCGCCGCTCGCGAAGCGATGGCCGGCACCGAGCTGCCGCTCACGGTGGATGCCAACGGCGGCTACGAGTGGCCCGACCACGAGTCCAACCTGCGAGCCTTGGACGATGCGGGACTCCTCTACATCGAGCAGCCGCTCCCCCCCGACGACCTGCTGGGTCACGTGAAGCTCTCCCAGCGGTTGCGCACGCCCGTGTGCGTGGATGAGACCCTGCGCGACGCCCGGGCCGCCCGAGGCCTGGTGGAGCTCGGGGGCCCCAAGGTGTGGAATGTGAAAGTCCACCGGGTCGGCGGATTGACGGAGGTCTGCAAGATCGTGCGAATCGCGCAGGAATCCGGTGCACAGCTGTGGGCCGGAACCATGCCGGAGTCGGGCCTCGGCTCTCAGGCTGCTCTGGCCGCAGCCTCTCTGCCGGGATTCGTGTATCCCTCCGATCTGGAGCCCAGCGCGCGCTGGTTCGGGCGCAACGTGGACGTCATCAAGCTCACCATGGATCCCGAGGGGTGGATGTCGGTACCCGGAGTGCCAATCTCTGCACTACTGGACCAGGGGCGCTTTCGCAGCTCCACGAGACGACTGCTCGACGCGACGGCAGGTGATTGACGACCGCGCTTCCAGCCGGTACACTAACGGAACCAGCCTCACGATTAGCCGTATTCTGTGCCGAGGTCAGCCATGGTCGAATACGCGCTCCTGGTCGCCAGCACCACCGCCCAGACCTTCGGGGTTCTGACGTCGAACCTCAGCAACAGGTTCGCCAATCTCGATTGGCACATGCTGGTCTACGTCGCAATCGGCCTGATTTTTCTGCGTCTGGCATCCTGGGCCTTCCGCGCTTCGCTCTGATCTTAAGTCCTTCCGCTCCATAGCCTTGCCGAGTGAAAGCTCGAGCCCGATTTTCGCCCTCACCAGCAAAGGGTGACCTGGCCTACAGCTTGCCATTGACCCCTCGAGGCATCATGGGCGTGTGACTCTCCCGACGGAGGCTACGATGGCGCGGAGCAGTGAGCTGCAGGTATGGGCTGGGCGTGTCTGCCTGGGTTCAGTCCTCGCCCTCGGTGCCATGGGCTTTCACTACGGCAATATCCGGTTCCTCCCGGTGGCGCTGGGGTGCGCCATTCTTGCGGCCCTCTGCTACGGGGTGATTGGACGGAGCTCGGTGGAGACCACGAAAGCCCCACTCGATTCGGGGAGACATCCTAGCCTTTAACTGCGGTTCCGCAACGGGCCCTGATGCCCTTTAGTCGGGAGCAGATTCGCGAGTCGGTGGAGCGCGCCGGAGATGAGCACTGGCGTGCGCTGGTGCAGCATCACGAAGACGCGTACCCCGCCAGTCGCCCAACCCCCGGCGACGTCTGCAAAGCTGAAGCGGAGCGGCTGAACTCACTTGGCCTGGCAGACAAGAACGAGCTGAAACTGATCGAGAGCCGGGTGGAACGCGAAGGCTCGACCGTCCGCATCACCCATGTCTTCGAGTACGGAACCAACCAAGCCCGCCTGCTGACCGAACCCTTCGCCAATTACGAATAGAGCGCTGTTCTGGCCAGTCCATCAGGGATCGCTAACTTGAGCGATGCCTCGTTACACCTTTCATCTGATCCCGCACACCCATTGGGACAGAGAATGGTATCTGACACGCGCCGGGTTTCTGGCGCGACTGGTGCCGGTCCTCGACGATCTGCAGGAACGACTCCAGGCTGATGAGGACTTCCGAAGCTTTCTCCTGGACGGCCAGACCGTGTTGCTGGAGGACTACCTGCGGGTACGGCCTGACCGGATTCATCGCTTGCGGGCCCTCGTCCGCAGCGGCCGGCTCCAGGTGGGGCCGTGGTACGTGTTGGCGGACGAGCTGATTCCTTCGGGGGAGTCGCTGGTCCGAAATCTCCTCGCCGGGCGGGCCGATGCGGACATGCTCGGTCGCCATACCGATGTGCTCTACTCCCCCGATGCCTTCGGCCATCCGGCCGCATGGCCCAGCCTGGCGAGCGAGTTTGGCATCCGCTTTGGAGTCCTCTGGCGTGGCCTGGGTGGTGAGCCCGGTCAGAGGGGCGATCTCTATCGCTGGCGCGGCCCGGATCGAGCGGAGGTGCTGCTCTACCACCTGCCGCCCGACGGCTATGAAATCGGCTCCAGCCTGGTCGCCGACCCCGAGGCCTTGCCCGAGCAATGGGTTCGAATCCGCGATCTGCTGGTCGGCCGGGCGGCGAGCTCTCAGATCGCAGTGTTTGTAGGCGCGGACCACCACGCGGCCCATCGAGAGCTGAGCCGGCTTCGGCTGATGGTGGCGGAGCTCGAGCCTGAGGCGTACGTCCGAATCTCCCGGTTGGACGAGTTCTTCAGTTATGTGCGAGCGGAGGGACGAGACTTTCCAGTTCTGACCGGGGAGCTGCGCTGGTCCTATGGCTACACCTGGACGCTGCAGGGCGTGCACGCCACTCGAGCACCGCTCAAACGCCGCCACTCGGAAGCGGAACTGTGGCTCGAACGGGTCGCAGAACCGCTCGCGGCGTTGGCCCGCTGGACCGCGGCGAAGGACTCGCGCCCGCTGCTGAGTCACGCCTGGCGCACTTTACTTCGCAGTCAGTTCCATGACTCGCTGGCCGGATGCACCGCCGACCCCGTCGCCAACCGGGTTCAGGCTCGTATCGCCGACGCGGAGACGTTGGCGCGGGAGGTCGCACGCATCAGCCTTGATGCCCTGGTCGGCAACGATCCCGATGCGGCCCGCGATCGCCCCGGGCAAACCTCTGCCCGCCTGATCCTCTGGAACCCGGCGCCGCGCGCCCGAGGTGGGATTGTAGTGGCGGAGGTCACCGGCTTTGTTCGAGACGTGCTGGTTGGACCTCCAGGAGGCAGGGTTCCCCGGCATGGGTCTGGTGCGGGCGGCCTCCAATTTCTCGCCGAGGAGCAGGGGCAGCAGATCCAGTGGCTCGGCCGAGACCACCGGATGGAACGGCTCGAATCCGCCCACCATTACCCGGACCAGGACGAAGTAGAAGTCGTCCGACTGGCGTTTCCTGCCCCCACGGTGAGAGGGCTCAGTTACGAAGTCCTCGCTTCAGTCCCGGCGCACAGCCGGGCTGCGGACACTGAGGTGGTGGCGGCGGAACGCTGGCTGGACAATGGTCTGGTCTGTATCGAGGTGGAGCCCGAGGGGACCCTGCGGCTGAGCGATCGGCGTACCGAAGCCCAATTCAGCGGACTGCTGGCATTCGAAGGGGAGAGCGACCTGGGCGATACCTACAGCTTCGCGCCGATCCCTGGGGGCGGTCTGTTCGGTTTATCGGAGCCTCTCCGCGTAGGAATCCTGGCAGCGGGCCCTCTAGTTGGATCGCTCGAGCTCCGGGGATCGCTGGCGCCCAGCCAGGGCAGGATCGGTGTGAGAGTCGTGATCTCGCTCCACGCCGGCAGCTCTGCGGTCCGATGCACTCTTGAGATGGAGAACCGAGCGCCGAATCATCGAGTTCGACTCAAGATGCCGACGGGACTCCCGGCGGGAGCGGCAATCGCAGGCGGACCGTTTGGCGGCGTCAGCCGCGGGATAGTGGAACCGGAGGCGATACGATACCGTCGGGAGAGCCCCGTCCGCACCGCGCCGGCGCATCGTTTCGTGGCCCATGCCCGAAGGGGGCGCGGCCTGGCGCTCCTGGCACCTGGTTTCTTCGAATACGAGCTGACCTCCGAGGGTGACCTGCTCTTCACCGTTCTCCGCGCGGTGGGGGAGCTGTCACGCGATGATCTCCCGACCCGCCCGGGCCACGCCGCCTGGCCCACGTCTACACCGCTGGCACAATGCCGCGGGCGCGAGCGGCTGCAGATCGCGTTTGCCACGGTGACGCCCGACGATGTGGAGGCGGGCACCATGCTTCCCGAGCTCTGGGAAGACCTCTTTCTTCCGCTCCGGCCCGTATGGCTGCGGCAAGCCTCTCCGCTGGCGCCCCGGGAAATCTCCATAGGCCTCGAGGGTGACGGTCTGGTATTCTCGGCGCTCAAGCCGGCGGAGGACAACGACGGAATCGTGCTCCGCTGCTACAACGCTCGAGGCACGCCGACGGAGGGAGCTTGGTGGATAACTCCTCCTGTCGCGTCTGCCACGCGGGTCCGGGCGGATGAGCGAGAGCCGAGCCATCTCGCAGTCGAGGAGGAAGGGCGGGTCGTTCGGTTTCATGCTGGACCACACGAGATCGTGAGCGTATTGGTGCAGCGGCAGCCAGCAGGCTTTGGCGGGTAGCCGTCAGCCGTTAGCTTTGAGCCACCGTCATGCACGACTTCCCCGCGCTTCCCTGTTTTCCCTGCCCTCATCACTCCGCGTGCTGCGCCTACGGAGTCACTTTGAGCGACGCGGAAGCCGCGTCCATCGTCGAGTCGCATGGGGCCGGCCTGGTCTATCGGACGCGCTGGGGGGAGTGGCGAACCCGGGTGCGGGGCGGTCGCTGCGTCTTCCTGCGAGACAACGTGTGCCTGATTCATGCGGAGTCGTACTATCCCTCCGTCTGCCGGGGCTTCCCCTGGACCGATGCCGAAACCGGCGGCCCATATGCGTTCGATCAGACCATCTGTCCCGAGTTCGTGAGCCGGCCCGAACTGGTACAGATTGGAAAGCAGTGAGCCGCGAGCCGTGAGCAGGAGAAACCGTCTCCACTGTCCTCGAGGTTAACCCATGAACATCCGCCTATTTCTGGTAACCTTGCTCACGGCTCACGGCTCACTGCTCACTGCTGTCATGGCCCAGTCTTCCGACCCGGCACTCCAGCATGCCCGCGAGCTGCTCCACTCCACCCCGCTGGTCGACGGCCACAACGATTTGCCCTGGGAGATCCGAACCTCGAAGACGGCACCGCGGGACGTCGAGGCGTATGACCTGCGCACGACCAGGCCAAAACACACTGACCTGCCACGATTGAAGATGGGAGAAGTCGGCGCCCAGTTCTGGTCGATCTACATCCCCGGAGAGGCCAAGGACAGCGGGTACGCCCGGATGCAGCTCGAGCAGTTCGACATTGCCCGCCGAATGATCCGTCGCTACCCCGACCGGCTCGCCCCCGCGTACAGCGCGTCCGACATTGAGCGCGCGTTCCAGCGCCACCGGATCGCTTCTCTCCTGGGCATGGAAGGCGGTCACGCGATCGAGAATTCCCTCGGCGCTCTGCGCTCCTACTACGCCCTGGGCGCTCGCTACATGACGCTCACCCACAACGTCACCCTCGACTGGGCTGATGCCGCGCTGGATACCGCCCGTCACGGCGGTCTCACCTCGTTCGGGCGCGAGGTGGTGCGGGAGATGAACCGGCTGGGCATGCTGGTGGATCTGTCTCACGTCTCTCCCGGGGTCATGAGCACGGCGTTGGACGTCGCCGAGGCGCCGGTCATCTTCTCCCACTCCGCCGCTCGCGCCCTGGTCGAGCATCCCCGCAATGTTCCCGATTCCATTCTCGCGCGGCTGCCCAAGAACGGAGGGATCGTAATGGTCACCTTCGTCCCGGCGTTCGTCTCGCAGGAGGTGGCCGATTGGGAGAAACAGGCGGAGGATGGCCAGAAGGCGCTGGAAGCGACCGTTCCGGACAGCGCCGAGCGACGGCGCCGGATGGACCAGTGGATCTCGGACCACCCGAAACCGAACGCCACGTTACAACAGGTCGCCGATCATATTGAACACGTCCGGGAAATTGCGGGGGTGGACCATGTCGGCATCGGAAGCGACTTCGACGGCATCGAGGCAGGTCCGGTTGGACTGGAGGATACCTCGAAGTTTCCCGACTTGTTCGCGGAGCTGATCCGCCGCGGCTGGAGCGACCCCGACCTGAAGAAGCTGGCGGGCCAGAATCTGCTGCGCGTGTTCCGCACGGCCGAGGCTGTGGCCGCGCGGCTGCAAAAGACCCGGCCACCCTCGACCAAGACCATCGAGGAGCTGGACGGGATACCGGTGGCCACCAGCGCCCAGAAGTGAGACGTCAGGGACGGTTCACCACCAACACCCCGAACATCGCCACCATGATGGCGAACAGGAACCACTGGACCGCGTAACTCAGGTGAGGACCCTCATCTAACGGAGGAAGTGGGACCCGCCGGGGGAACGAGGGCAGCGTCGAATCGGGCAGTTGGCGGAGGTAGAGAGGCAGAATCGGGTAGGGAAGTCGTTCGCGGAGCGCCAACAGATCCAGCCGGCTCCACGTCGTTCGGCCTCCGTGTTCCAGCGGCTGGCCGCCCCCCGATGGGAGGGGCAGGGCTATCCCCTCCACCCGCACCCGTCCGGGCTCCCTGAGCGAATCCGTGTTTACCGTGACGGCGTCAGGCGCCGGCACGAAACCGCGGTCGACCAGCACCGCCATATCCTGGCCCGTGAGCAGCAGCGGCGTCACTATGTGGACTCCGGGTACGCCATCCAGGGCGAGTCCCCGGAGCACGATGTCGTGTTCCGGGTCGTACCTGCCGGTCGCGATGAGGTGATGCTGGGCCAGACCGACGAGGTCGGCCGAGTCCGCCTGATCGAGCGAGACCGGCGGCGCCGCTCGGGCCGCCAGGGCCACTCGATTCGCTGCCCGCCGCTCATGCAGCCGGCTCAGCTGCCAGAATCCCAGCCGCACGAACCCGGCCGCCACGACCAGGAGGGCGGCGATCAGAAGATACCGTCCCTTGGATGAGATCACTGTCTGCGCTGGAGGACGATTCACTGCCCGGGCGGCTCCTGCCGGCGGCGGCTAAACTTCGTTTTATCAAGCGGATCGCCGGAAATGCAATCCCGGTCCGGCACTTGCCGTGCACCGGGAAGAGCTCTTCCGCAGGTGACCGCAACTTAATTGCCCTCGAGGGTGCCATATGCGCGCGATCTGGCGTGGGATGCTGACCGTGGCGACGGCGATGCTGGTGGCAGACATCGCGGGGGCCCAGCAACCCCCTCGCGGCCTGGTGGAAGTTCATGAAGGGCAGCGCCGGGGTTTCTGGGGCAGCTTGAGCCTTGGGGCCGGCGGCGAAGCCTTCGATCTTCGGGACGGACTCGGCTACAGCGACGAGCTCTATAAGCCAACCGTCTCGCTCAGCGTCGGCGGCACGGTGGGGCAACACCTGCGGTTGGGGGGAGAAGTGCTGGCCTGGATCAACGACCACGACGACGTCACCGAGTCACTCAGCAGCCTTCTCTTCATCACCCAGTTCTACCCCGCCCGGACCGCCGGACTATATCTCAAAGGGGGGCTCGGCCTGGGGAGGAATGAGGTGGATTTCCACGATGGATTCGCGGGTGTAGGCGACACGGGGTTCGCTGGTTTGGTGGGCGCGGGGTGGGAGCTGCGACTGGGCCACCGGTTCTATCTCAATCCAACGGTCGATCTGGTCGAGCATCGATACACCGGCCGCAGCGTGGACCGCTATCGTGAGCGGCTGATCAACTTCGGCCTGGGAGTGCTGTTCCAATCAGGCCGCTGACTCCTCCGCACCCGCGAGAGGACTGGTATATTTGACGTCTACTGCTTGCAAGCTCGATCTCCTGTCCCTGGCTGCCTGTCTTGTGGCCGGCCTGCTCGCGTGCGGTGAGGACCTGAGCCTCCCCGATCCGAGCGCCGGAGGGGTGGAGCTCAGCATCGCCGGCGGCAACGGTCAGAACGGCACGGTGGGCGAGGAGCTCGATCAGCCGCTGGTCGTTCAGGTGGTCGACAACAGTGGCGCTCCAATCGTGGGCTTGCGGGTCGCTTTTACTGCGGTGAGCGGCGATTCCGGCGGGCGACTGCAGCCGGATACCGCCATCACCGACTCCGAAGGCCGCGCATCCACCGTCTGGCTCCTCGGCCCGGCGCCCGGCAGCCGCACGGTGGAGGCAAGCGTCATGGTGACGGGCGACTCGGTCCCGAGGGTGGTGAGCTTTCAGGCAACCGCCACGGCCGGCCCCCCCGACACTCTGCGAGCTGTGAGTCCGCCGATTCAGCCCGGCAGGCGCAACGAGCCCACCGCGAATCCGCCGTCCGTCCTCGCGGTTGACCGCTTCGGCAATCCGGTGGGCGGTGTGCCGGTTCACTGGCAAGTCACCGCAGGAGCGGGGGCCCTGAGCGACACCTTGGCCGTGACAGGAGCCGACGGCACCGCGTCGGTCACCTGGACCTTGGGTGACCACAGTGGGGTCCAGAAGGCGATCGCTCTGGTGGACGGCGCGACTGGCTCTCCGGTCACGTTCTCGGCGGTCGTTCTGTTCTGAGCTCAGCCAAGTGTGGCACCGGCGCTACATGCGGTCTGTCGCACATAGCCCAGGTTATTACATAACAATAATTTACGGAAGCGAATGAGAGCCGAGCTCCGGCACGTAATCTGCTTGTTTTGCCTGCCTCTGCGCGCTATCAGCGGCTACCCTTAGCCCGGCGAACCGTGTCTCGAATCAGGCGTCTTCTCGCGTCGGTTGTCACGCTCGGCCTCGCTGCCTCGCTCTCGCACTGCGGGGACGGTGTCGTGTTGCCCGACGAGGGGAACATCTCCAGCATCGACATCTTCACCGGTAACGGGCAGACCGGTGCGGCCGGCGCACCGCTGGGCAGCCCACTGGTCGTCGTGGTGATGGACCGGGGAGGCCGTCCGGTCCCATCGCAGGAAGTCGCCTTCACGGTTTCCTCCGGCGCGGGCCAGGTCAATCCTGCGACGGCTCAGACTGACGACGCCGGCAAGGCGTCGACCGTATGGACCCTCGGCCCAGGCGCGGGCGATCAGCAGGTAGAGGCCCGGCCCGTAGGAGCTGGGGGATCACTCATAGCCACGTTCAACGCGACGGCCGTTGCAGGCGAAGGCTCCACTCTCGCGCTCGATAGTGGCGACGGCCAGACCGGTTCGGTCGGCTCCGCCCTGCCCGAATCCCTCGTGGTAAAGGTGACGGACGGATTTGGAAATCCGGTCAGCGGCGTCGCGGTCCAGTGGTCGGTCTTGTCGGGAGGAGGCTCCATCAGTCCGGAGACGTCCACCTCCGGCGACGATGGTCGAGCCGCAGCCGAACGGGTACTGGGTCCAGGCGCCGGACCGCAGACCGCGCAGGCGAGCGCCTCCGGCTTCGGGGGCTCGCCGGTCACGTTTACTCACACGGCCGTTCCGGCCAATCCCGCAGCCCTCGTCCTGGTGTCCGGCAACGGCCAGACCGCACCGGCCGGCTTCGCCGTCAGCGAGAGTCTGGTGGTGCATTTGGAGGACGCGAACGGCAACGGCATTGGCGGGAAGCCCATTTCCTGGGTGCCGTCGCCGGGCAGCGGATCAGCCAGCCCCACCAGCACCACGACCGACCCCAACGGTTTCGCCGCCACCCAGTGGACCCTGGGCGACAACGTCGGCGGCAATTCGCTCAACGCAGTCTTCTCGGGTCTGCCTCCGGTTGGGTTTACTGCGACCGGGTCCGCGGACGTGCCGAGCAAGCTCCTGCTGAACGGGGGAGACAACCAGTCCGGATTCGTGGGAACCACGTTGGCCAACCCGCTGTCGGTCAAGGTCACCGATTCGAAGAACAATCCGGTCGAAGGCGTGACGGTGAACTGGACCGCCAATAACGGCGGCTCCGTTTCCTCACCGACGTCCGCAACCAATTCCTCCGGCATTGCACAAGTCAGCCGCACTCTCGGCCTCATACCCGGCGACTATACCACCACGGCCACGGTGACCGAGATCGGCGGCTCGTCAGTGACCTTCACCTCCCACGCGACCGTGGGCACGGCCACGCAGCTGGTCTTCACCACCGGTCCCACCGATCGGGTGGTTGGCCAGACCTTCTCTCCCGCCCTCAAGGTCGAGATTCGGGACGCGGGAGGGAACCTGATCCCCTCCAACGCGTCCGTGACGATTACTTCATCTCAGTCGGGCACGCTCTCGGGCACGGCCACGGTGAATGCCTCGGGCGGAGTAGCGACCTTCTCCAATCTGGCCATCAATACGGTCGGCACCGGGTACACGCTCACGGCTCACTCGGGCATCCTCGCCACTGGCGAGAGCGATCACTTTAATGTGACTCAGGCCTCGACCACGATCTCGATTACGGGGAGAAACCCGTCCACTTCGGTTGTGGGCCAGTCGGTCACCGTCACCTACGACATCAACATCGTGAACCCAGGGGCAGGCAGCCTCAGCGGCAGCGTGACGGTTAGCGATGGAGCCGGCACCAGCTGCACCGGTGGGATCAATGCGGGAACCGGCGTGGGCAACTGCCAGCTGACCTTCGCGTCGGCGGGGTCTCCCTCGCTCACCGCGACCTATTCGGGCAACGGCAACTTCCAGGGAAGCACCTCGTCCTCAGTCTCTCACACGGTGAACCGGGCCAACACCACGATCAACATCACCCAGGACGACCCGGACCCGTCCAGTGCCGGCGATGGGCTGACGGTCCACTGGCAGGTGACGGTGAGCTCGCCCGGGGCGGGCACGCCCACGGGCACGGTGACGGTGACGATCAGCGGCGGGCCGGCGAACTGCAACGCGCCCGTGGCAACGGGCCAGTGCGATTTGCCTGCGCTCACGGTGTCCGGCCCGCGAACCCTCACGGCCTCCTACGCCGGGGACGGAAATTTCAACGGCGACAATGACACCGAGAGCCATACGGTCAACAGCCTGAACGGGGCGCCGACCGCCGTCGCCGACGGCTACCAGGTCGACGAGGATCAGACCCTGAACGTGCCTGGCGGCAATGGGGTGCTGGCCAACGACACCGACCCGGATGGAGACAATCTGGACGCAGAGATCGAGAATGGCCCGGCGCACGCCCAGACGTTCAACTTCAACTCGGGCAACGGATCGTTCTCTTATCGGCCCACAGCCGACTTCAACGGCACGGACTCGTTTACTTATCACGCCACGGACGGTTCGGCCAACTCGAACACCGTGACGGTCACGATCACGGTCAACCCGGTCAACGACGCGCCAGACGCGACCAACGACGAGTACAACTCCGGCAGCCTGGGCGTCACCGTGAGCGCGCCCGGCGTCCTCACAAACGATACCGACGTGGACGGCAACAGCTTGACTGCAGTCCTGGACAATGACGTGAGCAACGGCACCCTTTCGTTGAACTCGGACGGCGGATTCACCTACACTCCGAACCCGTTATTCACGGGCGACGACACCTTTAAGTACCATGCGAACGACGGAACCAGCAATTCTCCTCAGGCCACGGTCACCATACACGTCCAGTAAGATCCGCATCCATCTAAAACATTTCTTTCGAAAGGCTTACGGCGTCGTGTGACGTAGGTCCTATCTCCCGCGGTATCTCCCTCCCTACCCTTACCGCGTGATAAAGCTTTCCATCGTTGGTGTGATATGCCTCGGCGTGCTGACCGCCTGCGGGGGAGACAGCCTTGTTCTTCCCAGCGAGGGGGAGCCCGCACACATCACCGTAGTCCAGGGCGATAGTGCCAGCGGGCGAGTGGGAGAAACCCTGGCAGAGTCTCTGGTCGTCGAAGTCACCGATCGCACCGATCGGCTGGTGCCTGGGGCCACAGTGGTCTTCCACATCCCCAATTCGGGCTCGGGAACCCAGTTCAATCCCGATACCGCGACGACCGACGCAGATGGTCGAGCTGCTGCTCAAGTCGTGTTGGGCACGCAAGTGGGCGCCAGCAACGGCGTCGCGCAGGTGGTGGTGGCCGACAACCAGAGTCCGGTGCAGACAAACTTCACTGTTACCGCTCTCCCTGCTTCGGCCAACGGCTTGTCTGCCGTCTCGGGTGA
>DATBKD010000008.1:0-33563 GCA_036556025.1 Gemmatimonadales bacterium | reverse complement strand
CTGAGGCTTCTTGCCTCCCGCCTGTTCCAGTATCTACTTATTGCTTACTTCTCACCTTTCACTTCTCACTTCTCACATGCCCTCATTCACCGAAATGCTCGCCGCGGGTTATGGCTTTACCGACCCCAGTGTCACCCTGGGAGCCGCGCTCGAAGGACAGGGCGTCCATCAGGAGCCCAAGATCAAGATCCCGCTGGCCATGTTGAACCGTCACGGCCTGATCTCGGGTGCCACCGGCACCGGGAAGACCAAGACGCTCCAACTGCTCACCGAGCAGCTCTCGGCGCAGGGCGTTCCGGCGTTCGTCGCCGACATCAAGGGCGATTTGAGTGGGCTCGCGATGGCTGGAGAGCCAAGCGATCGGGTGACCAGCCGCGCCAAGGAGGTGGGCTGGAACTGGAAGCCGGCAGGGGTACCGGTGGAGTTCGTGAGTCTCACGGGCGGGCCCGGGGTTCAGCTCCGCGCCACCGTGAGCTCCTTCGGCCCGCTTCTGCTGGGAAAGGCGCTATCCCTGAACGACACTCAGACCAGTGTGCTGACCATGGTCTTCAAGTATGCCGATGATGGCCAGCTTCCTCTCCTCGATCTCTCGGATTTGCGCGCGGTCCTGCAGTTCCTCACATCCGACGAGGGCAAGTCGGCGTTGGCACAGTACGGCGGGATGTCCACGGCAACCGTGGGAGTGCTATTGCGGAAGATCGTGGAACTCGAGTCCCAGGGGGCCGAACGCTTCTTTGGGGAACCCGAATTCGACGTGAAGGATATGCTGAAACTCACTTCGGACGGTCGGGGGGTCGTGACCTGCCTCGAGCTCTCCGATGTTCAGGACAAGCCGCTGCTCTGGTCCACCTTCGTCATGTGGCTCCTGGCCGAGCTGTATCACAACCTCCCGGAGATGGGCGACCTGCCCAAACCCAAGCTCGCCTTCTTCTTCGACGAGGCGCACCTGCTGTTCGATGATGCGCCCAAGCCGTTCCTGGATCAGGTGCAGCAGGTGGTCCGGCTGATCCGCTCGAAGGGGGTGGGCGTCTACTTCGTGACTCAGACTCCCAAGGACGTGCCGACTGACGTGTTGGCGCAGCTGGGCAATCGGGTCCAGCACGCCTTACGGGCTCACACGCCGGATGACGATACCGCGCTCAAGGCGACAGTGCGGACCTTTCCCAAGACGCAGTTCTATGACCTGGAGGAGACTCTGACCTCGCTCGGCATCGGTGAGGCGGTGGTGACGGGGCTCGACGGCCGGGGGTCGCCGACGCCGGTGGTCGCCACCCGGCTCATCCCCCCTGCTTCCCGGATGGCCCCGCTCACACCGGAGGAACTTCAAGCCGACATCCGGCAGTCGGACTACCTGGCCGAGTACGGCAAGGCCGAGGACCGCGAGAGTGCGCGGGAGATTCTGGCCTCGCGCATGGCAAAGACGGCCGCGCCAACGCCCTCTTCGGCTGGAGCGGGCTCTCCAGCCCCCGCCGCCGCACCCGCTGCTGAGCCGGGCCGCGCCGGCAGGGTAGGCAAGACCATCGCGCAGGTGGCTGGAGCCACTCTGGTCGGCGCTTTGACCTCATCCATCGGTCGGACGGTGGGGCGGGAAGTTGTACGAGGACTCTTCGGGTTGCTCGGAGCCAAGCCGCCGCGCACCACAACCCGGAGATCGCGCTGGTAGGGAGCGGGGTCTACGGCTCCAGCACCAGCCGCAAGTAGTTCTTCTTGCCCTTTCGCAGGATCAGGAATCGCGCTTCCGGAGGCCCCTGAAGCGCGTCCTCGCCGATCTGCAGCTCGACGCTGTCGATCGGCTCGCCGTTGAGGTAAAAGCCTCGGCCCTGGATCCCTCGTCTCGCGTCCGCCTTCGAGCTCGCGAGACCGCTCGCCACCAACACATCAATGACCGGTAGCCCGGCAGGCAGCTGCGATCGCGACACGCGGCGTTCAGGCATGTCCGGGACCCCATCCAGCGGGGACGACTGGTCTCCGGTCGTTCGCCCGAAGAGCGCCTCACTGGTGCGTACGGCCTCGTCGGCTGCCTGCTCCCCGTGCACCATCGCCGTCACCTCTCGCGCGAGCAGCCGGTGCGCGGGCCGTCGCCCAGGGTTGCCCCGATGCTCGGCCATGGCCGCTTCGATTCGTTCGAGCCGGAGAAAGGTGAACAGCTTGAGGGAGCGCTCGACGTCGCGATCATCGGTGTTGAGCCAGAACTGATAGAAGTGATAGGGGCTGGTGCGTTCGCCATCGAGCCAGACGTTGCCACTCTCGCTCTTGCCGAACTTGGTCCCGGTAGCGGTCGTGATGAGGGGGAAGACCAGGCCGTGGGCCTGAGCGCCTTGGCGTCGGCGCACCAGCTCGATCCCGGCGGTGATGTTGCCCCATTGGTCGCTGCCGCCCATCTGCAGCTCGCAACCTTCCGTCCGGTAGAGATGCCAGAAGTCGTACGCCTGAATCAACATGTAGCTGAACTCGGTGTACGAAATTCCGGTCTCCATCCGGCTTTGCACTGAGTCCTTCTGGAGCATGTAGCCTATGGAAAAGTGCTTGCCGATATCCCGGAGGAAGTCCATCAGATGGATGCCCCGAAGCCAATCGGCATTGTTGCGCATCCGGGCGGCATTGTCACCCTCGAAGGACAGGAACCGGGAGAGCTGTCGGCCAATCCCCTGGGCGTTCCGATCGATCTGCTCCAGGCTCATGACCGGACGCTCTTCCCGCTTCCCGCTGGGATCGCCCACCATGCCGGTTCCCCCGCCTACCAGAGCGATGGGGGTGTGGCCGAACCGCTGCAGCCAGGCCAGCCCCATGGCCGGCACCAGGCTCCCGACGTGCAGTGAATCCGCCGTCGGGTCGAAGCCGACGTAGGCGGTGATCGGACCCTGCTGCAATCGTTCGGCCAGTCCGGGGGTCGCGTCCTGTACGAAGCCGCGCGCTTCGAGCGTGGACAGGAGATCGCTCATAGGCGCCAATCGTACCCGCTGGAATCAGGCCTGGCAACCGGCTACTTTGCCACCATGGCCCCCCCGGAAGGCTCCGAAGACAAGCGCTTTCGACTGTCGCCACGCGCCCAGAGAAACATCCTCGTGGGCGTGCTCGCGATGGTCGCGTTCGTGCTCGCGGTCGCGGTTGCCGCGTGGACCCGGGCCTGCGCTGGAAACAGCTGCCCTTCCATCGGGGAGCTGGGGGGGTACGACCCGAACCAGGCCTCCAAGATGTACGCGGCCGACGGCCGCCTGATCACCGACCTCGGCCTGGAGCGGCGGACGGTGGTTCCCCTTGGAGAGATGTCACCCTACGTGAAGGCCGCGTTCATCACGACGGAGGACAAGCGGTTCTACGAGCACCACGGGATCGACTGGTATCGCGTCTTCGGAGCGATCAAGAACAACATCACCAAGTTTCGAGTGGCCGAAGGCTTCTCCACCATCACCATGCAGCTCGCCCGGAATCTCTGGCCGGAGGACATCAGCGGTCGGGATAAGTCTCTGCGTCGCAAACTCCGGGAAGCTCACGTCGCCCGGGAGATCGAGCACAAGTACCCCAAGGACAAGATCCTCGAGCTCTATCTCAACCAGATTGACCTGGGCAACCGGGCCTACGGGGTGGAGGCCGCCTCTCAGCGCTACTTCGGAAAATCGGTGCGCGACCTGAACGTCGCCGAGGCCGCCACTCTGGCCGCCATACCCAAGGCACCGTCACGCTACAACCCGCGCAAGAATCCCAACCTGAGCGTTCAACGCCGCAACACGGTCCTGAACCTGCTTCGGGATAACGGGCTGCTGTCGCCGGACGAGACCGAGCGTTGGAAGGCCTACCCGCTGCTGCTTTCCTCCCGGTCCGACTTCAGTGGTGTGGCGGAGTACTTCGTAGAGTACGTGCGGCAGCAGCTCGATGCCCGGTTCGGCTCGGACCTCTACCGTTCCGGCTACCGGATCTACACCACACTAGACCTCGACATGCAGCAGGCCGCCGAACGGGCGCTGGAGGCCAGACTGGAGGCCATCGAGAGCGGGGCCGATGGCAAGTTCGCCTATCCCAGCTATCGGCAGTACATGGACTCGGTCAAGTCCGATGTCAGCGACGACAACACCACCGGCGCGAACAGCCCCTACCTCCAGGGGCTGATGGTGACACTCGAGGCCAAGACCGGTTCCATTCGTGCCATGGTCGGTGGCCGCGATTTCGAGGATAGCAAGTTCAACCGGGCGACCCAGGCCAAGCGGCAGCCCGGCTCGACCTTCAAGCCGTTCGTATACTCAGCGGCGATAGAGGCGGGATATCCCCTGTCCTACGTCATGGTCGACGATCCCCTGAGCGTGGAGATCGACCCGACGGAACCGCCCTGGAACCCGCAGAACTACGACCTCGAGTTCGATGGCGCGATGACGCTACGCCGGGGGCTGTATCTCTCCCGCAACATCATCGCCATCAAGCTGGGGATGGAAATCGGGGAACAGGCGGTGATCAGCGAGGCCACCAAGTTCGGCATCACCACCCGGATTCCGTCGGTGCCGTCGATCCACATCGGCTCGGCCGACGTCTACCCGCTCGAGATCATCGCGGCCTATACCACGTTTGCCAACCTGGGGACCCGCACCCTTCCCAACGCGATCCTTCGGGTGGAAGACCGAAGCGGCAAGATCGTGTGGCAGCCCGCGGTCCGCAGTGTCCAGGTCATGGACACGGCCCACGCCTGGCTCATGACCGATGCGCTGCGCGATGTCGTGCGCCATGGCACCGCCGTCGGGTCGGTGGGGTCGCGGATCGACTTCCCGGCGGGCGGGAAGACCGGGACGACTAATGATGGGTTCGATGTCTGGTATATCGGGTTCACTCCCGACCTGGTCACCGGTGTGTGGATCGGCTTCGATCAACCCAAGAAGATCAAAGCCAACGCCCAGGGCGGGGTGCTCGCGGCGCCGGCATGGACCCAGATGATGCGTGAGGTGTACGAGCGCCGGACACCACCAGGAGCGTGGCCTCGACCCGATGGCCTTACCGCGCTCGACATCGATAAGACCACCGGTTACAAGGCGACTCCATTCTGCCCCAAGGACGTGCACTACATCGAGTCGTTCATTCCAGGGACTGAACCGACCGCGTTCTGCCCGATCCATTCGCCCTTCGGCTCCCTTGGCGGCGTCATGGGTGGTGCCGGGCCAAGTCCCCCGACGACCGCATCGCCGCCTGGGTCGCCTGCGCCAGGCACCGGCAAACCCGGTGTTCCTCAGCGGCCGGGTGCGGCTGACACCAACGCCGCGGGGACCACCTCGGGCGTGATGGGCGGCGCGGGCCCACCGAGCTCTCAGCGCTAACATGCCTCCCCGCCGCCTGGCGGCCCGGTGGGTGATCCCGATCGAGGACCACCCGATCGATCGGGGTGCGGTGCTCATCGGAGACGACGGGCGAATTCTCGCGGTAGGTCCCGATGAGCACGTTGTCCGCCCTCCCGAGGTCCCCTCAGAGGACTATGGGGACGCGGTCCTCCTGCCCGGGTTGATCAACACCCATACCCATCTCGAGCTCACCGGACTCGAAGGGACCAGCCCCGGGTCGGACTTTCCCCACTGGATCCTGGGCGTGCGCGAGCGCAAGGCTGCTCGCACCCGGGAACAGTTCCTCGCAGCCGCGCACGCCGGCCTCGCCGCCTGCTGGGCCTCCGGCGTGACGACGGTGGCCGATACCGGAGATTCCGGCGCCGTTATCGAAGCCATGGCGCAGGTTGGCGGCTCCGGGATCGCGTACCAGGAAGTCTTTGGCCCCCATCCCCAAGATGCGGCTGTAAGCCTGGCGGGACTCCAGGCGCGGGTCGAGGCTCTCAGCACCTTTGCCGGTGGACGGGTGCGCATCGGCGTCTCGCCTCACGCCCCATACTCGGTGAGCGGCCAGCTCTACGCTGCGACTGCGCGATGGGCCCAGGCGGAGTCACTGCCGCTAGCTGCCCATGTTGCCGAATCGCGCGCTGAGTGCGACCTTCTCGCCCGGGGAACCGGCGGTTTCGCGGAGGCGTGGCAACGGCGCGGCATCCCGCTGCCGAGTCCTCTGGGATGCACGCCGATCGAGTGGCTGGACCAACACGGGGTGCTCTCCCATCGCACGCTCTGCATCCACGGCGTGCAGGCGACCGGGACCGATCTCGATCGGATGCGCCGGTCCGGCGCGGCCTTGGCCCATTGCCCTCTCTCGAACCACGCCCATGGGCATGGCCGTGCCCCGCTGGGCGAGTATTTGCAGCGCGGGATCCGGGTCGGAATCGGCACCGATTCGGCCATGAGCGTAGGACTCCTGGACCTGTTGGCCGAAGCCCGGGCGGCGACAGATGCTGCCGGTCTCGATGCGGCGCAAGCGCTCGCGCTTTGTACCCTCGAGGCGGCGCGGGCACTCGGACTGGATGGTGAGATCGGCGGTCTTCGGCCGGGCAAGTGGGGAGACTGCACGCTGATCCTGCTGCCGGCGGGGGCGACCGGGCGGTCGCTTATGGATCTGGTCCTGGCGACCGGCCCGGAGGACGTGGTAGCGACCTACCTGTCTGGAGGAGCCGTGTATCGAGCTCACGCCCGGGTATGAAGATTCAGCGGCACGCGGCGATTCTGCGGGTAGTGCGCGACCGGCGCATCGAAAGTCAGGATGAACTGCGTGAGGCGCTGGCGACCGAAGGCTTTACGGTGACTCAGGCCACCCTCTCCCGCGACATTCGCGAGCTAGGCCTGGCCAAACTGGCCGACCCACAGGGCGGGGCATACTACACCCACCCGCACCGTGCCGCGGTGAGGCCGGACCTGGCCCAGATCCTGCCTACGCTGTTGGTCAGCGTGGACGGCGTCGGGCCCTTGCTGGTGATCAAGACCGCCAGTGGCTCCGCCGGGGCCGTGACCGAGGCCTTGGACCACGCCGGCTGGGCCGAGATCATCGGGACCATCGCCGGGGATGACACGGTTCTGGTCATCACTCGCAGCCAGCGTCTCCGCGAATCCATCGCTTCGCGCATCCAGGGACTGGTCAAAAAGTAGACAGATCAGCGGCATTCCCTTGCTCGCCTGCGGGGCGTTCATTACGATTCCAGAGCGCGATCAGCCGGTCTGAAGCAGTCCAGCCAACCGGCCCAATCCCGCGGGGGCCCGTCTCCCACCTGGGGCGAGCGAGGCGGGATTCGTGCGTCCTCAACCCGATCAAGACGGAGAAGTCGCGTGCGGTGCCTGGCGTTGAACGCCTCGTTCGAGCCCCTGACAATGGTGCCGGTGCGGCGCGCCTTGCGACTCGTCATCGAGGGCAAGGCGGAAATCGTCGAATCGGATGGGGCAGACCTGGTTCGAAGTGAACGCCTGACACTGCCTAAACCTGCAATCATCCGGCTCGTCAAGTTCGTCCACGTTCCCCGCCGCTTCCGCCGCCAGGTCACCAACACGTTCCTCTTTGCTCGCGATAGTTACCGGTGCCAGTACTGCCACCGGGGTCAAAATGAGTTGCGGCATCGGGAGTGCCTGACCCGGGACCATCTGGTTCCACTCTCTCGCGGCGGCGACAACGACTGGACCAACGTGGTCACCGCCTGCAGCTCCTGCAACACCCGGAAGGGGAATCACCTGCCCGAGGAGTGCGGCATGCACCCCCTCATCGTGCCGAGGGAACCGCACTTCGTGCATCTGTCGTGGGCCGTTCGCCGGCTCACGGCACCGCAGGCGAAATACATCAAGCTCTTTTACGGCGATGAGGCGTTGCGGGCGCTGGGGGGCACGGTGTGAGAAGTGAGAAGTGAGCAGTGAGCAGTAAGCAGTAAGCAGTAAGACGTATGCAGCCCCAACTCGCACCGGATCGCCACCTTCCCGCCGGGCCAACCGCGCCGCTTCGCCTTCTCACTTCTCACCTCTTACTTCTTACTTCTGACCTCTCACTTCTCACTGCTTACTTCTCACTTCTCACTTCTCACTTCTGACTGCCTACCTCACCCTGAACTCCGGGCTCCTCGCCTCCAACCGGAGGGTGGGCAGGCCGGCCAGTCGAAGCAGAAATCGCGTCGCTCCCCGGCCCATCGCATCGCCGATACTCTCCTTTCCTCGCGCCACTTCTCCAAGGTCCCCCGCTAGAAAGCGCTCCAGCTCATCCAGGTCAGTGTCCGACAAGGTCGAGACCTGAAGCGAGGCAGCGTAGTAGTAGTTACCGGCATCCACCGGCAGCACATTGACCCGATAGGCAAAGGCCAGAGCGGCGCTGAGCGCGTCGAGGGTGGCATACCGCCGCTCCTGCGCCCGGGCCCCCACCAGCGTCAACAGCGTGTACTGGTCCAGCAAGGGCTCGTGACGCACGACCACGTCCCAGTCGGCTTGCCGGATGAAGGCGTCGAACCAGCCCGGCTTCGAGCGCCACACTTCCACTCGGTAGTGCAGCCGCACCGGAAGTCCGGACCGGAGGGCGGAAAGCCAGCGACTGTCCCCCAGCAGATGTTCCGAGCGCACGATCGGCGCACGCGCGCCGTCGTAGCCCGAGTCCCGGGTCAGCCTGACCTCGAGAGCGACCGAGCCGGTATCCTGCGCGAGCGCCGGCGTCGTATGGACGTTGCCAAGCGCGAGCGGGAGGACCACTGCCCAGGTTCGCCAGGTGACGGCGCCGGGCAGAAGATGCGTCGCGAGCGACACTAGAACCGGCGCTGCAGCCTGACGACGAACTTGACCGGCTCGGCGTCGGTCAGCGCCTTCACCAGATAGGCCCCGATCTGGCCGGCATCAATCCCGACTCCCACATCCCACTTCCATTCGTCCAGTGAAGGGATGCGATTGACCGGCACCTGACTCGGCCCATCGCCGGCGAGCCAGGCCTTTCCCGCATCGCCCAGCAGCACCAGGTCAGCCTCTTCGATGCCGATGAAGCGCCCGGTGGGGCTGCCCTCTCGATCCCGGAAGCGACGCCCCAGATTGAGGCCGAGTCGGGTCCGCACCTCGACCTGGGCTGTGATCACCCGGTCGCAGAGCGCCGGCTGGGACGGATCATTGAAGCCCCTGGGTGCACAGGTGAAGGCTCGGAAATCGTAGCCCGGCATCAGGTCCAGGCCTCCGAGCGAGACCCGCCGCTGGACCGGAAGCCGGTCGCCGCCCACCCATCCATCGGCCCGAAGCCGGGTATTGACCCGGAGCGACGGGGTGAGTCGGGAGTAGCGCCGCAGGTCCAGGGAGAGACGGTCGAAGTGGTAGCCCCCGAACAGGGGGGGTGCAGGTCGGATGACCTCCGGCAGCGTCACCGGCGCGACGTTGTCGCTGGTGGAGTGCTCGAAGCGGGCTCGGAGGAACCAGCCGGTGGTGGGTGCATCCCGCTCGTTCCGAGTATCGAAGTCCAGAGCCAGACCGGTAGTGAAGTAGGCGCCATCGTCGATCAGTGGATTTCGTCGCCAGCGGTCGCTGTTGCGCAGCAGCGACCACGGGTCGGTGGCGCGCACCGAGTGTTCGCCGTCCCGACGCAGACTCAGCTCGATGCGGAGGGGACGGGTGGGTTGCACCCAGGCCGCCGCGCCTCCGCCCTGACGCTCGAAGTAGTCGTGGTAGTCGCGTTGGAGCAGAAAGGCGGACCAGCCGTTCTCGCTGGGCGAAAGCGGGTGATCCTCGATCGAGCTGGTCTCGCTGTAGACTCGCCCCACCACGCCGGCGACGGCGGTCCTGAATTCGAGGCGAAGGTTGTACCCGAAGTCGCTGGCCAGACGCGAGCCTTCGCTGGCGCTTCGCAGGATCCCCCGCAGGTCGAGCCTTGCCACGGAACTGCGGGTCGGCCGCAGCTCGAACATCGGACCGAACACGATGGGCAGGCCTTCAATCCGGTTGTAGGTGCCTCCGGTCCCCAGCGCGAGCGTGGTGCGCACCTTCCCAGTCTGAAAACTGGTCCTCGCCGTGGCCAGCTCGGACAGCGGTCGGCGGCGCTCGCGGAGCACCAAGAAGCCGTCGGCATTTCTCAAGACCGGCGCGGCATCCCAATACACCCGCTCGGTTCCCTCGTGCCTGGCGTTGGGTGAGCGGATCAGACGCCCGCCGACCACGAGAATGTCGCCGTCCACCTCCGCCCCCGGCAGCAGGTAGAGCGTGCCGTTGGCGACGGCAATCGGGCCGGTCACCCGGCCCGAGATCCGCAGCGCCCCGCGGTATTGCCCCAGGCGCCCCTCGAACCGGCTGTCGGGAGGGAGACTCACATCGCCCTGCATGCGGGTGGTGGCGGAGTCGTTGTAGAACTTGACCAGATCGGCCACGACATCGGGAGGAGGTCCGCCGCGCAGCACCGTGTCGACCGGCGGCGCGTCGGGGTCGATGACGATCACGCTGTCCTGGGCCGACAGTCGGGCAGTGAGGCCGAGCCAGAGAACGGCGTGAACCGTGAAGCGTGAAGCGTGAAGTCCGAGAGGAGAGAAGATGCGCATGCGGAGCCCCTTCACGTTTCACGGTTCACGTTTCACGCTTTCAAGATTCCCGCTTATCGCTGTTGTCGATGCCGAGCCGCCGCATCCGCCGGTACAGGTTGGCTCGATCTGTCTGCAGCACGCGGGCAGCCTCGGCCACATTTCCCTGAGACTGCGCCAACGCGGCCGCAATGAGCCCGTGCTCGAACTCGTCCAGCGCATCGGTGAGCGGCCGGCCCAGCGCGGAGGCGGCCGCCGGCGCAATCGGCGTGGGGCGGACCACCTGACGCACCGCCGGTGCATCTACCGCGGGTCCGCTGAGGATGCTGAGCCGCTCGACCAGATTGGCCAACTCCCGCACGTTCCCCGGCCAGGGATAGGCGGCCAACGCCTCCAGCGCCGCAGAAGTAAAGGTCGCCGCGGCGCGAGGTCGCACCCGCTCCGCCAGGTGGGACACCAGCGCGGGCAGATCTTGCAGCCGCTCGCGCAGCGGCGGCAGGTGGATGGGAAACACGTTGAGGCGAAAGAACAAATCTTCTCGGAACTTTCCTTCGGCGACTTCGACCTCGAGCCGGCGGTTGGTGGCCGAGACAATCCGGACATCCACCCGCACCGAGTGCTCGGCGCCGATGCGCTGGAGATCGCCGGTCTCCAGAGTTCGCAGCAGCTTGGCCTGGGCCTCGGCACTCAGATCGCCGATCTCGTCCAGAAAAAGGGTGCCTCCGTTCGCCAGCTCGAAGCGGCCGAGGCGTCGTTCGGTCGCCCCGGTGAACGCTCCGCGCTCGTGGCCGAACATCTCGCTCTCGACCAGGTCCTTGGGAATGGCGGCACAGTTCACGGTGACGAACGGGCGCTGCGCTCGCTGACTCTCCGCATGAATGGCCGCGGCGACCAGCTCCTTGCCGGTGCCGGATTCACCGGTGACGAGCACTCGTGCCTCGGTGGGGGCGACCCGGCTGATGAGCGCCCGAACCTCCCGCATGGCCGGGCTGTCACCGATCAGCGTTCCCCGGGGCGCCAGCTCTGCCCGCAGGGCGCGATTCTCGGCCCGGGTTCGATTCAATTCCAGCGCGGCCCGCACCGTCACCAGCACCGACTCCGGGGCGAGCGGCTTCTCCAGAAACTGGAAGGCGCCGAGTTTCACCGCGCGGACCGCGTCAGTGAGCTGGGCCTTGCCGCTCATCATGATGACCGGGGTGGCCCGCCCCCGCTCGCGCATGCGAGTCAGCGTCTCCAGGCCGTCGGGTCCGGGCGGCATCAGCAAATCGAGCAGCACGACGTCCGGATCGGCTTCGTCCAGCATGAGCAGCGCGGCATTCCCGTTCGCTGCCTCGGCAACCGTGCAACCCTCTTCTCGAAGCAGCGCGGCCAGCATTCGGCGGATGTTGGCCTCGTCATCCACCAGCAGGACCTGGACGGGACCAGCGCTCACCGGCCCAGCATCCTGACCACGAAGGTGGCTCCGCCGCCGGGTGTCGGCTCGACCGTGATGGTGCCGCGGTGCATCTCGAAGGTCTGCTTTGCGAGCGCGAGCCCCAGACCGGTGCCACCGCTCTTGCCGGTGCAGTAGGGATCGAAGATCCGGCCGTCCAGCTCGGGCGGAATGCCGGGTCCGTGGTCTCGAACCGTTATGCTGACCGCACCATCCGTCGCTGGTGCTGCCACGATTTCGATCTCTCCCTGACCCTCGCAGGCCTCAACCGCATTGCGCAGGATGTTGCTGAAGGCCCGACGCAGTGGATCGTAATGCCCCAGAAGCGCGGGCATTGCCGCGTCGAGCGACACCCGAGCGGTCATGGTTGGTGGCAACGTGGTACGGGCGAGCTCGTCCAACAGCTCTCCCAGGTCGACTGGTGCCGCCGGGCCCTCAGGGAGACGACCGAACTCGGTGAACTCGGTCGCCAGTTGCTCCAGCCGCTCCGATTCGGCCTTCAGAACCTCAATGGCGTCGTGCTGGTCGGGGGTGGAAGACCGATTCAACTGGGCTACCGCCAGACGGATCGGCGTGAGCGGGTTTCGCATCTCGTGGGCCACGCGGCGCGCCGTCTCCCGGAAGGCGCGGAGTCGCTCGGCCTCGATTTCTCGAGACCGCGCCCGCTCCAACGCGTCCGCCATTTCCCGCAAGGCCTTCCGCAAGGCCGCGAATTCCGGCGCTCCACGACGCGGGTTATCCGGCGGGAGCGGCTCCATGCGCCGGATATGGCCGGTCCAGCCGATCAACTCGTCGATTGGCCGGCTGAGCTGGCGAGACAGATGTCCGCCCATCCGGACCGAGGCATACAGAAATGCGGCGCCGACGAGGAGAACGACCAATCCGAGCCCGGCGTAGTAGTAGCGACTGAAGGCCTCGGCGCGCTGAAACTGGGCCAGCGCATTGTTCAGTTTGTTGGCGTGGGCATCGAGCGCCGCGCGCTCGGGCGGACGGAGACGAAGGGTGTCCATGGATTGCAGCAGCGCGCGACCGGAGGCGGCCACCTCATCCAGCGCGCGCCTGGGTCCGGTTGCCGGAGTCGTGGACCTAACCGTGAGCCCCCATCCCAGGACTGCCACGGCCGTGGGAACAGCCCCGAGGCAGATCAGGATGAGGAGAATTCGCTGATGGAAGGAGAGGCGCATCGGGTCTCAAGATAAGCCGCGGGCCGATAGAGAGCCCAACCGGCCGCCACCCCGGTGAGAGCCGCGACCCATTGGGACCAGTGGACCGCCGGAAAGCCGAACCAGAAGGGCACCAGGCCCAATCCGAGAACCAGGCTACCGGCCAGAATCCCGAGCACCCGTCCGGTGGCCATGCTGTGAGCGGCCCAGTACCCAAGGGGGAGGAGAAAGAGCGCGAGAACAAGACCGGTGACGAGGTGTTCGTGTCGGTCCAAGGTGAGGCCGAAAGGTGCGATCAGCATCCATCCCTGGGCCGGGCTCAACTGTACTTGCGAGCTCCGCACCACGCCGTCGTACGTCGAAGTGGCTCGCAGCTGCCGGCCTTCTTCGGAAGGGTTCACCAGCACCGGAACACCTGGTCTATCAGGGAACCCGTGGGGAAGTGCCAGCGTGGGCGCACGCAGCCTGAACTGAACTGAGCGGGTGGGAATCGAAAAGTAGAGTCCCGTACCTTCCTGCCGCACCATCGGCAGGACAAGCGGCCTCGCTTCGATCAGGTAGACCCACGCGCGAACGTCGGGGAGCGTGCCGGAGACCACTTGCACCGAGAGGGCCAGCCTCTCCTCTCGAAGTGCACGCTGGAGCATCTGCCCGGCCCGGTCGGAAAGCCTCCCGTCCGGGAGCCTGAGTCCGGCCATGGCGACCCCGGTGACCTGCCCATGGAACGGGTCCAGCCAGGGAGCGTTCGGCGCCCACCGGCTCCATACGGCTCCATCGGGTATCCAGGGAGTCATGAGCCAGGCGGACAAGGCCGTGACCGTCAGCCACAGTCCGGCCCAGACAGCCAGACTGCGGCGGGCAAACCGAGGCGTCGGAAAGAGGCCGGCCGGAAGCAGAGGGGCCAGGACGGCGCCGATCGTGCCACCGAGCGTGTTGGTGAGGAGGTCACTCAGGCTCGCGTCGCGTCCCGGCACGCCAGCAAACTGGATGGTCTCAACACAGAGTGAGAGCAATGCCGAGAGGACGACGACGCGCCCGGCGGAGATTCCCGAAAGCCGCAGCCCGACGGCAAGAGGAAGGAACAGGATCACGTTCAGCAGCACATCGACCCCCCCGTCGCTTCCGCACACCAGGCACCAGAGGGGAGTCAGGCGGGATGCCTCCGCCGTCGTAGGTATCGGGTACATGGTAGCGACGAGGATGCTCAGAAGGCTCACGACGGCCAATGCCTTCCAAATTGCCGACCCTTCCTGGAAGGTTCGCGGCCCGATCCGGGTCACGGTGTAGTGGCCACGACCGGCGAGGGCGAGCGCAGCCGCCGGGCCGAGATCCCGATCCCGATCGCGGCTCGGAGCAGCCATCCGACGCCTACGCCGTAGATCACGCCTGGCAATCCCCACCTGGCCCCGATCGCGGCCCCCGCAACGGCAACGCCCACCGAGATCCAGCCGACGAGGTTGACCGTAGTCACCTCACGGGGATCGGAGAGGGCCGTGACCAAGGCCTTGGAGAAGGCGTTCAGCACCTTGGCTACCCCGCTGGCAAGAGCTGCGACGATGAGAGGAACAGTGAGGTCATATTTGCCGCCCAGCAGCCAGTGTTCGACCACCGGGGTGACGATCCAGATCACGATGGCTCCCGCCGCCACAAGCGCGGCGACCAGTTGAATCTCTCGCCGGATCAGGCTTCGGCGTTCGGCCAGGCTGCCTGCCACCCGGAGCCGTGGGATCAGGGTGTATCCCACGCCCATCTGAAGCACGCGGAAGAGAGACCCGACGATCGCTGCGAGCACCCCATAGGTCGCCAGTTCGCCCAATGACAGCAGGCGCGCAATCAGCAGCCGGTCCATTTGCACCAACAGCAGACCCGACGCATCCATGCCCGCCAGAGACAGCGCCTCGCTCCAGACCAGATCCTCCCTGCGTTCCCTGCCGAACCCAGATCCCCGGACCAGCAGTCCCCAGCCAAGAGCGGCCGCGCCGACATACCCCAGTGTGGCGATGAGCAGGGGAAGCTGAGCGCTGTCGGATCGCGCGACCACCACCACCAGGGCCGCGAGCAGGAGCACGAAGTTGGGACTCTGGGTGAGGCTCAGCGAAAGACCAAACCGCTGCTCCGACTGGAAACACGCTCCCGCCACGGCCATGGCGGCCCCGGTGACAGAGGAGACCAGAATGAAGCCCAGCAGAATCGACGGGAGGTGGTAGATGAGCGAGCCGATGGCGACGAAGATCAGAGCCACGACGGTGGCGGCGGCGAGAACCCGGCGGAGCAGGAGCGGTCCCGCTGGCAGGCCGCGCCGGGTAACCAGGAAATCCAGCCCGGCCGGGCCCGCGGCGTAGCCTAGGTTGACCAGGGCGACGACCAGGGTGAACAGCGCATACTCGGCGGTGGGCAACGCCCGCGCCAGAATGAGATTCGCTCCGGCGAACCCCGCTCCCGACGCGCCGTACACGACGACGCTGCGCAGGGTCGGGGACCGCCACAGCCGAATCACACCTGCTCGCGGACCCGGTAGGCTCGGCGGTGCGGGGCGCGCAGGTGCACGATGATCTCGCCGACCAGGCCGAGTCCGATGAGCTGCACGCCCAGGGCGATGAGGAGCACTCCGAACAGGAGCAGGGGACGATTGGCGATCGCCTCTCCGGCGATCTTGTCCACCAACAGCGCCACAGAGATCACACTGCCGATTCCGAGGAAAATCGAGCCGATGAGCCCGAAGAACCGGAGCGGCTTCTCGGTGAACTTGGCGAGGAAAAAGAAGGTAGCGATGTCGAGCAGGCGCCGGACATAGACCCCCGGGCCATACACTCGGGTGCGGATATCGTTGGGATGCTGCGGGACCGGCACCTCGGTTACCCGGAACCCCTCCCGCAAGGCAATCGCGGGGATAAACCGGTGCATGTCGCCGTAGAGCGGGAGGTTCTCAGCGATTCGGCGGTGCATGGCCCGGGCACCGCAGGCCATGTCGTGAAACCGCTGGTCCGAGAGGCCACCAATGATCTGATGGAAGGCGCGCGTTTGGAGCCGGTTGAGCCAACTGTCGCGCCGGGGCGAGCGATAGGCCACCGCGAGGTCGGCGCCACCGTCCACCGCGAGCAGCAGCGGTCCCAATCCCTCCGGCTGCACCTGGAAATAGGCCGGCAGCGTCAGGATGACATCGCCCCGGCTTCGGTCCACTCCGAGCCGGAGAGCAGCAGTCTCGCCGAATCGCTGAGCGAAGCGCAGCAGATGAACATGCTGGTCCTGCTGGCTCAGGGCGATCAGCTCCGGGCTGGGAGCAAATCCGCCGTCGAACACGAAGAGAAACTCGAACTCTTCGCCCAGACGCTCCAGCTCGGCGGCAAACGTGCGATAGAGGGCGACCAGATCGTCGGTCCGTTCGACCACTGGAACCACGACCGATATCAGGCGGTCCCCGGCGCGACCCGCCCGCGAGCTGGGCTCTCTCACTGAACCCACCACCATTCCCTTGGCCGTCATCAGACTACCTCCCAGGCGTGAGGAATGGCGCTCGCGCTCTCGCGCTCGTTGCGCAACGCAACTTCGGCGACCAGTCCGAGCATAATCAGATAGAACGCGGTTCCCAACCAGAGGAGCCCAGCGCCGGGAAACACCAACGCCCGAGCCTTCTCCGGCCCGAATTGCGTCCAGGCAATGGCCCACATGACCCCGAAGAGGAAGGCCGCGAATAGCGCGACCACCGAAACCATGGCAAATCCGATCAGCGGCCGGGATCGGAAAGTGGTGATCATCTTCAGGGTCAGGAGATCAACTAGCACCTTGACCGTTCGGGAAATGCCGTACTTGCTCTCACCGAATCGGCGCGCATGGTGGCGAACCGGCATCTCGGTGATCCGTGCGCCCACGCTGGCCGAGAGAGCGGGGATGAACCGATGCTGCTCGGCGTAAAGCGAAAGGCGATCGAGCAGGTCTTTGCGATAGGCCTTGAGGGAGCAGCCGTTGTCGGTAATGGGGACACCGGTGAGCCGACGGATCATTCGGTTGGCTACCCACGAGGGGACCTTGCGAAGCAGGAACTTGTCTTGTCGCCTCTGCCGCCACCCGCACACCAGATCGTACCCTTCGTCCAGTTTGGCGAGGAGCGCTGGGATGTCCCGGGGATCATTCTGCAGGTCCCCGTCGAGTGACACGACCACAGTGCCCCGAGCGTGATCGAAACCCGCCATCATCGCCGCAGTTTGGCCGGCGTTCCGTCCCAGGCGAATGCCCCGAACGCGGGGGTCCGCGGCGGCCGAGGTCACCTGCGCCCAGGTATCGTCCCGACTCCCATCGTCCACCAGGATGATCTCGAAGGGCGAGGAAAATTCGGTCAGGGCCTGGAGAATCCACTCCACCAGGGGGCGGACGTTCTCCGACTCGTTGTAGAGCGGTGCCACGACCGACAAAACGGGGTCATTGCCGGCCCCGGTTCCGCTACTGAAGGAGCTCATCCTGAAGGGGCTCACCGGGTTGTGGGTGACTGGAAAATAGGCGCGAAGCCTCCGGCAAACCAGCAACGGGCGTTCCGCCGGGATGCCTTCCCCTGCCCGCATCAAAAGGTGTTTAGGATGTGTGACTTAGAACGATGAGGATAGCTGACTGAAGGTGCTCTCGTGGGGTTTGGCGACTCGTCTGTGGCGCACGAGCAACAGCGCACGAGGGCCCAGTGGGAAACAGGAGCTCACCAACCTCCACGACGGAGCAGGATCACCGGGATGGTCTTGAGCATGATGCGCAGGTCCTCGCGCAGGCTCTGACGGCGGATGTACTCCAGATCGTACTGCACCTTGCTCCGCACGTCGTCCAGACTGCTGTCATACTGCTGGCTGATCTGGGCCAGGCCCGTGATCCCGGGCTTGGCCCGCTGGCGCAGGGGATACTCGGTAATCTGCTCTCGCAGCTCGGCGAAGATGGTGGGCCGCTCGGGCCGGGGTCCCACGATGTTCATCTCGCCCCGCACCACATTCAGCAGCTGAGGCAATTCATCGAGCCGGTACTGCCGAAGCAGCCGACCCACGGGCGTGACCCGGGGATCCTCCCGCTGGGCCCAGACCGCGCCGCACTCCCGCTCGGCATCGACCCGCATCGTGCGGAACTTGTAGATCGTGAATAGGCGACCACCCATGTCGCTGTGACGCCGGTGATTGATGCCATCTCCACGGCGGCGGCGATCCAGGCCGACCCGCTCCTGGGTATAGAACACCGGTCCCCGGGAGCTCAGCTTCACGGCCAACGCGATCACGAGGAGAATCGGAAGCGCAAGGGTAAGCGCAGCGAGAGCAAGAACGACATTCACCACGCGATTGAGCCACTCGGCGACCTGCGCCGCCTCGAGACCAAGCCGCGGCAGAGCCCAAGCCTGGGCCCGAGCCCGAGACTGTGAACGCGCAAGACTGAGTCTTAACTGTCCCGAGACCTGAGGACCTGAGGGCCTGCGTCGGACCCCAGAGGTAGCAGCTCCCATTATGGCGTCTGTGATCTCGATGAGTGGATAAGGGGCTCGCAGTTCACTGTGCCAAAAACACCTTCCTGGCCTACTCACGATGTCTAAATAACGATGCCCCTATTGCTAAGGATCTAGCCTTGGATACCTTAATACAACCAACGACCACTACCTGTGATTTGACTCACTTTTCGCTTCGTCGCGCGGCCTCGAGGGTGCTACAATCGGCGAGGCCGGCGAGAGTTTTGTGCGCGCTTGGCAGGCCGGAGCAGCGGATCGGGCGTCTCGCCTAGACCGAAGCTCGCCAGCCGTTGACTGAACTCGGAGCGCTCCGCGGGAAACTCGGTCGAGGCGGGTTCCGGGGTTGTCTGCCCTAGGCCGACCGCTTGGTCGATACGCTGATCGCCCAGCGGTTCGGAGGTCTCCGGCTCATGAGATTGAGACATGATGCTCGACGTCTGAGACAAAGGTTGACTCGGTCGGAACTGGTTTGCTTCAAGGATGAAGCCGGAAAAACGCGAGCTCGACGATCGGTGGTCCCGAAACTTCTTCGATGAAGCCAACTGCTTGATCCATAGCATCTTAGCTGATACTGAAGTCACGACTCGGTTTACCAGTCCCTTGACGAGGCCGTTGCTGATAGACCACAGACCCAACGGGTTGACCGCCACACCGGGAACGCGGGTCCTGGCGTGGCGCGGTAGCATCCAAAGTGTGGCATCCCTCCCGCGACTGACTCCTCGTAACCGTCTTCAAGATCTCCACAATACCTTATGGGTACGAGAGTTGCAGGTTTTGGATGGTCCCGCACGAGTCCTGCTATCGGTTGCGCGGCCGGCAATCCAGCAGCCTCCTCACCTCATTGGCTAATCGCATGGCACACCGAGACAAGGCTCCCACCACGCCGCTGGTTCTCATCGCCAACGATCAGGAATGGTCGGCCCGTTCGCTGGAGAGCATCCTCGGGCCGAATGGGTACTCCGTGGTGAGGGCGTATACCGGACAGCAGGCGCTCGAGCGGGTCCGCATAGCTCAACCGGACCTGATCATCCTCGATGCGCAGATGCCTGATATGCACGGCTTCGAAGTTTGTCGCTCGCTTCGCAATGACCCCCGATTCAGCGCGACGACACCTATCATCATCACTACATCCGGACCTTCCGGACGCACCCAACGTTTGGAAGCCTATCGCGCGGGAGCCTGGGAATTCTTGGGGCAGCCGCTCGACGGCGAATCGCTCCTGCTCAAACTCGGGACCTATCTGCAGTCCAAGCGGGAAGTGGATGCGTTGCGGGAGGAGAGTTTGCTGGATGCAGGCACCGGGCTCTACAACATGCGAGGCCTGGCCCGGCGTGCGCGCGAGATCGGGTCGGACGCATTCCGCCGCCGCGATCCGCTCACCTGCGTGGTGTTCGCTCCGGAGGCGGAGGACGATGCCGAGGAGACGCCGGGTGATGAGACGCAGCGGATGACGGATCAGATCGGGATGCTCTTCAAACAGGCCGGCCGGGCCTCCGATGCAATCGGCCGCCTGGGAGAGGCTGAGTTCGCGGTGATCGCCCCGGCGACGGGTCCGGAGGGAGCTCTTCGGCTGGTGCATCGGTTGACTGGTGCCGTAGAGTCCGCGCCGATCCCAGTGCGCGGAGGGGAACGCAATGTTCGGGTTCAGGCCGGCTATTGTGCCGTGCGGGACTTTGCGGAGTCGACCGTCGATGCTGTGGAGCTGCTGCTCCGGGCTACGACGGCGCTTCGGGACCTCAAACGGGAGGGGGATTCTGAGAGGGTTCGGGCGTTCGAGCAGGTCCCACTGCAGTACCCCAACTGACCGGCCAACCACGTAAGTGTCGTAGAATCACCACGCTATGTTGCGCCACCCCGGCGCATACATGTGGCCCGCCTCCTGCAATTGGTTGACACGTGCGGCACTCTGTTGTATGAAAGTGACTCCTTGCTGACAGCACTGAGGAAATCGCACCCAGTTTTCTCCTCAGGTCGTGGTACGATACGGTGTTCGGCCCAGCTATGGGCCGGTACCTCTCACCCGACCGCCCATTGCGGTCCGATCCAGGAGTGCACGATGGCTAGCCCGCTCCCGCAGTCCGATCGCACAGGGCCGTCGGCTCCGGACACTGGCCCTCGCGATCTGCTCTCCATTCCTAGTGAGGTCAAAGCCAGTATTCGGGTGCTCGTGGTGGACGACGAGCGCACTCTGCGGGAGAGCTGCGCCAGCGTGCTGCAGATGGACGGCTACAACGTCACGCTGGTGGGCCGGGGGGAGGAAGCACTCGACACGGTGAAGCGCCGCAAGTTCGACATCGTGCTGGTGGATCTGTACATGTCCCAGATCTCCGGGATCGAGATCCTCCAGGCCGTGCTGGCCGCCTACAAAGACACCATCGTCGTCGTCATGACCGGAAATCCCAGCGTCACCAGCAGCATCGAGGCGCTGCGGGCGGGCGCGTGGGACTATTTGCCCAAGCCGTTCTCCGCCACCCATCTCCAGGTGTTGATCGGTCGGGCGTCGCACGCGGTCATGATGGCCCGGGAAGCGCAGGACCTGCGTGTTCAGTTGATGAAGCAGAACGGCCACAGCGACAAGATCGCGTTGATAGGAATCTCTCCACTGTTCCGGAAGGCCGTCGACCTTGCCCGCAAGGTCGCAGGAACCGACGCCTCGGTCTTCATCAGCGGGGAGAGTGGGACGGGCAAGGAGGTCATTGCCCAGTTCATCCATCAGAATAGCCGTCGTGCCGGACGGACCTTGGTGCCGATCAACTGCGCCGCGCTGCCCGAGCCGCTGCTGGAGAGTGAGATGTTCGGTCACCGGAAGGGGGCGTTCACCGGGGCGGATCGGGACAAACCCGGTCTGCTCGAGACGGCCAATGGCGGAACCCTGTTTCTGGACGAGCTGACCGAGATGTCAATGCCGCTGCAGGCCAAGCTGCTCCGCGTCATCCAGGACGGGGTGGTGCGCCGCGTCGGCAGCGAGCAGCAGGACGCCGTGGTCGACGTCCGCTTCATCTCCGCCACCAACCGAGAGCCACAGGAAGCGGTGGACGCCGGCCTGCTGCGCGGGGACCTCTTTTATCGCTTGCGCGTCGTGCCCATCAAGCTGCCCCCGTTGCGCAAGCGGCCCGAGGATATCCCACTACTTGCCAATCACTTCCTCACTCATTACTGGCACCGCCACCGGCAGATGGGCGACCGGCTTCCGCGCCTGAGTGAGGCCAGCGTGAGCTTCTTGCGTTCCCGGCCCTGGCGAGGCAACGTACGGGAGTTGCAGAACGTCATCGAGCACGTCGCCGTCCTGGCCGAGCCGGATCAGGTCATTCAGCCCAACGACATTCCGGTCTACGATGACAGCGCCGACTGGCCGGCCGAGAACCTGGTACCTGTCGGAGTGATGGATGAGGCGTACCACCCCGCCAAGGACCGGGTGGTCGCTCAATTCGAGAAAGAGTACCTGACTCGCCTGGTCAGTCGCGCGGGCGGCAACATGTCCAAGGCCGCACGCCTGGCCAGCATCGACCGAACCACGCTTTATCGTCTGATGGACAAGCACGAGTTCCACCGCGACGAGACCCAAGGGTCCACGGAGTGAGACCAGAGACCGCTGTGCCTGGCACGACCAGTGGTGAACGCCGGCGGCACGGTTACCCACCTCCCCACCGGGTCTGGGATCCGGACGGCCCGACCTCGGGGTCGATTTCGCCTGCCCTTTGGGATGCGCTCCGAGAGGCGGTGCTGTGGGCCCAGACGGAGTGGGAGCGGGCAGTGGAGCACGCTGCCGGAGCGGAGGAGATCAATTTCCATCTGGCGCAGTTGTGCACCAGCATCCGCCAGCAGGCGAGCGGGCAGCCGGCCGACATGGAGGGGGTGCCTCGCAATGCGCTGTCTCGCCGGCTCCTGGGCCTGGTCCGCAGCGCCTTCATCGAGCGTGTGCAGAGTCTGCCGAGTCCCGATGTAATCCAACTCCTTCGGGTACTCCGGGCCATCGAGGAAGTGGGTCACCGCTTGGAGGCGGATTGGTCGCGGCACTTTGCCGACCGGTTGGCAGGGCCCGATGGGCTGGAGCTGGTGGTGGAGGTGGCGCACGATCTCCGCTCACCGCTGACCTCCATTCTTTTTCTCGCGGAGACCCTGCAGCGAGCCCGGAGCGGCCCGGTCAACCCGGTCCAGGAACGCCAGCTCGGACTTATTTATAGCGCCGCGTTTGGCCTCAGCTCCGTGGCCAGCGACGTGATCGAGCTGGCCCGCGGAGGCGACCGGCTGGTGGACCTCGACCCGATCCCCTTTTCGGTGACGGATATTCTGGAGTCGGTCCGGGACATCGTTCAGCCGATCGCCGAGGAGAAGAACCTGACCGTCCGGCTGCAGCCTCCCGAGGCGGATTTCCGGGTCGGGCACCCAGTCGCCCTGAGCCGGGTCTTGTTGAACCTGACGACCAACGCCCTCAAGTTCACCGCCGAGGGCTTTGTCGAGGTCACGGCCAGGCAAACCTCGACCCAGGGCATCGAGTTCTCCGTTCGGGACACGGGTCGCGGCATCCCGCCACAGTCCATGGCCACCCTGTTCGAGCCGTTCCGCCGCCGGCAAAAGCCGGGGGAGTACGCCTTCAGCGGCTCGGGCCTCGGGCTGTCCATCTGCCGGAAACTGGTGGAGGCCATGGGCTCCAGCCTTCAGGTGGAGACCGCTCCCGGGTACGGCACCCGGTTCTACTTTACGCTGGACCTGCCACTGGCCGGTGAGGCCCAGTTCGGCTGACCATTCCGCAGGGCCCACTACCCACGCTCTTCCGCCATATCTAGATTTTCTGTGCCAGTCACCCACTGAACGCGACATCGCATGCCAGCCCCAGGCGACCCGGCCGTGCGGGAGCATGCCAAGTGACGGTCGGTTCTCCCGGGTGGCTGACCATGACGACATCCTGATGGGCCTGCGCTATGGTGCGCCGCCTTGCTGCCCTGCCGATTTCCGGGTCCGGCTAGGAGCGTCGAGGGGCACGCCCGTGAGGCGCGAGACCCAGAACTGAGTGAGACGTGAACCGACCGCTGAGCCGTGCCCCCGGGCGACATCTGAGTCAACCCCTCAGTCAACCCCTGGTGCACGCCCCCAATGCCGCCCTACTGATCGACTTCGACAACGTTACCCTGGGCATCCAGAAAGACCTCACCAAGGAGCTCCGCACTCTTCTCAACAGCGATATCATCAAGGGGAAGGTGGCCGTTCAGCGGGCGTACGCCGACTGGCGGCGCTATCCTCAGTACATCGTGCCGCTTTCCGAGTCGTCCATCGATCTGATCTTCGCACCCGCCTTCGGCTCCAGTAAGAAAAACGCCACCGACATCCGCCTGGCCATCGATGCCATCGAGCTGGTCTTCACCCGGCCCGAGATCGGGACCTTCATTCTGCTCTCGGGCGACAGCGATTTCTCCACGATGGTCATCAAGCTGAAGGAGTACGGCAAGTACGTCATCGGTGTCGGAATCCGTGAATCGGCGAGTGATCTGCTGATTCAGAACTGCGATGAGTACTACTCCTACAGCGACCTCGCCGGCCTGACGAAGGAGGTGGATACCCCGTCGATCCAGCGGGATCCCTGGGAGTTGGCCAGCGAGGCGGTCAACCAGATGGCGCGCAACGGTGACGTGATGCGCTCGGACCGGCTGAAGCAGGTCATGCAGCAGATCGATCCCAACTTCGACGAGCGCAACGCCGGCTTCAATCGCTTCAGCAAGTTCGTCATGGAAGCAGGTCAGAAGGGTGTGCTGCTGGTGAACAAGCTGGACAATGGGCAATTCGAGGTTGCCCCGGCTCGCCCGGCCGGGTCGGCGCCACCGGCGGCCATGCCGGCCGCGGGTCAGCGAGGGCGGAATGGGACCGAGACAGGACGGGAGGACGGCGCTCGCCGGGGGCGCGGTCGAAGGGGCAGGGGCAGGGATCGAGAGCGGCCGCCGGAGGGTCCGAGGGAAGAGGGCGCGGCTCAGCGGCCCTCGCGCGACCTTCGGACTGGCGGGCTCACCCTTGCACGCGCCTTCCAGCTCATGACTCAGTCCCTGAGCGAGCTCCGCACGCCGGCGGGCAATGAAGCGCTTCGACTCCGCATGGTTGCGATGAACGGCCGGGAAGATCCCCTGCTCGATGCCGGCCGATTCCCCCGGCTGCTCCGTCAAGCCAATGACGCCGAGGTCGCGGATGTCCGGAAGGTGGGTGACGACGAGTACGAGATCTCGCCGCACCACACGGCGCTGGCGGGTGCGTCACCGAGTGCCGCGGCACCTCCGACGCCCAGCGAGGAGACGGTGGAGGCTGCCACCGCTCCTCTTGCTCCAGCCGAGGTATCGGGCGGTCGAGACAACGGGCAGCGGCTCGGGCTTCGCTTCCGGCGCGGCTCTCGGGGACCAATCCGGCCGGGCGAAATTCCCCTGGTCGGAGTGGTTCAGATCGAGGCGCCTCCAGCGGAAGCCGCACCGTCGGAAGGAACGGCCCAGAGCGAGCCTCCGCCCAGCCCAGCCAAACGGCCCCGTAGCAAGCGGGCCCCCCGCAAGAAGGCGACGGCAGCGGTTGCTTCCGGCGCTGATGCCAGCGCCTCGGCTGAGTCGGAACCGACGCCCACGCCGAAGCGACCTCGCCGACGCACCGCAAAGAAGCCCGAATGAGACAGCTCCGACGGGCAGCGACGCTGCCCGTTTCCTTTTTCGATCACCCGGCCGAGAAGGTGGCTCGCGAGCTCCTCGGCACTCGGCTGATTTCTCTGATCGGTGGGGTCCGGACGGTTGGCCGGATCGTGGAAACCGAGGCGTACCTCGGCTATGACGACCCGGCCTCGCATGGATACCGGCACCGGCGGAATGAGCGAAATGTTGCCCTATTTGGCCCGCCGGGCTCCTGGTACGTGTACCTCTCTTACGGGGTCCACTGGTGCGCCAATCTGGTCTGTGAGGAGGAAGGGAAGGCGAGCGCGGTGCTGTTACGCGCTCTCGAACCGCTGGAAGGGCTCGAGGCCATGAGGCGCCGGCGGGGTGGCGTGGCCGACCGCGAGCTATGCTCCGGACCGGGAAAGCTGTGTCAGGCACTCGGGATTACCCGTGATCTCGACGGAACCCGGATGAGTCGCGGGGCGGTCGTCGTGGTACCCGGCCGAGGTTATGCGCCGCCTGCTGTCGTCACCACTCCGCGCGTCGGCATCACCAAGGCAGCGGACTGGCCGCTGCGATTTACGTTGGCGGGGAGTACCTGGATCTCCCGTCCCGGATGGAACCCCGGCCGTGGTCAGGATGCCCAGCCGATCACCGCAATGCGAAACGGGCAGCGAAAATAACTCCGCTGCCCGTCTCGAGTGTGCTCTGCGTCAGGTTTTCAGTAACCGCCGCTCTTCACTGATTCCCGGGCGCTGCCGAGGCCGAACCGGAGGCCGGCAGAGAAGGTGTGCACCGCGTCCTTCAGGATACTACCCGAGTAGATGAACGTGGATTTCTGAGGACCGTCCACCACGATCGAATGGAACTTGGACCCCGTGGTGACCTGGTACTGGCCGAAGGCGCTCAAGCGGCTCACCCGGAAGTTGAGGCCGGCCATGAACGAGCCAAATCCGGTGCTGCCGAGCTCGTTGGCAACGTCGTCCTGAGGGTTATGACCACCGGCATTCATGATGCCGACGCCCAGGCCGAAGTAGGGTGTCGCCGGCCCCTTGATGGGGAAGGCCATCAGCATTGCCGAGTACTTCCGGATATAACCGAACGTCCCCGTCACCACCGCTGAGCTGGTTACCACGCCGTTGCTGTCCAGCGCGGTGAAGTTGTAGGCGCTCGCCTCATTGTCGCCGAAGCCATGCTCGACGGAGAGCAACAGGCCGGTACGCTTCGCGGTGACCAGCAGGTGGGCGCCGGCCATCGGAATCGTCGAGCGACCCTGGGCATCGGTCTCGAAGTTCATGATGCCGCCCTGCCCACCAATGTACCACTGGAAGGTGGAGTTGCCCGGCTCCTGCTGGGCAGCGAGTTGGGCCGTGCTCAGGCAGAGAGCCAGTGCCACGACCGGGATCCTTCGAATGACCATGCGCATCAGAGACTGCCTCCGTAAGATGTCCGCACCAGGCGGGCCCTGGCGCCTACCGCGTCCTCCGCGGCACGGTACGTCAAAATGCGGGAATTTGCCGGAAAGCGCGGGTGGGGAGGGGAAAAATTGGAGCAGCTATCTGCTGGTGGTTATGTGACTTACAGATGGCTACTCCGAAACTACCCCGCCCGTCGGAGGGGGTGCAGGTGCAAGAGGCGGGCCGGGCGGGGACGGACCGAATTGAGCCGGACAAAAATGAGGCGGACGGGAGTGAGCGGTTCGTCCCCCCTCATCGTCCGCCCATGTCCCGTCCGCCTCTAGATCAGCCTCAGCTCCGTCCCAACCTTGCGAAAGGCCGCCAGTGCCTGATCCAGATCGTCGCGGCTGTGCGCCGCCGAGATCTGACATCGAACCCTCGCTTGCCCCTGAGGCACCACGGGATAGCCGAACCCCGTCACGAACACACGTTCGGCCAGCAGGAGCTCGCTCATCCGGATCGCTGCGGCGGTTTCTCCCAGAATCACCGGAATGATCGGGGTCTCTCCGGGCAAGGGCTTGAACCCCAGCTCGAGCAGTCGCTCACGGAAGTAGCGCGCATTCTCCTGCAGACGCCTCACCCGGTCGGGGTGGGCCTCGAGATATTCGATGCTGGCGAGCGAGCTTCCGGCGACGGTCGGCGGCAGGGCGTTGGAAAAGAGTTGGGGTCGGGCCCGTTGAGTCAGGTAGTCGCACACCGCCGCAGTGGAGGCCACGAACCCGCCGGCGGCGCCTCCCAGCGCCTTGCCCAGCGTGGAGGTGATGATGTCGATCTCGCCGATGAGATCGAAATGCTCCGCAGTCCCCCGCCCGAGACGGCCGAGGACGCCGGTGCCGTGGGAGTCGTCCACCATGAGGACCGCATCGTGCTCCCGACAGAGGTCGGCCAGATCGGGGAGGGGGGCGATCGCCCCCTCCATGGAGAACACGCCATCGGTAATGACCAGACGCACCCGCCGATCTCGGGCCGCCGTAAGCTTCTCCTTCAGATCCGAGAGATCGGCATGGCGATAGACCGCGGTCTGGCACTTGGTGATCGACTTGGCCAGTCGGGCGGCATCGATGATCGAAGCGTGATTCAGCTGGTCGCTGATGACGATGTCCTGCTCGCCCAGGAGGGTGGCGGGCACGGCCTCGTTGGCATTCCAGCAGCTGACGAAGCTGAGCGACGCACCCGTGCCCACCAGCCGGGCACAGGCGGCCTCGAGCGCCCGATGGATGCTGAACGTCCCGCAAATGAAGCGTACCGATGCGGTCCCGGCGCCGTAGCGGTCCAGCGCCTGCTTGCCCGCGGCGATGACTTCCGGCTGATTGCTGAGCCCGAGGTAGTTGTTGGAGGAGAGGATGATGACCTGACCTCGCTCCTCCATCCGCACTCGTGCGTCCTGGGGACTCTCCAGGAAATTGAGCCGCTTGTAGACACCGTCGCGGATGAACTGCTCCAGCTCCGCCTCGAGTCGTCGCTGCAACCCGCCCTTCATGCCGCAACCTCCAAAATGACTTTGCCGGCTCGACCATCCTTGATGACCTGAATCGCCTCGCCGATGCATTCCAGGGGAAACCGGTGGGTAATCACCGGTCGAGGGTCCACCTGGCCGGCCCGGAGCAGCCGGCGCATCTGCTGCCAGGTCTGATACATCTTCCGCCCGGTGACGCCGTAGACCGTCAGCCCCTTGAAGATCACGTCTCTGGCAAAGTCGACCTCGGTGGTCTGGCTAGGCGTTCCCAGGAGATTGACCCGCCCCCCGAGCCGGGCCGCAGCGAACGCCTGCGCGTGACCACTGGGATGACCGCTCATCTCGCAGACCAGATCCACTCCGTCGCCGCCGGTGAGCTCGTGCACCCGGGCGAGCACGTCGTCGCTTTTGGGATTCAGGGTCACCTGGGCACCCATGCCGCGAGCCAGCTCCAGGCGAGTCGGGTTCAAGTCGCTGGCGATGACCAGGGAAGCTCCGGCTGCCCGTGCCACGCCCACCGCAAAGCAGCCGATGGGTCCGCACCCCAGAACCAGCACCGTGCTGCCGGGCACCTCCGCCTCGAGCACCGTGTGCACGGCGTTGCCCAGAGGGTCCATAATGGCGCCGATTTCGGTAGGAATGCCGTCGAGCTTGATCACATTGGAGGCAGGCATGGCGATGTAATCGGCGAACGCCCCATCCCGATCGACTCCGATGATCCGGGTGCGCTGACACAGATGTCCGGCGCCCAGGCGACACTGCAGGCAATGCCCGCAGACGATGTGGCCTTCGGCAGTAACCAGATCTCCCTGGGCCAGGAGCCCGTCGGCTTCGGCCTCGCGTCCCAACCGGGTGATCTCGCCCGCAAACTCATGACCGATGACCACCGGTGGCTTGAGCCGGCTGCGGGCCCAGTGGTCCCACTCCCAGATGTGCAGGTCGGTGCCGCAGACGCCGGCGTGCCTCACTCGGATGAGGACGTCGCTGGGACCACAAGCAGGTGTGGGGACTTCCCGGAGCACCATTCCGGGGTGAGGAGCTTCCTTGACGAGAGCGCGCATGAGGCTCGGGTAGGAGACGGGCGGAAATATAAGAGGCCCAAACGTACAAACACCCCCGAACCCAGGCCCGGGGGTGTTTCGGCGCGCCGCTGCCCCGCACGAGGTCGGGGCTACAGCTTATGCGGCGTGCTCGCTGGGGACTCTCCGATGCCAATGGTCGTCTGCAGACTCTTCATCCGCGGCCCAGAGATAGGCCCAGAAGCGAACCGGCTTGGGAGCCGGAGCGCCGGTCTTGATGACGATGCCGAGCGGCCCGGGGGGAAGGGTAAGCGGAAGAGTGGTCACGAGCTGAGCCTTTCTGCGAGAAGACTGCGCCGAAGCTTCGACCTCTCTCCGGGCAGGCCGCGTGCCGCGCGGCTTGGCGCTCGTATCCAGTGATAGTGAATGACTTACGATGTGCAGCGAGAGTTGGTCCGTGTCAGTCCGACTCGGATGAGGAACGAGCGGATGTGTCCGGGGGACACAGCGGCTTGGTCAGAACCAATCCGTCCGGCCGGCGGTGGCTGCGCCGGCGGGGCTTGGTTATCTCCTCCGCCGACCAGCCTTCATAGAATCCGCGGAGGGAGGCCGGCGCGAGTGCGGAAGAGCTCGGCAGGAGGACGTGCACTCCGCCTGGCCGACTGCGCTGTTGCAGGTCGTAGATGAACTCTGCGCGATCGCCGGCGCCAACCTCGACCAGGACCCCGGGATCGAGCACTACGACATCGACCGCATCGATGCCCGGGAGAAAGGGCGGCAGGCAGGGGCAGAGCTGGGTGACGTAGGCCTCGAAGAGGCTGGCAAGCGATTCAGCAGCCATGCGGGATTCGACCCGCTCTACGCATCCCAGGTCGGCCGCGAGAAAGGTGACCGCGGCGTCGTGCGCCGCCAGCAGGTAGGTTGTCGGCTCCGCGGCGCTGCCGACCACCAGCACGGTGTCCTGAGGCTCGATCCGAGGGAGGAGGGCCGCGACCGGGCAACCCGGGTCCAAACCCCAGTGGGTGGGTGTCCGCTGTGCTTCCCGGAGCCGGATGAACTGTTGTCGCCAACGGCGGTAGGGCCGGAGGGAGAGCCGCTTCATGATCAGCCGGTCCACCGTCTCCAGCATCAGAACCTCGGTCAGGACGAACTGGCCTTCCGAGGTGGCGGCGAGCTCCGAGGCGGCCTCGTCGCCGAGGCGGAGAAGCTCATCGCGGTCGATGGAGTTCTTGTACCCCTCGATCCGCTGCATCACGTACTCCTGATAGTGCTGCTTATCGGAGTACGGCGAGCGCCGTCGTCGCTGCGTGCCGCGAATTTCCGCGGCCGTCAGCACGACGACTCCAGGGCCGCCACGACGGCGACTGGGGACGGGAGAACGCTCACTGGCACGGTGCTCAAAACTCGTGACCGCGCTCCCCAGTGTCAACGCGAAGAAAAGGCGAGAATAGGCTAATCCGCCTGCAGCACCGCGCCTTTGAGGTAGCTGGTCTCGGGGATGGTCAGCACCTCGGGATGGTCTTCGCCCTGGCCCAGCACGCGGCGCAGGAGCACTCTGCGCCCGCTGTCACCGGCGGCATCGGCCAGCATGCCCAGGAACTCCGGCAGTCGGACGTGCGCCGAACAGGAGGCGGTGAGCAGGACTCCGCCGGCGGTAAGACAGCGCAAGGCTCGCAGGTTGATCTCGTGGTATCCCCGGAGCGCTGCGGCCACGGCGCTTCGCGACTTGGCGAAGGCCGGAGGGTCCAGCACGATGGTATCGAACCGGTCTCGGGCGCGCGCGAAACTGCGGAGAGTCTCGAATGCATCACCCACGCGCCACTCGATGTTGCGGAGCTGGTTGAGCTCGGCGTTGGCGGCCCCACGATCGAGCGCCTCTCGACTCTCATCCAGCGCGAGCACACTGCCCGCCCGGATCGCGAGATGGAGGGCAAACGATCCGTGATAGGCGAAACAGTCGAGTGCACGGCCAGCCGGCCGGACCAGGGCGCCGGCCAGCAGCCGATTCGGGCGCTGGTCGAGAAAGGCCCCGGTTTTCTGGCCATCCCACGGGGCCGCTAAGTAGCGGACCTCGCCTTCGCGGACCTCGATCCGCCGGGGAACCTCCCCGTACGCGGTATGAGACTCTTCGGATAGCCGTTCCCGCCGACGCACGGCAGTGTCGTTCCGGAGCAGGATGCCCTCCGGGTGGAAGACCTCCACCAGAGAGTCCACCACTGCCGCGCGGAGGGTGTCGAGACCGGCGGAGAGCACTTGGATGACCAGCCAGCGGTCGTACTTGTCCACTATCAGCGAGGGCAGTCCGTCGCCCTCTCCATGGACCAGCCGATACGCGGTGGCGTCAATGCCTGCCCGGCGCTCTGCGCAGCGGCTCAGATGTTCCCGCCACCAGGCCGACTCGACGGCGCGCTCGGTGCGCTCCAGCAGCCGGAGGCGGATTTCCGAATGTGGCGAGTACAGGGCCTGACCGACGAACCTGCCGCGCGGATCGTGAACCCGGACCAGCCCCGGCGCGTCGGGCTCCTCCTGGACGTCGCTGCGGTAAATCCAGGGGTGGCCCCGGACCCAGCGTTCGGCGCCACGGGCTGTGACCCGTGCGATGGTCACGCCCGGTCGGGCCGCAGCACGGTGGCCCCGCGCAGATAGCAGTGCTTGATTTCCGCCCGGGTGCGGGTGGTGTAGGCGTGGACCAGCAGTCGGATACACCGGGGCAGCGAACCAGGTACCGGGATCTCCGTGGCGTGCAGCAAGGCCACGATGTTCCATCCAAAGTCTTCAGCTGCCCGGGCAGGGAAGGCGGCATCGAGGTCGCGCGTGACGGTGAAGAGGGCGCTGACGATGTCGTCCGGCTGCAACTCGTTGGCCTCGATCAAGGCTCGAAGCAACTCGTCGGTCGCCGCCAGGATCTCAGTCGCGTCATTCTGAGAGACCGTTGTAGCACCGCGAATGCCCTGCAGTCGGGGGGTAGGCAGCGTCATGCGACATAATGTAGCCGCGTTGATTCGACTGATGCTGGTCACCGATGATGCGCTGGTCGCGGGACGCGACCTGATCTCCCTCGCCCAAGCGGCTGAACGCGGCGGCGCCAGCGCGGTGCAGCTCCGCCTCAAGCTGGCATCGGCCCGCGACCTGGTGGAGCGGGCTCGCGCCCTGGTAGCGGGGATCGAGATTCCAGTGCTGGTCAACGATCGCCCCGACGTGGCCCTCGCGGCCGGCGCGGCCGGCGTACACCTAGGCCCCGAGGACGTGCCGGTTGCATTGCTGCGGCGCGTCGCGCCACCCGGTTTCATCATCGGCGCGTCAGTCGGGAGTGCGGCGGAGGCCGCTGAGGCGAAGGCGGCGGACTACTGGGGGATTGGGCCTTGGCGCGACACCGACACCAAGGGAGACGCCGGCTTGGCCCTGGGACCGGATGGGTTCCGAGTGCTGCTCGACCTGGCCGGTGGTCGGCCCTGTCTAGCCATCGGCGGCGTTCGACCTGAGGACGTCCCTGCGGTGCGCGCGGCGGGCGGCGCCGGCGTGGCGGTGGTATCGGGTATCCTGCGCGAGGAGGACATCGAGGCTGCAACCCGACGGTATGCGGCCGGGTTCGGGGCCTGACTTTGGGTGGTCTAGCGCGCGGCCTTGCGGGCTCGTGCGACCGCGCGAAGATGATCGTCGTAGGTCCGCGAGAACATGTGGCGGCCATCCGGACCGGCGACAAAGTACAGGTAGGGGACCCGTGCGGGGTACAGGGTCGCCTCGATGCTTCGCCGCCCGGGCGAGTTGACCGGCCCCGGCGGGAGGCCGATGTGCAGGTAGGTGTTGTACGGCGAGGGGAAGTGGTAGTCCTTCTGATAGAGCCGCGGCTTTCGACTGCCGGTTTTCAGGGCGATCGCATACTGTACCGTCGGATCGGCCTGCAGCGCCATCCCGATCCGGAGCCGGTTGTAATACACTCCCGCGATGACTTCACGTTCGTCGTCTGCCCGGGCTTCCCCCTCAACGATCGACGCCAGCGTCACGACCTGGAGCTCGGTCATCCGCAGCGTGTCGAGTCGGCTGGTCCACTCCGGCTCCCATTGATTCTTGAATCCTTCCGCCATGACCCGGATGAGCTCGGTCGGCCGCGTGCCCACCGCAAGAGAATAGGTCTCCGGGCGGAGGAACCCCTCGAAGGACCGCACCGGAAACCCCAACAAGGCGCTGGCAGCGGCACTGTCCCGCCCTGCAGCGACGACTGAGTCCTGCGCCAGGCCCAGACGATCTGACGCGAGATGCGCCAGGTCCAGAAGGGTCAACCCCTCGGGAACCGTGAGCCGGAGGGAGACCGCCTTGCCCTCGGCGAGAATGTCCAGCACGGTCCAGGGCGAGATGCCGGAGGAGAATTCGTAGATCCCGGCCCGGACCGAGCGATCCAACCGGCGGATCCGCGCCAGGAGCTTGAACCAGGTCGGGCTGGAGACGACGCCGTGCGCGTGCAGGCTGTCGGTGACCGCGGAGAAGCTGGCACCCGGTGGGAGGGTGACGCGCTCGGTGCCTTTGTTGGAGCCACAGCCCAGGGCGGCAAGGGCGGTAAGGGCGGTAAGGGCGGTAAGGGCGGTAAGGCGCGCGTCGTT
>DATBKD010000007.1:0-3036 GCA_036556025.1 Gemmatimonadales bacterium | reverse complement strand
CACCACCAAGGTGGACGAATTCGCCGTCAACTACATCCAGGCCGGCGGCATCTGGGAGTTCGGCCAGAATCAGCTCAAGCCGTTCATCAGCCTCGGGCTGGGGATCGGGATCTTCGACCCCAAGAACGAGAACCTCGGCAGCGACACCCGGTTCTCCTGGACCGTCGGCACCGGCGCCAAGTACATGTTCAAGTCCGGCCGCATCGGGATTCGAACCGACCTCCGCCTCTGGGTGACGCCGTTCCCGTCGGGTGAGTACGCCACCTGGTGCGATTTCTACGGCTGCTTCGTGGCCGAAGGGACGGAATGGGTCACGCAGGGCACCGCCAGCGGGGGTCTCGTCTTCGCCTTCTGAGCGCGGTGCAGGAGAGGAGGAGCGAGGTGCCTCACGCGGAATCTTCCCAGGAGCAGGAGCGTCTCCGCCAGGCGCGAGAGGACGGCGTCCCCTGGCGGAAATGGGGACCCTATCTCAGCGAACGCCAGTGGGGCACCGTCCGGGAGGACTACAGCGCGAACGGTGATGCCTGGAACAGCTTCCCCCACGACCACGCCCGCTCCCGGGCCTACCGCTGGGGCGAGGACGGCATCGCCGGCTTCTGCGACGACCGGATGCGGCTCTGCTTCGCGCTCGCGCTGTGGAACGGGCGTGACCCCATCCTCAAGGAGCGGCTCTTCGGGCTCACCAACTCGGAGGGCAATCACGGCGAGGACGTGAAGGAGTACTATTTCTACCTCGACGCCACCCCCACGAGCTCCTACCTCAAGTTCCTCTACAAGTATCCGCAGGACCCCTTTCCCTACGCCGACCTGGTGCGGGTCAATGGCGCCCGCAGTCGCGAGGAGCTGGAGTACGAGCTGCTCGATACGGGTGTCTTCGAGCGGGACCGCTACTTCGACGTCTTCGTCGAGTATGCGAAGGCCGCAGCGGAAGAGGTGCTGATCCGGATCAGCGTGGTGAACCGGGGGCCCGAGACGGCCGAGCTGCGGGTGCTGCCGCATCTCTGGTTCCGGAACACCTGGTGGCAATCGCCCGACGGACCCAGACCGTGGCTCGAGCAGGGGCCCACCCGGCGGGGCACGAGGACGATCGTCAGCCAGCATCCGGACCTGGGCACCCGGTACCTGGTCTGCGAGCGGGCGGGGGAGCTGCTGTTCACCTGTAACGAGACCAACGAGACCCGCCTCGCCGGCCGCCCCAATACGACTCCGTACGTCAAGGACGGCATCAACGACTACGTCGTGGCCGGCGTCCGCGAGGCGGTGGATCCCGCCGGGAGGGGAACCAAGGCCGCGGCCCACTACGCGCTCTCCATCGGGGCGGGCGAGACTCAGGTGATCCGGCTGCTCCTGACCGGGCGGCTGCCGTCCTCGAAGGAAGACCCGTTCGACGCCTTCGACGACACCGTGGCCACCCGGATCCGCGAGGCGGACGAGTTCTACAGCGCCCTCACCCCGACCACGGTGGATGCGGACGCCGCGCTGGTCATGCGGCAGGGATTCGCCGGCATGCTCTGGACCCGTCAGGCCTTCTTCTACGACCTGGCCGGCTGGCTGGAGGAGCGGGGCGTCCATCGCGCCGCCGGCGTCGAGAGCGCGGTGCGGAACCGGGACTGGTTCCACATGCTGAATGCCGACGTGATCTCGATGCCGGACAAGTGGGAGTATCCCTGGTACGCGGCCTGGGACCTGGCCTTCCACACCCTGCCGCTCGCGGTGGTGGACCCCGACTTCGCCTTGCAGCAGCTGGAGCTGATGCTGGACGCGCGCTATGCCCACCCCAACGGGCAGATCCCCGCGTACGAGTGGAACTTCAGCGACGTGAACCCGCCGGTTCACGCCTGGGCCACGCTGTTCAACTATCGGCTCCAGCGCAGCCGGTTCGGGGAGCAGGCGCTCCCCAGTCTCCGGCGAGCGTTTCACAAGCTGCTGCTGAATTTCACCTGGTGGCTGAACCGCAAGGACCGCAACGGCCGCAACGTGTTCGAGGGCGGGTTCCTGGGGCTGGACAACATCGGCGTCTTCGACCGCAGCGCCCCCCTCCCCACCGGGGGCTACCTGGAGCAGGCGGATGGGACCGCGTGGATGGCGCTCTTCTCCCAGAACATGCTGGAGATCGCGCTGGAGCTTGCGCTGCAGGATCCGATCTACGAGGACCTGGCGGTCAAGTTCTACGAGCACTTCGTCTGGATCGCCTCGGCCATGGACCAGATCGGCGACAACCAGGACATGTGGGACGAGACCGACGGCTTCTACTACGACGTTCTCCGGCTGCCCGACGGCAGCGCCCAGCGGCTGGCGGTGCGCTCGATGGTCGGCCTGCTGCCGCTCTGCGCGGTCACCGTCTACCCCGAAGAGGTGCTGACCAAGCTGCCGGGGTTCGTCGATCGGGTCCGCTCCTTCAACCGCCGGCATCCGGATCTGCTGCGCAACATCAACCCGCCGGGAAGGGAAGGCGTCCAGGGGCGCCGGATGCTCTCGGTGCTGGACGAGGCCAAGATCCGGCGGGTGCTCGCGCGCGTGCTGGACCCGGCCGAGTTCCTGAGCGACTACGGGATCCGGGCGCTTTCCCGCTATCATCTCGACCACCCCTACGTCTTCCGCCTCGGCGGTCAGGAATATCGGGTGGCCTACCTTCCGGCGGAGTCGGACTCCGGGATGTTCGGCGGCAACTCCAACTGGCGCGGCCCGATCTGGATGCCGGTCAACGTCCTGCTGATCCGGGCGCTGCTCCAGCTGTACAGCTTCTACGGCGACGAGTTCACGGTCGAGTGTCCGACCGGCTCCGGCCGGCAGATGACCTTGTTCGAGATCGCCCGGGACATCGCCGAGCGGCTGGAGCGGATCTTCCTGCGGGACGAGAACGGGAAACGCCCCGTGTACGGCGCCACCCGGAGGTTCCAGGAGGATCCGCACTGGCGGGATCTGATCCTGTTCTACGAGTACTTCCACGGGGACAACGGCGCCGGCATCGGGGCGAGCCACCAGACCGGCTGGACCGGCCTGGTCTCCGCGCTCATCTCCATCTTCGGGGAGACG
>DATBKD010000006.1:0-149407 GCA_036556025.1 Gemmatimonadales bacterium | reverse complement strand
CGGTCGCCCAGGTCGTACTTGATGCCCAGCTCCTCGATGTCGGTGCGATCCACGAAGATGATCTTGGCCTGGATCGAGAGCTGCGGGGTCCGGACGTCCAGCCCGCGCACGAAGTCGTTGATGCTGGAGATCCGGCTGCGGGTATCGGTCACGATCAGGGAATTGGACCCGGTATCGGCTACGACCCGGCCACGGCCCTTGGTCAGGATGCTCTCGACCGTCTTGGAGAGCGCGCCGGCCTGGGCGTCGTTGACCCGGACGATGCTGGTCTCCAGCGGCTCGAGCGAGTCGAGCGCGGAGAGCACCGAGGGGGCGTCCACCCGGATGATGCCGCCGGCCATCTCCTGAGCCGAGAGACCCTGGCTCGCCAGAATGGCCTGGAGCGCCATGGGCCAGGGCTGGTTCTTCACCTCGGCCGTGACCTCACCCTTCACGTCCTTGCCTAGAATGATGGTCCGGCCGCTGAAGGCGGCGAACCCGGCGACTACGTCGGCGATGCTGGCCCGATCCCAGGTCACCGTGATGCGGGGCTCCTCGGCGCGGTTCACCGCCACTGCCCGGGTGAGCGGGAGCTGCACCTCAGGCTTGCGCTCGGTCGCCGGCACGTCCGCCACATCCGCCGCGTCGGCCTGGGTTGACGACCAGGAGGTGAACTTCTGGTCGGTGCCGAAGGTGACCCGGATCATGTCCGCGCTCTTGTCGACCTTGTAGGTCTTGGGCGCGTCCAGATCGAGCACGATGCGCACCACGTCGGGGCGGAACTGCGAGTAGCGCAGGTTGGTCACCCCACCGCGGTTCACACCGTCATAGAGGGTCGCAGTCTGGTTCAGCCGGGCGCCCACCACATCGAGCACCAGGCGATCGGGCGAGGCGAGCAGGAAATCTCGCACCTCGACCGCGCCGCGCACGGCGATAGCGATCTGGGCCTGGCCGGCAGAGGGAGAGAGGCTGACGGCGGTGACCTCGCCGCTCCCCGGCCCCTCTGCCCGCGCCGGAGATGCCGCGGCCAGAGCCACGGCGGCAGCAAGCATCAAGCGATACATTCCCGTCATGGCGTCTCGACCTCCGGCTTACGCAGTGAGAGAGTTTCCTGCCGCTCGAACCCGAAGTCCTTGATCATGAAGACTGCGTCTCGATTGCGAATCTGGACCAGCCGTGCCCGACCCAACTGGTCGCCGACCCGCATCTTGTGACGCTTGGTCGAGACCTTTTCCCGCAACACAACCATGCTGTTCGAGGGCGAGCGCAGATCCTGATAGACGCCCACCAGATCGAGGTCCGCGATCTCGGGACCCAGCTTGCTGGCATTGATCAGCGAGTTGAAGGGATCGCGCGTGCCCCCAGCGTAGGCGAAGGTCTCGCGCATCACCTCGATCTCCCGTGCCTTCTGGACCGAGTCGGCCATGGCGGCTTCGGCGTCGGTCATCGCCTTGGTGCTGTCCGTCCGCTCTCCCGCCGGCGTCGCGGCGAGGGTGGCCTGGGCCGAACCCGAGTCGGCCGGGGCGGCGGCCGGCTGCGGCTGCCGGGCCTTGCGCAGGCTGTCGTTATGGGCCCGCAGAGCGGTCATCTTGGCGTCGGCCGCCACGGCGTCGTCCGAGGCGCCGGAGCACCCGGCGAGCGTCAGGACGCCCATGAGGGCGAGCCCGAGAAGAGCGTTACGTGCCACTGGACTCTCCCTCCGGGGTGGCGGACTTGACGAAAGTGCGGACCTGGAACTTGGCCTCGAGCAACGCCCCGGTCGTGTCGCCCAAAGCTTTGGCGGAATTCGTATTGGCCGCCGCGACCGAGAGGTCGTAGGGCACGATGATGCGCTGCAGGCTGGCCACGTCGGCCAGGAACTCACCGATCTGATCGTAGTGTCCAATCACCGACATGTTGTACTTGTAGGTGTTGAACGGCGCGGGGCCCATCTCGACCGGCAGCGGCACGACCTGCGAGAGCGTGACGCCGCGGATCTTGCCGCGGGACGAGATATCGTCGAGCAGGTTGGGCACTTCGTTGCGCTCGGGAACCAACCGGCGCAACAGCGCCAGGCTGCCGCGGTAGGTCTCCAGCCGCTTCCGCAGATCCTCCACGGTGCCGCGGGCCAGCTCCCGCTTGGCGCTGTCGGTGGCGGCCTCGAGCTGCGCGATGGTGTCGCGCGTGGCGACGACCTTCTCCTCCCGCGCGGTGAGCCCGGAGATCCCCAGGTTCTCGATCACGGCGCCGGTGTAGGCGATGTAGCCCACCAGACCGGCGAGCAGGATCACCAGAACGGGCGCGGACTTCTGCGAGTTTAGAGATGCCATTGCTGGCTACCTCACCGATTGGCTGAGGGGAACCGTGCGGATGTAGGCCGAATCCGCCTGGCGATACGTGGCCTTGATCGAGAACGCTGTCACCGGCCGCTCCTTCTCGACCACCGTCTGGGCCGACACCGGAGTGACCTCGGTGATCCAGGGCGACGCCTCGAGCTGCCGCAGGAACCGGGTGTAGGCCTGGATATCGACGGTGCGTCCGTTCACCGTGAACTGCACCGCGGCCGGCAGGACCGGCTCGGCCTTGGTGGTGTCGGCGCCCTTGGCGTTGGGCGGGGGTGGCGGCGGTGGCGGCACGACGACGGGAGTGATGTCGATGAGCCAGGTGTACGCCGGCAGCGCCTTGGTGACCTCGTCCAGCAGATGGGGCCAGACGTACCGGTCGCCGTCCACCGTCCGGATCACCCCGATCTGGGCGACCAGCGAGTCGCGAATCAGCTCCTGGTGGCGCTTCTCGGTGAGGAAGGCCTTGAACCGCTTGTGCTCGGCGCGGGCGTGCTCCAGCTTCGGCTCCAGCGCGCTCAGCTCGTGGGTAGTGCCGAGGGCCACGAAGCCGAGCCAGCCCAGGACGCCCACCCAGCTCACGACCGCTACGAGCAGGAGAGGGTCCTTGATCTTGGTGCTCAAGCCACGCACGCCCTCCAGGGCTCCCTGGAGCGGTGGCCGCGCGCGCTTGCGCTTGAGGTCGGGACGAAGATTGACGGTAATCATCGGGCGTCGGGTCCGTGGGTCGGGGTCACGCGGCGCTGCGCAGCGCGAGACCAATGGGGAGCATCAGCAAGGGCGCCACTTCGTCCACCGGCGCGAGGTCGAAGACCCCGTCCGCCACCTGCAGCTTTTCGATCGGATTGGCCAGCTGCACCGGAATCCGCAACCGATCGGAGAGCACCTTGTTGAGCCGGGGAATGCGGGCTCCGCCGCCGGTGGTGAAGATCCGGCCGATCCCGCCGGCCGACCGGCTGGCCGACTGGAGGAACGCGGCGGCACGCTCGATGCCGACAGCGAGCTCTTCGCCCCGCGACTCGAGGAAGGGATCGAGCGCGTCGCTCGACTCTTCACCGCGCAGCAACCGCTCCGCCTCTTCGGCGGAGAGGCCCCGCTCGCGCTGGAGATCTTCCTTGAAGCGCCGGGTGCCGATGGGAATGTCCCGGGTCAGCACCGGAACACCGTCGTCCAGGATGTTGATGTTGGTAGTCTCGTGGCCCACGTTCACCAGACCGACCACGCCGTGCATGGCTTCGGGATAGTTGAGCTCGAAGGCGTTGTGCAGGGCGAAGGCATCGACGTCGATGACGCTGGCCTCGAGCCCGACGTCGGCGAGGAGCGCCAGCTTGTGCTCGACCAGCTCGCGCTTGGCGGCGACCAGGAGCACGGTCATCTGGAGGCCTTCGGCTTCCGGATCCAGGATCTGGAAGTCGAGCTCGACGTTGTCCATGTCGAAGGGAACGTGCTGCTCAGCCTCCCAGCGGATCACCTCGCGAGCCTCGGCTTCCTTCATCCGATCCATCGCGATCTTCTTGATGATCACGTCGCGGCCACCGACAGCGGTCACCACCTTCTTGGCCTTGATCCCGGCGGAGGCCAGGAGACCCTTGATCGCGTCGGCCACGATGGCGGGGTCCATGACCTCACCTTCGACGATGGCGTCATTCACAACCGAGGTGAACGCGACTTTGGTGAGGACCGGACCGCCGGAAGCGTGGGAGATCGCGACGAGTTTGATGAGGCCGCTACCGATATCGAGGCCCACCGTCGTCGCATTGCGCCCGAAGAGTCCCATACGTATCCGCTTGGTGAGGGGTGGCTCAGGCCCGCTAGGCTGCCGTGTTCTGCCGCAATGCGCCGAGGCTTGAGGGTATTCTGCGCGTCAGAGGGCAACCGATGTGCCACACAAATTGCACGTGGCTAAGCTGTTGGCCTCAAGGCGCTTGACCGGTTGCGACGCGGGGCGCTGCAGCCCCTGTCAGCCGCTGCTTCTTCTCTTTCGCAAGCCCTTTCTCGGGATGCAGTGGTCGGCCTTGTCCCAGGGGGAGTGCAAACCCTTGCACCCTTCACGCTTCACTCTTCACCACATCTCTACCCAGCTCCGCTCTCTCACCCGTCGCACCACGTTGGTGCCCGAGACACTGTCGGAGACCAGCTTCACCAGCGACCCCAGCGTCCGCGTCGCCAGCTCGTTGCCGGCCGCATCGGCTCGGTGCCCGGCGGACCGGATCAGATACAGAGTGCCGGTGAGCCGAACCACACCCGCGTTGGCGCTGACCCCGTTGCCCATGGTGATGTCGGGCAGAGGAAGCGTGCCGCCCACCGGCATGCCTTGCAGCGCCACTTGGGTGAGCGTGCCGATCGCGTCGCTCAGCCCCGCCTCCGCCGCCTCGGTGGCCTGGTACGCGAACCGCACGTTCCGTCCGCTCTGCTGTTCCAGCCGGGCAATGAAGAAGGCCGTGGCGACCAGCGCGCCTACCACCACCAGCGCGAAGAGTGCGATCGCGAGCGCCATTCCTCTTCGGTCGGTCATGGCACCGAGTTCCGCAGCGCCACTCGGATGACCAGCGAATCTTCGACCGTGCCGCGGGCCCCGATGCCCGCGCCGACGGCAATCGCATTGTCGCTGATGCCCCGCAGGCCGACGGTGAAGCTTTGGATGGCGCTGCGATCGGCCGTTGGGGCGCCGGAGCCATCCAGGTACTCGAGCGTGAAACCCGTGCCATCGATCAGCGGACCGAGCAGCGGCTGAATCACCTCGCCGGCGCTGAGCGAGCGGGCGCCGAGCCAGGACTTGCCGCCGCTCTGGTACTGCCGCAGCTCCATGATCTCGAAGATCCGGACTGGCGTATTGGCCGCGAGGCCGACCATGTTCGGATGGTCATCTGTCGTGAGCGTGATGCCGCGCGCGCCCGCACACCCATTACCCACGGTGACGGCAATGATCGCTATCGCCAGCCAGGTGTCATCTGCCGCGCTGAGCGAATCACCCTCGAGAAAGATCAGAGCACTGTCGCGCCCCGGCGCAGGATCGCGGTAGCCGGAGTAGCTGTCGAGCCAGACCCGGAGCTCGCTGGGACTGGCCGGGCTCTGGCAGAGCAACCCCGTCCCTCGCATGGCCCGATAGGTAACGCCGCCGCCCGCGCTGACGAGGATATCGTTCTGTGCCGGCGTGCCGCCCGCCATCGCAGCTGTCCCGCGGAGCTCGCCGCTCACCACCCAACTGCCGCTGCGCAGGTTGGCTTGCAGGCTGGCCCGCTCGGATTGGGCCAGTGACAGTCGCTGGGTGGTGTTGATCAGACCATAGAGGGCCGCGGCCACCACCAGCGTGGCCGTGAGCGCCACCAGGATCTCCACCAGGGTAAAGCCGCGCGGGTTCGGCACCGAATCAACAGTCGATTCGGGTTTCGAGCGTGTCTGTGTGGGCGCCACCCGGGATCGGGTAGGACACGATCACTCTCACCTGCCTCACCGGACCTGTCGGTGTCACCTCCCACCGCTCGGTGACGGTCTGGGTGGAGAGCGGACCGCCGGCCGCGAAGGACCCGGAGGCACAGCGGGGCGTGGTTGAGCCGGCTGCCAGCCGCAGCAGCTCCATGCGACCGGCAGCGACTTGCGCGACCCGGCTTTCGACTCGTCCCCGCCCGGTCATTCGCGCTGCCAGCGCGGAGGACCCCACCAGGCCACACACTCCGATGGCAAGGACTACCACCGCGACCATGACCTCGACCAACGTGAGGCCCGCCCGGGACTGCTCTCCCAAATGCATGAGGGCAATGTGAGCCGAGTCCCGAGACTCGGCGGCATCGCCCTCACCCGCACGGTGGCGGGCTTACGCAAGCGCGCCGGTCAGCGGACCGGCAGCCGCCGCATCTTGTAGAAGAGAGTTCGCAGGCTGATGCCGAGCAGCACCGCCGCCTGCCGGCGGTTTCCGTTCGCGGCATCGAGGGCTTTGCGGATGGCTTGCCGCTCGACGGCTTCGACCTGCGACTTCAGGTCCAGCGCTCCATTGGACCCGCCATTGGCGTGCGGGTGCGCGCCGTTGCCGCCATTGGTGATGGCGAAGTCCTTGACGTCCAGCGGGCCGTTGCCCAGGACCGCGGCACGTTCCACCGCGTTGCGGAGCTCGCGGGCGTTGCCGGGCCACGAGTGACCGCTGAGGGCGGCGAGCGCGCTTGGCGTCACGCTCACCGTATGGCCCAGCCGCTGAGCGGCCTGACGGGCGAAGTGGGTCAGCAGCGCCGGGATGTCCTCCGGCCGTTCGCGCAGCGGCGGGATGTGGAGATGCACCACATTCAGGCGGTACAGCAACTCGGCCCGGAACTCACCCTGTTCGACCGCCTGCTCGATCGGCTTGGCGGTCGCGGCGATGAGCCGAACATCCACCCGCTTGGGGTCGCGTGCGCCCAATCGCCAGACTTCTCCGCTGTCCAGGGCGCGGAGCACCTTGGCCTGGAGGTCCAGCGGGAGGGCAACGATCTCATCCAGCAGAAGCGTTCCCTGATCGGCCAGCTCGAAGAGGCCGGGACGATCAGACGTTGCCCCGGGGACGGCGCCCTTGGCATGGCCGAAGAGCTCGACCTCCAGCAGCTGCTGGGGAACAGTCGAGCAATTGAGTACCGTGAAGCTGCCCTCGCTGCGCGGGCTCATCCGGTGGATGGCCCGGGCCAGCACTTCCTTGCCGGTACCGCTCTCGCCGGTGATCAGGACGGGGGTGTTGTGGCGGGCTACCCGGCTCGCCAGCTCCAGCAGATCGCGCATGGCCCGGCTCTCACATACCACCAGGTCCTGCACCACGCCCGCGCCGAGACTCGAGCGCAGCGCCTCGACCTCGCGCCGCAACCGCTCCCGCTCCGCCGCGTTGGTCACCGCCAGGATGATTTCGTCGGGGCGGGCCGGCTTGCGCACGCAGTCGTAGGCGCCCTCTCGCACGGCGGCGAGGGCATCGTCTTCGGTCCCCGGCTCGGTCAGGACAATGACCAACCCCTGCCCGCCCTCGACCCGATAGCGGCGGAGGAAGGTGAGCGCATCCATGCTGGGGAATTCGGAGTCGCAGAGGACAACGTCGAACTGCTCCGCGCCGGCCCGTCGCAGGGCCTGCTCGGGATTGCCGTCGGCCACAACGTCGTAACCCGCCTCTTGGAGAAGGAGGGAGACTGACTGCCGGAGGCCGGCATCGTCATCAACAATCAGGAGGCGCATCGGCTCATCCGCCTGCGGTAAGAAGATCCTACACCAACTCAGAGGCTAGCCCTGCTTTGCTACGTCTTCTGCGTCCTCTACTTCAGGGGGTGCAGGTTGGCTCCCCCTCGTTGACCGCGGGTGCGACTGGCCCACCAGTGCCCACCCAGATGGCGCAGGTCTTGGACGTGCCGGAGTGGGTTGCTGTGGCACCCCACCCCGTGTTGGTCACGTTCTGCAGCGTCACCGTGACCATGGGCGACACCGAGTAAGGGAACGCAGCGTTGGGCAGGACTCCGTTGTAGTAGGTCAGCCCGTTGCTGAAGTACGCTTCCTCGGCGGTCATCAGGTTGTGGAGGTCGCCCTTCATCGAGGCGACCATCGCCCGCTCTTTCCCGTTGGCGAACTTGGGGATCACAATCGAGACCAGGATTCCGATGATCACGACCACGATCAGTAGTTCGATCAGGGTGAACCCTTTGGTGGTGCGGGTCACTGGTCCACTCCTGGCGCACGGTGCGCCTTGTCAGGGGGTCGTGGTCATCGGTCTCCGTCGGCTAACTCGCCCAGCTCTACTCATAGAGGCGGCGAAAGGGGCGGCGACCATGTGGGCACCGCCCCTCCCACCCCATCCGGGCAACCGGCTCAGTAGCAGGCCGGCGCGCCTTCGTTCACCACTGCAGCGTTCGGGGCCTTACCAGAGCCGACGTAGATGCCGCAGGTCTTGATCGCGCCCTTGAGGGTCGCGTTGGTCACAGTCGCATCCCAGCCCGCGGCGTCGCAGCCACCGACCTTGATGGTGTTGCCCGCGCTCGGGACGAAGACCACGGTGCCGCCGCAAGCGCCACCGGCAGCGGTGTTCACCTGGGCAGCGCCCAAGGTGGTGGAGTAGGTCTGGTTGTCGCTGAAGAAGCCTTCCTGCGCGGTAACCAGGTTACGCAGGTCCGACTTCATTCCGGCCAACACGGCCTTCTCCTTGGTGTTCGCGAACTTCGGGATGGCGATAGCGGCCAGGATGCCGATGATCACCACCACGATCAACAGCTCGATCAGGGTAAATCCCTTACGGTTCGTCATACTTCCTCCGAGTGAGTAGAGCGGCCTACGGTCGAGGGCGAGTGGCTCGGTCCGTCGGCGCCGTGGTAGGGCAACACATATGCCACCCCCCGGTCTCCGGTTCGAACTCGTTCGGCACTATCCACTTAACGGTCGCTTGCACCTCTCTCTCGGACGCTCGCGCGAGCCTCTCGGGGCGTGTTTTGCAAGACTGCGCTCCGGCGCCCGCGGCGAAGATGCGCGCACGTGATTCTCGCTGACTCATCGTATTACCGCAGGATGGCGCTGAACTGCAGACCCGATGCCAGAGATTGCACGGTTCTTGCTCTCAGCTCACTCCGAATCCCATCGCTGGTCCCCAGTTCACCTGCGAAAGCGCCAGTCGCGCGAGAGCGATCATGACCCGCGTGCTCTATCTCCTGTTCGTGCTCTCCGGCGCGGCCGGACTGATCTACGAATCCATCTGGACCCGATACCTGGGCCTCTTCGTAGGCCACGACGCCTACGCTCAAATCATCGTGCTGGTGATCTTTCTCGGCGGGATGTCGGTTGGCGCCATCGGCGTCAGCCGCTGGTCCGAGCGGATGCGGCAGCCGCTCTATGGCTACGTCGCGGTCGAGTTCCTGGTGGGGTGCATCGGGCTGATCTTCCACGATGCCTATCTGGCCATTACCAGCTGGGCCTACCAGTCGGTCTACCCCAGCCTCTCCACCGGATGGACCCTGACCCTGGTCAAGTGGGGGCTGGCCAGTGCTCTCATCCTGCCACAGTCCGTGCTGCTTGGCATGACCTTCCCCTTGATGAGCGCCGGCGTCCTTCGGCTGCAGCGCACCCAGCCGGGCAAAACTCTCTCCATTCTGTACTTCGCCAACAGCCTGGGGGCCGCGGTCGGGGTCCTGGTCGCGGGGTTCTACCTGGTGCAGGCAGCGGGCCTTCCCGGCACCTTGCTCGCCGCGGTGATTCTCAACCTGATGGTGGCGGTGGTGACCATTGGGGTGATCGTGGCGGCGAGATCCGCGGACACGCCGGAGGCGGTGGACGCGACGGACAGGTCCGCCGGCACAGCTGTGTCCGACTCGTCCGCCCGCGAAGCGGAGTCCACTTCCCTTACCCGTCTTCTCCTCTTCACCGCCTTCGGCACCGCCGTCGCCTCCTTCATCTATGAGATCGCCTGGATCCGGATGCTGGCGCTGGTGCTGGGCAGCGCGACCCACTCCTTCGAGTTGATGCTGTCGGCCTTCATCATGGGCCTCGCCTTCGGCGCGTGGTGGATCCGTTCCCGAGCCGATCGTTTGCCCAACCCGATTCGCACGCTCGGGGTGGTCCAGTGGGTGATGGGCGCGTTGGCCCTCTCCACCCTTCCTCTATATATCCATTCGTTCAGCTGGATGGCGTCGCTCATCGGGACCTTTACCCGAACCGACGCGGGCTACACCGGCTTCACGTTGGCGCGCTACGGGATCTGTCTCGCGGTGATGGTGCCCGCCACGTTCTGCGCCGGCATGACCCTGCCCTTGATCACCCGCACGCTGCTCGGCCTGCGCTCCGGCGAAGCCGCCATCGGATGGGTGTACGGCTGGAACACCCTGGGATCGATTCTGGGTGTGATCGTGGCCGGGCTGGTGCTTCTCCCGGTCATCGGACTCCATGCCATGCTGATCGCCGGCGCGGCCATCGACATGGGCATCGGCGTCCTGCTGCTCCGGCGGGCCGACGGCACATCCGCTTCTTCACCTGTCAGGCGGCTGGCTCCCATTGCGGCCTTCGCGACCCTCCTCGCCGTTATCCTCGGCTGGGGTGCGGTGCGCTTCGACCCTGCGCTCCTCTCCAGCGGGGTGTACCGGACCGGGGTCATCCTCGGGGCGCAGGACCGCATGGTTCGCTTCTATAGTGATGGGCGCACCGCTACCGTCTCCGCGACGATGGGCAAGGCCGACGGCATGCTCTCCCTGGCCACCAATGGCAAGCCTGACGCCTCTCTGTCGCGGATGTCGGTGACGCCCTGCGACTCCGCCACACGCCCTGGGCCGTTGGGACTGGATGCCGCGACCCAGACCTTCTTGCCGCTCATCACCCTCGCCTACACCCCGATGGCTCAAAACGCCGCGATCATCGGTCAGGGATCCGGCATGTCGTCCCACCTGCTGCTCGGTAGCTCCACCATCAAGCAACTGGTGACGATCGAGATCGAGCCCCAGATGATTCGGGGCTCCCGGGTGTTCTACCCCGCCAATAAGCGGACCTTCGACGATCCCCGGGCTCATTTTGTGATCGACGACGCCAAGTCCTATTTCGCCTCTGCCCATCAGCGCTTCGATCTCATCATGTCGGAGCCATCCAACCCGTGGGTCAGTGGCGTCTCCGGCCTGTTTACCACCGAGTTCTACAGCCGAGTGAAGGGCTACCTCTCCGAGAAGGGCGTCTTCGGCCAGTGGCTGCACGTCTACGAGCTGGATGACGACCTGGTGCTCAGCGTGCTGGCCGCGTTACACCAGAACTTCCCCTCCTACGAGGTGTACCTGGTGGCCAACGCCGACCTGCTGGTCGTCGCGAGCAACCAGCCGAGATTGCCCGCGCCGGATTGGTCGGTGTTCCAGCATCCCGGCCTGAAGGGCGATCTTTGCCACTTCCTGCCGCTCGAGCCTCAGACGCTGGAGGCCCTGCACCTGGTGGGACGGACCGAGCTGGCTCCCCTGCTGGACCGCTGGGGGCAGCCCAATTCCGACTACTTCCCGGTACTCGATCTCGGGGCGGAGCGGCGCCGCTTCCGCCACGATTTCGCCGCGGGCTTCCCCGCCTTGTCCGCCGATTGGTTCAACCTCATCTCCTCCGTCCGGGGACAGCGCCTTGCTCCCAGCACCAATCCGACCCTCGCGGTTCCCGAGATACCGCGGGTGCGAGCCCGCTCGGTCGGGGCGCTGCTTCGCACAGCCACCCCGAACATTCCGGCGGACACGATCGGGTCTTCCATCACCGGACAGGCGATTTATCAGTGGCGGGCCTGGAACGCGGCCGCGGACCATGCGCCCAGCAACTGGGAGCTGTGGGTGGACCAGGCTGGCCAGGTCGATCGCCTGCGGAACAACGGGACCGCGGGGGTGGTGGACGATTCCTTCTATAGCGAGCTCAAGCGGACCCTGGTCCGCTACGACGCCCCGGCCCCGGCCCGGGACGTGATCGCCTTCCGTCACGGCCTGGCGTCCTGGAATTTCGCCGAAGCGGCCGCAGCCGCTGACCGGCTCAAGCCGGTGGCCATCCAGCAGCGCCGCTGGATCGCGGCCGACGAGCTTCGCGATGGAGCGGTGATTGCCCGGCTTCACCTGGGAGATGTCGCGGGGGCGCGTCGAGACATGGAGAGCCTGGCTCCCTTCAGCTCCAGGCGTCCCAGCGACCTTCGTTCGCTCTTGCTGGAGGCCTATGTGCGGATGCGCGAGAGCCGACCGGAGAACACTGTCGCGCAGCGCTGACCCCAAGAACTTGCCGCGCAGTTGCAGTAGCCGAAAAAGTGTCGGCCGCCGGCGAGCCCTATCGGCCGTCGGAACCAGCCGTCGCGCCCGGCAGCCGGCAGCCCATCGCGGCTGAGCTGTCCCGCAGTTGGGCGAGCCCTGGAAAATTGGGCTCCCGTATCCGCAGACGCTCGAGCGCGACCACCAGCGAGGGGCAGAGCTTCGCCTGTCGGGCGGCGTCGGCCGTGAGATACCAGTAGACCGCGTCCTGGGCTCGAATCGCGACGTCTCGCCGCAGGGTCAGCGCCCGCACCGGCTCGCCCTTCGCCAGTGCCAGGTGGGATGCCGCGATCTTGAGGTCGTCGTCCTCCGGATGCTTCGCCAGGGCCACCCGCAGTCGGCTCTCCGCCGAGTCCATCTTTCCCGCCTGAATCCCGGCCCCGACGGCCATCGCGGCCGACGCCACCATGTTCGAGTCCACTCGATAGGCGGTCCAGAACAGGTCGGCTGCCTCCGCCCAGCGGCGCTCGTGCTGCAGTTCGAGAGCGAGATTGTCCCACATGTTGCCCACCATGGGATAAGTCCGAAGCCCCCGCCGAAGGAGCTGCTCGCCGCTTTTCCGGTCGCCGGACCGGTACGCCAGCATTCCCGCAACCCAGTCGCTCCGGAACGACCCCGGAGCATCCCTGACGAGTTGGGGGAGCAGGGTCTCGTTGCTTCGCCAGACCTCCGACCGCATCAGGCTGTGGATCGCTCCGGCAGCGATCAACACCGCGATAGCACCCACGGCCCCCGCACCGGCCCGCCGTCGCAGGACGTCCCAGCCCACCGCGAGCAGCAGACAGGCCCCGACCGAAGCCAGGTAGAGCGTCCGCTCGGCCAGCACGATGCCGCTGGGGACGATGAGGTTGGAGACGATGAGCAGGGTGCCGCCGATCCAGGCCAGCCCGAAGCTCACCGCCGGCACGCGCCGGCGCGCCGCCACCGCCAGCCCGACGCAAGCCGCCAGGAGGAGAGCTCCGCCAACTACTCCTGGCGTGACGTGGTCGGCGATCGGCAGGAAATCCGGCGAGTAGTCGGCTGAGAGCCGCGTCGGGAGGAACAGCAGGCGGGCATACTGAATCACCACCGGCAGCATCACCAGTGCCCGGCCGGTCACGCCGAGCCCCTCGAGCCCAGGGGCGGGATAGGTCCCGATCGGATTGTCCGACACGATCGCGCGGATCCAGAGCCACTCCAGGGCGAGGGCGACGGTGGCGGCCCACAACACCCAGTGTCGGCCGAACTGCCGGAGAAAGGTCTCGCCGGCGCGGCGAGCCGCGAGCCAGTCGATCAGCAGCAACACTCCCGGAGCGGCGAAAGCGGTCTCCTTGGAAGCCAACCCGCAGAGGACCGCGCCGAGGGTTCCGAACGACGTGAGCCAGCGGGCCCAGGTCGCCGTGTCTCCGTCCGCTGCCAGGTTGCCGTCAGCCCGATAGGCCAGGGCCGCGAGCAGGGTGAACCCGGTCGCCAGCAGCTCGGCCCGGCCGACGACGTTGGCCACCGCCTCCACGTGGACCGGGTGCACCGCGAAGAGCAGCCCCGCCACCAGCGCTGCGGCGTAGGGGATCAGATCCAGCGCGAGCAGAAAGACCAGGGCGCTGGCCACCCCGTGCAGGAGTGCATTGTTCAGATGGAAGAGAGTCGGATTGCCGCCGCTCAGGCTCCAGTCGGCGGCAAAGGTGAGGCTGGTCAGGGGCCGATAGAGGTCGGACTTCCACCAGGGCACGGCGAGGATCTCCCGCCAATGTCCCAGTGAGTGCAGCACCGGCTGATTGACGATGATCGGAAGGTCGTCGTAGGTGAAGGCGTAGCGGAGGGTCGGTCCGTATAGTGCTACGCCGCAGAGAAAGACGAGAAGGGCGCCGAGGCGCCGATTCACGCCTTGACCTCCACCTGTTCCTCGTAGCGGCTGAGCTTCCGGTAGAGGGTCGACGGATCGATCCCCAAGACCTCCGCGGCACGGGTCTTGTTGCCGCCTTCGGCCTGCAGCACCCACATGATGTAGGCCCGCTCGATCACCTCCAGCGTGGGATTGCGATAGGAACGCTCGGCCACCAGCGGCTCCTTGCGGCGCTTGGTGATCCGCTCCGGCAAGGCATTGCCCTCGATCAGGGCGCCCCGGCTCAGGACCACCGCGTGCTCCAGCGCGTTCTCCAGCTCCCGCACATTACCCGGCCACTCGTACACCATCACCGCATCCAGCGCCTCGGAGGCGAGCGCCTTGGGCTCGCTGCCGTTCTCCGAGGCAAGGTTCTGCAGCAGTGCCTCGATCAGCAGCAGCAGGTCGTCGCGCCGCTCGCGCAGGGGAGGCAGGTTGAGCGCGATGACGTTGAGGCGATAGAAGAGGTCGGAGCGGAAGTTGCCTCGCCGGATCTCCTCCTCCAGATCTCGGTTGGTAGCGGCGATGATGCGGACGTCCACCGGAATGGCCTCAGTGGCGCCCACCGGGATGGCCTCCCGTTCCTGGAGCACGCGGAGGAGCTTCACCTGGAGCGAGGCCGGCATCTCGCCCACCTCGTCGAGGAAGAAGCTGCCGCCCCGGGCCGCGGCGAACAGACCCTGCTTGTCGCGCACCGCTCCGGTGAACGACCCCTTCACATGGCCGAAGAGCTCGCTTTCCAGCAGGTTCTCCGGCAGGGCGCCGCAGTTGATAGAGAGGAAGGGCCCGTCGGCCCGGTTGGAGAGATTGTGGACGTAGCGGGCGATGACTTCCTTGCCGGTTCCGCTCTCGCCCTGGATCAGCACGGTCGAATCGGTGGGGGCCACGTGCTCGGCCAGCTTGAGCACGTCGAGGAAACGCTTGGACTTTCCGATGGGACGGCTGACCGCGCTCTTGTCCCGCCGGCGGATCTCCTGCTTGAGCTGCTTGTTCTCCACCCGCACGGCCCGATACTCGCAGGCGCGCCGGAGGATCGCGACCAGCTCGTCATTGGAGAACGGCTTCTGGATGTAGTAGAACGCGCCCGAGTTGACCGCGCTGATGGCGCTCTGGAGTGACGCCTGGGCGGTCATGAGGATCACCGGCGTCATCGGGTCTTGTTCCCGGGCCGCGGCCAGGATGTCGAGCCCCGAGACCTGAGGCATTCGCACGTCGGACAGGATGATGTCGTGGGCGCCGGACCGGATCTGCTCCAATCCGGCCTTGCCGCCTTGGGCGGTAGTGACCTCGAAGCCCTCGTTTCGCAGCAAGATGCGAAGGGTATCGAGGATGCCCGATTCGTCGTCGACCACCAGGACCGAAGGCTTGTAGCTCATGCGGCGTCCTCTGCCACCATCTTGGCGGGAAGAAAGATTGTGAAGGTAGTGCCCGCTCCCGGAGCGGAATCGACCAAAACCAGGCCCCGATGGGCCTCGACTGCCCGCTGGACGATGGCGAGCCCGAGCCCGCTGCCGCCCTGGCGGGCGGAGACAAACGGCTCGAACAGACGGTCCCGGATTTCCTGGGGAATCCCGGGTCCGTCGTCCTTGACCTGGAGCCGAATCGCGTGCTCCAGGTTAGTCCCGTGGGGAATCTCGGAGGCCTGGACTGCAGCCACGCTTACGCTGATGCGGATCGGACCGCGAGCGGCCTGCACCGCGTTGAGGACCAGATTGGCAACTACCCGGTGGAGGAGGTCTTCGTCTCCCTCCAGCATGGTTCGTTCGCCCTCGACCGTCAGCGCCGCGTCCGGGCGGCAGTCGGGGTGCGCCTTGATCAGCCGAAGCACGGCCACCACCACCGCGTGCAGATCGAGCGGAACCAGTTGGGTGGCCCGCACCCGGGCGAAGTCCAGAAACTCGCTCAACAGCCGGCTCAGCCGATCGCTCTCCCGCACGATCAGGCCGGCGAGAAAGCGCTCGTCGTCATCGGCGTGCTTGGAACGGGCGAGTTGCTCGACTGAGCTCCGGATCGACGCCAGGGGATTGCGGATCTCGTGGGCCAGGGAGGCGCTCAGGGCCGCGACCGACTCCAGCCGTTCGGCGCGGGCGTGCAGCTCCTGCACCTCCTTCAGGTCCGAGATGTCGGTAAAGATCGCCGTGACCGACGGGGCTTCCTGGGCCTCCTGCCGGAAGGTGGTGGTACTGAGGCCAATGGGAAACATCCTGCCGGCCTGATGCACCACCATTCCCTCGCCCCGGCTGATCTTCCTGCCGTTCCTGATGCCCGAGACGACGGCAGCCCAGAGCTCCGAGGATCGGGTCTTGAGCTGGTCGAGCACGGGAAACCCAACCAACTCATTCGCCTCGAGGTCGAGCAGCCGCTGAGCGGTCGGGTTGATGAACGCCAGCCGCCCGAAGCCGTCCACCGTCAGCACGCCCGACCGGATGTTGCGCAGGATGTCGTCCGCCTCGAGCCGGACCCGGGTGAGCTCGCTCGCCAGGGTCTCCTGCTCCATCCCGGCTTCGCGCAGCCGGTGGCCCAGCACGGCCACAATGCCGAAGACCACATTGAAGACGACCACCTGGGCCCAAAACGCCGAATCCAGCACCCCGGCGCTGGCCCAGAACGACTCCAACAGGAATGCGGCCGAGGCCACCACGGCCGTGACGAGTCCCCAGAACGGATTCATCAGCAGCGCGTAGGCGGCGACGACCAGAACGTAGAGCGCAGGAAAGGCCGATTGGGGTTGACCCGCGAAATGCACGATCGTAGTAACCACACCCAGATCCACCAGCGCCTGGATGAGGAGGAAGGCATTACTCGGGCGGCGGTGCCGAATGAAGACGACCCAGGCGCCATACGCCGTAAAGGTCAGGGCGATCACCACGGCGACGCTAACGAGGAACGACTCCTGGGGTCGCTCGGTCCAGACCAGGCCGGCTCCGAGCAACACGCCGATCGCCAGCACGATCCGGCCGACAAAGAGCCAGGAGAGCAGGGTGCTTTGGTCTGGAAGACCTCGGCGAACGGACCGGAGATGAGTGGGGACCGCCGAGATGACGGCCGGGGCGGTCGCGGCCTCAGGTTGCATTATGCCTCAATGGGCCGGTCGAATGTCCGGGGGGATACGCCGAAGATAGGGAGGTGGGCGTATCATTACAATGCATGGGCCCAGTTTGGGGGTCGCAGGTCTCGAGTCGCAGGTCGCAAGCCGGTGGTCTCAGGTCTCAATGCTCAAGTCACAGGCCACGCAAGTCAGGGGTCTGGTAGAATGCACTTGGGAAGGGAGGATTGTTGTCTTTCGCAGCAAGACGGGTTCGACTTGAGACCTGAAACCTGCGACCTGAGACTCGCCTCTTGCGACCTGCGACCTGAGATTTGAGATCTCATGCTGTCCTGGTATGTCTACGTCGCCCGCTGTTCCGACGGAACTCTATACACCGGGATCACTACCGATCCAGCCCGCCGGGCAGCCACGCATAACGCGGGAGAGGGCGGGGCCTATACCCGTTCCCGATTGCCGCTGCGGTTGGTCCACGTGGAGCCCGCTCCGACCCGGAGTGCCGCCCTCCGAAGGGAGGGCGCGATCAAGCGGCTCACCAAGGAAGAGAAAGAGACGATGATTTCAGCGCCGTCTCGTGAAGCAGGATTCGCCGGGTTTCGTCCCCAGGCCCTCGGCTTTCTCCAGCGTCTAGCTCGCAACAACCGGCGCGACTGGTTCGAGGAAAACCGGGCCATCTACGAGACCGAAGTTCTCGCCCCGTTGCGGGCGCTGGTGGAAGAGATGGACGTGCGGCTGGCCCGGCTCGCGCCCGAGCTCGTGGGCGACCCCAGGCGATCGATTTTTCGCATTTATCGCGACGTCCGCTTCTCCGCGGACAAGTCGCCCTACAAGACCAACGCCGCCTGCCAGTTCTACCATCGGGACGCGGGGCACGGTGCGGGGCAAGACGCCGTCGGGGCCGGCGCGGGACTCTACTTTCAGCTGGCCCACAATGACTGCTTCATCGCTGGTGGGATCTGGATGCCGGCGAGGCCGGCGTTGGACCGGATCCGTGAAGCCCTCGCCGAACGGTGTCAGGGCCTCGAGGCAGTCGTGGAGGACAAGGCTTTCCGCCGTAAGTTCGGCCGGCTGAGCGAGGAGGCGATGCTCAAACGGCTGCCGCGGGGGTATCAGCCGGGCCACCCGGCCGAGCGCTGGTTGCGGTACTGCTCGTTCACGGTCTACCGCCAGATCCCGGCTCAGGAGGCGCTGAGCCCTCGGCTGCCGGCAATCCTGGAGCGGGACTTTGCCATTCTGGTGCCGCTGGTGCGGTGGCTCAATTCGGCGCTGGGCTATCGGCCGGCGGAGCGCCGGATCTGAACTTACCCGACCCGACTCCGCCGCTCGGCCCCGGCCCACGCCGGCTTGTCGAACCTCCGCCGGTCCGAGCCGCCATCCCCCCGCGGCAGGCCGGCCGGCGTCAGTGAGCTCGGAGCATCGCGACGGAGGCCCTCATTCAGCCCACCTTGCCACCGTCCTACCAGCTCTCCGCCCATCCACGCCGTGATGACGCCGACAATGAGTCCCCCGATGCAGACCAACACGGCGTCGGTCTGGGGGGAAGTCGGTAGCGGCCGCCGGAGGATCCAGCTCAGTACAAAGAGTGTGAGTACCAGCAGATTGCCCAGGCCGTGGTACAGGCCTATCGGCTTGACCCGGGTCCGGCTGGAAACGACGAGCCAGTCGAGGAACCCGAACAGGACGGCGCCCAGCCCCCCAATCACCCCGGCGCCGATCATGAAGTAGCCGACCATGTTCCACTGGGCCCGGTTGCTGAAGATGTACAGGATGTCAAAAATGACTGCGGTCGAAAGCAGGCCGAGCGGGAACACGACGAGCAGGGGGTGAACCGGGTGGCCGGCAACTTTCACCTGATTTTCCATGGCAGACCTCTAAGGGCTGTTTTCCTGAACCCGGACCTTCAAAGCCGGTTACAAGATGGGCCGGGCCAGGATGGCCGGATGTGATCTGGAACCCGTTCAGTGGGCAGCGCGGTCGAGGGCTTCCCGGACCATCACGATCAGGCTATCGGCGGCGAAAGGCTTCTGTAGGAAGGGGTATTCCGAGTCCCGAATGCCCGGTTGGAGCTTGTCCGCCTCGGTGTAGCCGGACATGTACATCACCCGGACGTCGGGAAGCATCTGGGTGATCCGTTCGACCAGCTCCTGGCCGCCCATCTCCGGCATGATCACGTCGGTGAGGACCAGGTCGATCCGGCCGGCCGCCTGCTCGGCTATGGCCAGGGCCTCCCCGCCGTGGCGAGCCTCCAGGACGACATAGCCCTGGCCCGTGAGCACCCTCGAGGCCAGGGTCCGGACCGCCTCTTCGTCCTCTACCAGGAGAATGGTCTCCGAGCCACCGGTGGGCTCGTGGGGGATCACTTCATCCACCTTGCCGATCTCATCCGACGCCTCGCGGGGGAAGCAGACCTTGAAGGTGGTTCCCTGCTCCGGCTCGCTCTCGACCCAGATGTACCCGCCGCTGTGGACGACGATGCCGTAGATGGTGGCGAGCCCGAGCCCGGTGTTCTGGGTGGCCGCCTTGGTCGTAAAGAACGGCTCGAACAGGTGCGCTTTCACTTCCTGGCTCATCCCATGACCGGTGTCGCTCACTACCAGCATCACGTATTGCCCTTTGGGCAACTCCATTCCGACGCGGTGACTTTCCTGATCCGCGGGCCAATCGAGGTTGAGAGTCTCGATCCGGAGTCGTCCGCCGCCCCGCATGGCGTCCCGGGCATTGAGGGCCAGGTTCATCACCACCTGCTCCAGCTGCCCGTAGTCCGCTTCGATCGCACCCAGACCGGGGGCGAGCCGGGTGATCAGGGTGATATCCTCTCCCAGAAGCGGCCGAAGCATCCGCTCCATTCCCGCGACCACGCTGTTCAAGCTCAGCACCTGCCGGGTGACCATCCGTTGCCGGCCGAACCCGAGGAGCTGCCGGGTGAGGTGCATGGCTCGCTCGGCCGCTTTGCGGATCTCGTCGGCATCGGACCAGCGGGGATCATTCCGGTCCAGAGTGGTCAGGAGGAAGTCGCTGAAGCCGAGAATGATCATCATCATGTTGTTGAGATCGTGGGCCACGCCTCCGGCGAAGCGCCCGACGACCTCCATTTTCTGGGCTTGCCGGACCTGCTGCTCCTGCTCGATGCGCTGGGTGATGTCTCGACCGACGCCAACGATCCCGGTGATCTCGTCGTTCTCTCCCCAGAGCGGAGAGAGGGTGGTCTGCATATGGCGGGTGCCCCGCCGGGTGTTCAGGTCCCACTCGTAGGTGACAGTTTCACCGGCCAGCGCCCTGAGGTTGGCCCGCTGGTGGAAGGGGGCATCCTTGGGACCCACGATGTCGGCGGTGGTCCGCCCCAGGAACTGCTCGGGCTGGAACCCTTCACGCTCGAGCCAGCGGCCGAAGATGTCGCGGCATCGCTGCTCGGTGTCCAGCCGAAACACCACATCGTCAATCGAGTCCACCAGCGTGCGGAACCGCTGCTGGCCCGACTGAAGCGCCGATAAGGCCGCGGTGCGCTCACCCAGCAATACCTCATTCGCGGCGAAGGCACTGGCCCGCTCCATCGCCGCTGAGAGGAGGCCGGCGACCAGCTTCAGGGTGTGCTCGTGGAGATCGTTGAAGGCGCCCTGCCGGGTGGACCAGATGGCCAGAACCGCCCTTACACCGGCTCCGCCTTGCAGCGGAATCAGGATGCTGGACCGGGCTTTGAGTGCATCCATCAGGCTTCGATGTACCCGATCGTCCGTGCTGATGTCGTCGGAGCGGAGCATCTCGCCGGTGCGATAGCAGCGCAGGGCCAGGCTGGGCTCGCTGTCCACTCGAAATCCAATGTGTGCCCGCGCCAGCCCACTGCCTTCACAGATGCAGAGACCGCCATCGTCGGGCAGGAGGATGGCGGTGGCTTCGGCCTGAGTGAGGGCTTGCACCCGCTCCGTCACCGCCCGCATGACGACGCCGAGGTCCGGACCCGCCGTCGCCACCGCCTGCTGGGTCTCGATGACGGCCGCCAGCCGCTCCGCTTCGCGAGCCAGCGCCTTCTCGGCCTGCCGCGAGCCCGTCATATCGCGGGCGGACGCGATGATACCGTCGGGTGTGGGGGTAATCCGAACCGAGAACCATCGGCTCAGCGGTGCGAACCTGGCCTCGAACTCGGTCTCGGTTTGCTGCGCGACCGCCCGGAACGCCTCGGCCTGGAACCGAGAGCCGGTCAGGCCCGGAATGGCCTTCCACACCTTGCGCCCGATCAGATCGGTGGTTTGCTCTCCCGCCAAACGGAGGTAGTCCACCATGCGGGCATTGACCAACGTGAGTCGCCACTCGGGATCACAGGCGAGAAACAGATCCCCGACACGATTGAGAACTTCTTCGGCCGCCCGAGCGGGGACCCGTTGCAGCAGCAGAACAGCGAGTCCGTCGCTCGAGGGGTAGACCCGAAGCTCGAGCAGGCCTCCGGTTCGGGGATCGCGCAGGGGGCAGATGATGGGGGAGGATTCCGATTGGGCACGGTGCAGGGCCTGGCCCAGAGGGGCGTGCACCAGCGACGGAGCACACTCCCAAATGACTCTTCCCACAAGATCGCGGTTGCCGGTGCCCAGCAGGGAGGAAAGCAACAGCTGAGCGGTGCGGTTCAGGGAGGCAAACCGGCCCTCGGTGTCGAGATGAAAGATCCCTTCACCGATGCGGTCGAGACTCTCCAGCGAAGCTGCGACATTGAGCAAGGGAAAGCACCTTGCGAGAACTCAGTGCGAAAAAACTAAGGAGGATACCCGGCCCCTGCCAGCCTCACCGGCCCGCTTCACTCAGCGCGACAGGCCAGTCGTAAAGCATCCGGTAGATCTCCTGGTTGCGCTGGATCACCCGGACGTACCCGCGGGTCTCGATGAACGGGATCCGCTCCGCGAAGACTTCCGGGTCCTCCACTCCGATCCGCCTGGACCACCGTTCCACCCGGCTCATGCCGGCGTTGTACGCGGCGAGAATGTCGCCGGGCCGGCGATACCGGTCGCCGAGCTCCCGCAGGTGGAATGAACCCAGCTGAATGCTGACGTCCGGCTGGTACAGGAGCACCGGGTCCCACACCGGGAAATTCAGCGTGCGGGCAAGCCGTTCGCCCAACTCCGGCATGACCTGCATCAGACCGCGAGCGCCCACGGCCGACGTGGCCCCCGAGTTGAACATCGACTCCTGGCGAATCAACGCCGCCAGGAAGGTTGGATCCAGCCGCTGCTCCGCGGCCTCCGCCAGCACCGCCTCCTCGTGGGTCACCGGGTAGAGCAGGCGATAGAGCCGGGTGTCGGCGGGCGCCCCCCGGGCGAGGGCCCGGCGGGCGAGCTGGATCGCCTGGGGGGCGAGCCCCTGAGCGCGGAGCGCATTGGCCGCAGCCAAGAGTCGCTCCGAGGAGGTGTCGCTGATCCGCGCCAGACTGTCATACTCCCACTGCGATTCGGTCGCCATGCCGAGGTGCTGGAGGAGGGCCGCGCGGGCAAAGGCGCTATCGAAGGCAGGTACCGAGGTGAAGGAATCGGGCGCCGCGGGCGGGGTCCAGTCCGGCAGGCCGAGGCGGCGGGTGGCGAGCGAGGCATAGTAGCTCAGCGGATCGCTGGCGGCGACCCGCTCCCAGCGCGCCCGGGCTGTCATGCTATCCCCTGCCGCGTCCCACGCCCGGCCGGCCCAGTACACGGCCGCGAGAAACTCTTCGTTGCGAGGGAATCGCTTGGCCAGTTCGTCGAACTCACGGGCGGCCGTCTTGGGCTTCCGGGAAACCAGCGCGATCAACGCTGCGCGGAGCCGGGCCGCGGGTGCGAAGCGGCTCGAGGGATACCGTTTGGCCAGGCGATGATAGTAGCCGCGGGCCGCGGCGTCGGCGCGATCATCGACCGACAGATCCGCCAGGAGATAGAGTGCGGACGACGCGGCGGCGGTGTCGTGAGAGAACTCCTTGGCAATCTGGAGCAGGGCCGAGCGTCCTTCGGACAGCTGGCCGCTTCGCACCATCGCCCGAGCCCGCTGGTAGGCGGCGGAAGCGGCCAACTCCCGGGGTTCCGTCACCAGGTTGAACTGGAAGGCTGCATCGGCATCCCGGCCGATCCGGGTGAGCGCGGTGGCATAGTTGAAGCGGTCCTCGGAGGTCCCCACGCCAGCGTCGAGCGCGCGCTCGTAACCCAGCACGGCCCGGGAGGCCAGCCCCGACTGTTCGGCGGCCCGAGCGACGACCAGCTCCTCCCATGGCTGGAGCGGAGCGAAGACGCTGTCGAGGATCGCGATGGCGTCGCGCGCTTCGCGAGCTCCGGCCGGGCCGACGGTAAACTGCAGCAGGTCTTGGCGCAGGACCGCGCGGGCAGCACTGTCCGGACTCAGGGCGACCCGCAGGCGGAACGCCAGAATGCGGTCTCCCAGCTCGGCATATCTCTTGGCGGCGCCATCGAGATCACCGGTGCGCTCGTGCGCCGCCGCTTCGGTCCAGCCGATGCGCGCTCGCGGAAGATCGCCGGCGACTCGAGCGTAGAGTCGAGCTCGAGCCAGACTGTCGTCGGTAAGGGAAGCCGCCCGGATGCGGAGCCAGTCCGCGATCAGGGGCAGACGTTCGGCGGCGCGAAGGTAGGTCGCCGCCGCGCTGTCCCGGGCGTCAGCTCGATCCAGCGCGGATGCGAGAAGAAGGAGGCGTTCGCCATCGTCGTACCGGCCGGGGATCCTGGTCGACGCGAGGGCAGAGGCGAGGGCGGCGGAGTCCAGACCCTGCTCCAGGGCGGCCCGTGCAAGCAGCATCCGGCCTTCCCCCCGGAACATCGTATCCAGCCACGACTCCCCGCCGAGCAGCCGGGTCACTTCAGGCCATCCGTCCCACTGGCTTGCGGCCCTGGCGGCCAGAAGGACGGCCGCCGGTGTGCGCAAGGAGGAATCCTCGACCACCAGGGCCATGATCCGGCTGGCCTTCCAGGAACGGCCGTGGGCCAGCTCCGCTCCCGCATCGGCGATCAGCGAGTCGACCAATCCGGGCGGAGAGAGTGGGACTGTTGGTCCTGTGGAGAGGAGCTGCGCCGGGGCGCTCGCAAGCGCCAGCAGCAAACCGAGCTGCGGAAGGGCCATCGAACCGGATCACCGTGGGAAAGAGTGCCGGAAAATGCACGCAAATGCCGCGCCTGACAGTAGATGCGCGCTAAAGGGGGTCCCGCGGCCGCAGTGTCCGGTTTTGGGGTCACATTGTGCATCCGGTCGGGCACTTTGAGGACGGTAAAGGCGGGAAGGACGGTAAGGGCGGGAAGGACGGGAAGGTCCGGACCCTCCAATGCCGCCCTTACCGCCATATTGAGCCATGGCCAACGACGACGATCGGGTCCGGCTGGACAAGTGGCTCTGGGCGGCGCGGTTCTACAAGACCCGATCGCTCGCGGCCGAGGCCATTGCCGGCGGGAAAGTGGAGGTCAACGGAGAGCGGGTGAAGCGCGCCCGGCCGGTCCAGGTGGGCGACCAGGTCCATATTCGACAGGGGCCATATCACCACACCATCGTGGTTCGGGAGCTCAGCGCGCGACGGGGTCCGGCGGCTGGGGCGGCAGGATTGTACCAGGAGACGGACGAGAGCCGGGCGGCCCGGGAGGCGCTGGCACTCCAGCTCAAGGCCCTACACCAGGCGTTCGGCCCCGAAAAGGGGAGGCCGACGAAGAAGGAGCGGAGAGAGATCGATCGGCTGAAGGGGAGATGAAGGGTGAAGAGTGCTGGGTGACCCCTACACGCTTCACCTTTTCACATATTCTCCGCCATAGCCCGCCCGAACTCCGACGTCTTGAGCAGGGTCGCGCCCGGCATCAGCCGCTCAAAATCGTAGGTCACCCGCTTCTGCGCGATCGTCTTCTCCAGCGATGAGAGGATGAGATCGGCGGCCTCGTTCCAGCCCATGTAGCGGAACATCATCTCCCCCGATAGGATGACCGACCCGGGATTGACCTTGTCCAGGCCGGCGTACTTGGGCGCGGTGCCGTGGGTTGCCTCGAAGACGGCGTGACCGGTCGTGTAGTTGATGTTGGCTCCCGGCGCGATGCCGATCCCGCCCACCTGTGCCGCCAGGGCATCGGAGATGTAATCGCCGTTGAGGTTCATGGTGGCGATCACCGAATAGTCGCGGGGGCGAGTCAGGATCTGCTGCAGGAACGCGTCGGCGATCACGTCCTTGATCACCACGCCCGAGGGCAACCGGCACCAGGGTCCGCCGTCGAACTCGACGGCGCCATAGTCCTCCTTGGCCACCTGATAGCCCCAGTCGCGGAAACCGCCCTCGGTGAACTTCATGATGTTGCCTTTGTGGACCAGGGTGACGCTGCCGAGCTTCTGGCCCACGGCAAATTCGATGGCCGAGCGGATGAGCCGCTTAGAGCCTTCCTCCGAGATGGGCTTGATTCCGATGGCGCTACTCGCCGGAAAGCGGATGGACTGGGCCCCCATCTGTTTCTGGAGGAACTCGATGACCCGGCGGGCCTCGTCGCTCTTGGCCTTGTACTCGATTCCGGCGTAGATATCCTCGGTGTTCTCGCGGAAGATCACCATGTTGACGTCTTGCGGAGCCTTGACCGGAGAGGGCACTCCCTGGAACCAGCGCACCGGACGGACGCAGGCGTACAGATCGAGCTTCTGCCGGAGGGCGACGTTGAGCGAGCGGAACCCGCCGCCGACCGGAGTCGTCAGCGGCCCCTTGATGGCCACCAGATGGTGATCGATGGCAGCCAGGGTATCTTCGGGCAGCCAGCTGTTCAGCATGTTCTTGGCCTTCTCGCCCGCGAGCACCTCGAACCACACGATGCGCCGGCCGCCGCCGTACGCCCGCTTGACGGCCTGGTCGAACACGTACTGCGAGGCACGCCAGATGTCCGGGCCGGTGCCGTCGCCTTCAATGAACGGGATGATCGGATGAGCGGGGACCTGCAGCCGACCATCCTTGAGGGTGATGGGATCTCCCTCTGCCGGAGCCCGCAGGTCGCGGTAGGCGGGCGAAACTGAGGCTGTCATGGGACCACGTCCTTCGGATCTGACGAGATGAAGTCTTCCACGCCTGAATCGACGGTGAATCTGGCGGGGTCGTCCGCCGAGAGCAACCGCGCGCGACACCAGGTCATCAGCCAGGCGATCGGCGCGATTCACGCGGCGTACGAACGCTATCACCAGGGCTTCGAGGAGATCACTCTTCGGGCGCGGAGACGGTTCGAGCGGCGAGAGTGGCTGGGCGCCCAGGCCGACGCGACCGAGCGACTGGCGCTCTATAAGGTGCACGTCGATGGCGCGGTCGCGGACGTGCGCGATATCCTGCAGGAACGGGTGATGGAGCGCACGCTCTGGGCGGCGATGCGCACTCAGCATACCCTCGGCGCAGCAGCGCGTCTCGACCGGGAAGTGGCACAGACCTTCTTCAATTCGGTGACGCGACGGGTCTTCAGCACCGTCGGGGTGGACCCTGCCATCGAATACCTCGACCCCGAATGGCATGCGCCTCCCGTCGCCGTCGACTCCTCGCTCTATGACAGCTACACCGCAACCTCGGTGGACGCGGATCTCCTCCGCCGGATCCTTGAGGCCTACTCCTGGTCAGTACCCTACGCCGAGCTCGAACGCGATGCCACGGTGGCAGCCGGCCTGATCGAGTCCGCCCTGGAGCGGCTGCCGGGAGAGCCTCCGGCCACCATCGAGATGCTTCGCTCGGTATTCTATCGCAACAAGGGAGCGTACCTCGTCGGGCGGATTCGCCGCGGCCAGATGATCCTGCCGCTGGTTCTCCCACTGATCCACGCGGCCCGTGGTATCGTGGTTGACGCGGTGCTGATGAACCAGAACGAGGTCAGCATCGTCTTCGGCTTCAGCTGGTCGTACTTCCGGGTAGACGCGCCCCGCCCCGGGGCGCTGGTCGCCTTCCTCCACTCCATCATGCCGCTCAAGCGGACCGACGAGCTGTACACCGCGATCGGGTTCAACAAGCACGGCAAGACCGAGCTGTACCGCAGCCTGATGCATCACTTGGAAGAGCCCGATGCCCGCTTCGCCTTCGCCGAGGGCGACGAGGGAATGGTGATGGCGGTCTTCACGCTGCCGGGGATCAGCGTGGTGTTCAAGATCATCAAGGACAGCTTCGGCGCCCCCAAGAACACCACCCGCCAGGTGGTGATGGACAAGTACCACTTTGTCTTCGTGCGCGACCGGGTCGGCCGCCTGGCGGATGCCCAGGAATTCGAGCATCTCCAGTTTCCCCGCCGCTGCTTCCCCGACGACCTCCTCGAGTATCTCCTCGCGGTCGCGGGGAACAGCGTGCGGGTGGAAGGGGACCATGTCGTCGTCCGCCATCTCTACACCGAGCGGCGGGTGACCCCGCTCAATCTGTACCTCCGCGACGCGGAGGAGGACGCGGCCCGGGACGCGGTCATCGACTACGGCAACGCGATCAAGGACCTGGCCGCGGCCGACATCTTCACCGGGGACATGCTGCTCAAGAACTTTGGAGTGACCCGAAACGGGCGCGTGATCTGCTATGACTACGACGAGCTTTGTCTGCTCTCCGAGTGCAACTTCCGCCACCTGCCCGAGCCGCGGTCCATCGAGGAGGAATTCTCGGCCGAGCCGTGGTTCTTCGTGGGAGAGAAGGACGTCTTTCCCGAGGAGTTCCAGGCCTTTCTGGTCCCGCCCGGGCGGCTGCGGGATGCGTTCCTCCAGACCCACGGCGAGCTGTTGACCGTGGATTTCTGGCAGGGCGTGCAGCGGCGGTTGAGCGGCGGGGAGGTGGTGGACGTCTTTCCCTATCGCCGGAGCGGGTTGCTCCAGCGCGATCAGGACAGCTCGATCTGCACCTGAAGCGGCGGTCCCTCCGCCTCGAGCAGATTCACCAGGGTGCGATCCCGATGCCGGCGGAACTGGAGGGCGATGCGCGATTTCCCAATGCTGAGTCCACTGATGGTCAGGTCGCGCAGAAAGGCCGGCAGCACCGGATTGCGGATGTGGAGTACTCCTTCGGGCGCCTGGGGAAAGAGTCCCAGCGCTCCCTGCAGGAGCATGAAGAAGGCTCCTGAGGCCCACGCCTGGGGAATGCAGCTCACCGGATAGAGAACCGGACGCATTCCGAATTCCCGCTGCATCCCACAAAAAAGCTCGGGGAGGCGGTTGGCCTCCATCTGAGCGCAGGCCTCGTAGAGGCCGGCCAGCACCGCGCCCGCCTCGGCGTGGCGCCCGTAGAACCCGAGCCCCAGCGCAATCAGGGCATTGTCATGGGGCCAGACCGATCCATTGTGGTAGCTCATCGGGTTGAACACGGGCATGGTGGCGCTCACCGTTCGGATTCCCCAGCCCGAAAACATGTCCGGCTGCAGCAGCCGGTCCACCATGCGGGCAGCCTGAGTCGCGGTCGGAACCCGGCTCCAAAGCAGATGTCCCGCGTTGGAGGTTACCGTGGGCACGGCCCGTTTGCTGCCATCGAGCGCCAGGGCGAAGGTGCCCCGGTCGTCCAGCCAGAACCGCTCGACGATAGCCAGCCGTAGCCGCTCGGCCTCTTTCCGAAGACGTTCCGCATCCTCGAGACGGCCAACCGCCTCGTACAGGGCAGCCATGCGAAGCTTGGCATCCTGCACATATCCCTGCACCTCGACCAAGGCGATCGGCGGCGTGGGCAGGCTTCCGTCGGGATTGGGAACGCCATCGCCTGAATCCTTCCAGCCCTGATTGCGGAGCCCTTTCTCCGTGCTGGGCTGATATTCGACGAAGCCATCGCCGTCGATATCGCCGTAGTGGTCGATCCACTCGAGCGCGCGCTCCGCATTGGGCAGCAGCTCCCGCACCAACTGGTTGTCCCCGGTCCAGCGCCAGGTCTCGTGCAGCAGCACCAACCACAACGCGGTGGCGTCCACCGTGCCGTAGTAGGGGATGTGGGGAATCTCGCCGCTCCGAGCCATCTCGCCGCGACGCAGCTCGTGCATGATCTTGCCCGGCTGCTCTTCGGTGAACGGGTTCACCCGCTGGCCCTGCCGGCCTGCAAGAAACCGGAGCGTATCGACCGCGATGGCGGTGTTGACCGGCAGGGTCTGAAGCGAGGCGATGATGGAGTCCCGGCCGAATGCGGTCGAATACCAGGGGATCCCGGCCGCGATTACATCGGCCCCATCGGCCCGGATGTACAGCGCCCGCAGGTCTTCGATCGCCCGGATGAGCATGCCGTTGAAGGCGGCCACGTCACTCACCCAGATGGAGCAGTCCTGGGTCCACCGATCGCCGTCACTCTCCAGGCGATTGACCCGATCCTGGATCGGCTGGGGCGTCCGCGTGGGTCCGAGAGGCGGATCGGGGGTGATCTCCCATTCGAACTGCCGCCGCGACGTGGCATCCAGGCGAAATGCCCAGCTTGCTCCGAGCGGGCCGATGCTGGTGGGCGGCTGGGCGAACCGCACCCGGTTGCGGAGCAACATCCCGTCACGGCCACGATAGGCGAAGGTGATGTTGAAGTCGTCGATTTCGGGGGAGTAGTACTGGCCTCGGGCGTCCCGGTGCCAGCCGCGCACCTCGAAGATATCGGCGAAATCGGAAGCGAGACTCAGCTCCATCCAGAAGTCGATGCTACGGGTGAGATAGTTGGTGAGCGTCACCCGCTCCCGCAGACCGCCGTCCAGCAGCAGCTCGCGAAGGATGTGCACGCAGTTCTTGGGGTCCCACGAGTCGCCCCCGAAGGCCTGATCGTTGACCGCCAGGTCGATTTGGGCGTGAAACATCCGGCGAACCTGGGCGGAGAGCACCGAGGGCGATCCGCCGGCGAAGCGGAGACCATAGTGGCTCAGGATCCTGGTATCCTCGAAAAAGAGCCCCAGGGCGCAGCGACCGGGCGGAGTGATCTCTCCGATCTCGTTGGCCAGGAGGAAGAAGCGATCCTGCTTGAGGACCAGGGCGCGGGGACCGGGCGACTCGGTGGAGCAGTCGACTCCCGAGTAGCCGACCGCGACTTCCATCGGGATTGGAATGAGCGCCGGCCCCTCTGCCACGGGGGCCCGCGGGCCACCGGCGAGGGTCACGCGACTCGACTCGGCTGCCGGCGGCGCTCGGAGGGTCGGCCGGTGGACAGCCGCAGATAGAGCCGCTCGTGTTCCTCGACCATGCGATCGCGACTGAATCGCTCGATGGCGCGCATCCGACAACGCTGACGATCAAACTGATCCAGGGGACCTCCCGGCTGGATAATGGCGCTCATCTCCTCCTCGTCCCGGGCAATGAAGCCGGTCACTCCAACATCCACCAGCTCCGGAACGCTGCCCTTGGGGAAAGCGACGACGGGACAGCCGGAGAGCATGGCTTCGATGAGGATCAAGCCGAAGGGCTCGTTCCAGTCGATTGGGGCGAGCAGCGCTCGAGCCTCGCGCAGGAGTGGGACCTTCACCTCCATACCGATTGGACCGATAAACTGCACGTGCGGCTGGGAGAGCCGGCCGGTCAGCTCCCGGTTGGCGAACGCGCGGTCCGGAGGATGCACTTCCCCCGCCAAGCGGAGCAGTACCCCGGCCCTCGCGCACACGTCGATGGCAGTGTGGGGCCCTTTGACCCGGGCCAGCCGGCTCACGAAGCACACGTAATCGGACGCCCGGTCAGTGCAGGCGTATTTGGCGGGGTCCAGGCCGTGATGGATGACCGACAGGCGCGGGAGTGGCAGCTCCCGCCGAGCCTGGTCATGGGAGATCGACACGAAGTAGGCATCGTGGCAGTTGCGATAGAACTCGGAAAGCTGCTCGTCCCTGGCGTGATGAATCGTGTACACCAGCGGTGGGTGCCGCATGATCCGGCGGAGAGCCAGCGCAACCGCCGAATGAGCGTGGACCACGTCGAACTCTTCGGCCATCACCTGCCCGACGGCCCAGGAGACGTGATCCAGATCGCACAGAGTGTCAGGCGGCCATTTGGGGATGGCATAGAGCGAACGCAACTCCGCACTGGTCTGCGAATCCCCGGTGGCGAAGAGCGTAACCTCGTGACCTCTGCGGACCAACCCCTCGACCAGCTCGTGTACGACCAACTCGGTCCCGCCGTAGTCCCGGGGCGGCACCGCCAGGAACGGCGTAGATATCATGGCGATTTTCATATGATTTCAACCGCACCCCGGCGACCCTGATGGCCCGCCATGAGCTCGGGGTCCTTTCGTTGTCCTATCAATAATGCAGCGCTACGCGGTGCGACAAGCCTTGAGCAGCACCACTTTGCGTGATGCTGCTCACTGCACAAACGCCTGTGTCGGATCGGTCGGGGTGCTCGCTATGAGCGCTCGAAGCGAGTGAGCTGCTCTGCCGCTTCCAGGATTCGACGAGTATAGTCCCCCGCGGATTCTCGAGAGCCCCGTTCCGGGAGCACGAAAAGTGGGTTCTCCGGCTCGGCTGAATTGGCCGCATTGACCATCGAATCTCCGCCTCGGGCCTCTACCGTGTTCTCGAACCGCTCGACTGCCGACCAGAGATTGGCCAACTCGACGTCGGTCTCGCGTCCGGTCAGCCGGATGCCCCGGTGTTCCAGCAGATCCCGGGTATGTTGCCGGGCACGGGCCTGCTCCTCGGCTCGATGGGGGTTCAGAGCCTCGTTGATGTCCTGCATCGCCTCCTCCTGCGTGGTTCTTCCCCAAGATAGCAAAAAACGGCGGGGCCGTCGTGGACGACCCCGCCGTCGACGGTATTACCGTCGCTGCCGGCGTCAGGAGCCGAGCTTCGTCACGTTCTCCGCCGCGGGGCCCTTCTGACCCTGCACGATGTCGAACTCCACGCGCTCGCCCTCGCTGAGCGACTTGAAGCCGCTGCCTTGGATGGCCGAGTGGTGGACAAAGCAGTCCTTCTGCCCGTTCTCAGGGGTAATGAAGCCAAAACCCTTGGCGTCATTAAACCATTTGACGGTGCCGGTGGTACGCATGCCGTACTCCTTGCTGTGTAAAGTGTTCGTCGGAGTCCGGTGGTACCGTATGCCGACTGGGGAATGCGCCGGACCAAAGAAAAAGGGCCTGGCTTTGAGCCAGGTCCCTAGGGATTTCACTGGTCCCCGAAACGCCCATCTGGGCGCCTCTTACGCGCGGGTTAATGTAGGAATGCGGGCCCCGGTTGTCAATCGCCGCGGCTGGCTCGAGCGGCGCGCCGGAGGAACCGTTCGGCCAGCTGCTCCAACCGCTCGTCTCCATCCTCCTCCGCCTCGATTCGGATCCTTGCAACCTCTTCCCGGAGTGCCGGATCGCCCCAATAAAAGCCGGTCGCCGCCTCTGCCGCCGCGGTATCGCCCAGGTCGGCGCCCCGCAGGAGCGCGCGAGCGGCAGCCCGGTTGTACCCGGGATCGCTTCGCTCCGGAAGGGAGTAACGCTCAGGGAGGTCGCTCCCGTCGTCCTCTTTGACAAACGCTCTCGACACAATCGCAGTATACTGCCACAGCTTGGGGCTGCTCCAGCGTCTCCAAAGACACAGCCGGGCACCTCGCGGCGCCCGGCTTCGCTCTCTACGAAGGCTCGAGGGTTTAGCGGACGAACTCGCCCTGGAGGGTCAGCTCGACCCGTGAGCTCGCCGGAACCACGACATCACGATCCTGGGTCTCGATCGCACGCTGGGTGCCGATCGCACCACCAATGATGCCGCCGATGACGGCGCCCTTGGTGCTGCCGCCGATGACCCGGCCCGCAACCGCGCCGATGGCCGTGCCGGCCCCAACCTTGGCGATATCACCCGCGTTGGTCTTCCGATCGACCAGCGTGCGATCCAGCGCCTGGGCAGAAGCAGTGACGCTATAGGTCTTCCCGCCGAACTCGACCTCATTGGGAGTTAAGGTCAGCTTGCCGGTCTTGTCACCCTTGTTCTCCGACTCGTGGATCTCGGTGACGGTGAGTGTGACCTTGGCACCGGCGGGGATGACGACGCGCCCGTGATTATCCTTTACGTCGGAGGCGACGGTCGCCGTGACGGTTTCACCCGGCTTGGTGGTCTTCGAGCTGATTTCCCGATCGATCGTGGTCGCCAGTGTAGTTCCTGCCAACAGCGAAGCCGGCGCTTCCGGCTTCGGCGCCGGGGGAGCCGGGCGGGGCTGTGGCTTTGCCTTGGGCTTGGACACCGGCTTGGACACCGGGGTCGAAGCCTGGACCACCTTGGCCCCGCCCAAGTCGGCCGGCCGGTCGTTCAACTCGGCCGATGAATCCACCGGAACCCGTTGCAGATCGCGGCTCAGGCTATCGGCCGCGAGACTCGTTCCGCGCTCGCCGCCGCAGCCGGCCAGAATTGTCAGGGTCAACATGGTCAGCCGCTTAGCGGACATGAGTCCTCCGAACCTGAGTGATTAGGGGATTTCGATGCTGGGGAACCGACCGCTCGTGGGCAATTTCAGGGCCAGTCAACGGCTCAGGAGCCCGGGCCAGACGGCGATCCTGTTGCTATTGCTGCAGATCGGGTGCAGTGGGTCCCCGAAGGGTGGACCGGTCACGGTCACTCTTCCCACCAGCATGCTGGGGGCCGAGGCAGTGGTACTCCGCCAGCAACTCGCAAGGTTCATGGCGGAGCACCCGGGAATCCGAGTGATACAGCGGGAGACCCCGGACGCGGCGGATCAGAAGCATCAGCTCTATGTGCAGTGGCTCAATGCCCGGGCCAGCGAGCCCGACATTCTGCAGCTCGATGTCATCTGGACGGCGGAATTCGCGGCGGCCGGCTGGATTCTCCCGCTGGACCGGTTTCGGCCTGACACCGCGGCGTTCTTTCCTTCGACCATCACTGCCGACCGCTGGCGCGACACCCTCTTTGCCATCCCCTGGTTCGTGGATGTCGGGATGCTGTACTGGCGAACCGACTTGGTTCGCGCGGCGCCCACCAGTTTTGTCGATCTGACCCGGGAGGCCGCGTCGGCGCGGCGACAGCATGGCCTACGCTATGGGCTGGTGTGGCAGGGGGCGCGTTACGAAGGACTGGTGACCACCTTCCTGGAGTATCTTGGCGGGTTCGGCGGCCGCATTCTCGATCGCGGCAGGGTGGTGGTGAGTTCGCCCGAAGGGCTCCAGGCTCTCATGGAGATGCGGAGGCAGATCTACGAGGAAGGAGTCGTCCCTACAAGTGCGCTGACCTGGCATGAAGAGGAGTGCCGATTTGCGTTCCAGAACGGCGAGGCGGTCTTCATGCGCAATTGGCCCTATGCCTACGGGCTGATGCAGGATAGCGCCTCATCCAAGGTGGCGGGACGGTTCGCTGTCGCACCGATGCCGGCGTCTTCCGGAGGCTCCCGCACCGCGGCCCTGGGCGGCTCGCAGCTCGCCATCAACCGCAATACCGAACATCCGGAGGCGGCCTGGGCGGTGGTCGACTATCTCACCCGGCCGGCTCAAATGTTGGAGCGCGCCCGGGTCGTGGGGCAATTCCCTCCACGGGCTGCCTTGTACGACAATCCCAAGCTGGCCGCCGTTCTCCCCATTCCTCCGGCGGAGGCGCGGCTGGTGATCGAACATGCCGTACCCCGACCGGTGACTCCGGTGTACACCCAGCTTTCGGAGATTCTGCAGATCTATCTCCACCGGGCGCTCACCGGTCAGATGCAGCCGGCCGCCGCACTCGCCGCGGCGCAGACCGACATGCAACGGCTCCTGAACAGCGTCGGCCTCGGCACCGGAGCGGCTGTTGCCCGGCGCTGAGGCGAAGCGGGCGGTCGAACAGCAGGAGGCCCGACTGGCCTGGGGGCTGGTGGTGCCCGCGGTCGGAACCATCCTGCTGGTGGCGCTTTTCCCTTTGCTTTGGACCGCCTGGGAGTCGGTGCACCTGCACAATCTGCAGATGCCCTGGTTGGGCCGTCCCTTCATTGGACTGGCGAACTACCTCGAGGCGCTTCGCGACCCGCGGTTCTGGGGAGCGTTGGGCCACACGGCCTTCTTCGCGGTGACCAGCGTGGGCCTGGAGCTGTTCCTGGGGCTTTTTCTGGCGCTGGCGATGAACCGAGCGTTCCGCGGCCGCGGTCTGGTGCGCGCCGCCATTCTCATCCCGTGGGCCATTCCGACCGTAGTCTCGGCATTGCTCTGGCGCTTCCTTTTCGAGGGTCAGAGCGGAGTGGTGAATGCCGTCCTGGTGCGCGGGGGGGTCTTGCGGGAGCCGCTGGTCTGGTTCATCGAAGCGAGTACGGCGTGGGTGCCGGTGATTCTGTCAGACGTGTGGAAGACCACTCCCTTCGTCGCGCTCCTGCTGCTCGCCGGGCTGCAGAACATCGATGCTTCACTCTACGAGGCGGCGCGGATTGACGGTGCATCGGCTTGGCGTCAGTTCCGCTTCGTCACGCTTCCGCTCCTCAGGCCGGCGATCCTGGTGGCGCTGATCTTTCGCACCCTCGATGCCTTCCGGGTGTTCGATCTCATCTACGCCCTGACCGGCGGCGGCCCGGGTTCCTCCACCGAGCCGATCGCGCTCTATACCTTCAACGCGCTGCTGCAGAATCTGCGCTTCGGCTACGGCTCGGCCCTTTCGGTCATCGTCTTCGGCATCACCTTCGGACTCGCGCTGATCTATATCAAGCTCATGGGTGCGGAGCTGACCGGAGCCAGGCGGTGAACGGCCGACGCTGGTGGCCTGTGGCGGTGCTGGCCGTGCTGGTGGCCGCCAGCGCGTTTCCCTTCTATTGGGCCATCGTGTCCTCGTTCACCCCCGAGCACCGACTCTTTCAGGCCCCGTCGTTGATTCCGAGAGATTTCGTGCTGGACCACTACCGCGCGCTCTTCACTCAGCGGAGTTTCTGGGTGCCGATTCGAAACTCTCTCATTGTGGCCGGCAGCACGACAGCGCTCTGTGTGGCGCTGGGCGCATTCTGCGCCTATGCTCTGGCGCGGTTGGAATTCCCCGGCCGCACCCTGCTGCTCGGCGCGGTGCTCGCGGTCGGGATGTTCCCCCAGATTTCGGTGGTCTCGCCGCTGTACCTGATGCTGCGCCAGCTCCACCTGATCAACACCTATCCCGGCCTGGTGCTTCCCTACCTGACGTTCGCCATGCCGCTTACGGTATGGCTGCTGGTCGGTTTCTTCCGGCAGCTTCCAGCGGAGCTGGAGGAAGCCGCCATGGTGGATGGGGCCAGTCGGCTGCGGGCCTTTCGCGAGGTCATCATCCCGCTGGCGGTTCCGGGGCTGGCCACCACGGCCATCCTCACCTTCGTGTACAGCTGGAACGAATTTCTCTTCGCCCTATCGTTCACGCTGGGCCCGGAGCGACAGACGGTGCCGGTGGCTATCGCCTTGTTCCGGGGCCAGTATCAGGTCCCCTGGGGTCAGATCCTGGCCGCGGCCATTGTGGCGACCGCACCCGTCACCCTCCTCGTCCTCGCGTTCCAGCGTAGAATCGTGCAGGGGCTTACGGCCGGCGCGGTGAAGGGATAATCCATGGCTTCGGTTGAGCTTCAGGGCGTCACCAAGACCTACCCTAACGGACACGTTGCCGCGAAGGGGCTCGACCTCGAGATCCGGGACGGTGAGTTCATGGTTCTGGTGGGGCCGTCCGGCTGCGGCAAGAGCACCGCGCTCCGGATGATCGCCGGGCTCGAGACCCCGACGGCCGGCAGGATCCTGATCGGAGGCCGGGAAGTGACCGCGCTCCCGCCCCAGGAGCGCGACATCGCCATGGTGTTCCAGAGCTACGCGCTCTACCCCCACATGAGCGTCAGGCAGAACCTGGGATTCGGCCTTCGCATGAGGGGCGTGAGCGGCCAAGCCATCGCCGAGCGGGTGACCGAAGCCGCACGCGCGCTGAGCCTCGAGGCGGTGCTCGACCGCAAGCCCGCGCAGCTCTCCGGCGGGCAGCGGCAACGGGTGGCGCTCGGCCGGGCCATCGTGCGTGAGCCTAAGGTCTTTCTGTTCGATGAACCGCTGTCCAACCTCGACGCCAAGCTCAGAGTCGAAACCCGTGCCGAGCTGGCCCGACTGCACCGGCGGTTGCGGGCGACGGTGGTCTACGTCACCCACGACCAGGAAGAGGCGATGACCCTGGGCAGCCGTGTGGCGGTGATGCGCGACGGCTACCTCCAGCAGGTAGCGCCGCCGATGGAGCTGTATCGTCACCCGGCGAATCGGTTCGTCGGCGGGTTCGTCGGTTCACCGGCGATGAACTTTCTCGCGGCCCAGCTGGAGCCGGACGGCTCGGCCGTGGTAAACGGTGTGCGGCTCCCGGCTCCTGCAGCGAAGGGCACCTCTTCGGGCAAGATGGCTCTGGGAGTGCGGCCGCATGACATCTCGCTGGTGGCCAGCGGCAGGGGCGACTTCGACGCCTGGGTGGATGTGGTGGAGTCCCGCGGGAGTGAGCTCCTGGTCTATCTCCGTCTGGGGCCGGACCGCTCGGGTGAGGAGTTGCGAGTGGTGGCGCCGCCGGAACCTCCACTTGAACCGGAGCGGATGGTGGGGGTGGTGCTGGACCGGGCGCGGTTGCACTGGTTTGAAAGTGAGAAGTGAGAGGTGAGGGGAGATGAATAGATCCCTCGGCCCTGCGCTCTCGGGAGCGCAGATCTAACTCCTTACTTCTCACTTCTCACTGCTGTCCCGGCAGCCGCGACAACATGAACTGCACCGCCAGATCGGTCGTACTCCAGAGCTGCACGTCCGATCCCGTGCCGTAGCGCGTCGGGAGCAGGCGACCCCGATCGATCCGATAGCTCCACAGCTCGTTGTGCTCCAACCCCGATGCATTGACGGCGTCCAGGCTGCGGCGCAGAGCGCCATTCAGGGTTCGCACGTACTGCGCCAGCCCCGGCTCCCGTAGGTGGCCCGCGGTGGCGAAGGCGCCGGCGATCTGGTTCGCGAGGCCGAGGAAGAGCAGGTTCACCTCGCGCCCCCAGACCACTCGCGGTGAATGGTAGGTGTCGCTGCGGAAACGCTCCCAGACCCGGAGCGGAGCGTAGGTGTCATTGGCCACCACCGGCCCGAGTCCTTCCACCAGCAGTCCCGCCGGATAGGCTCGCATGAATGCCGAGACGTCCTGAAGGACGGCTTCCGGTTTCATCCCGCCTTCGAGGCCGGGAGTGTATCGGTCGAGGAAGAGGTCGGTGGAAGGATCGGTGTTGACCACTGGAATGGGCCGGCCGGACGCATCCAGGGATAGCGCCAGAAACTCGAGCGGATCGCGCGCCGCTCCCTGGGTTGTCATCACATTCTGCCAGTAACTTCGCTCAGGAGCGGGGAGCCAGGCCAGTTTGGCCCGAGTGCGCTGGACGATCTCCTGCTGGCTCACCGTCACCAGAAAGTGCCGTCGAGCGCCGCGCCAGATATCGATGGCCCGCCGCAGCGCGGCGGAATCCCGAGCATACTCGATCAGCGGCGTGCCGCGCACTTCGGGAGCGATGGTATCGAGGGTGCTGGACGGGAAGCCCAGCGCAGGCAAGGTCGCGAGCATGGCCGCGATCGATTCCAGCGCGCGAGGCGCCCAGATGGCGTTGATGTCCATGGCGAACCGGCCATTGGCATAGCCGGCATCGCTGTCCCGCCAGCTGGCGGAGCGCCAATGGGTCGAATCCCGCCGCACAAAGCTCACCAGGTTCAGCGGCTGCGCGTCATCCACATAGGGTCGGGTCTCGGTCGTGACCAGCGCCATTTCCCGCAGCATCAGTCGCAGTCGCGTGCTGGCGCCCTCCCTGCCGAGCAGGAAGCCGCGCCGCCGGCCTACCGAGACCTGCGGATCTCCGAGGTACCTCGCCTCGAGGACGGGTAGCTGGAACTCGTCGTCCAGCATGTGGTAGTTCTCCCGGGTTTCCTGCAGCTTCGAGAGCAGGTGGCCAGCGAGCACCAGGTCGCTGTCCGCACTCGCCGTCTTGCCCGACCGCACCGAGCGGAAGTAATCGGCCAGGAGGTCATTGTACTCGGATGCATTCTCCCGGATGGCTTGGCCGCCCAGGGCTTCCTCGTGACTCACCTCCCCTGAAGGGCCCAGCTTCCGCAAGACACTGGCGATGACGTGCTCCGCCATCGCCGTCGACCAGATAGGCCGCATCATCAACGCGGTCATCAGCATGTCGCGCCCGAAGTAGGTCGCGAAGTTAGGGAGGCCGGCCATGAGCTTCTCTTCGCTGCTCAACAGCTCGACGCTGCGGACCTCGCGCTCCAGCCTGCGGTAACGAGCTATCACCGCCGAATCCGGACCCTCGAGAGAAGACCCGGTCGAGAGCATGGCCGTGTCATGAGCCGCATGAGCGCCTGCCAGGAATTCGCGAAAGGCGTCGTTGAAGATCCTGTCCCGGTCGAGTGGGGTGAGTGTCGCTCCATCGGTCTCGACTCGGAGCGAGAGTTGTATGCGGCTCCCGGCCCGCGCCCGAATGGACACCGCGCGGCCGACGACGGCCGCGGTGGTCTCACGTGGGTCGCCACGCAGCTCCAAGACCAGGTGGTTGCGCCCGTCGAGCGAGGGCCGCATGACCCGAAGCGCCCAGGCTGTGCTGTCGCTGTCTGCCGGAGCCAGCGCCGGCAATAGCCTGGACCGCAGCACGGGGAGGCTATCCGCTCCGAGCAGGGCCAGGTGCCGATCACGGATTTCCGCCGGCAGTCGAGCGAGGTTGGCCACCAGGAGCGACTCCTCGGTCACATAGAACGGTGCGGCCGTGAAGGGCCTGAGATGCCGGCGAGCGTATTGAAAGTCGCGCTCGACTCTCATCGAGCCGAGCACGAACCAGCCGACCAGGATCCGTCGAGCATCGGCCGTAAGCCGGTACTCGAGGCTGCGGGTCGCGCCCGAGTCCGCCACCGCGGCCGTCACCCCGCTCCACGTCAGCTTCGCGGGACGGCCCTGCGGATCGCGAGCGGTGAACCCGACACTTTCGTCCGTCGCATCGGCCCAGAGCAGCACCACGCGTCCGCCGTGGGGATCGAGGTAGATCTGGACCGCGTTTTCCTTCGAGTCGCGATAGAGGCGGGTCTGGTAGCCCTGGTAGGCGGCCGGATCGTCCATCCCCGCCTCGGGAAAGGCAAGCACCGGCGTCACCAGCCGCCGAGCGCTGTCCTGTACTGTCGACGCCGGAACCGTAACGGCGAGCGCAAGCGCCGCGACTATCATCGTGCTGAACTCTCCGGTCGAGCGATCATCCGCCGCCCCTTGGCATCCACGATGATGTCCCAGCGTTTGCCGCGCACCTGCACGTTTCGAAGCTCGAGTCGGCTGATTCGGGACGGCAGCACCGGTGCGAAGGCCGGCTCCAGGCCCTCGTCTCCCAGGCGGAGGCCGGTATAGCCGAAGATGACCTGTTGCAGGAACCCTCCGGCGCCGGTCACGAAGTTGACGGATTCATTGGTCGGAGTCTCGGAGAGCATCAGGAACGGGCCCTTCATATGGCCCTGATAACTGTGGGGCAGCAGCGAGTCCATCAACGCCCGATCACCCAGTTCCGCCGCATCCACCGACAACAGGGTCGAGCCCATCATCGCTCCCGGGCCTTTCGCCAGGAGCTGCCGCACTGCCTGCTCCAGTTGGGCGCGTTTGGCGCGAGCGATCATGGGAATGCCCAATGGATAGCTGAGGAGCGGCGTCACCGCCCCCAAGGTGGAATCCGGCGCCCCCTCGTAGGTGCGATAGAACTGGCTGGCCGAGTCATACGGCAGGTGCAGCTTGGCGGCGAGCGTGGGCCATCGGGGGTCGGCGGGCCGGCCCAGGCGCCGGCTGGCCGCCACCGCAATGTCCAGGTTCTTGCGGGCGACGGCGTTGGTGTAGGCGTCGTCCGTCACGCCGATCAGGCCTTCCGCCACCGACACCACGTTCTTGATGTGATACTGATCGGCGGCAGAATCGTACACCGCACGACTGACCCAGAAGTTCGCGGTCTCCCGAATGACCGGATAGCCTTCGCGTGCCAACCAGGTCGAGTCGCCCGTGGCGAGGTAGTACTGCCATTGGGCCGAGGCGACGTCGCCGGTCACGTGAATCTCGGAGCGGGCGTTCTGCACCGCGAAGTGCGGCGTGGTCTCGTGACCCAGCTCGTCAGCCTCCCAGGGATACATCGCGCCACGATAGCCGTTGGCCCGCGCGTTCTGCTGGGCCGCGGCAAGGGTTCGGCCTCGGAAGGCGACCAGCGAATGCGCGATGTCCGGATGGATGAGAAGCAACGAGGGAAACATCCAGGTGTCCGAATCCCAGAAGATGTGCCCGTAATAGCCGGCGCTGGAGAGACCCATGGGCGGAATGCCGAGCGCGGTGCCCGAATCGGCGCTGCACAGGAGATAGAACAGCATCGAGCGAACCACCCGTTGGAGCTCGGGGTAGCCGTCGATGCGGATGTCGCTCTCCCACCGTTTTTGCCAGGCCGCCGCATTGTCCGCAGACAAACTGTCGTAGCCCCGGGCATGACCCGTGGCGAGCTCCCGAGTCATCCCGGCGATCGGTTCGTCCCGAGACGACACGACGCTGACGAATTGGGTGAAGGTGTACGTGGAATCGGGCGACGCATCGAAGGCGACTTCGACCTGGGTCCGGCCGCCCGAGCTCGTGGTCCGTGCGCTCACCGCCGGAAGCTGGCGAGACCAGGTAATCCAGACCCCTTCGGCCAGCGCACTGGTCCTTCCCACCGGCATCGAAATCATCGAGAGCCTGGCGCCATCCTGCACCGGTACTGCGGCTCGGGAGCGCACCGCCATAGACCCGGGGTACCAGATATCACCATGTCCCCATGCCGGCTCCAGTTGTTTGATCCGATTGAGGGCCAGGCGCCTGGGCCGGGGTCGTGCCGCAATGGCGAATCGCACCCGCAGACGCCCCGGTTGTCGCGGGATCAGCTCCAGGCGGGTCGCGGCGAGATTTGGCGCAGCCCGCGAGACGAAAGTCTCTACTGCTACGGACGTGCGACGATTCTGATTAACCCAATCGTACGTCGTGCGGGCCGTGCCACTCCGCATGTCCACCACCTGCCTGTACGAGTCCAAGGCGCCGACCGGCGGCGGCAGCGGCTCGAGCCAGTGGTCACCATGGACCGAGCTGTCGGGCGGAAGGACCGCTTCCAGCCACCCACCGCCGTCGAAGACCGCAACGGCATTCCAGGGCGGCAGCGAGACGATGCGCGGTACATCTCCTGGCCCGTGCTCGTAGACTCCGGCGTGGTACGATGGCGAAGGGCCGAAGCCGAGTGGAGGAATGACCACCGCAAAATGCCCGTTGCCGATGAAGGGAGACGGCGCGCGGGCGGGGTCGGTCGTGACCAAGAAGAAAGTGGAATCGGGCTGCTGAGCGAAAAGCGGAAAGGCTGACACAAGGAAGACGGAAAAGACGGAGAGGACGGAGTGAACCGAGTTAGGCATCTCCGTGCTCTCCGTCCTCTCCACCCTACTCAGGGCTGCTGCGGTTGGGCCGGTCCACCCGCTCCTCCGAGGTCGTAGGACACCGACACTTGGAACCGCCGCGGCAGGATAGGCCGGGCGAGGAAGATCCCGCCCGTGCTCACCACCCGCGGGTTGCCCTCCTCCAGCCCTTTACTCTGGAACGCGTTCAACAGGTCGAGGTTGATCGTGGTTCCCGGCCTCAGCATGTATCCCGCGCCAAGGTTGAAGTAGTTATACGACGGGAGGGTGGGCCCGGCCCCAATGGCGGTTGGCCGCTTGTCCACCCAGTGCCAGTCCGCCTTGAACTGAAGCCCACGAATGGAATACAGCGCCGCGGCGTTGGCGATCGAGGTGGGAACGCCGGCGATGCGGCTTCCGATGTCCGCCCCCGCACCAGAGCCCAGCTCGGCCTTCAGGAACGTGCCGCTCCCCAGGAGCTGCAGGCCGGGATATGGATTTACCACGAGCTCGACCTCGGCGCCGTAGGATTTGTTCTCGGGCGACGGAACTATGATCCACGACGATGCTCCGGTGACGGAGTCGATCACCAAGCCCTGACTTACCACGTTCTTCAGCTTGGTCCAGAACCCGCCTACGGTGAATCCGAACGCGCCAACGGTGCCCTTGACGCCGCCCTCGACCGACTGGACCTCCTTCGACTCGAACAGGTCGACCTGCTGCACCGCCGTGGCGTTGAGGAACTCGTCCAAAGCCGGCATCTTGTAGCCCCGCGCGCCGGCCGCGTACAGCGAGAGGTTGTCCGTGAGCCTGAAGTTGAGGCCCAGGGATGCCGACCAGTCCTTGATGCCACGCTCGAAGTGCCGGAAGCTGCCGTTCCCGAAGGTCTCGTTGTTGAAGGTGGTGGTGGAGTCCCCGTCGAGGTCGAAGGTGGCGGTGTTCTCCGCGTTCTGCACGAACTTGTCGTATTCCCCACGGACACCCACATCGGCGCGCAGCCGATCAGTCAGCTGGATCTCCCCACCCAACACACCCGATATGACGCTGGTCTGGCCGGTGCCGTTGGTGTAGCCGGAGAGCTGATTGACGAAGCCGTTCTTGGTCACGGTATCCGGCGCGCCGCCTCCCGCCGGGGTCACCACGGCATCGAGGAAGTGGGTCTGGTCCCCGACGTCGGTCAGGACCTGAGTGAAGAACCAGTGATTGTCTTGAGAGTAGTTGGCAAAATAGAGGCCGAATGATGCCGTGTGCTTGCCGATACTGCGCCGGAGCTGGAGCTGATCCTGGAACGCCGAGAGGGGCTTGGCGACGTGAATGAGCTGCCCCGGAGCAACCAGTCCGTTGGGGGTGCTGAATGGCAGGCGGGTCTTTCCCGTTATGTCGTACACATTGGTGTAGGTGAACTGGGCCGTGGTACCCGCCGGAAGCCCCAGCCCACCCTGTCCCTTGGCCGCCGTTGCGAACTCTGATGCAGGCAAGGCGTTGGAGGGCACCAGGGCGTTCCACTCCTGCTGGTCCTGCATGTATTGAGCGGCATTCTGGAGGTGCCAATTGTCGGCAAAATCGAACCCCGCATCGGCGGTGTACCACTGGGCCGAGGTTCGAAGCCCATTGTCAAGCGGAAAGGTCAGATCACCAGTCGGGATAGGCACCCGAAGATTGAGCGCCTCAGGGCTGTTGAAGGATCCGTAGTCGCCGAAACCGGAAACGAACTGCGGGTCATCCGGGTTGGTGAACGGCAGGTCGAGAATGAACTGGTTGCGGTCGTCAATGACCTTGGCCGAGAGGCGCACGTAGCCGTTCGAGAGGAGCCGGGTAATACTGCCCTTGACCTGGCCGCCCCGGATTCCGGGAAAGCCGGGGTCGCGCACGCCGTGGTCGTAGCGGTAGAACCCACCGACGTTGAACCTCCAGTCGTTGCCCAGCGGCCCGTTGGCATTGAGGTCGAAACGCGCAAGCCCCTGGGTGGCGCCCGTTGCGCGTACGGTACCGTCGAATACGTCGCCGCCGGTCTTGTTGATGAGATTGATCATGGCGCCCGGCGTGTTGGAGCCGAATAGCGCCGAGGCGCCGCCCCGCACGACTTCCATTCGCTGGACGTTCTCATCCATGCGGAACAGGTTGTCGGCGTTCATGAAGAAGGTGTGCATCGTCGGGAAGACCGGCAGACCATCCTCCAGAAAGTTCACGTACTCAACCCCAAGAATGCCGCGTATGCTGATGTTCTCGTTGACCTCGCCGCCGGAGCTCTCGACCCGGGTGAAGCCCGGCACATAACGAAGCGCTTCGGTCGTGCTCCGTGGCACCGCGCGCTGGATGTCCTGCGCCGTGAGCGAGGTGACGGCGACGCTGGCGTCCAGATTCATCCGAGGCGTTTGCGTGCCGGTCACCACCAGTGTCTGGAGTTGCAGCGGATTCCGTTGGAGGGTGAAGTCCTGGCTGACGCGTTGGTCTGCCGTAACCGTGACATTGGCCGAGTCGGGGCGGAACCCGACCATGCGGACCCGCACCAGCTGAGTGCCCGCGGGCACCCGCGCAAGCACGTAGTCACCGGTCGCGCTGGTTTGCACCCCGATGGTCGTCCCCTGAATGGCGACCTGAGCGCCGGCGATCGCAGCGCCCTTATCGTCGATCACCTTCCCGGCAACCGAGCCGGTTTGCGCCGGCTGCTGCGGCTGCTGCCCGAGCATATTCCCAGCGGAGCAGACCAGTAGCAGAACTACCCCAATGAGCGCGCGGGCACGGCGGCGGCCGAAGGGAACGGTTCCAGTCGCACCTGATCTCCTTTTCATAACGACACCCCCGTCTACAGTGAGGAACTGCGACACCCGGTTCGCGCGCCTAGGGCGGGCAGCACAGCCATCGACGCTCGAGCGCGCGGCAAGCGGATGGCAGCGTAGGATCGATGGAAGTCGGAGGAAGGCAACGACGGTTTCGTCCCGGTCGCACGGGCGGGCAGCAAGAGTACGCACGCCTGCAAGCAGTCTTCACTATTCGCTATCCGGGTCGGAGGCCGGGCTGAGGGCACCGCTCCTGGCGCGAGCTTATGCTGCAAATTCCTGCACAACCGTGATGTGGATCACGTTCAGTGCTCCAGCCCGGTCCTCCGCTCGCGTTGTTCCGTGGCCTGCCCCTCCGGGGTTTGCAGGGCGGGCCGAACCGAGGCCACGCGCTGGCCGCGCAGTGCCCCGACCAAGAGGAGGATCCCGAAGACCAGCATCACCCCGCCCCACCACAGATTCACGTTGAAGGAGAGCGACTTGGCGTAGTGGGCAGCATCCCCCGCGGTTGCCAGTCCGTAGCCCCCGATCAATAGCCCCAGGGCCACAAAGAGTCCGCCGATCGGCATCCGGATGTCGAGCCCAGCCGCTCCTCCCATGGAGTCTCCTAGAAGAACACCAGGTTCAACGCCAACGTGAGTAGCAGCACCACGGTAGCCAGCACCCAGGGGCGCTCGATCAAAGCCAGCCCCTGATCGGTGAGTCGTGGGGTGAGCGAGTAGACCAGGCCCCGCAGCTCGGCTGGGTCGCGCGGCTGGGTCACAAGGCTCACGACCAGGGTCACCACAAAGCAGGTCACCCAGGCGACGATGGCAGTCCAGAACGTCTGGGCCAGCTCGCTGGGGTACTGGTGGAGCACGCCCAGATAGCCACCCTTCACTCCGACGTGGGTCCCTGCCGGGAGAGTGAGCCCGTGATGGATCGCGGCGCCCAAGGTCCCGGCCAGAAGGCCGGTGAACGCGCCATGACCGGTGGAGCGCCGCCAGAACATCCCAAGGGCGAAGGTGGCAAAAAGCGGGGCATTCACGAAGGCAAACACCAGCTGCAGCAGGTCCATGATGTTGTTGAAGGCGCCGGCCACGTATGCCGCGCCGATGGCCAGCAGGATGCCTCCGACTGTGGAGACCCGTCCCATCCAGAGATAGTGCTCGTCCGACGCGCCCCGCCGGATGTGGCTCTGATAGATGTCGTAGGTCCATACGGTGTTGAAGGCCGTGACGTTGCCGGCCATGCCGGACATGAATGAAGCCATAAGCGCGGTGAGGCCCAGCCCCAGCATGCCGGAGGGAAAGAGGTGCACCAGCATCATCGGGGTGGCGAGGTCGTAGTCCAGCACGACATGACCCGCGCCGTCCAGCAGCGGAGCTCCGCCCGCGGCGAGCTTGGCGGGGACCAGTCCCTGCCCCGCGCCGCCCGCCTCACCGGCACCGAGGACGAGAGCGATCATGCCTGGCAGAATGACCAGAAAGGGAAACAACATCTTGGGAACTGCCGCGATAAGCGGAGTCCGCCGCGCCGCGGTCATCGAGTCCGCGGCCATCGCGCGCTGCACCACCAGAAAGTCGGTGCACCAATAGCCGAACGACAGCACGAAGCCGAGGCCCATGACGAGGCCGAACCACTCCACCCCGACCGGGTTCTGCGACGCGTTGCCCATGTTGGACCAGGCGTGGCTATAGGCGTTGGCCGGCAGGCCGCGCGCCGCGGCGACCTCGGCCAGCCGGGCGGTAAGGCCCTGCCAGCCGCCAATCGCATGCAGGCCCAGCCCGACCAACGGCGCGAAGCCGAAGACGATGAGAAAAAACTGCAGGACTTCGTTGTAGATCGCGCTGGTCAGCCCGCCGAGCAGGATGTAGACAAGGACGATGCACGCCGAGACCAGGACACTGACATCGAAGCTCCAGCCGAGCAGGAGATTGAGCAGCTTCCCCATGGCGTACATCGAGATCCCGGAGGAGAACACCGTCATCACCGCGAACGAGACCGCGTTCAGCGTCCGGGTCTTTTCGTCAAACCGAAGCCGGAGGTATTCGGGAACCGAACGCGCGCGGGACCCATAGTAGAACGGCATCATGAAGAGGCCGACGAACACCATCGCCGGAATCGCGCCCACCCAGTAGAAGTGACTGGTGGCGATGCCGTACTTCGCACCGGAGGCGCCCATGCCGATGACTTCCTGGGCGCCCAGGTTGGCCGAGATGAACGCCAGGCCGGTAATCCAGGGAGACAGCGATCGTCCGGAAAGGAAGAAGTCGGTGCTCGTTCGCATTACCCGCCGAAGGCCCCAGCCGACCCCGAGCACCGCGGCGAAGTACACCGCCATTACGGCGTAATCGATTGACGCGAGGTGGGTGACGGGAGCGGGGGCAGGTTCCATCCGGCTACGGCACCCAGCGGTTCAAGGAAAAGCGGAAAGGCGAATCAAGGGGTAAGGCACTGCGGTGCCCATACTGTCACCGCCAGGGAAAGATGTCAACGCCAAGCCAATGCGGTGTTTTCATGCCGACGCAATCAGAGAGGCCGGCGTCGAGCGGGCCGCTCGCCAGGCTGGCAGCAGCGCTCCGGCAAGCGCGCTGGCGACCAGAAGCCCGGCGTAGCACGCCACTGGAGCCGGATCCCAGGCCTCGAGCCCGGTCATGATGGTCGGCAGCACCCCCCACACGAACGGACCGAGCCAGAGACCAATAAGGACGCCCGCCAGTCCGACGCCGGCGGCGCGCCGCAGCACCAAGGCAAACAGATCCCGCCGTCGGGCACCCATCGCGCGGCGGACTCCCAGCTCCACCAACAGCGACCTGACCCAGAGACGCATCAGGGCAAAGGTGCCCAAGGTGGTTATCCCGAGCATCGCCCATCCCTCGACGCCGAACCAACGTGCGAACCACTGAAGGAGAGCCGCGTCGCGCCCGAGCAGCGCCGCCTCGCTGTGCTGCTCCAGATGGGTGAGGCGCCCACCCAGGGTTGTTCGCATGACCGGACGCACCGCGACCCCGCTGTCCGTCCCGGGACGGTCCCTGATCAAGAGCTCGGCGGTGCTGGGAGGATGCTGCAGCACACTCAGATAGACGGCGTAGCTGGGCTGCAGTGGGCCACCCAGGCCAACCGGTGAAGGGTCATCCACGATGCCGACCACGGTGGACCACTGCGGACCATCGTCCACGACCCTGATCTGGCGGCCTATCGGCTCCCCGTTCTGGAATTCCCGGGCGGCCAGACTGCGGCTTACCACGGCGACTCGCGGGGAGTTCCAATCATCCGTCGCGGAGATCCCGCGGCCGGCGAGCACCTTGAGGTTGAGCAGACGAAAGGTATCGGAGCTTACCAGCTCATGGGTCGCCGGTTTCGTCTTGGTGACCAGGTAAATGCCGCCCTCGCTGCACTGGCCACAGTCTGTGGTCACCAGGCCCACCGGACCGAGCCCCACCAGCGCGCCGGGGCTGGTCAGGCTTGCCGCATGAAGTCCAACCCGCCGCTCGAGCCTTCGGAGCAACTCGGCATACCCTTTCGCCCGCTCGGCTGGCGTGGTGTCACTGAGGGCGAAGGAGAATACCGAGCCTCCGGCAGCCGCGATCGGTCCTGGGTTGGTCAGTTGGGAGGCTGCCCGCACGACCAGGGCGCTGATCGTGAGGGCGACGAGACCGGTTCCCAGCTGGATCGCCGTGGGCATGAGTGGCATTCGCACGGGACCCGTCACTTGGGCGATGCGCCGCCGCGGCATGAGCGCCGGAAAGCTGACGCCCAGGATCAGCACGAGCGCGACGCCAAGCGCGGCTAGAGCTCCCGGCTTGAGTGAACCCGCGAGCGTCTCGCCCCGCCAGCCGGCCAGCGCGACCGCCCCGATGACAAGTCCGAGAACCGCGCCCGCCACCACCGTGCCGATGGCGAGGATCGCTCCCTCGAACACTGCCTCGAGGAGCACCTGCATCCGGCTCGCACCTACCGCCCGACGTATGACGACCTCGTCGTCCCGCTCTGATTCCCGGCCCAGCGAGAGAATCAGTATGGTCACGATGGCAACTGCGAGAGTGGCCAGGGCAATCCCCAACAGCATGCCACCGAGCGCATCGACAGCTTGTTGTTGGGTCTCCGCCGGGGGGTGGACGCCCATGCTCCAGTGAAGCCCCAGGTCGCCGCCCGGAAGCGACGGGATACGCAGACGAGTCCAATGTCCCGCCGGACCGCCGCCCGCAAGTGAGACGATCGGGAGCGCGGCGGCCAGAGCGGCGCCTCCTGTGGCCATGAGAAGGACGGCCGTTTCCCAGTGAGACCGAAGGTCACGAACCGCGACCCGCGCAGCGATCGAGACCCTGCTTCCTGATCGATCAACCTGAGCTGCCATGCGCCCGGTCTCCATTCCCGCTCTTGACGGCCGCCGAGCTATTGCGTACGATATATCGCACGAAATAGCTCACGGAATAGCGGAGGTTGATATATGCACAAATCGCGAGATGACTGGGGGTTCGGCCCCGGATTCCCGTTCGGCAACTGGTGGCGCGGCGGCCCTTGGGGCGCCGGTCCTCGAGGCAGTCGGCGCCGGTCCCAGATGTTCGAGTCGGGAGAGGTGAAATTCGTCATCCTCCGGCTGCTCAAGGAGAAGCCGCGCCACGGCTACGAAATTATCAAGGCGCTGGAAGAAAAGATGGGTGGCTGCTACACCCCGTCCGCCGGCACCGTCTATCCCACACTTCAACTGCTCGAGGACGAGGGGTACGTGCGCGTCGTCGAGAGTGATGGGAAAAAGGTCTATCACGTGACTCCGGAAGGAGAGCGATACCTGGAGGAGCATCGCGACCTCCTGGACGAGATTCTCGACCGGGTCCGCGAGACAGTACGCGATTTCACCAGCGGCGGCATCGGCGAGCTTCAGGGAGCCTTTGCCCATCTCGCCAGTGTGACCTTCCGGCAGGCATGGCGTCGGGGACCGGATGATCCGGCACTCAAGCGAGTTGCCGAGATCCTGCGGAAGGCCGGGGATGACGTTGAGCAGGCCTGGCAGACCAGGTCGTTCTAGGTACTACGGGAGAAATGACGATGTGGTTCTTCGGCTGGATGTTTTGGGTGGTGCCCCTCCTCCTGTTCGCCGCGGTGATGCGGCGCCGGCGCTGGGAGCGCTGGGCGATGATGGGTCCTCGTGACTACGGACCGTATGGCGGATGGTGGGGGCCCTGGCAACACGGCTGGCGGGAGCGGCCCGCGGCCCCTCGGGAGGCTCCGGACCAGCAGCAGGCATACATCGAGACGCTGGAAAGTCGCATTGCCCAGCTCGAGGAGCGGCTGGACTTCACCGAGCGACTGTTGGAAGGCCGCCGGGAGCCACCGAAGTAAGCTCCTCGACTGCTTATGCCGGTACGGCCCGCAGCTCGAAAATGGGGAGCTCCGGCGAGCAGAAGACCCGGATCCTCGGGGGACTGGTCCCAACGCCACGAGACACATAAAAGCTCCCGCGTCGGGTCTGGTACAACCCGGACAGGTAGCGCCCGCTGCCCTGAGGAAGGATTGGTGGCACGCCAGGGCAGCGGATCTGGCCTCCGTGAGTGTGGCCACTCAAGGTGAGGGCTGGAAGCGGGCCGTCCGGCCAGGCAGTCCGATCCAGCTGGCCTGGCTCATGTAGGAGCCAGATCTGCGGCAGGTCGGGGTCGAGGCCGCGCGCGGCGGCAGCGGCGTCCGGGCTGCCGTAGCGCATATCGTCCAGCCCTGCGAGCTGGATTCGGCCTCCCCGCAGGGCCAAGATCAGCGAGCGATTCACCAGCAGCTCGGCGCCACCGCGGGCGTGTATCCGAGTCGCACGGCTCGGGGTCGTCCCTGCCGAGTACTCGTGGTTCCCCATCACGGCGACGACCGGAAGCCCTCGCGGGAGCGCCCGGAGCCATTGTTCCAGCGCGTGCGCTCCCTGAGGCTGGTCCCATTGGTCCCCCGTCAGCAGCAGCAGATCAGGCCGCTCACGATGCAGCGCGTCGAGCGCGTGCCGAGCAGCGGCGTGAGGCTCACTCTCGAACAGATGGAGGTCGCTGACTTGTGCGATCGTGGTGCCTGACAGCGCGAGGGGCAATCCGGGAACAGGCAGCGTCAGCCGGCTTATACGGACCCGATTGGTGGCCTCGGCATCGGCGAAGGGAATGGACGCGGCGGCGGCGGTCATGATCCCAGCGGTTATGAAGCGGCGACGACTGAGCAAGATCTGAGTCATTCTGAGGGTGGTCAGCGAGGATCATGCCACCAGCACATGGCCGGGTTCGCCGGCTTGGCTCCGCGCACCGAAACTCGGCGAGCGCCGGTTACTCTTGTGGTTGCCGCAGTTTGCGGCTGATTTCCCATCGAGGCTCGAACACGGGCCGATTGAATTAGCGAGACGGGTTGGGTCGTTCCAACGCACTGCGGAGCCAATGGAGTGGACAGGATGACACTTGGTCGTGACCGCAGTCACTGCGCCGGGCAGGCACCTCTCAGCAGCGTGGTCTGTTTCTTTCAAAGGTGAGCATGGCCGAGAGCCCGCAGTTGACGCCTCCAACGGACAGCGAGGCTGGGGGTGCCCCTCCTCGCCGCCGCCGGTGGATCCCCTATGTGATCCTCGGTGTTGTGATTGTTGCAGGTGGGGGCTGGGGTCTCCGCAAGTGGATCTACTCCCGCGGGCACGAGACCACCGACAACGCCCAAGTCGAGGGGCACGTGGTCCCGGTACTTCCCAAGGTGGGCGGCTACGTCAGCCGGGTATTCGTGGAGGACAATCAGATTGTCGCCGAGGGCGATACCCTGGTGACGCTGGATGCCCGTGACTACGAGGTGAAGGTGCAGCAGGCGGAGGCTGAGCTCGAGGCTGCTCGTGTCGCGGCCGCCCGGAATGGTGCGGCAACGGCAGAAGTTGCCCAGGCGGCCGCCCGCAGTGCGGCAGCCAGGGCCAGCATCGCGGCCGCTCAGGCAGCGTTCGATCGCGCGGAACGCGACGTCAAGCGAATCCGCAGCCTCGCGGAACACCAGGTGGTGAGCCGTCAGCAGCTCGATCAGGCAGTGGCCACCTACCGTTCCGCCTCGGCCGACCTCGAGGCGGCTCGCAATCAGGCTTCAGCCGCGCGCGCCGGGGTTTCCGGGGCGAGCGCGGGCGTGCGGACCGCGGACGCGCGCCTGGCGGCCGCACAGGCCGCCCTTGACGCCGCTCGACTCCAGCTCTCCTACACGGTCATCACCGCGCAGGCTGCGGGCCGAGTTTCCAAGAAGACGGTAGAGGTCGGACAACTGGTCGGACCCTCGCAGACCCTCATGTCATTGGTGGACGAACACAACGTCTGGGTGGTGGCCAATCTCAAGGAGACCCAGCTGGATGGTGTGAGGGTGGGGCAGCCGGTCAAGATCGACGTGGACGCCTACGACGGCGTCGATTTTACCGGGCACGTCGAGTCGATTCAGGGCGCAACCGGAGCACGGTTCGCGCTCCTGCCTCCGGACAACGCCACTGGTAACTTTACCAAGGTGGTTCAACGGGTACCGGTGCGGATAGCGCTCGACCAGCGGGCTCCGAACGCGCCGGTGCTGCGGCCGGGAATGTCGGTCGAGGTCGCCATCGATACTCGTGCCAAACGAGGGGACACGGCATCCAACACGCACTCGCTGGTGGACCGGTAGCATCATGACGGACGCGTCTGACTCCAAGCTCGCCGAGTCATCGGACCGGGACCCGATTCAGCTGATAACCCTCTCTCGGGAGTATGGCGCGGGCGGAAGCGAGCTGGGTGTGTTGCTCGGTCGTGCGCTCAGCTGGCCGGTGCTCGATCGAGACATGGCGGAACGGATCGCGCAACGGCTGCACTGCAGCCACGCCGAAGTCGCGAAGGTGGGTGAGCGCGGGCCCCGGTTGCTCGAGCGAATTGCCTCGGCGTTCACCGTCGTCCCTTCCGACGCGCCGATTCTGCCGGCGCTTTCCGGCTCTCTCGACCCCGATGCCTTCGCCGAGGCGAGTCGCACCGTGGTGCTGGAGGCGGTTCGAACGCCGCCACTCATCATCATTGGCCACGGAGCCAACTGCGTGCTGGCCGGCAGGGCGGATCTGTTGCGAATTCGAGTCACCGCGCCCTTTGATCTCCGCGTCCGCCGCGTCGCGCAGCGCACTGGTGCGTCCTTTCAGGACGCGGCAGCGGATGTCCGTCATCGCGACGCCGATCGCCGGTACTACCTCGAGCGGTACTTCCGGAAAGACACCAACGAGCCGTGCCTGTATGATCTTCAGATCAATAGCGGGACAATCGCCCTCGGCATCGCCGCGCGTATGGTCGTCTCCCTGGTCCGCAGTGAGACGGCGCTGGCGTGAGCCAACCCGAGGAACAAGTCGCGGAGCACCGCTGGCTCATTCTGCTGGGCCTCATCACCGCTGCGATCATGGAGGTACTCGACACCACGATCATTAACGTGGCCCTGCCCCAGATGGCGGGAAATCTGGGGGCCACCCAGGAAGAGATCGGCTGGGTCAGTACCGGATACATCCTCTCCAACGTGGTGTTTCTTCCGATGACGGCCTTCTTCGCCGAGCGATTTGGCCGGCAGCGGTATCTTACAGCGTCCATCATTCTGTTCATCGTCGCTTCCTTCTTTTGCGGCACCTCCAATTCCCTGGTGGAGCTGGTGTTCTGGCGGGTGCTGCAAGGCGCCGGCGGGGCAGCCCTGCTCTCCACCGCCCAGGCGACGATCCGCCAGGTGTTTCCCCGAGACCAGCAGGGCATGGTACAGGCCATCTTCCTGCTGGGCATCATCGTCGCGCCGACGGTCGGCCCTACCCTGGGGGGGTGGATCACTGATAACTACGAGTGGCACTGGTGCTTCTTCATCAACGTGCCGATCGGGATCATCTCGACCTTTCTGGTAACCGCCTTCCTGAAGGATCCGCCTGGGCAACAGCGCCGGGCGGGGCAGGTGGATTGGGCCGGCATCGGACTGCTTACGGTAGGGCTGGCAGCCCTGCAGTACGTGTTGGAGGAGGGGAACTCGGACGATTGGTTCTCCAGCACCACGATCACCCGGCTTGCGGTGGTTGCCGGCGCGTCGCTCCTGGCGATGCTATGGTGGGAGCTCACGCCGAGGAATCGGCATCCGATCGTCAACTTCAAGGTGCTCAACAACCGGGACCTCGCCGTTTCGATTCTGCTCTTTGTAGTCCTCGGGTTCGCGCTCTATGGCGGGGTGTTCATTTTTCCGCTGTTCACCCAGAACATCCTGCGCTTCACACCCACCGAAACGGGTCTCGCGCTGCTACCCGGGGGATTGGCGACCGCCAGCACCGCGTTGATCTGCGGAATTCTTCTCAATGGCCCGAAGCCCAAGGCGGATGCCCGGGTCCTCATCGGCCTTGGCGTGTTCCTCCTGCTCATCGCCATGTGGCGCTTGGGCCATCTGAGCGTGGATGCGGGGGAGAGCGACGTGCGGTGGGCCCTGGTCTTCCGCGGCGCGGGCCTAGGTCTGCTCTTCACTCCGATCAACAACGTGGCCTATGCCAGCCTCAAGCCCGCCGAGGCGCAGCAGGCCTCCGGGCTCATCAACCTCGCGCGGCAGCTTGGCGGCTCGTTCGGGATCGCCATCCTGGCGACCTACGTCACGACCCACACCCAGATTCACCGCGCCGACCTGGTGACCGACGTCTACGCCGGGAGCACGCTGGTGCAGCAGCGCCTCGCCGGGCTGGCGGCCAACCTCGCCAGCCGCGGCTTCACCCCGGACGCGGCGCAACGGGGCGCCTACGCCCTACTGGATCAGCAGGTGAATCGTCAGGCGGCCATGCTGAGCTACAACGATGCCTGGATTCTGCTGCTGCTGAGCTTTCTGGCGGTGTCGCCCGGAATTTTTCTGCTGCGTAAGGCCAGACGGCAGGGGGGTGCGCCCGCCGGAGCACACTGAGATTTCTGTATGGAAGAGGAGCACTTCACATGAAGCAGTCTGCCACTACCTCGCACGCCATGCCGCGCCGCCGGCTGAAACAGGGGCTCGACGTTTCTGCCCTCGGTCTGGGCTGCATGGGAATGACCTACGCCTACGGACCCACCGACGACGAGGAGTCCCTCCGCGTCATCGACCGCGCTATCGAGCTGGGCATCACCTTCCTCGACACTGCCGAGGTGTACGGGCCCTTCCAAAACGAGGAGCTCGTGGGCCGGGCGATTCGAGGACGTCAGGATCGGGTGGTGATCGCCACCAAGTTCGGGTTCCGCTTCGACGGGGCCAAGATCGTCGGCGTCGACAGCCGGCCCGAGCACGTGCGCGAGGTTTGCGACGGGTCGCTCAGGCGACTCGGCACCGATCATATCGATCTCTTCTATCAGCATCGAGTGGACCCCCAGGTTCCCATCGAAGACACGGTCGGCGCGATGGCGGACCTCGTCCGGTCAGGGAAGGTGCGGCATCTGGGATTGTCGGAGGCCAGTGCGGCCACGATCCGCCGGGCGCACGCGGTCCATCCCATCACTGCCCTGCAGAACGAGTACTCTCTATGGGAGCGTGGCATCGAACAGGAGGTGCTGCCGACCTGCCGGGAGCTGGGTATCGGCCTGGTGGCCTACAGCCCGCTGGGGCGCGGGTTCCTCGCCGGACGCGTGAGCCGGTTCGAGGAGCTGGCGCCTGACGACTTTCGGCGCCGCGTTCCCCGCTTCGAGGGGGAAAACTTCGAGCGCAACCGCCGTCACCTCGAGATCGTCACCCGCATCGCCCAAGCCCACGACGCCACGCCGGCACAGGTGACGCTCGCGTGGCTGCTGCAGCAAGGCGATGACGTGGTGCCGATTCCCGGAACCAAGCACGTGCGCTACCTCGAAGACAACGCGGCGGCCGTCCGGATTCGGCTCTCCGAGGAAGATCTGCGGCAGTTGGATCGTCTGGCGGGCGACGTTGCCGGCGAGCGCTATCGGCCGGAAGAGATGAGCCTGGTGGGGAAGTGAAAAGTGTGAAGTGGGAAGTAGGGAGTGAGAAGTAGGAGCCCTTCTCGCTTCTTAGTTTCCGGCATGTCCGCGGAACGGACGGCGTGGCGGCGCATCACGCCAAGCAGGGTTGCTCACCGGCTTCCATGAGCCGCGAGCGTCACATCTTCACGTGCTCGAAGCCGTGACCGGCCGCCGGCATCTCGCGATCAGCTACGGCGCGGCGCTGAAGCGCGGTACCTGTGGCACGAGTTCGGAGATCTGCACCTGATCACAAGAAATTCTCAGCCCCGGACACTGTGAGGCATCCGGGGCTGAGACCCAACGCGGAGCGACTCGCCCTTACTGCACCGCGTTCATCATGTCAAAGATCGGCAGGTACATCGCGATGACCATGCCGCCCACGATGACACCCAGCACCACGATCATCGCGGGTTCCATCAGCGAGAGCAGCGCGCTCACCGCGACGTCCACTTCCTCGTCGTAAAAGTCGGCGATCTTGCTCAGCATTTCATCCAGGCCGCCGGTCTGCTCACCCACCGCGATCATCGAAATCACCATGGGCGGGAACACCTGCGACTTTTCGAGTGGCGCGGCAATGGTCTCACCGCCCGCGATCGACTGGCGGGACTCCATAACCGCGTCGTGGATGACGGCATTGCCGGCCGTCTTGGCCGTGATTTCCAGTCCCTCGAGAATGGAGACGCCGGAGCTGACCAGTGTGCCCAGCGTGCGGGTGAAGCGCGACACGGCCGACTTGCGCACCACGTCGCCCAAGACCGGCGCCTTCAGGATCAGGCCATCGATCTGCTTCCGGCCATTGGGCGAGGCATAGTACTGCCGGATCCCAAAGACTATGGCTCCAATCGCGGCCAGCATGACCCACCAGTAGCCGATCAGGACGTTCGACATTCCGATCACGACTCTGGTCGGCAGCGGCAGCTCCAGATTGGCCGAGGCGAACATGTTCTGGAATGTGGGAATGACGAAGATCAGCAGGATGGCGATGGCGCCCAGGGCCACGGTGATGATCACGCCCGGGTAGACCATCGCGCCCTTCACCTTGCGGACCAGGGCGTCGTTCTTCTCCAGGAAGGTCGACAGGCGGAGCAGAATAGTGTCGAGGATACCACCGGCTTCACCCGCAGCAACCATGTTGACGTACAGGGCGGAGAATGCCTTGGGATGCTTGGAGAATGCGTCGGCCAGGGTGTTGCCCGACTCGACGTCGTAGACCACCGCCTTGGTGATTTCGCGCAGCGTCTTGTTCTCGGTCTGCTGAGCCAGGATGTTGAGCGACTGGACGAGCGGCAGACCGGCGTTGATCATGGTGGCGAACTGCCGGGTAAAGATCACCACGTCTCTGGTCTTTACCCGCCCGGAGCCCAGGCTCAGCTTGATCTGCTTGGGCGCCTCACGGACGTTGACCAGCAGCAACCGGTTCTTGCGCAGATACGCGCTGACCTCGTCCTTGCTCGCCACGTCCAGCTGGCCCTTTTGAATCTGGCCATTGGAGGTGTTGCGCGCGGTGTACTCGAACAGGGGCATGTGTGCTCTCCTGAGTTGTTGCCAAGCGGTAAAGGCGGTCAGGACGGTAAGGTTCGTAGACCCGCCGTTCGTCTATGTCCGCCGCCTTACGAGCTACCGTCCTTACCGTCGTTCCCGCCCTTACCGTCTTTCCCGCCTACCGCCGTACTCCAGCGGCCCGTTTGCCGTCCGCGATGGCGATGTCCTGCTCTTCCAGCGGCGTGACGCCGATCATCCGGAGGAACTCCTTCGGGTCGTGCGAGACCCGCTCGCACTCCTCCTGGGTCACGTCATGCGCGGTGTACAGCTGGTAGAGCGCGTCGTTCATGGTTTGCATGCCGTGCTTCTTACCGGCCTGCATTGCCGAGTAGATCTGGTGGATCTTGTCGTCGCGAATGAGCGCGCGAATCGCCGGCGTGACGACCATGATCTCGGCGGCCATGACCCGACCCCGGCCTCTCGCTTTGGGAAGCAGCGTCTGGGTGACGACCCCCTCGAGCACGAAGGCGAGCTGGGCCCGCACCTGGGACTGCTGGTTCGAGGGGAACACGTCGATGATCCGGTTGATCGACTCGGCCGCCGAGTTGGTGTGCAGAGTCGCGAGAGCCAGGTGACCCGTCTCCGCGATGGTGAGCGCGGCAGCGATGGTCTCCAGGTCGCGCATCTCACCAACCAGGATGGTATCGGGGTCTTCGCGCAGGGCATACTTGAGGGCGGTGGCGAAGCTCTTGGTGTCGGTGCCGATCTCGCGCTGATTGACGATACAGGACTGGTGGCGGTGGATGAACTCGATGGGGTCTTCCACCGTGATGATGTGACCCTTCCGTTCCTTGTTGATCTTGTCGATGATGGCCGCCAGCGTGGTGCTCTTGCCCGAGCCGGTCGGTCCGGTGACCAGAATCAGGCCCCGGGGGCGCTCTGCCAATTTGGAGATAATTGGGGGCAGCCCAAGCTCTTGGAACGTTCGCACATTGAACGGAATCATGCGGATTACCATGGACACGCAACCGCGCTGCTTGAAACAGTTTCCGCGGAAGCGCGCTAAGTTCTGGATTCCAAAGGAGAAGTCGAGCTCGTCCTCGGTTTCGAACCGCTTTTTCTGGTTCTCCGTGAGAACCGAGTAGGCCAGCTGGAGGGTGTCCTTGGGTGACAGGGGCTCGGTCACCGAGCTATCCACTATGTCACCGTCGATGCGCAACTTAGGCCTTTCGCCCGCGGTAATGTGCAGGTCCGAAGCCTCCTTCTCGATCATCTCTTCCAGAAGCGCCCGCAGATTGAAGCTGCTCATCCGGCCGTCTCCTTGACCACCTCTTCGAGGGTCGTCACACCGCGCTCAATTTTCTTCATTCCGTCCATGCGCAGGGTGAGCATGCCTTCGGTTACGGCCTGGTCGCGCAACTCCGCCACGGAGGCCCCTCGAAGGATCATCCGACGCAATTCCGGTGAGAGGGCCATGACCTCATAGAGGCCGGCACGGCCCTTATAGCCAGTCCCGGAGCAGACTTCGCAACCGGTTCCCTTCATGAACGGGAGACCACGATGAGTCTCAAAATCTGTGCCTAGGGAGGCCAGAACTTCCTCGGAATAAGTTGCCGGTGCCTTGCAATCCTTGCAGATACGGCGCACCAAGCGCTGCGCCACTACCAGGTTGACGGCACTGGCGACGTTGAAGGCCTCGATCCCCATGTCGATCATACGGGTGATCGTGCTGGGAGCATCGTTGGTGTGCAGGGTCGACAGCACCAGGTGACCCGTGAGTGCGGCCTTGATCGCTATGCCGCCGGTCTCGAGATCTCGAATCTCGCCGATCATGATGATGTTGGGATCCTGTCGCAGGAACGCCTTGAGCGCCGCGGCGAAGGTGAGCCCGATCTCGGTGCGGACCAACACCTGATTGATGCCCATCAGGTTGTACTCGACCGGATCTTCTGCAGTCATGATGTTGACTTCGGTGGTGTTGATCCGGGACAAGGCCGAGTACAGGGTCGTCGTCTTGCCGGAGCCCGTAGGGCCCGTGACCAGCACCATGCCGTACGGGTTGAGAATCGCCCGCATCAGGTCTTTTTCAGCCTTGGGCTCAAACCCGAACTTGGTGAGATCGAGCGTCAGGTTGCCCTTGTCGAGAATTCGGAGCACGATCTTCTCGCCGAAGAGCACCGGCAGGGTGGAGACGCGGAAGTCGATCACCCGATTGCCCATCTTCAGCTTGAGGCGACCGTCCTGCGGGACCCGCCGCTCGGCGATATTGAGCTGGGACAGGATCTTGATGCGTGAGGTGAGAGCCGCCTTCATCCGGAGCGGTGGGCGCATGATCTCCAGCAGCGCACCGTCAACCCGATAGCGCACCCGGATCTCGTGCTCGAACGGCTCGATGTGGATGTCGCTGGCGCCCCGCTTCACCGCGTCGATCAGCAGACCGTTGATGAGCTTGACCACGGGCGCATCTTCAATCTGCGCCTGAGTGACGGTCTCCTCTTCCTGCTCCTCAACCACCTCAACGTCCTCGCCCGTCGCCTCCATGTCCTTGATGATGGTCGACAGTTCCTGCTCATTGCTGACTGCATAGTGCTTCTCGATCAGGGTTCGAAGAGTGAACTCGCCGGCGAGCACCGGAAAGAGATCAAATCGGGTGATGAACTTGAGGTCTTCCAGGAGGCCCAGGTCGGTGGGATCGGCCATGGCGACGGTGAGCGTCCGCCCTTCGCGCTTGAGCGGGAGCACCACGCCCTTGGTGGCCATGTCAGCTGGGACCAGCTTCAGGATCTTGGGATCGACCTCGAACCGTGACAGGTCGACGGCCGGCATGCGGCATTGCCGAGCCAGCACCTTGGTGATCTCCAGCTCGGGCACCAGACCCATTTTGACCAGCACGTACCCCAGGCGATGCTTGGTCTGCTTTTGCTCGGCGTTGGCCTGGATGAGCTTTTCGCGCGAAAGCAGCCCTTCCCGCACGAGGATTTCGCCGAGACCCGCTCCACTGGTTGGCGGGGTCGCCGCGGCTTCATGGGTTCGATTGGCGTGGCTGGAGGATCTGGGAACAGTCACAGAGCGTTGACCCAGGGCGCGAGTGTCAGGTTTCACCGCACCTCGACCCGGTCGCGCACGCGGGCTAGTGCAGCCGGCCCGAATCCAGGGACTCGGGCCAAGTCCTCCACCGCTGCAAAAGCGCCGTGCTCTTCGCGATAGCGCACTATCGCACGGGCGCGGGCAGGGCCGATCCCGGGCAGCGCATCGAGCTCCGCGACACCAGCCGCGTTGAGATCGAGACGGACGCCTACGGGGGGAGGAACTGCCGAGCCAAGCAAACTCTGGGCCGGGGGTGCGGGAAATGGCACTTGCGCGGCAGCAGGCGCCCCACTGAACGAGAGATGCGGCCCGACCATCTGCAGCAATCCGGGGCCGATGCCGGGCACCCGATCCAGCGCAGTTAGCCCTCCAAATGGACCATTTGCCTGACGGTCGGCCACGATGGTCTTGGCCAGCGCCAGGCCAATCCGGGGCAGCCGGGCCAGCTCCTCCGGCCCCGCCCGATCGGCGTCGATACGCTCTCCCGGCGCGAGGGGGCGAGCGAGCGTCAAGGAGCTGTCTCGATGGGGCAGAGGAGAACCGGGGGGCAGCACATCGAGCAGCTGGACTTCACCGGGGGGTTCCCCCGGACGAGTGGCGACCCAGCGCACGCCCTGGCCGACCACACCCAGGGAGAAGAGCAGGATGAGCGCTTTTCGTTCTGCGGGGGGCATGCCGGACGGTAGGAAAGTAGGGCGGTAAGGCGGTAGGCCATTTCATGCGAGAGGGCGTGAAAAGGCGGGGAGGGCGGGCAGGGCGGGCAGGATGGGACGGACTATGTCACTCTGGAGGGAGAGAAGCGAGCGAAGGGGGACGGTTCTCCCACGTGCCCGCCCTGCCCGCCTTTCCCGTCTTATGCCCCCTCTCGGCGCACCAAGGCCACGGCCACGTCGCCCACAATCTGCAGACTCGCCGCGCTCACCTTGTCAATCGTATCCTGCGGTGTGTGCCAGGAGGGGTAGTCGAAGTCCACCACATCGATCGCCCTGATCCCGACCTTCTGCAGCTCCAGATGGTCGTCGATAAGGGTGTGGCGGGGTGAGTCCACGAAATACTTCTGGTAGCCCAGGTCCTTCGCCGTCTCCCATACCAACTGCACCACCTCCGGCGCGCCGGTCAGCGAGTTGCCCTCCTGCCAGATCTGGAGGTCCTTGTCGGCGATCAGATCGAACAGGACGGCGTAGAGGGGCTTGGGACCTGACGGTTGGTGCGCCGCATAGTAGCGAGACCCGATCAGCACATCGTTGGGAGCCTTGTTGAAGTCGCCATAGTCCTCCCCATCGACGAACAGGAGGTCGACGCCGATCGTGGGTGGATGAGCCTTGAGCACATCGGCCACCCCGAGCAACAGCGCGACACCCGAGCCGCCGTCGTTGGCGCCCAGCACCGGTTTGGTCGAGTCGGTCGAGGTGGGGCCGTCCGCTCTGGGCCTGCTGTCCCAGTGCGCCAGGAACAGGATCCTCTGTTCGGCTGCGGGCTTGAAGCGAGCGATGTAGTTGGTGAGATGCAGCGTGTCACCAGAGGCGGTGGCATGGTCGAACGCCTGAACCACGACCGTATCGGCTCGACGGTGAAGCATACTGTCGAGCCACTGGGCCTCCTTGCGATGCGCTTCGGTCTCAGGGATCCGGGGGCCGAACCCAACCTGAGTCTCTATATAGTGGAACGCGCCGGTCCCATTGAACTCGCGAGCTCTCGGCGCCTCCCGGCAGGCACAGAACAGCAGCAGGATCGCAGTCGAAAAGAGGAGGCGCATGTCGGCCGCAGTGAGCAGTGAGCAGTAAGGAGTAAGGAGTAAGGAGTAAGGAGTAAGGAGTAAGGAGTAAGGAGTAAGGAGTAAGGAGTAAGGAGTAAGGAGTAAGGAGTAAGGCGAGCGGAAGATAGCAGGATAAGTCTTGGAGCGCTCTGGAGACGGCTCAGGCAGAGGATCCCTCACTTGTCACTTCTTACTTTTTCACTGCTCACTTCTCACAGCTCACTGCCGTTCACTGCTCCTGCCGGTAGTCCCCCGCGAACAGCGACAACTGAAACGAGACGATTACCGAGATCTGCGAGGTGCGGCGGCTGAGATGCTTGGCATCATTGATGGTATACCCCGCCTGCAGCCCGGCCGACAACATCTGCAGCAGATCGGTGTCGAGCCCGGCCCGGACCTCCTTCCTTTCTACCTCGGAGATCACGGTGCAATCGCTCAGGGTCCGCTGCTGGAGGCAGGTGCGGGTATTGGCGGAGATGACGGTGAGCGAGCTGCGAGCCTGTTTGCGCTGCCGGCTCAGCGAGCGAGGCAACCGGAAACTGTAGTTCAACGACCCGGTGAGGTCGTCCTGATCCAGCAGGGTCTCGTTCCCATTCGAGGCGTTGTGCTGGGTCAGAGAGGTGAGCCCCATCGCGAGCTGAATCCCATTGCGGAAGCCGACCTGCATATCGGGATTAATCGACAACGAACGGGTGGACGTGAGCGCGGGCGCACCCGCCAGATTGGCCTGGACCGAGCTCCCTTCCCGCCGTCGGACGGCGGTTCCCAAGGCCACCTGGGTCAGCGGTCCACCGCGGAAGGTCTGGCTCCACCGCAGATTGCCTACCGGCCATTCCTCTTGATGGATCTCGGTCTGCACAAATCCATCGCTCACCTGTTGGAAGCGGGTGGTCCGGGTGAGCGCGTGAGAGAGAGTGATCGAGAGACCGAAGGGGAGGTCCGCGCCCCCTGCGATCGTCGCCGTCCTCGACTCCGAAACCCCGATCGCGCTCTCGCCTTCCCGGCTGAGGAACTGGTCCAACCCGCCCAGCGCCAGCTGATAGCCCACGCCCGGGTCGAAGGCGCTGAGGTCGTAGGTCGAGCTCCGCGTGAGCCGGGTGCTGACATCCAGCGGCCGTATCTTGCCCAGGGCCCTGCTGATCCTGCTGCTGTCGCCGAAGAGCTGGCGCAGCGCTCTTCCAAAGTCCACACCGGCACCCAGCTCATTGGTTCGGGTGTTGTTGAGGGTCTGCGGCAGGACAAAGGCACCGCTGTCCTCATCCACCCGTACTGGAGGCCGGCTGGACAGGGTGCGCGACAGAAGGAAGTTGCTGCTGCTGAGGAACCGGGGCCGGAGCCATGACGCCAGGGCCGGCGTCAGCGCGAGCGCAGTCGTGAGCGTGCGGTCTCGCTCGACACCGACCGGGACGCCGAGGAAGAACCGTCGCTCGCTGTACGCCAAGCGACCGATAGGCGAGCTGTCCGGATAGACCCGCAGATCGCGAGTACTGGTCAGATCGCCGTTCAGGCTGAGCATGCCCAGGGGTTGCCAGGTGAGTCCCGCCGAGTTCTGCCAGAGGTGGGTCAAGGATGTCGCCGGCCGAATTGAGCCATCGTCGTCCCGCGAGATCGGCACCCGGAACGCAGTCGAGTTTGCCTCGTTTCGGCTAAGCCCGCTGCCCAAGCGCACCCGGGACGGAACCAGACTGATGTCGGCCTTTTCCAGGCTCTGTCCGAGCTGGCTGTTGCGTAGCCACTTGGGCAAGGCTTTGACCAGACCGCCCAGCGGCAGGCGAAATCCTCGCCGCTTCATCTGGAGGAAATAGTTCACATTGACGGCATAGGCCTTGGCGGTCGCTTCGGAAAGCTCGGTGCGCGTCCGGCCCTGGGTCAGGTTCCCGGTGAAAGACAGTGGATCGAACAGGGCTTTGGAGAGCCACTGGGTTCCAGGCCGATTCCGCCGAATGGCGATCGAGTAGGTGGAGCTCCAGGAGTCGGGCTTTCGCAGCCCGGGCAAGGCGCTGCCGCGCAGATCGCTTCCGCTGAGGAGCTCCGGGTCGACCCCCGTTCGGGCATATCTCACGGTGAGGGGGACGCTCAATCCGAGCGCGGTGGGCAGAAACCGCTCCAGTCGCAGCGCTCCGTTGAGTTGAAGCGCGTCCGTCGTCTTGTAGCTCGGATCCTGGTTCAGTTGCCTGAACTGGCCGTTTTGGGTGACGTACGAAGCGGTAAGGTTGGCCACGTCCGACGCCGCGAGGCGGGCATCTATCGACTTCGCGGTGCCGGTCTCGGAGAGTGGGTCGCCCAGCCGGATGTCATCCACCCAGAGTTCGGCCTCCGGAACTGTGACGGCTGCGGCCACTCGATAGATCCCGGCGGACAGCTCCTGGATCGCGGCGAGGTTGGGGGGATTCACTCCCGGGCTCAGCACCTGAACCAGGTACGGCCCCTCGCAGGCGACGTAGGCGCCCACATCCGCCAGGCCGCAGGCGGCGGCGCCGGACGGTGGGTCACCCCGAAGCCACGCGTTCTCGATGTCCGCGCGAAGCTGGCGCCAAGTTTCCAGCTGGACCACGACTTCCGGCTCCCAGGTGGTGGACTTCGCTGGCGCGCGGTAGAGATAGAAGTTGTCGTTGTCGCTTCCCAGCTTGACGAAAGCCTGGAGATCGCCCTCCTCCCAGCCGGGGCCCCTCCCTCGCACCCAGAGCCGCAGATCCCGATAGGCCAGCAAATTCCTGGGGCCTGACGGAAAACGGAGATAGGCCTCGGCTCGCTCGTTCACCCCGAGATCGGTCGCTCGAATTCGCAGCGACTTTTCGTTGATCTGGGTCCCCTGGGCCTCCCGGTCCCCACCGCGGCGGGCAACGTCGTCCGTCACCCCCGGAGGCGACTCGTACCCCAGGTCACTCTTGTTTTCGGTGGTGACGATGGACGTGGAGACGGCACCGTGCGGTTGACCTACCGCACCGGACAAACCGAGGATGGGCGTCTCGCTCCGACGGGTCCAGGGTGATCCCACGAAGCGCATCCGGGCGAGGGCGACCCGGGCGACCACGTCGGGAACTCCCGCGTCCGGCGGGGCCGCGAGGGTGACGCGCAGGTGCTGCACCAGCCGCATGGTGGGCGTGCCCAGCGTCTGCGCCACCGAGCGGAGCGGGATGCGGTACAGCTTCCAGGTGGCCGACTGCCCGTTGCTACCCACGGTGGTGACCCCGTCGCGGACGAAGAAGCTGTCGGCCGCGATATCCACGATGTAGCGGAACACGCTCTCGTTCGGGCCCGCGGCATCCAGCACGCCGTCGCCATTGAGGTCCTCGGTGTCGAGCACCCCATTGCCCCGAGTGCAACGGCTGCTGAGGTCCCCCCAGGGAAAGACCGGGACGCTGTTCTGCAGCAGCCGTTCGCAGAGGGACAACTCTCCAATGGGCCCCTGCCCCACCTCGACGATATTGTCGGGGCGGTCGCCCAGAATGCCGATGTCGTCCACCCCCGCGTTGAAGATGCCGACTTCGCTGCGTTCGGTGTCCAGGCGTCCGGCGCCCACATACTGCCGGCCGCTGAAGACGGTATCGGCGCCATTGACGGTGAACGAGTCCGGCGCGATGGCGAGCGCATCCTCGCTCACGGTACCGAGATCGAAGACCAGACGGAGCCCCGCGCTGTCCGCCGGATTGTCCGAAGGCTGCAGGGCCCAGAACTCCAGGAACTCATCCTGGGTCAAATCGATCCCGGTCGGACTCAGAGAGGTCACCATCGACCGCCAACGCGGCCGGAAGTTCCGCTGTGGTTGGGTCCAGCGCGAGGCGTTGTTCTGCTGCACCATGCCGCCGGCCGTGTCGGCGTGCAGCGTCAGGTACATGACCGTCTCTTCTTCCTTGCTCTGTCCGGCCAACCGGATCAACGTGTCGATGTCCTGAGGCCTCACCCGCAGCGTCTGCCCGCCCACCGTGACCAGATTCTGCCAGGTCAGCGCGACCGCATCAGCCGGATCGAAACCGCCGGCAAACCCGATGTCTTCGAGCCCATTGGACTGTTGCGGCCGGCTGCCGAACTCCCAGGCACTCTCCTGCAAGGAGATCTCGGTGCCGGCGTCAGCCTCGAACTCTTCCAGATACGCCTGCCCCGAGCGGTTGATGTCCGGTTTGGAGAGGGCGAACTCGGCATTGAGGTCGAGAGTGGAAGGCGCGGACGCCGTGCTCGATGTCAGGCTGTTGAGGAAACGGGTGAGGAACTGAGGCTTGAAGTGGAGCTCGGTGTTGATTCCCCCGATCAGGTTGGCCGAGGCCTCGAACCCGAGCGCGGGACGGTTGAACGCGCTCTGCTCCCGCTGATAGAGCCCGATCAGGTTGATCGCCCCGCGCTCCCCCAGCGAGTAGCGGCTGCTGAAGCCCAGTATAGTGGTCGGCGCCACAGCGAAGACGCCCTGTCGCTCGAATCTCGCGGTCACCTGTGCCGTGGACTGGCCAAAGAGGGCGTCGGGGTTCAGGAACGTCACCGTGCCCAGATCGTAGGCGATGTTATAATCCACCCCCCGCTCGAGCTTCCGGCCGCCCAGATACAACTGCTCGCTGCCCTCCCGGATCTGGAGCGCGTCGAGATTGAGGGTCGATCGATCGCCGCCTCCCACCGTGTTGTATTGCAGCTGGAGGCTGAACCGCGCCGAAGGGCCCTGCTGGGACAGGAGAAAGAGCGGGGTCCGGTAGAGCGAGTCGGAGACTTCTTGCGGGGAGAGCCGGGACCCGTCGGCGAACGGGGTCAGATGAGGGAAGACGATGTACGAGTCGTGCACCACCTGCGATGCGCCGGGATCTCGCGAACGGGGAAAGAGCCGGTTGTCCCGGTCGAACGTGTTCGCGTCGTTGGGCAGCGCCAGTCCAAGTAGTTGCAGATAGGTTTCGGCGGCGCCGGACAGGGGCCGCTCCGATCGGTTCACGGTGATCACGACACCGAGCGACGTGGGATCGAGGTCCTCCCCGGCGACTCGGTAGATCTGCCGCATTTCGTAGCGGAAGGTGGGCACGGCCGGCGTCTGCTTGGGCTCGGTAATCAGCACCAGCTGATCGTTCGATCCCGCCCCCCGATCGGCCTCCGGGAACGTGCCGACGACCGTACCTGCCGCCGTCCGGTAGCTCACCGCCAGATAGTCGTTCTGGTCGAGCTTGGTGCCGAGGGTAAACCACAGGCCTGAGGGGTCGAGATAGTAGTCGCTCCCCTGGATCAAGAGCTCCCACTGCACCGGCCCGAAGCGCTGAGGGCTATCCGGCCGGCTGGCGGTCGCGGTTATCCCGCCCAGGTTCGGGTTGAGCCCAGTGCGGCTTACCGCGGCGCGATAGCGATAGACTCGCACTTGAGTCGGGCGACTCGCCGGATCCAGGCTCCCGGGATTCAATTTCAGGATGTCGAGCGCGGGATAGCCCGAGAGGGTGGCAGGATCGATCACCCAAAAGAAGCGGCCGCTCTCGAAATCCAGATCCCTCGCCTGCCGCTGTTCCGACTGGCTGGTGGTCTGGCCCATGGTGTAGACTCGCTCGGCCACCTCGCTTCCTTTCTGGGTTGCCGCAAGGGTCTGCAGCTGCACCGGCCCGACCTCGAAGGTGGCGTTGATGCCGAAGTTGTTGGAGGGGACCGCGGCGGTGATGAAGCGCGAGGGAGGCGGCTGAAACACGACGGTGCCGACGTCGATCCGCCGCACGATCTCATCCTCGAGCCCCTCGTAATAGACTCGGATATCGTTGTTGGCGGAGAAGTCGCGATCGTTCTGATAGTCGAGATTGAGGTGCATGCGCCGCCCGATGATGCCGGTGGAGCGCAGGTCGACGTGATTATCCAGGCGGGGCGCCTTGAAGCCTCCGCGACAGCCCGAGTTGGGGTCCAGCAGGAGCGCCGGGGTACAGCGCTCGTTGCGGAGACGGTCGGTTCGAAGCTCCAACCTGACTTGACCGTCCAGCGCAATGTCCGCGTACTTGGTGGAAATGCCGAGCACATTCCGGCGGGGGCCCGGGGCCTCGGGCTCCTCGGTGTCGAAGGGAGCACCGTAGAGGGTCAGCAGGCGAAGGCCGACGGCGCGCGCCTGGCGGGCGGAGTCCAGCGTCGCCGCCACGGTGCTGTCGAACAGCTGGGTCCGGAGGATCGCGGCAGAGCGGGGTGCGCCCAGCCAGGGGGCACGAAGAAGCGCCGGTCGCTCCAGAGTGAGTGGCGGCTCCCCGAAGTCGAGCCGGAGCCTGGGACCCGCACTGTCGGCCTGAGCGGCGAGAAGCCCGGGCAGGGAGACAAGACAGCCCAGGGCGACGAGAAAGCGTGTCACTCTAGAGGGGCACAGGGAGACTTGAGTACCACGGATCGGCCCAATATAATGATCGAAACAACTCCTTACAACCAGACAAGTTAGCTATCGTGCGCCTGCTCAGCCGCTACCTGCTTCGCCAGCTCGCCGCGCCCTTCGTGTTCGCCCTGGTGGCGCTCACCAGCCTCATGCTGCTGAGCCAGATCGCCAAGAAGTTCGGCTCGCTGGTCGGCAAGGGACTTCCCTGGACCGTGATCGCGGAGGTCTTCGGCCTGAGCGTACCCTTCATCGTGGCCATGACCCTGCCCATGGCAGTGCTGGTGGCGGTGCTCTACGCCTTCAGCCACCTGGCGGCCGACAACGAGATTACCGCCATGCGGGCGAGCGGAGTCAGCGTGTACCAGGTGCTGACCCCGGTCCTCCTGTGGGGCATGGCCATGTCCATCTTCAATTTTGGGTTCGTCGATCAGGTGCTCCCACGCAGCAACGCTCGGCTCCGCACCCTCCTGATCGACATAGGCCGGAAGAAGCCCACCTTCGAGCTCCGCGAGCAGGTGATCAACGAGGTCCCTCCTTCGCAGTACTTCCTGCGCGCCAGCCGCATCGATGCCGCCACCGGGCGGCTGCGTGGTGTCACCATCTACGATGTCGGAGGTGAGACCAGCCGGAGGATCATCTACGCCGATAGTGGCCTGATGGCATATGCCGAAGGCCAGACGGACCTGAGCCTGCGACTCTATGACGGCTCGATCCACCAGTACCGGCCGTCACAGCCTGAGACGTTCCAGCTCACCTATTTCCGGATCAACGACATCCGCGTGAAAAACGTGTTCGATGAGCTCCAGCGGAACAGCGGAGACGCGGTCCGCGGGGACCGGGAAATGAGCACGTGTGAGATGTTGTCCGTGATCTACGAAGCCGATGACGAGAAGCTCGAGGCCCTGCAGGACCGGGTCAAGTTGGTCGGTGACGATCTCCGCAAGCTGCTGGCACTGCCTCTGGTGCCGCGGCGCGAAGCAGGGCCTTCGCCCCGACCGCTGCCATCGTACTGCCGGATAATCGACAAGGTCCACCTGCTCGTTCTACCCAAGACGGTCGAGGCTCAGGAGAGAGCACAGGTCGGGAGGTCGGAGAGGACGGAGCGGCAGGATACGGCCAAGAGAACGCCGGGCGCGCAGGGGGCCCAAGGGCCGCAAAAGGCGACAGGGGCGACCGTGCTGCCAAGACCAAAGACCGTCCCGGCTCGGCCATTCCGGCCACCTGCGCCCTCTCCGTCGTCTGCCTCTGCTCCAAGACTCCAGCTCACCAACTGGTCTCAGGTGGCAACGGCCATCGACCGAGCCGAGGACGCCGACCGGCGGGGAGACCGGTACGCGGTCGAAGTCCACAAGAAGTGGGCAATCAGCATGGCCTGCATTTCGTTCGTCATCATAGGCATCGTGATGGCACTGCGATTTCCCCGGGGCGGAATCGGGCTGGTGATCGGAGGCGGCCTGGCGGTCTTCTCGATTCACTATGTCGGCCTCACGGCCGGCGAGAGTCTGGCCGACCGGGGGCTCATTCCACCCTGGGCCGCGATGTGGTCCCCCAACATCATCCTCACGATCATCGGGGTGATCGGACTCATGCGAGTCAGCCGTGAGTCCGGTTCCACCCGGGGCGGAGACTTCCAGGAGGTGCTCGAGGCGATCCGACACCTATTCCGACGCAGGGTCCGCTGGGGACGGGCGGCGTGACCGGTCTCAGAACCCTGGATCGCTATGTGGTCTCGAGCTGGCTCCGGATCTTCGTGTTGACGGCGCTCGGCTTCCCCCTGGTCTCCATCGTGATCAACCTGACCGACACGCTCAACAAGCTGCTCGATCGTGGACTCACGATGAAGCAGATCGTGATCAGCTACATCTACTCCATCCCCGAAAACGCCTTCATTGTGATGCCTGCCGCCGTCCTCTTCGCCACGGTATTCACCGTCGGGGCGATGGGGCGACACTCCGAATTGACGGCCGCCAAGGCCGGCGGACAGAGCTTCCACCGGCTCATGCGGCCGATCTTCATCGCCTCGGCGCTCGCCTCGCTGCTTGCGTTCGGGGTGGGCGAGTTGGCGCCGGGAGCCACCGCCAAACAGCTCGAGATCCAGAAGGCCCAGCCGGCGCGGTCGACCCGCTCCCGATTCAACTTCGTGTATCGCGGCGATGCCGGATGGGTGTACACCATTCGCTCGCTCGACGTGACCACCCGCCAGCTCAAGCAGCTCTTGTTCGAGCGGCAGGGAACCGGGGTGGGGTACCCCGACCTCATCATCACCGCCGACAGCGCGAGCTACGACAGGAAGTCCAAGAGCTGGCGGTTGCGGGCGGGCTCCAGCCGGGTGATCGCCGGCCCCGGTCGGGGGGCGATGTTCGCCTTCCGGACGATGCGGCTCAAGGCGCTCACCCAGACCCCGGCCGATCTCCTGGCCGAGCCCAAGGCCCCGGACGAGATGCGCTACCTCGAGCTGGGGCGCTACATCGATGCATTGTCGCGCTCGGGAAACGATGCCAACAAGCTGATCGTGGAGCGGGCACTCAAGGTGGCGCTGCCGGTCACCTGTTTCATCATCGCGCTCTTCGGCGCCCCTCTGGCGGTGACCTCCCCCCGAGCCGGAGCGGCCATCGGGATCGCGATCAGTCTGGGGACGACGGTGGTCTTTCTGCTGATCACTCAGATCATGAAGGCGGTGGGAGCCGGTGGGGTGGTGGATCCCAACCTGGCGGCCTGGATGCCGAATATGGTGTTCCTAGCAGCGGCGTTGATGATGCTGGCGAGAGTCAGGACGTAGAGGAACTGGTCGGGTGATGGCCTTTTTGACGGTTATATTAAGCGCCTATGACCACCCCTCGCCCCGTGATTGTCGGTACGGGCATAGCCGGACTCTGGACTGCCTGGCGGCTCGCATCCGAGGGGCGGTCCGCGGTACTTGTCACCAAGGAAAGCCTCGCCGATAGCGCCAGCGCCTGGGCCCAGGGCGGTATAGCCGTGGCCCTGGGGCCAGGAGACAGCCCCAGCCAGCACGCCGCCGACACCTTGGCCGCCAGCGACGGCCTGGCCGATCCCGAGGCTGTCAGAATCCTCACAAGCGAAGGCCCAGACAGGGTTTACGAGCTCCTGGCTCTGGGTGCCCGATTCGACCGGGGCCCCGATGGAAGGCTCAGGTTTGGCCTGGAGGCGGCCCACACCCGGCCCCGGATCATCCACGCAGGCGGGGACCGGACCGGGGCCGCGCTCATCGGGTGCCTGGCGCAGGTAGTGCGGCTGCACCCCCAAATCGAGCTGCTGGAGCATACCGAGGTCACCAGTCTCCTCAGCCATGAGGGCGGAGTCGTCGGCGTCTCTGCGCTCCCCCGGGACGGCGTGACCTACGCGCTTCCCGCCGCGGCGGTGGTCCTCGCGACCGGCGGCGTCGGCCAGCTCTACGCCGTCACCACCAATCCGAGAGTGGCGACCGCGGACGGCTGGGCCTTGGCGCACCGGGCTGGTGCGCAGCTGCGCGATCTGGAGTTTCTCCAATTCCACCCCACCGCACTCAAGCTTCCAGGCATCAACCCGGCACCGCTCATCTCCGAGGCGGTGCGTGGGGCCGGCGCCGTGCTCCTGGATTTCAAAGGCCGCCGCTTCGCCGCCGAGGCCGATCCCCGGGCCGAGCTCGCGCCGCGCGATGTGGTAGCCCGCGCGGTTGCCACAGCGGACGCATCCGGTGGCGCCTGGCTCGATGCCCGGTCGGTCCCGGACTTTGCCTCTCGCTTCCCGGGCATCACGGCCATGCTCTCGCGCTACGGGCTGAACCCAGCACGCGACCTCTTGCCGGTCGCGCCGGCGCTGCACTACGCCATGGGCGGCATCCGGACCGATCTCGAGGGTCGCGCCACCAAGCCCGGGCTCTGGGCGGTGGGCGAGGTGGCGTCCACCGGTGTGCACGGCGCCAACCGGCTCGCCTCCAACTCGCTGCTGGAGGGGTTGGTCTTCGCGGATCGTGCGGGGCGGGCGCTCGGCGGTGAGCTGGAGACGGCGACGACGCCACCGATGGTGGACGTCGCTCCCGAGCGCGACGCCGGCGCGGACGCCGGCTGTGAAGAGATCCGTGGCCAGATGCGCGAGCTCATGACGGCCGATGTAGGACTGCATCGCACCGAAAGCTCTCTTCTGCGCGCCGAACAGAAGCTGGCCGCCCTCCTGGACAAGACCCCGATCCCGGCCTGGCGGACCCGTAATCAGTTGACGGTCTGCCAGCTGATCACGCAGGCGGCACGCAAGCGACGCGAGAGTCGCGGGGGGCATCGGCGGCTGGATTATCCGCCCGCCGGCTTCAAGCGGGAGGCGGTGTGATCCAGGGCCCCGGCCGGAACGGGGGCTCTCTCTCGCTCCCCATCATCGAGCAGCCCACCGAATCACCTGAGGAAGTAACCACGCTGCAGAGCGAGATCCGGCAGCTCGCCCGGTCGCGCAATGCTGTCGTGCTGGCGCACAACTATCAGCGCCCCGAGGTGCAGGACGTGGCCGACTACGTCGGGGACTCGCTGGGATTATCCCGCCAGGCCGCCCGCACGGAGGCCGAGGTGATCATTTTCGCCGGCGTGCACTTCATGGCCGAAACCGCGGCCATCCTCTCGCCCGGCAAGCGGGTGCTCCTGCCCGATCTCCGCGCCGGCTGCTCGCTCGCGGCCACCATCACCGCCGAGGACGTGCGGAAGTGGAAAGCGCAGTTTCCCGGCTACATCTCGGTTGGCTATGTCAACACCACGGCCGAAGTGAAGGCCGAGTTGGACTACTGCTGCACCAGCGGCAACGTGCTCGACGTGATCGACGCAATCCCGGCAGACAGAGGGATCTTGTTCCTGCCCGATTTCTTTCTCGGGGCTCACGTGCGGCGGATGCGCCCCGAGCGGCGAGTGGAAGTCTGGATGGGCGAGTGCCACGTCCACAAAGGCATCCGGGCGGAGACGCTCAACGCCGCGAGGCAGCGCTACCCCGACGCCGAGGTGCTGGTGCATCCCGAGTGCGGCTGCGCCGGCCAGCTTATCTACGAGATGGGCCACGGGGACGTGAACCCGAAGGGGCTGCACATCGCCTCCACCGAAGGCATGGTGCGCGCCGTCACGGAGAGACCCGCTTCCCGCTTCATCGTGGCGACTGAGACCGGCATCATGCACCGGATGCAGCAAATGGCTCCTACCAAGGAGTTCATCGCGGCCGACCCGGAGGCGGTGTGCGCCTTCATGAAGACCATCACGCTGCCGGCTGTGCGTGATTCCCTGCTGCTCGACCAATACCACGTCACCGTTCCTCCGGACATCGCCGCACGCGCCCGAGGCGCCATCGACCGCATGGTGGCATTGGGTAGGTGAACGGCGACGCCGAGCGCATTGCCGCCATCGCGCTGGCGGAGGATGGCCCTTCCGACATTACCACGGCCGTCACTGTTCCCACCGGGCTCGCAGCCGAAGGCATCATCCAGTATCGCAGTGGGGGGGTATTCGCCGGCGCGGTCTACGCCGACGCGGTGGCGCAGGCCTGCGCCTGTCGCATCGAATGGCGGGTGCCCGATGGCCGCGCGGTTTCCGCCGGGGCGGTGGTGGGGGTTCTGCGCGGCGACATGAGCCGGGTCCTCCGCGCCGAGCGTCCGCTCCTTAACCTGGTGCAACGAGCCTGCGGGATCGCCACCGCAACCCGGGCGTACGTAGACGCGGTCGCCGGCACCTCCTGCCGCATCCTTCACACCCGAAAGACCGCACCCGGGCTTCGGGCGCTTGACATCGCGGCGGTGATCGCCGGTGGCGGCACCCGGCATCGGGCTGAGCTGGGCCACGAGGTCATGGTCAAGGACAACCACTGGCAGGCGCTGAACTTTGCGGGCGGCGATTTGAGCGCCGCTCTCCAGGAGGCCCGGAGGCGAGGGATCACGACGCTCCAGGTCGAGGTGGAGTCGCTCGAGCAGGTGGAGCGCGCCTGTGCAGCTGGAGCCACCCGGCTGCTGGTGGACAACCAATCCCCCGATGTGGTTCGGGACTGGGGACAGCGAGCTCGGCAATTGCGGGCCGGCATCGAGATCGAGGCAACCGGTGGGATTACGCTGGCGAATGTGCGGGCCTACGCCGACGCGGGGGCGGATTTCGTGTCGGTCGGCGCGCTGACCCATAGTGTTCGAGCGGCGGACCTGGCGATCGAGATCGCGGCGCGGCCATAGCGCCCGCGCGCGGTGGGCCAGACTCAACGAGTGGCTTCGGTGCCCCGGGCTCGCGTCCGTCGGTACCGCTACCGCCGCGTCAGCGCATCCGCCGCTTCAGCGCTTCTGCCCGTGCGCAGGCTAACCGCCCTCCACGCGGAGTACACCGGCAAGCCCACCAGGATAATTCCGAACGTGATCCCGGTATTGATGGGATCGGTCCAGAGTGCGTTGAGCACCATTCCCAGCGACGCGAGCAGGAAGAGAATCGGCACGACCGGATAGCCCCAGGTGCGATAGGGGCGAGGCAGGTCGGGGCGGGTTCGGCGCAGGGTGAAGACCGCCGCGACGGCAAGCGCGTAGAAGGGCCAGATTCCCAGGATGAACTTGTCTGCCAACTGCTGAAAGTCATTGAGCAGCACGTAGACCACGCCGAGCCCGGTGGCCAGCCAGATGGCTACGGAGGGGCTCTGGAAGCGGGGGGAGACTCGAGCGATCGTGCTGAAGAACAGGCCCCGATCGGCCATGGCGAAGAAAATCCGTGGGCCGGTCATCATTGAGCCGACGAGGCCGCCCAGGCAGGAGATCATCACCATCGCCGAAACGATAGCGCCGCCGGTGCCGGCAAAGAGGGGAATCCGGTCCGCGGCGGTGGCGGCAATCAGCTTGGAGCCTGCCATCTCGGGCACCGGCACGAGATAGATGTAGGCCAGGTTGATGAGGAGGTAGACGAGGACGATTCCTGAGGTCCCCAGAATCAGGGCCCTGGGGAAGGTCCAGGCCGGATCCTTCACCTCACCTCCCATGAAGGACAGGTCGGCCCAACCGTCGTAGGTCCACATGATGGCGATGAGAGCCGTACCGATCAGCGAGACGCTGACCCCGTTCTGCCAGGCTGGGGTAAAGTGCTGGACGCTTCCATTTCCCCCGACGAAGGCGAACAGCGCCAAGCCGGCGAGCGCGCCGTACTTGGCCAGGGTCACGAGATTCATCACCACCGCGGCGTGCTTCACCCCGACGTAGTTGAGAAATCCGACGACAATGATCGCTCCCGCCGCCAGATAGCGTATCTGCGCCGGCGTGAGGGCCACGAAGTATCCCAGGTACTCCGAGAAGATGGTGGCGATGGCACCCAGAGCAGACGCACGGACTACGGTAAGCTCGGACCAGCCGAAGAGGAATGCGGGGAGAGGGCCGAAGCCCTCCAACAGGTAGGCGAACACCCCGCCAGACCGGGGGAGCGCTCCGGCCAGCTCGGCGAGGGTCAGCGCACCAAAGAGCGCAATCAGCCCACCGAGCACCCACGCCAGGACCACCGGCCCAGGTTCCTCGAGCCGTGCGGCCACACCGGCGGGGACCCGGAAGATTCCGCTTCCGATAGTGGACCCTACCAGTACGGCGATGGAGCTCCAGAGTCCCAGGTGCCTGGGGAGGCGTTCACCCCAGGCGTCTGGCGCAGGTGGCATGGGCTAAATATATCCTTGACAATACCCTGCCGCGCCTTGTTCATTTGCTCCGATGACCTTGACAGAACCCGATCGCACGTTGCTGCTCCGCCGTCTTGCCTGGACCGGAGCAGGGGCCGCGCTAGGCCTTATCGTGCTGGGCGGAGTCGTCCGGATTACCGGCTCCGGCATGGGGTGCGGCGACCATTGGCCGCTCTGTGACGGAAAGTGGTTCCCGCCTCTCGACCTTCCCACGCTGATCGAAATCGGGCACCGATGGTTCGCCGTGGTGGTGAGCTTCCTGGTCTTCGCCGTGGCCGGCGTCGCCTGGACTCGCCATCGGGGCGATCGGGTGCTACGCCGCCCCGCCACCCTTGCGGCCGGATTGCTGGTCGTCCAGGTGCTGCTGGGTGCGGTCACGGTCAAACTGGCGTTGCCTCCCGGGGTCATCATCACCCACCTGGCGAACGCCATGATCCTGCTGGCCGCTCTCGTGGTCGTCGCATTGCGAGCCAGGCCCCGACCGGCGCCGGTTCCGGCTCGACCCCATCGCGACCACCGGCTGGTGTTGGCTACTGTCGTTCTCGGTTTTGTCGTCATTCTGTTTGGTGCCCAGGTCGCCAATTTCCACGCCGGGCTGCTCTGTCTTGGTTTCCCCCTGTGCGACGGCGGAGTGCTGCCTCCTCCATCCCGCCTCGCGCTGCTGCATTGGTCTCACCGGGTTCTGGCATTCTCGTTTCTCGGCCTGATCTCGGCCGTGGTGGCACGGGTGAGCCGCCGCAGCGATTCTGCCAGCCGTGGCCTGCGGATCACCGCGGCGCTGGCTCTGGCCGGGACCGTGGTCCAGATCGGCGTGGCCGCAGCCATGGTTCTCAACCTGTTGCCTCCTGGACTCCGCGCGCTGCACCTGCTGGTCGGTACCCTGGTCTGGGTTGCCCTTGTGGTTTTGGCATTTCACTCGTGGCGCACTCCCGCCGGCGAGGTGGTCGAGGTGGACGTCCAGCGGCAGCCTTCGTTGGCCAGAGATCTGGTGACCCTCACCAAGCCTCGGATCATCTCGCTGCTTCTGGTCACCACCCTGGCGCCGATGTTCATCACGCCGGCTGGCATGCCCTCACTCTCCCGGGTGCTCTGGGTCGCCCTCGCCGGCTACCTGATGGCCGGCGGAGCCAACGCGATCAACATGTGGTTCGACCGGGACATCGATACCCGGATGAGCCGGACGCGGATGCGACCAATTCCCGCCGGACGGATTGCCCCTTCGTTCGGGCTGGCCTTTGGGGTGGCGCTGGGAACGATTGCCTTCTGGATCTTCTGGGAACGGGTCAATCCGCTGAGTGCCTGGCTCGCGCTGGGTGGGCTTCTCTTCTACGTCTTCGTCTATACCATCTGGCTCAAGCGAACCAGCCCGCAGAACATCGTGATCGGAGGGGCGGCCGGCGCCTTTCCGCCGCTGGTAGGCTGGGCCGCGATGACCGGGAGCCTCGATCTCGCTGCCATCTATCTTTTTGCCATCATCTTCTATTGGACTCCACCCCACTTCTGGGCCCTGGCCCTGGTGAAGAGGGCGGAGTACGCCAAGGCCGGAATCCCTATGCTGCCGGTGGTTCGGGGCGAGGCTCGAACCAAATACGAGATGATGATCTATACCCTGATTCTGCTCCCGCTCACCATACTCCCGACCTTCTTCGGTGCGCTGGGTCCATTCTATGGAGTGGCTGCCGGGCTCCTGGGCGCCAGGCTTCTCTGGTACTGCCTACAGCTCCTCCGGGACCGAGGGTCGAGCCCGGTGGCCTGGAGAATGTATCGGTACTCGCTCATCTATCTCGCGCTCCTGTTCGTGGCCATGGGCGTGGACCGCGCGCTGCCGTTTGGACACCGAGGCGGCCGTCAGCCACTGTACATCCTGAATCGTCCGGATCAGGAGCTGGCGACGCCTCTCGGCGAACATCATCATTCCCCCTGAATAATCCCTAGTGATTTTCACCCCAGAGGCACAGAGGATAGGGCGTAATTACCACACGAAGGTCACAAAGGACCTTTGCGCCTCTCTGGTGAATTGGTAGCGTGATTCCGTGACCGAATCTGAATCCACCTCGCCGACGCAACGAAGACTTCCCCCGCCGGGCCGGTTGCTCCGCCTCTGGGGCCGGGTGCGTCCCTATCGCGGCATGCTGGCCCTGGCCACGCTGTCGCTGCTGCTGAGCGGTCTGATCAGTCTCGCCTTCCCCATGGTGGTGCGGTACCTCCTCGACGCCGCGTTCGTGGCGCGCAACCGCACCTTGTTGGACCGCATCGCTCTAGGCCTGGTGGTGCTCTTCAGCATTCAGGCGGCGCTCAACTACTCCCAGGCCTACTTTCTCAGCGCCGTGGGAGAGCAGGCGGTGGCCGGCATCCGAAGGGATGTCTTCGCCCGGCTGATCGAAATGCCGCCGGGCTTCTTTGCCGAGCGCCGCACCGGGGAGCTCACCAGCCGGCTCACGGTGGACATCGGCCTGCTTCAGGGTGTGCTCAGCCATCAGATCTCGGAATTTGCCCGCCAGATCCTTTCGCTGGGGGGCGGCATCGTCATGCTGACCCTGCTTCAGCCACGCCTCACCCTCACTGCGCTCGGCGTGGCACCGGTGGTGGTGGGCTCGGCCCTCTTTTTTGGCCGGCGCCTGCGCCGCATCACCACCAGCGTACAGGACCGCGTGGCGGAGGCCACGGCCATCGCCGAGGAGGCATTCTCTCAAATCCGAACGGTACAGAGCTTCGTGCAGGAGCCGGCCGAGCGCGCCCGATACACCGAGCGGGTGGGGGCCAGCGTAGGGATGGCGCTGCAGCGCGCCAGGGTACGCGGGGTGTTTTTCGGGATGCTGACCTTTTCGACCTTCGTCGGCATTGTCTTCGTGTTGTGGCAGGGTGGGTTGCTGGTGCTGGACGGGCGGCTCACGGCCGGGGCCCTGGTCTCCTTCCTCTTATATACGGTGTTCATCGCGGCCTCGATCGGCGCGCTGGCGTCCAGCTTCAGCAACTACCAGGAGGCGGTGGGCGCCGCGGAGCGAGTGTTCGAAATCCTCGATTGGACTCCCACCATCGCCGATCCAGTCAGTCCGGTGGCGCTGCCGACACCGGTACGGGGGAGCGTGGCCTTCGAGAAGGTCAGCTTCCGCTATCTGAGAGACTCGGGGCAGCCCTGGGTGCTCGAAGGAGTGGATCTGACAGTGGCTCCCGGCGAGGTGGTCGCCCTGGTGGGGCCCTCTGGTGCCGGCAAGACCACGTTGGTCTCCCTGCTGCCGCGATTCTGGGATGTGGACCGGGGCCGGGCGCTGCTGGATGGGATCGATGTCCGCTCGCTTCGGCTGGCTGACCTGCGGGGCGCCATCGGGATCGTACCGCAGGAGCCGGCGCTCTTCAGCGGGAGCATCCGGGAGAACATCGCCTATGCCCGGCCCGGCGCCTCGGCGGAGGAGGTCGAGGCCGCGGCTCGAGCGGCCCACGCGCACGAGTTCGTGGAGCGGCTGCCCGAGGGCTATGACACGCTGGTGGGAGAGCGCGGGGTCAAGCTCTCCGGAGGCCAGCGGCAGCGGGTGGCGATCGCACGGGCCATTCTCAAGGATCCCGCGGTGCTGATTCTCGACGAGGCCACCAGCAACCTCGACACCGAGAGCGAACGGCTGATCGAGGACGCGATGAGCCGGCTCTTGGTCGGTCGCACCACGCTGATCATCGCGCACCGGTTGAGCACGGTGCGGCGAGCCGATCGGTTGGTGGTGCTGGATCGGGGCCGGATCGTGGAGGAGGGAACCCACACGCAGTTGCTGGATCGGAGAGGCCTGTACGCCCGCCTGTATGAGCGCCAGTTCCGGGATCTTCGGGTGCGGGCGGAGCCGGCCCTCAGCGAGCGCCTCTGACCTGAGCTTTATCGCTGACGGAAGCGCTCCACTTCCTGGATCGCTCGCTGGAACTCCGCGACCGGCATGGCGCCAGAGAGAACCACGCCGGTGGTCTTCTGGTTCGCTGTGGTCGGGCCAATCACGAACGAGGGCGTAGCGGTGAGTCCGAGCTGCATGCCTTCGGCCAGATCGCGCTGGACCTGGGTGGCGATCGCAATCGACTGCTGACAAGTGATGAAGCTGGCGACGTTCAGGTGCAGCTCTCGCGCGAGGCTGGCAAAGGTGCTGTCGGCCAGGTGCTCCTGCGCCGCAAACAGGGCATCGTGATAATGCCAGAACTTCTCGGGACCTTGCTTTGCGGCGCACCGTGCGGCTCGCGCGGCCTTGATGGCGAAGGGATGCATGGGGAGGGGAAGGTCGCGCAGGACATAGCGCACCTGTCCCCTCTCGATAAAGTCCCGCCGCAGCTCCGGCAGCGTGAGCCGGGCGTGGCGGCCGCAGAACGGGCACTGGTAGTCGGTGAACTCGATGATCGTGACCGGTGCGTCGTCCCGACCGAGGCTGGCGACTCCGGTCGACGCGACCGTCAGGGTCTTGGGCGGGCTTCGGACCGAACCGCGATCGAGCGCCGCTTTCATCGCGGTGACGACGTAAATGAGGCTATCGACTCGCGCCGAGAGGCGCTCGATCTCAGCCCGTTCCGTGCCCTGGCCGCAGCCGGCTAGCCCGGTTACAGCAACCAGGAGAGCGCGCCATCGTCCCAATAGGGAGCATCCTTTAGCTGATAGCTGACAGCTGATAGCTGACCTAGAGAACGGCCCCGCGTTCCCGCGGGGCCGATCGTTGTTTCTCCTCCGCTCTCCAGCCAGACCTTATGGCGACGGCGGCGCCGCCGACGCCAATTGAATCGAGAAGAAGGCAGGGTTCGTGGCACTGAAATTCACGACCGCAAGTTTGTAGGTACCAGCCGTGAGAGTATTGGTAGAAGTCTCCGGATGTGCACCACCACCACCGGCGTCTGCCGGTGCACCAGTCTCCGTCGTGCCATCGGCCAGGAAGAAGTACCCGCCGAGATCTTCAGGGCTGGTCCAATTGATGGTGACCGTGAGGGCTTCATCGGCTGGGATCGTGATCGTGTAAAAGCGAGCCGGAATGGCCTGGACTCCGAATGGGGGTCCAAAATCAATGTTTGCCGTGCCGTCGAACGTGCCGCCATCGAAGAACGTTGTTGCTGGACCGTCTATTGCAGGAACGGAAAGCGGCGGGGCCGAAGCCGCACTGTTCGTCCCGGCCAGTGGCGTTACCGCCGCGACGTTGACTGAATCTACGGTGGTCAGATTCAGCGGCGTGCCGGGCAGATAATTGACCGAGATGCCGTCGATGGTCGCCGAGTTGTGGGTGCCCGGGCTCGGCAGCAGCGTGAGCGCGGTGCTGTCATCGGAGCGGCCCACCACGATGGCGGTGTCCGCCCCGAAGAGGACGACCGCTCCCGTCAGGAAGGTGTAACCCGCGGGGGCGGTGAGGATCACCGGCTCGTTGGCGGCAGGTGTCGGGTTGGAGAACGTGGCCGCAACGCCTGTAGGGATGACACTCACGGGCACGTTGAGAGTCTGACCGTTGGCGGTCAGCGTGAACGTCGTGGACACCGGATCGGTGGCGGTCACGATGAAGCGCTTGGTGGTGCTGACCTGCGCCCCGTTGGTCGTGGCCAGGAAGGTGGTGTCCAGCACCACGCTGATGCCGGAGCCCACGTCGCTGATCTGAAAGTCCGCGGCGAGCTGGTTGCCCTGCTCATCGACCAGTTGAGCGGTGACGAAGGTGTTCGCGCCCTGGTCCAGGAAGACCACGGCCGGATCAGTGACGATCTTCTCGTTGGTCTCCCGGAACGAGTCGGTGGGGTCCGAATTGCACGCCCACCCTCCGGCAGCCGCGAGGAGGAGAATCAGGCCGAACCTCGAATGCTTCATACTAGCCACCTCATGGTTGAGTGCCCCTGAATGACCCTCGATCTAGAACTGCTTGGCGACCGCTATCAGATCGACTCCCAGGAACCGGCTGATATCCTCTACCGCCGGGGCACCGAGCAGCTCCGCCCATCCCGGCAGCCCGGGCTCCTTGAGATCGTTCGAATAGATCAGGGTGTATGCCCCGAAGCCCGACCGATCGGCAAAGATGTAATACCCGCCCTTCTTCTTGGCATAGCTCCAGACCTCGTACGGCGGAGCCCTCCCCTCCTGCTGGCGCCGCAGCGTCTCCTCCGGTGAGCCGTACTTGGCATAGATCCGGCCCCGGTCCGAGCGCCATCCCGCCACCGGGTTTCGACCGCCCTCCCGAAAGGTCTTGTTGGCGTAGTCGATCGCCTCGTAAAAGACCTCCCGCCGCTCATTGCGCGGTGTCCCCGGACTCGGATCCCGCGACATCCAGAATTGGGTCAGAAAGCGCCGCTTGGCAGCCGGCGTCAGCTTGTCACTCCAGGCGGAGAGCTCCCCGCTCTTGGCGATGTAGGTGAGCGGCGCCTCGGCCCTCTCCAGATCGTCCACTGCCAGTGAGGCGAAGTAGCCTTCGTCGGTCACCCGCTCCGCGGCGCGGCGCGTGGTATCTCGCGCCAAGGCCTCTGCCAGCGGCGCCATCACCAGGTCGGCGGACCGCTTGACGTTCCGGTCTCCAAAGCGCAGATCGGCCACCATCGAGTACGGGCCCGGCGGAAGCCCGGCGAGATCGATCTGCCCCTTGAGAATACTGCCACCCGCAGCGACCGCCACCGCGACCGGGGGCGTGCGGACCAGCTGCTTGCCGCCCGAGTCCACTACGCTCACCGCCATGGTGCCGTTGGCCTCGCGATCGCTGTAGGCCTCCAACAGGTAAAAGACCTTGGACCGGAGCGGCGTCACGATCACCTGGGCGGCCGCCGTCACCAGGCTGCTGCCGGCCCGGAACTCGCCTGGCTTCGGCAGGGTATCCGCCGCGCTCACCAACCGGATCTGGGGGGCGATGAGGAGATCGGATGCCTGGCTGGTATCCGACAGTGCATCGACCTCGGTCGAAGCGCTCATCTGCCGGCCCGAGATCGAATCCTGCACGCCCACCTCGAGCCGGTATTCACCCGGCGCGATGGCGAAGTCCACGATCTCGACGGTATATGCGTCCGGCGAGGAGGCCCCGGCCAGGACCCGGCTGCGCCAGGACTGCTGATAGAGAGTGAGTCCGGTCGAGTCGGCCAACCGGACGGTCACCAGATAGCCCGACGGGCCTCCGCCTTCGGGCGCCGAAATGGCCGCCAGCGGGATCTGAACCAGGCCCTTGACCCGCGTTTGCTTCTGCTCGGCGCGATAGAATCGCACCGCCCGAACCACTAACGAGGATTCACTCTGATCAGCGACTGACCTGACCGCCGGCATGCTGAGCGCTGCGGCCAGGAGTAAAGCGGTCGTACGATACATGACTATTCCAGTAAGGGCCGCCCCATAGCAGGGCGGCCCATGTGTGGCTACCAGCCGACCGTGATGCTGAAGAAGTTGGTGCCTCCCAGCACGCCCAGGTACTTCCAGGCATAGTCCAGGCCGACGCTGAAGTCACCGGCCCCGTAATTCAGCCCGCCGCCGAAGGCCAGTCCCTGCAGATTCTCTTCATCGCTGAGGGCGGTCTGGCTGGCGGGGTTGGTCGGACTCAGGTTATTGGAGCCGAGATAGCTATAGCTTCCCCGCACGGCAAACCCGAAGGCCGATCCACCCAGATGCTGAGAGTTCCACTCCGCGCCACCGGAGAACCCGGCTCGGTTGTTGTTGGGCTGATTGAAGTCGCCCAGCAAGGTGAGCCGGCTGCTCTCGGCGGTGAGGAGATCATACGCCAGGCCGACCCGGAAAGTCGTGGGCAGGTTGAATCCGGAGGTTCTGAGCTCCGAGGGCTGTCCTTCGTTCGGCACGTCCGGCTCGTTGGGAATCGGAGCCCGCGGCGTGGTAACGTCGAGTGCGTTGCCGCTGTAGGTGAGGTTGGTGCCGAGGTTGCTGAGGACGAAGGAGAACTGGATCGGGTGGCCGCTCAACTGGGAATGGAAGTTGGTGCCGAAGTCGACCGCGAAGGCCCGGCCGGTTGCTTCGCCCAGCTGATCGAACACGCCCTTGGCCGTGAACCCCGCCGAGAAGCGGTCGGAGAAGTTCTGCGCCAGGGTGAGGCCGACGAAGGTCTCATTGACCGAATATACCGATCCGGTTCCCTCCGGCTGTTCCACAGTGTACACCGGCTGGTCCTTGAACCCGAAGGTGCCTACCTGGAGGCCGATCGCCCGGCTGCCGCCGGAGAAGGGGAATACGATGCCGCCCCAGTTGTACCTGGTGTCGGCGACGTAATCGTAGGTCCCGATCATCGCGCCGGCCTTGGGGACGAGAGCGGTCCCGCCGGGGTTGTAATAGACGCTGCTCACGTCGGTGGCGATGGCGGCGAACGCTCCGCCGAGCGCCGTGCCCCGGGCGCCTGCCCCGAAGAGCAGGAACTCGGCCGACGTGGTGCCGTAGGACGTATTGTCCTGATTGTTGTTGTTGTTCTGCGCGGCCGCGGGGAGCGACAGTCCACTCAGTAACGCCGCCGCCAGAGCGAGAATTCGTGCCCGAGAGTCAATCATGTCTAAGCGTCTCCTGGAGGCGGGGGCAGGCAGGAGAGCCTGCCCCCGGTTGGCTGCTACTGAGCGAAGTTCACCACGGTGAAGCGTCCGACGCGACGGGCCGCGCCGGCCTCTACGTGATAGAAGTACACGCCGCTCGCTACCACCTGATTGTTACGGTTCCGCAGGTTCCAGTCTTCCTCGCCACCAAAGGTGTCCGAATGGTGCTCGAGCAACGCGACCAACACGCCGCTGGAGGAGTAGATCCGAACGATGGCGTCCGCCGGCAGATTCACGAACTTCAGGATCTTGGTGTTCGTGGTCTGCTCGAACTGGTTGGTGACGTAGTACGGATCGGGTACGGTGTGCACCCGGGAGAGATCGTTCTTGCTGGCTTCCACCAGCGCCGTGGTTGACGCGAAGTGCAGTTTGAGGCTGGCACCGAGCGCCGAGAAGCTTCTGGGCTGCGCTGTGAAGCTGTAGCTGCCGAGAGCTCCAGCTGCCCCGTTGCCTCCGCTCACAAACCCGATGTAGCTCCGCATGGTCCAGACGGTCCCGGACGCCGGCACGCCGGATCCTGGTGCCAGCTCGAACATGAAGATGTGACCGGCCAGCCACATCCCGAAGCCTGGGTTGGGCCTCGGCGGAGCGGTCGCGCCGCCAGTGGGAGCCCCGCCATAGATGGCGATGGCACCCGGGACCGCCGTGTCGGTCAGAAGGTAGGCTGCCCCGGCGCACGCGAACGTCTGATCGGGCTGCCGGTTCGGGTCGCTGAAGGGGAAGACGCAGCCGAAATCCTGGAGCGTCAGCACGTCGGGCCTGCCGTCACCCGACCCCGCCCCGGTCGTACCGGCCTGGGTCAGGAATCCCCAGCCGCCGCCAATGCTATCGGCGATGAAAGGCACCGGTACGTTGTGGGTGACGTCGATGACCGAATCGACCTTCCCGGCGGCACCCCAGTACACCTTGTAGTCAGCCGCCCGGACACCGCCGGCGGTGAACGCATCCACCTGACGGTAGGCTCCCGACATCTGGGTGTAAGACTGCGGATTCTGAATAGTCAACACCCCGGGGAGCTCACCGGCGTTGTTGTTATCGGTGGCATCACCACTGCCGCCGACGTTGCCGGCGTTGGGATCCGCCTTGGTCTCATTGTCCCCCGCAAACCACCGCGGGCCATTGTAGGCACAGTTGGTGTCGTTGAACAGGCCGTCAATGAAGCAGCCGCGGCCAAAGCCGGTCATCACCTGATACCCAGCGATCCCTTGGGTAACCTGCCCACTCTGCACGAAGCCAGGAGGCACCCCGAATCTGGAGGACAGGGCTGCATCAGCCGTCGCGGCTGGGAACGGAGCGCTGCCGGTGACTTGATTGGATAGGTCGATGGGTTGGGCTACACTCACGCTGATGGTGTCCAGCGTCCCGGTGCTCGATGAGGTCTGGTAGGTGTAGTTGACCGGAACGCCGTTTCGGGCGTCACCCAGACCGAGTCCAATCAGGGTCGCGGTGACGTCGCCCTCACCGGCGAAGATGGTTTGCACGAACTGACCCACGAATTCCACCGCGGCGTTATTCGCCGCAGGGAACTTGCCGCTGAAGATGCCCGTGGTGGGATCGATCGACGGCAGGGTCGAATCCTGGCTCACGTTGACCCCTCGCCCCTCGATAAACGGAGTCAGGATCGCCGTGCTTTGCAGGTTGGTGGCACCGGCCACCGGGATCACCGGTTTGGTGCTCCGGGGTGACTCGATGCTGGACGGACCGGACTGGAACGAGTTCACGTCGAACGCGGTGACCGAGTAGAAGTACCGCAGGTTGCTGCGCACGCCGCGGTCGACGAAGGTGAACGGCACCCCGGTGTCGTTCAGACCCCGCAGGGTGTCGGCGTGGAGGATGATCGCGTCGCCGGTGGCCAGCTTGGTCCGTTCGCCCTTCTTGACCTGGATGATGTCGCCGACCAAGGGGACCTGGACGCTCACCGTCGGCGCGACGCCACCTTCGGGCGGCAGCGAGTCGAACGGGGCCGGGCAGCCGAAGGTCGTGTCGATGACCGTCGGGTCGTCCGGGTCGGGGGCGGTGGTGATGGTGTTGATGCCCAATTCCGGCGCGCATCCCGCAACCGGGTTCACCTGCCCCTGGAAGTCGGTGATCGTGGTGCCGGCGTAGTCGAAGGACGCCACCAGCGAGAGCTGGTTGGGCGAATCCACCCTGCCTCGGTAGATCCGATAGCCCTCCACGTCGAACTGCCGGTAGTTCGGATCGTACAGTGGGTTGGGTGCGCCTTCCGGCGTGAACAGGCTGCTCGCGGTCGCGAAGAACGGATCGCCGCTGGCTTCGCTCGCCGAGGGCCGCCACAGCACGGTCACCTGGTTGTCACCCGGGATCAGGAAGAAATCCGGGGCGTCGGGCGCGAACGGCAGCAGGAAGCCGTTGTTGAAGACGGCCTGCGCCACCAGCGCCTTGCCCAGCAGCGAGCCGGGCAGCGTGTTGATCGAGTCCTGCACCACCGCCCCGTTGGGATCGGCGCCACGGAAACCGCGGTAGCCGGTGACCGAGTCCACCGCGTTGGCGCCGGTGGCCAGCACGGAAGGCGTGAGCAGCCGGCGCGGATCGCCGGGGTTCAGATCGCAGGTGCCCGGGCCGGTGCAGGAGCCGGTAAGGGCAGGCGCCGCGAAGATGTAGGCCACCACGATCGAGCCGAACTGCCCCGGGCCCAGGTTGAGCGGGCCGGACGACTGGAAGAATCGCATGTCGTCGGGGGCCGTGGTGTTGACGAAGCAGATGTGGGTCTGCTGCGGGTTGCCGGTGTTGCAGGCAGCGTCACCCGCGGCGGTGCTGATGTTGTTGGAGAGATAGCGGTAGAGCTGGATGGTGTTCTGGGCGTCGTCGAATGCGCCGCCGTTGATCGTATTGCTGAAGAGCGTCAGACCGACTTCCTGGCCATTTACCACCGGGCTCTTGAGGTACTTCACCCCGACGAACCCGGAGCCGGGGAAGAACGGCGGACTGAAGATGCTGGGGTCGAAGGTCCACCCGGTGGCGCCGGTAAAGTCATGGGCATAGACGTAGCCCAGGGCGAAGGGCACGTTCACCGAGGAGTAGTTCACCGTGGCTTCGGCCACGTCCATGTCGGCCGAGAACGCGGCGAACAGGTTGTTCACCGTATAGCCGCCGTCCGGAATCGAAATCCCGAACGCCTGCTCGTTCTTGGTCTGGAACTCGTCACCCTGACGCGCCAGGATGTCGGCCATGCCGGGTCGAGCCCCGGCGGCAGTGTACACGGCCGGGTCCTTTGCCGTCACGTTATAGAAGGTATAGACGAAGTAGGCGATGTCCTCGTTGCCCACCGGGAAGTTCCACCCCAGGCCGCGCTGCTCGACCGCGATGCCCAGCGGGTGGGCCCGTCCGGCATTGAGGGCCGGGTTGCCGTCCCAGGACATCCACCAGACGTCGGCCTGAGATGCGGCGGACCGGCCCCGGAGCAGGGGATTGTAGAGGTCCGCCGTGGCATCGCCGCTGGGCACCCGGGCCGCGAGGGCGGCGGGATCGCTGGCCGCCGGATCGGAAATGAAGGCCAGGTCGTCCGCGTTATTGGTGTTGTAGATCGGCTCGACCTGCTCGCCATGCTGGGTGGTGCCCTTGGGGTCGAAGAAGAACGCTCCGGTGGTGTCGCCCTGCCACTCGGGATTGGCATCGCTGCCGATGATTCCCGCGATCTGGAGGCCGGAGTTGAACACATACTGGTCGGCGGTGCCCTTGGGCCAGAAGCCGCCGCCGATGGTGGACGAGTTGGTGGAGTCTACGCAGACCTCACCGTCCGAATTGAGGCCGCAGAGCACGCGGTTGACGGTGAACGCGCCCAGCGCGCGCGCGAACAGACGGAAGTTGCGCTTGGCCGCCGGCTTGGGCTTGGCGACAGTCACCGTGAGCGTGCGTGCAGCCACGGTCGGCGGGTGAGCCGTCACCGCGGCGGCACACAGTCCTGCCACCAGCAGAGTTCTCATACGCAAGAAGGAGTGCATCGCGTCCTCTCTCGAGTTGGCAAGGAAGAAGGGCGTGCCACGACGGGTCCCCTGGAACGAGGACCCGCCGTGGCCCACCACACTGCTCAGAAGTTCAGCTCAAACCCGAGTCGGAACCGACGGGGCGAAGAGGTGAAATTGTGGATACCTCGAACCTCATCGTACAGTGCATCGCTCGCGGTCCGTTGCTCGGCCAGATCGAAAACGTGGTCGCCGTTGCCGTACCGCTCCTCGGCCCGGATCAGCGCCACGCAGTTCGGCGCACCCGCGGTGCCGTCCTGCTTCCGCCAGGCATCGCATCCGGTGCGGGGGTCGCTGGCCCCGCCGAAGCTGAGGTCGATGCTGCCATCGTTCAGCAGCGCGCTGGAGGCCACGGCTTCGGCCCGGAGGTCGGCGCTGTCGGCGGCAAAGTTCTGGGCTTCTTCGCGGGAGTTGGTGACGTCGTTCGTCGTCGCGAAGACCTGAACGATGTTCTTGAAGTTGAGGAAGTTTCTGGCCTCGAAGTATCCGGTGATGTCCAGCCCGCGGATGCTGAAGGCCTTGGTGAGCCGCAGGTCCAAATTCTTGAACGCCGGCAGGCGGGAGCTGTTGAGCGGCTCGGGGAAGAACCGGTCGCAATTGTTCCCGGACACGACGGTCTCGTCACCCACTCCGGCGGCGCAGGGCGTATAGGGCAGGCCACTGGTGTACCGGAAGGTGGTGAACAGACCCACGTTCTGCAGCACGGAACCGAGCACCGAGCCCCGCTTGAAATCGCCCGGGAAGTTCAGGGCCGCGGCGATGGCCAGGTTGTGGGGCCGGTCGAAGTCGGTCGGCAGGATGGCCTGCGGGGGCGGCTGGTTGCCGCCGGACACCGCGTTGATCACCCGCGAGCCGAAGTCGAGATAGGTATTCGGATCCGACCCGGTGTTCTTCGACGACTCGTAGGTGTAGGCCACGGTGCCGTTGAAGAAGTTGCCGAAGCGGCGGTCCAGCCGGATGTCGATGCCGCGGGTGTTGCCGAAGTCGGCGTTGGTGATGATCCGAACGTTGGAGGTGATGCCCCGCAGCGGATCCTGTGCAGCCACCAGCCGGCCGGCGGCATTCGACAGGTTGTCCTTGTTGTACGCCGCCACGTCCAGCACCATGTCGTCACTGAAGGCGTGACGAATGCCGAACTCGAACGTGATGGTGCGCCCGAAATCCAGGTCGCTGCCGTAGAAGTTGTTGGTGTTGCTGACGCTGATGTCGGTGTTGATGCCCTGGAGCGAGACGCCGAAGTCGGGCGCCTGCACCTGGTGAGCGTAAGAGAACCGGAAGTTGGTCCGGTCGGTCACCGGGAAGGACACCTGAATGTGCGGGCTCACGTAATCGTGGGCCTTATCCTTGGGAAACAGTGAGTCGTTCGTGAAGAAGGCCTCGGGGTTGCTCGGATCGAAGGACGGATTTGACGAGATGCGGGGGAAATCGGCCCAGCGCCGCGCACCAGTGGCATAGCGGTCATAGCGGATGCCGCCGACCACGACCACGTCGCCCAGGTCAAGCCGGTCTTCCACGAACAGGTCGTAGCGATACGGCTTTTCCCGGTAGACATCGGAGAAGGCCTGGCTGTCGAGCTGGTGGGCGTACTGGTCCAGGTGATACTTGGTGTACTCGCCACCGACCTTGAGCCGGTTGTAACGGTCGAACTGCCAGTCGAGATTGGCCTTGCCGATGTAGCGGTTTTCCCGGTAAAGCCGGAGATATTGGGCGTACCGCGAGGTGCCCGCCGGCCCGCCCTGCTCTGGGAACAGCACCGGCGCGTTCTCGTCGGCGTTGTAGAGCCCATAAGCATTGTTCCGCCAGTCATCCACCAGCGCGTACTGGGCGGTGTTTTCCAGATCATACGGCGACCGCCGGCTGCCGGCGATGTTGCGCCGATAGTTGTCCACCAGCTGGTCGTCGATCGGGAAGTTGTCGAAGTCGAACAGGAAGTGGATGGGCTTGATGTTGAACCCGCCGAAGTTGCTCCGGGTGCTGAGCTCGCTCTCCGGCGTCATCGGGCCGTTGATGACCCGGTCCGTCTGATAGGACAGGGCCACATCCAGCGCCAGCGCCCGCTCGGTGCTGCGGGTCAGGTTCTGGGTCCAGTTCAGGGTGAGAACGTTATTCCAGTTGCGGAAGGCGCGCAGGTTGGCCGGGTCGTACAGAGAGCCCGCGGTCAACAGCTCGGACCCGAGCACCGAGTTCTCCACGAAGAACCGCCCCTGGTTCTGGCTCCGCAGGGCGGTCAGCGCGACGCGCGAGCCGGTGCCGAAGGTGTAGTTCAGCTTACCGGTGAGCTGATAGGTCGAGCTGCCCGACCAGGGAGCCCGAATCCCGTTGCAGTCCACCCCGTAGTTGTTGGCGATGCCGGAGTTGGTGCTGTTCTTGAAGGTGTCGCACTCGCCCCGGGAGATGGCGTAGTTGTAGACGTTCACGAACGTGGTGTCCGACGTCGGGCTGCCCAGCTCGCTCGGGACCGCCACCGTGGTGTCGATGCCGGCCTGGAGGAAGATGGGGAACTTCTGGCTGTCGAACCCGCTCGCGATCGACTGCTGCCCTTCCAGCACGCCCGACACGAAGAAGGTCAGGTTCTTGGCGATGGGGCCGCCCAGGCTGCCGGTGACCCGGTTGAAGCCGAGGCTGTGATTGACCCCGAAGGGCTCGTCGGTCTCGTAGTTGACGGTGCCGGTAAAACGTTCGCCACCGGTACGGGTGGCGATTGAGATCACTCCGGACTGCGCGTTGCCGAACTCGGCGGAGGACGACCCCGTGGTGACCGAGGCCTCCTCGAGGGCGTTGGTGCCGACGCTGATCTCGGTATTGAGCGCGCCGACCCGCGAGTCGCCCCGATATCCCGCGGTAACCGGAACGCCGTCGATGTAGGTGACGGCTTCCTGGGTGCGGCCGCCGCGGATCGAGAAGGTGCTCCCGCTGGTATTGGCGGCAACCACGCCCGGCTGCAGGGCGAGCACGCTGCTGATCCGGTCGACCGGCAGCTTCTCGGTGAACTGGCCGTCGATCCGCTGCTTCGAGGCCACCTCGTCGCGGGGGACCAGCGGCTGGGTCTGGGTCACGACCGTGATCTCCTGGATCTGGACCGCGGTCTGCTCCAGCTGGACGTCGACCGTGATGGTCTGGCCGGCCAGGACTTTCACGCCGTCCACCTGGGTGGACTTATACCCGATGAACGCCGCTCGCACCGCCACCGTGCTGGCGGGCACGTTGTTGATGAAGTAGTAGCCTTGCGGGTTCGTGAGGGCGTTGAACGCCGACCCCACCACGAACACCTGGGCATTGGCTATGGGTGCGCCCGCTTGGTCTCGCACCCTGCCTTCGATCTTACCAGTCGATCCCTGAGCGAGGAGCGCGCTCGCTCCCCAGGTCAGAGCGACTGCCGCGAGCGCGACGAATCGCGCGGCGCGTGCGAAGGCGCTGACACGGCATTGCTTCATGGATACGTCCTCCAAAGGCGTGAACCTGCGGTTACAGCCGACTTGGAGCGGGGAGCACACACGTCTCCCACTTGGCGCGTAGGCCTACTAAGGGATGCTACTGCAGTGGGATGTCACCTACGTTGATGGGAAAGCGTTTGTCTAAACTCGACAACACACAGACATGCGGCGACCGCGGCCCGGTCGGCAGCGCCTAATATGGAGGGCGCAAAATCACGTGTCAAGCAAACGTCACACGCCTGTCCGGACCTCTCACCGCCGATGTAACTCTCTGGAACCTGAGCAGTTGCCGGATGAAACGGAGCGTGCGGCCAAAGCTCACGGTCTCACGATGAGCTCTCGTTGAGGCTCCTTCGGCGTTACCACCGGGCCGGCGTCGCCCCAGTACATGTTCACTTCGCTGCGCACTCCGAACTCGCCCGGCAGGTAGATCCCCGGCTCTACCGAGAAGCCCACGCCTCGCTCCAGCCGCCGGTCGTCATGGGTTTCATAGTCGTCCAGGTGAGGACCGGACCCGTGGAGGTCCCGATCGATCGAGTGGCCGGTGCGGTGAACGAAGCGATCCCCGTATCCCGCTGCCTCGATCACCCGGCGGGCGGCCTGGTCTGCCTCGAAGCCCGCGATCGGGCGGCCTGCGGCCGCGGCGCCCTGCACCGTTTCGATCGCCGCGTCCCGCGCCCGCCGCACCACCTCCCACACCTCCCGTACCCCAGGTGGAGGACTTCCTCCGGCAAAGCCGATCCAGGTCTGGTCGGCAAACACGGTGCTCTTGCTTCGACCCGCCCAGAGATCCAGCAGGACCACCTGGTTTTCTCGCAGCTCGACCGCTCCATTGGCTCCGGGCTCGTAGTGCGGATTGGCCGAGTTGGGCCCGAACGCCACGATGGGCATGGTGTCGAACACCAGCCCGCGGTCCTCCACGGCGGCGATCACTCGCGCCTGAAGCGCCTGCTCGCTGAGCCCCTGGTTGGCTTCGTCCACCGCGCGGCGCAGCTCGGTCCGCGCCACCTGAGCCAGCACCTCGGCAGCCATCCGGTGATCCTCGATCTCCTGGGGAAGCCAGCGCGCCGCGAACCGGGAGACCAGGGTTGACGATGGGATGATGGTGGCACCCAGCCGGCGGAGCAGCTCCACCACCCCTGAAGGGACCCGATCGAGATAGGGCACCGCGTCCTCCAGCGACACCTCCATCGCGACCCTCTTGCCCTTGACCAGGGTCTCGAGCGCCGAGTGAAGCTCCTGCCATCGGGAGTAGGGGACCACCCGGCCGGGAAAATCCTGGAAGCCTCCGAGCTCGATCCGATTCACCACGGCCACCGGCTCGCCCTGCCCGGGCAGAAGCACGAAGACCCGCCGGGTGTTGAGCCCGTGGAGCCCTAGGACTCGGCCGGCGACCGGATTGAGGCCGTGAAAGTCGAACAGCAGCCAGGCGTCCGCCCCCAGCGTCGCCAGGGCAGCCCGTAGCTCGTCCTGCTGGGGAATCACTCGTACATCTCCACCGGCGCGCTCTGCCAGACGCAGTCGAGGTCGCCCCGCCCCCGACAGCGTTCGTGCAGCAGGGCGCCCTCGAAATCGGCCAACGAGCGAAGCAGCTCGCTGTAGGCCGCGCCGTAGAACGCGCAGGCAGTGCCATCCGGCAGCGCCACAATGGAGAGCGGATCGGCCATTCGGACTTCACTCCGGTCTCCCTCAGCCCGGAGCTCCGCCGCGAAGACCCGGCGAGCCACCCGAGCCGCGCTCCGGAGGGCGATCCGCCGCCCCAGGCCCGAAGGCGTCACCCGGGCAAGCGTGTGAGCCGATCGCCGCCGGTGCCGGGCCGCGTGCCGGGCCGCCCGGCGACCCGCGTCAGCGAAGACCAGGGGCGCATCGGGCCGGCGCCCGACCAGACGCAGCACCGACACCGCCTCGTCCAGGTCCACCGAGGCCTCGCGCTCGGCGGCGTGCCGATAGCGTTGGATCTGCGCGGCTACGGTTGGGCTCAGGCCCAGCCGGCGCACTACGATTTCTTCGGCGAGCTCGTCCAGCCCGTCTTCAACCGGCGTGTCGAGATTGCGGATAGCCTCGAACAGGCTGAGCGGGATCAGGGCGGGAACTGCAGCGAGTGTGGGCACGGGTTTCGTGGGCGGAACTTAGTGGGGTCATTACATTCTTTCCATGGCTGAGCCCTCCACTGCTGGGCGCTCCTTCGACGCCGAGGCCCTGCCTCATCTGGACGCCCTGTACCGCGTGGCGCTGCGGCTCACGGGGGATCCCTCCCAGGCTGAAGATCTGGTCCAGGACACCATGCTCAAGGCGTATCGCGCCTGGCGTCAATACCGTCCGGGAACCAACGCGAAGGGTTGGCTGCTCACTATTCTGCGGAACACCTTCATTAATGATTATCGCCGCCGGAAGCTCGAGCCGGTGGCGATGGACCTGGAAGCCATCGAGCCGCATGCGCTCTACCGCGCAGTCGAGCAGACCGATCCAGAGGGCGCGTTCTTCTCCAAAATCGTGGACGCCAAGGTCCTGGAAGCCATCGATGCGCTGGCCCCCGAGTTCCGTGAGGTCCTGGTGCTCAGCGATATAGAAGGAATGCGGTACGCCGAAATCGCCGAGACCCTGCAGGTGCCGGTCGGAACGGTCAAGTCCCGGCTGTTCCGGGCCCGGCGGCAGCTGCAGGCGGCGCTCTACGCCCATGCCGTGGAAATGGGCTACATCAAGCCTCGGGAGGGATGAGGATGCCCGAGCACATCAACTGCGCTGAAGCCGAAGCCCGCCTGCTGGACTATCTCAAGCGCGAGCTCACGCCGGAAGTGACCGCGGAGATGAAAGCCCACCTCGAGAAGTGCCGGCCTTGCTTCAAGCAGGCCCAATTCGAAGAGAACTTCCTGCTGATGCTCGAGACCCGTGCGCGCCGGGAGACCTGTCCCGGCAAGTTGCGGGAACGCATCATGGCGCTCCTGCGAGCCGAGGCGGAGCGGGGCTGACCGCCGGCCCGGTTTCCTGGCCGCTCGCCGCCGCCGTTTCCGCAATGGTCGCGGCCGGCGCGTGGGGCGCCGGGGCACTGACCCGAACCGGCGCGGTCGCCGCGTGGACCGTCGGCTTGCTGGTCCTGGTGGGAAGCGGTTGGGAAGGCGGCGCGATCCTGGCCGCCTTTTTTGTGCCCAGCAGCCTGATCTCTCGAGTCGCTCCTCCCGTTCCAGGTATGGATCCCAAGGGGAATTGTCGGGACCATTGGCAGGTATACGCCAATGGAGGGGTAGCTGCGGTGGGCGCGCTTGTCGGGTTCTACGACCAGACACTCGCCCTCTGGCTGGTGACCGGCGCGCTCGCCGCCGCCGCGGCCGACACGTGGGCTACCTCAATGGGCAGCAGAAGCACGGTCCCACCCCGCCTCCTGTGGAGCGGCCGAATCGTGGCCCCCGGCACAAGTGGGGGGGTGACGCTGCTGGGCTGCCTCGGGGGCATAGCCGGCGCCGCCATCGTCGCCGGCATTGGGGCACTCGTCGCCCGGCTTGCGTTGCTGCTCCCCCTTGGGACCCTGATAGGTTTCGTCGGGATGGTTGCGGACTCGGCACTTGGCGCGGGGCTGCAGGGTCGGTTCCATTGCCCCACCTGCGATGAGCCGAGTGAGTGGCGAAGGCACCGGTGTGGCACAGCCACCGTCTGGCGGGGAGGTGTCCCGTGGATCGACAACGATCTGGTCAACCTGTTGGCTACAGCGCTGGCGGCCGGCCTCGCCGCTGCGACCTGGGTCTGGCTGGGGCGTTCGTATTGGTGATGCTCGCGGCCTGCACCGCCGACCCGGTGGCCAATACGCCGGAGACCGGACCGGTCCCGGGACAGAATCCTGGCGGAGGAAGGTCCACCAGCAGCGGCAGCTCCACCCTGGTCGGCAGCTGGAGGGTCCAGCTGGTGGTGCAGGCGCCCGGCGATGTGCAAACCTGGACGACGACGTGGCGCTTCGCCGCGGACGGATCCTGTCACCAGACCAAGGTGACCGAGTCGCTGGCCGAAGGAATTCCCCGAACCCGGGAGCGGGACTGCAGCTTCACGGTGAACGGCTCGACCCTGAGCATCACCTTTACCGGCGGCGAGATGCTCTCCGCGGATTACTCCTTCGCCGGATTCTCCCCCAATCGTCTGGTTTTCGATGGCGTCGAGTACCAGCGCCTTGGCTGACCTGGGCCCGGAGGTTGATGTCCTGGTTGTCGGGGCCGGACCGGCGGGGAGTGCCACGGCTCTCCTGCTCTCCCGGTTGGGCTGCCGGGTGACGGCAGTGGACCGTGCAGCCTTTCCTCGCGATAAGCCCTGCTCCGAGTACATGAGTCCGGAAGTCGTGCGATTGCTCGAGCAGTTGGGCGTGCTGCAGACACTCGAGTCTCTCGGGGCCGTTCCCCTCCACGGCACCGCGGTGACCGCTCCCCGGGGCGCGCGGCTCCACGGGAAGTTCGCCCTCGCCGGATATCGCCCCTTCCGGCCGACCGGCCTCTCGGTGTCGCGGCGAATCCTGGACAACGTGCTGCTGGAGGCTGCTCGCGCCGCCGATGTCGAGGTGATGGAGCGCACCACGGTCGAGGAGCTGCTGTACCATCGTGGCGGCATCGCCGGAGCGCTGGTGCGGGACCAGGACGGCCGCCGCTACGGCATCCGCGCTCGGCTCACGGTCGGAGCGGATGGCCTCCGTTCCGTGGTCGCCCGCCGGATGGGAAAGCGGGTGCATGGGCACCCTCGCCGGGTGGCGTTTGTCGCCCACATGGATGGCGTCGAGGGAATGGGCGACTCGGCGGAGCTTCACGTCAGTGGGCGAGGGTACGTCGGGCTGAACCCCATCGGGGGGAATCGAACCAACGTCGCCCTGGTCGTCCCGGCCGCTCGAGCCCTTGACGCCCGTGGCCGAGCGGAGGGCTTCTTTCGGGAAGCCTTACAGGAGTTCCCCGAGGTCTTCGCCCGGCTCGAGCGTGGAAGCATCTCGCGGAGTGTGCTCGTCACCGGCCCGTTCGCGGCCTGGTCCGGGCGGATCGTGGCGGACGGCGGCGCGCTGGTGGGGGACGCCGCCGACTTTTTCGACCCCTTCACCGGCGAGGGTATCTACAGCGCGCTCCGGGGCGCCGAGCTTCTGGCGGCAGTCGCGGGGAGCGCGTTGGCGCATGGCGAGGGGCCCGTGGCTTCCGCGAGCCTGGCCGGTTACCGCCGGGCGCGATGGCGGACTTTCGCCGGGAAGTGGCTGGTCGAGCGCCTCATCGGCTACGCGATGTGGTCGCCTCGGCTGTTCGATCGGGCTGTGGACCGCCTGGGCCGGCGGGGACACATGGCCCATACCCTCATCGGCGTCACCGGCGATTTCGTGCCCGCCCGGGAGGTGTTGAATCCGCTGTTTCTTGCCCGGATGGTCCTCTGACGACCCGAGAGGTCGATGCGGCTCGCTTCCGCGAGCTTCTCGGCCGGTTCGCGACGGGGGTCACCATCGTAACGGTCGCCCAACCAGACGGGCAGCCCGCCGGCATGACGGCAAGCAGTCTGGCTTCGGTGTCCCTTCAACCGCCGCTGATCCTGGTCTGCATCGACCATGAAGCGGATCTGCATCAGCTGATCGTGGCCGCACCTGAATTTGTGGTGAACATTCTGGCAAGCGACCAGGAGGCACTGGCGCGCCGCTTCGCCGACCCGATCGAGAACCGCTTCGAGGGAGTAGGCTATCACCGCAGTCCCGAGGGGCTGGTGCTGCTCGATGGGGTCCTGGCCCACATCGAGTGTGCGCGACATGCCATGTACGCCGGGGGAGATCATACGATCGTGTTAGGCCGTGTCATCGGCGGGAATACCGGCGATCGACATCCCCTCCTGTATTTCAGAGGCGGCTACGCCGCGCTGAGCTGATGGAAGCCCTGGCGATCAGCCCGGTAGGGGTAGAGCTTCTCGACGATCCGGCGGCCGATCCGGCCGCGGTGACCGAAACCTTGCGCAACATCGCGCGTTCCAACCGGTGGTTCGGGGGAACGGCCGCGGTGCTGCATGGGTGTCGCCGCGTGCTCGCCGGCGTGGCACCGGGCACCACGCTCTCGCTGCTCGATCTCGGCACCGGAGCCGGGGATCTCCCCCGAGCGGCGGCCAGGTGGGCCGCGCGGCGGAGGATTCGGCTGGTGCCGGTCGGCCTGGAGCGCAGCCGGGTGGCTGCGGGGGTGGCGAGCGCGGGTGGGGTTCCCTGCGCGGTCGCATGTGGGGGCGCGCCGCCCGTGCGAGAGAAAGGGGTGGATCTCGTGCTGCTGAGTCAGGTCCTGCACCATCTGGCCCCCTCCTCGGTGGTGCGCCTGATCGCGACTTGTGACCGTCTGGCTCGCCGGGGCGTGGTGATCGCCGACCTCCGCCGGGGCCGTCTCGGGCCCCTCGTCTTCTGGGTGGGTGCCCGAGCCCTCCGCTTCGATCCCACGACCCGGGTTGATGGAATGACTTCCATCCGTCGCGGGTATACCCCGGCAGAGTTGGAGGAACTCATGGCGGCGGCAGGCGTCAAGGGAACGATCGAGCGCCGACCCGGCTACCGCTTGGTGGCGAGCTGGAGGACGAGTCCGAGATGATGCGCACGGTAGACCGGATTCGAATGCGGGCGCCGGTGGACCGGGTGTTCGACGCCGCCGCCGACGTGGAGCAATGGCCCGGGTTGCTCACCCACTACCGCTGGGTGCGCATGCTGGAGCGGCGGGGCGAGCGCACGGTGGTCGAAATGGCGGCTTGGCGTCCCTTCGGCTTCTTCCCCTATCCGACCTGGTGGGTCTCGGAGATGTGGCTCGACCGACCGGCCTGGACCGTCCACTACCGGCATATCCGGGGGATCACCCGGGGCATGGAGGTTGTCTGGCGCCTCGAGCCCGCCGGAGAGGAGACCGAGGTGAGCATCGTCCACGAATGGACCGGGCCGCGCTGGCCCCTGGTGGGTTCGGCAGTGGCCAGGTGGGTCATCGGCCCGGTGTTCATCCATGGGATCGCCTCGCGGACCCTGGCGGGGATTGCGCGGTTTGTAGAAGAGGGCGGGAAGGGCGGTAAAGACGGGAAGGGCGGTAAAGACGGGAAGGGCGGGAAAGGCGGGAAAGGCGGGAAGGACGGTAACGGGTTGAAAGCTGGCATTGGCGCGGGGTCCCCACTTGGTAGGGCCTTACCGGCTTTACCGGCTTCACCGGCTTTCCCGCCCTCCGAGGAGTCCCGGTGAGCCAGCGGAGAGTCGTCATCACCGGCATTGGCGCGATCACCCCGATCGGCCTCGGTGCGAACGGCCTGTGGGAAGGGCTGCAGCGAAAACAGTCGGCCATCCGCTGCATCACCCGCTTCGATCCCTCGGTCTTCAAGTCGCGCATTGCAGGCGAAGTCGATGGCTTCTACGCCACCGACCACATCGAGGAGCGCCGCGCGAGGCGGCTGGATCGCTACTCCCAGTTCGCCATAGGCGCCACCCGCATGGCTCTTGGGGATGCCGAGCTGGACCTTGCCCGCGAGGACCCCGACCGGGTCGGCGCCATGATGGGGACGGCCCTTGGCGGAGTGGCGCACGGGGAGGCGCAGTACCACAACTTCCTCCAGGGCGGCCCCCGCGCAGTGGATCCGGCACTGGCCCTCACCGTGTTTGCCGGCGCGGCCAGCTGCAACATCGCCATCGAGTTCGGCTGCACCGGACCCAATGCCACCAACGGCATGAGCTGCGCTTCCGGAGCGATCGCCATCGGCGAAGGCTTTCGGGCCATCGTCCGGGGCGAGGCGGATATCATGGTCACCGGCGGTGCCGAGGCACCTCTCGCGCCACTGTGCTTCGGCGCGTTTTCCATCATTCGCGCCATGTCCACCCGGAACGACGATCCGGCGCACGCCAGCCGGCCGTTCGATGCCGGCCGCGATGGGTTCGTGATGGCGGAGGGGGCGGCGGTGCTGATTCTGGAGGAGCGGAGCCGGGCATTGGCGCGAGGCGCGCCGATCTACGCCGAGGTGTGCGGCTACGGGCTCACCAATGACGCCTACCATATGACGGCGCCACGCCCGGATGGCCGCCAGGCGGCACGCTGTATCCGCAATGCACTGGCCGAGGCCTGCGTCGCCCCTGCGGAGGTCGGCTACATCAACGCCCACGGCTCGTCCACCCCGCTCAACGATCCGACCGAGACCTCCTCCATCAAGCAGGTCTTCGGAGAGCACCCCAAGCATCTGGCGCTGAGCGGCACCAAGGGCTATTACGGGCACGCGCTCGGCGCCAGCGGTGCCATCGAAGCCGCCATCTGCGCGCTGGCGAGCCGCCGTGCCTGGGTCCCGCCGACGGTAAACCTCGAAAACCTCGATCCCGCCTGCGACCTCGACCATGTCACCGGCGACGGTCGGGCCTTCTCGCCCGAGTACCTCCTCAGCAACTCCTTCGGCTTCGGCGGCATCAATGCCGCCCTGGTGTTTCGGAAGGCAGCGCGGTAGGCCGGTAATGGCGGGAAGGACGGCAAGGGCGGTAAGGTGCCAACCTACCGCCCTTGCCGCCTTTACCACCTTTACCGCTCGCCTTATCTTGCCGCCGCCTACAAACCAACCTTTGGAGAACGCATGTCGTCGTTGCTTCGCCGCTCGCTCGCAGAGGCCGTGGGAACGTTCTCGTTCGTCTTCATCGGCTGCGCCTCGATCGCCAGCAGGTATTTCAACGAGGCGAACTACGGCCTCCTGGGTATCGCGATCGCACATGCCATCGCGCTGTCGATCATGATCACGGCGACGATGAGCATCTCTGGCGGCCATCTGAACCCGGCGGTGACCGTCGGGCTCCTGGTGGCGCGTCGCACGACAGGCCGGACGGCGGCCGCTTACATCGCCGCCCAGCTGGTAGGAGCGGTGGTGGCGGCAGCGCTGCTCAGAATTCTTTGGCCGGTTAACCTCACCCGGTCCATCTCACTCGGAACCCCGGCCATCGCAGGAAACATCCTCGTGCCCCAGGCAATCGGGATCGAGGCCGTGCTCACCTTCTTTCTCGTCTCCGCGGTGTTCGGGACTTGCGTGAACCCGACCGCGCCTAAGGTGGGCGGGTTCGGAGTCGGGCTGGTCCTGTTGTTCGACATTCTCGTGAGTGGAAATCTCACGGGGGCGGCCATGAATCCGGCTCGAGCCTTCGGACCGGCGGTGGTTTCGGGACAGTGGGTCGGCCAGGGAGTTTATTGGGTGGGCCCGATCCTGGGCGGTATCATTGCGGCATTGGTGTGGGAGTATGTGCTGCTGAAAGGCAGTGAGAAGTGAGCAGTGAGCAGTGAGCAGTGAGAAGTGAGAAGTAGGGAGTAGAAGAGCAAAGACAGCAGGTGTAGCGCTGCTCACCCCGATCTCGATGGTCGCTGAGCAGGTCCCTCGCTGCGCTCAGGATGCTGTGCATCCCCCGCGGCCACTTCTTACTTCTCACTTCTTACTTCTCACTTCTTACTTCTCACTTCTCACTTCTCACTCCTCACTGCTTTCTGCTTCTGCTCCACAACCACAATGAATATCCCGCCAGGATCACCGGCGCGACCACGTAGGCGGCGAGCATGTAGGCCCCGTTCTCAGGAGGCATCCGCCGCCTCTTCCTTCGCTTCTTCCTTCAGCGCAATGCCGTACCGGGTAGTGACCAGGCCGAGATAGAGCAGGGTAAACACCGCCATCGAGATCAGCAGGGTCCGCAGCATCTCCGGCGGGAGAGAGGGCGCGCTGGGCTTGAGCACGATCGGCTGCGGATGAAGCGTGCGGAAGAGATATACGCTCAGGTGAATGAACGGCACCAGCAGCATGCCCAGAATTCCCACCACCGCGCTAAAGCGGGCCCGTTCGCTCGGCTCGTGTACCGCCGCGCGGAGCGCCAGATATCCGATGAACAGGAAGAAGAGGAAGAGCGTCAGCGTAAGCCGCGCGTCCCAGGTCCACCAGGTGCCCCAGATCGGCTTGGCCCAGATCGGACCGGTCGTGAGCATCACAGCGCTGAAGGCCACACCGACTTCCGCCGAGGCGGCCGCGAAGCGGTCGAGCCGGGGCTCGTGCAGCCAGAGGTAGAGCGCGCTCGCGATTCCGACCAGCGAGAACGCCATCAACGAGCACCACGCCGCCGGTACATGGAGGTAGAAGATCTTCTGGGCCAGCCCCTGCCGCGCCTCGATCGGGGTATAGCCGAGCACCAGGATGTACACCCCTGCGAGTCCCGCGAAGGCCAGGGCGATCAGGGTGAATCCGCGACGGACGATCGCGCGGCCGGCCGTCACTCGTCCACCACTGCGGAGAAGGCCATCGCGCAGAGCGTCACGAACACCACGTCATAGAGGGCGAGTAACCTAAGCCAACCCAGCATCTCGCTCAATGGACGTCCGGCCAGCAGGCGAGAGGTCACCTGCACCGCGCCGATCAGGGGTGGGACCATGAACGGAAGCAGCAGCACCGGCAGCATGAGCTCGGCAAACCGGGTCCGCACCGCCATCGCGCTGAAAATGGTGCCGACCGCGACGAACCCGATCGTAGCCAGCAGCGTCACCCCTACGATCCCCGGCCAACTCCCGCTCAGGTCCACGTTGAAGAACAGCACAAAGAGCGGAAGCGTGATTGCCTCCACGGTGCAGACAAAGGCGAGGTTCGCCAGCAGCTTGCCGGCGAAGAGCGCGCCCCTGGGCAGGGGTGCCAGAAGCAGCCCGTCGATCGCCGCGTTCTCCCGCTCGATGGTGAACGCCCGGTTGAGCGCCAGCATGGCCGCCAGGGCAAACGTCACCCAGAGCACGCTTGGCGCCAGGTCTACAACCGCGAGGGCCGTGGGATCCCGGGCGAAGTTGAAGACCACGAGCACCAGCGCCGCGAAAACTATGGCGGAGAGCAGTGCGGTTCGGCTCCGGAGTTCGGCCCTGATGTCCTTGCCCGCCACCGCGAGCGCCAGACGAAACGTCTCAGGCACCGACCAGCCCCCGATACCGGCTTACGAACTCATCCAGCTCGCCCGGCCGCGGCTCCTCCCACACCCAGCGACCCTCCACCAGCACCGCGATTCGAGTGGCCACTCCCCACACCTCGGCGAGGTGATGAGTCACCAGCACGACGCCCAGACCGGCTTCCAGCGAATCCCGTAGCTCACTCCTGAGCCGCTCGGCCGAGGCGGCGTCGAGTGCAGTGAAGGGCTCATCCAGCAGCAGCAGCCGGGGACTGTGCAGCCGGGTTCGTGCGATCGCCGCCCGCTGCAACAGTCCGCGACTCAAGCGCCGAGGCAGTTCCTCCGCCCGAGCTGCCAGGCCGGCCTGCTCCAGAGCGGCCATTGCCGCCTCTCGCGGGCGAGCAATGCCGTACAGCCGGGCGGCAAAGGTCAGGTTTTCCAGCAAGGTCAGGTCGTCATACAGCAACGATTGATGCGACAGCAGACCGATGACGCGCCGGGCCTTGCCCTCCTCCCCCCGGACCGGCCGGCCCATGACCTGGACCTCTCCCGCGCTCGGGCGCATGAGCCCGGCGAGGAGCCGCAATAGGGTGCTCTTCCCCGCGCCGTTCGGCCCTGCTACAGCGAGGGCCTCTCCCGGTTCCAGGGTGAGATGGATGTCGTGGAGAACCCGCCGGCGGCCGAAAGAGCGGCTCAGTCCTCGCGCAGCGAGCAAGGGGGGCGCGGCGCCACTGGGAGTGCCGTCACAGGACGGCATCGATGCGGGCGCCGAGCTCGTCGAGACGGAAGGGTTTGACGATGTAACCGGAGTGGGGAAGATCCAGAACCTTGAGTTGGGGCTCGATGCTCATGTAAGCGGTGGTGATGATGACTGGCAGTTCGGGCTGCGTCAACCGGATCCGCCGCAGCAACTCCACTCCGTCCGTGTCGGGCAACCGCATGTCCAGCACCGCGACATCGGGTTTATGCTGCTCCAGCTGCTCCAGGGCCTCGGCCCCGGTGGAGGCGAATACCAAGTCGTACCGCGGCTGAAATGCCCGCTCGTAGCTGAGTCGGAGCGCTCGCTCGTCCTCCACGATCAGGACGCGCCGTCGGCGCTTGGGCTCGGTCATGCCACGCACCCCGCAGAGCGGCGCAGGAGGACACCGCGACAGAGAAGCAAATTCTGCGGGGTACACTAATCGTTTGAGCGGGACCCGTCCATCCCCAGCCTACCCGGGGGCCGACCGGGGGTGAGCGCTCAGTCGTAGCTGATGTCGATCTGAAAGAGCTCGGCCAGCTTGGTGAGGACGAGGAGGAAGCGAATCTCCTCGCTGGGATTGCGCAGCACGACACACTGGCGGCGTTCCGCCGCATGGCGCTGGATCAGCATCAGGGCGCCCAGTCCCGCCGAGTCCACCTGGCGCGTGTGCGTCAGGTCGATCACCAGGCGGCCACCCCCCTCCGGCATCTCCTCCAGGAGGCTCACCGCGACTTTGAGAATTTCGACGCGGCTCTCCAGCCCGAGCATCTCAGGCGCGGCCAGGCCACGTTGCACCTCCTGCGGGGACATCAACTCCTCCTTCGGCACCGAGCTATCTCACCGGTGGTGAGACCTCTAGTTTTGCGGCCCCGGATCACTCCGGGTGTGCTCTTATCGGGCGGATCGACGCCTCAACCGCAGGCGACTTCGCGACCTCGGCCGGGGGAGGGCGAGACCGGTGCCAGCGGCTCTAAGCCGTTGCGGTGCTAGGGATTGCAAAAGCCAGCACCACCCATTTTCGGAGCGCTGGCCGTCGCAGTCCGCGAGATTTTACTGCAAAGGACGGGGGAGCGTAAGGAGGCGGGAACTTCGCGGCGCGGCTTTGCCACCGTTCCCGCCTGCTCACTTCTGACTGCTCGCTTCTTCCTGCAGCTCAAAACTGAATCTGCGCTCCCAGCTCGACCACCCGGTTGGGCGGCAGCCCAAAGAACGCAGTGGCCGACTGGGCGTTCCGGGTCATCAGGATGAACAACTTTCTCCGCCAAAGCGCCATTCGACCCAGGTGAGCACCGCTGCCCTCGCCGACCGGACTGACCCTCGTCTTGTGCTGCGGAGTGAGGATCAGGGTCTCCCGACCCAGATAGAAGGTCGTCTCCATCACCTTTACCGAGAGCGGCCGACCGCCCGGGGGAGCCTGCCCGAGCATACTCAGCACGGCCGGCACGTCCGGGGTCTCCATGAAACCGAAGTGGGCGATGACCTGATAGAAGCCCTCCCCCAGGTCGCGACACTCCACCCGATCAGCCCGGTCCACCTGGGGGATCCCCTCGGTCACTACCGAGAGCAGCATGGTGGTTTCGTGGAGCACCTTGTTGTGTTTCAGATGGTGCAGGAGTACCGGAGGAGCTCCACTGGAATCGGAGGTGAGAAAGACCGCGGTACCGGGGACCCGATGGGGCTTCCGCCGGGCCACGTCCACTAGGAACAGGTCCATGGGGAGGGTGTTCTCCCGGATCACCGCCGCCAGGATCAGCCGCCCCCGCTTCCAGGTAGTCATCAGGATGCCGACGGCGGTGGCGATGACCAGCGGCACCCAACCGCCCTGCTCGATCTTGAGCACGTTGGCGCCCATGAACGCCAGGTCGAAGCTGAAGAAGAATCCCGCGAGCGCCACCACCCGCCAGAGGGGCCATTGCCACCGGGCCCGGGCCACGACCGCGAAAAGCAGCGTGGTGATCGCCATCGTGCCGGTGACGGCGATCCCGTACGCCGCTCCCAGTGCGTCGGTGGAGCGGAAGCCGACCACGATGAGCAGGGTGCCCACCATGAGCGCGTGGTTCACCTCAGGCACGTAGATCTGACCCGCCTCTTTGGCCGAGGTGTGGGTGATGGTGAGCCGCGGGCTATACCCCAGCTGAATGGACTGCTGTGCCAGCGAGAAGGCCCCCGATATCAGCGCCTGGGAAGCCACGATGGCAGCCAGTGTGGATATGACCAGGAGCGGATAGAGGAAGGAGCGGGGAGCGAGCAGGTAGAAGGGGTTGGAAACGGCGCTGGGGTCTCGCAACAAGAGGGCCCCCTGGCCGAAGTAGTTGAGCAGGAGACAGGGCAGCACCAGCGAGAAGAAGGCCAGCCGGATCGGTCGTTTTCCGAAATGGCCGATATCAGCATAGAGCGCTTCGGCCCCGGTGACGGCCAGGAATACGGCCCCCAGGACCGCGAAGCCGACGAAGCCGTGATCGATGAAGAACCGGATCCCATACCCCGGGTTCACCGCCGTCAGAATTTCCGGGGCGCGCGCGATCTCCATCGCTCCCAGGGTACCGATGGTGAGAAACCACAGCAGGGTGATAGGGCCGAAGGTGCGGCCGACGCGAGTCGTCCCTTTCTTCTGAAACAGGAAGAGCAGGAAGAGGATGACCACCGTCGCGATGACCACAATGTGCGTCAGATCGGGGGCGACGACTTCCAACCCCTCCATCGCGCCCAGCACGGAAATCGCCGGCGTGATCACGCCGTCGCCGAACAGGAGAGCCGTGCCGAAGATCCCCAGGAGGATCAGGAGACGCCGCCGGCGACGTCCGGGCAGGTCCTGTCCCCGCTGCGTGAGAAGGGCCAGCATCGCCAGCACCCCGCCCTCTCCCCGATTGTCCGCCTGGAGAATGAAGACCAGGTACTTGATCGCCACGACCACGACCAGCGACCACACGATGAGTGACAGAATCCCGTAGACGTTGGCCGGGTTGGGCACGAACCCGTACTCCGTCCCGAAGCATTCCTTGATGGTATAAAGCGGGCTGGTGCCGATGTCCCCATACACCACGCCCAGTGCCGTGAGGGACAGTGCGGCGAGACGTTTCCCCGTGGGCGGCTCGGCGAGAGCGGGGGAAAATCGGGCTGCGGTCGTTCGGATCGCTGAGGTTGCCATCACCGCGCCGAATGAGGCTCCGGGCCGACAGGAACAGCCGTTCTGCCAGGTCCACCCCGCCGGAAGTCGAGAAGTGCGAGGACGAAGATGCTGGTGATGATAGCGGCGGAGCCCACGCACCAGCGGCAGATGGCACGGATGACCAACAGCTCGAGCGAGGTGAGATACATGGTAAAGAGGAGCCCGAGGGAGGCGAGGACCAACAGCAGGGTCGGCGGCCAGCGCCGGGTGGCGAGTGCCGGCTGCAACGCCATCAGCGCCACCAGGAGGAGCGCGGCATACCCCACCACGCCAACCAGGGCCACCTCCACTCCGGCGATCCGGCTCCAGGGGCTGGCCTGGACCGTCTCACAGCCGCCGCTGCCACAGGCCAGTGTGCCGATACGCCCGATCTTGTACAAATAGAGATACGCCGACACGAAGAGCCCGACGAGGCTCATCAATGCCGCGCCCATGCGGTAGATCATGTGGTCGGACGAGGTGCCAGCGAATCGACCAGTTTGCTGATGGCGTCCGAGTCGAACCGACCTTGATACAGACGGTTCCCGATCAACAGCGTCGGCGTCGAGCTCACGCCCAGCTTGACGCCCTCCTCATAGCTCGCCTGGATCCGCCCGGCATACTTGCCGGCCTGCATGCAGCTGTCGTAGCGGGCGAGATCGAGGCCGTTGGCTTTGGCGTAGTCGTGGAAGATGTTGGCCGCCGACCGAGCCGCCGTCCATTCCGCCTGGCCTTCGTAGATCCGCTGATGCTGGGGCCAGAACTTTCCCTGCTCGTCGGCGCAGGCCGCCGAGTGGGCGGCGAGCCGGGAGTAGGGATGTTGGGCCAAGGGAAAATCCATATAGCGCCAGCGCAGCCGCCCGGTCTGGATCAGGCGTTGCTCGATCGTTGGCATCTGGAGCGTGGCGAAAGTCTGACAGAAGGGACACTGATAGTCGGCAAACTCAGTGATCTCGACCGGCGCATTGGGAGAGCCCTTCAGGTAGCCCTTGAAGCCCGCCGTGTCCGACGGCTGGACCGTCACGTTGGCCGGGATGCTGACTGTCGCCGGCTTGGCCAGGAGGTACCCTAGGGCCCCGATCCCGATGAACACGACCGCCGCCAGCACCGCATAAAACTGTTTCATTCCGACGGACGCCGACGCCATGGCTCATCGTCCTCCGGTTCGTCGAGAGAGAAGGTGTCGCGCCGGTGGGCTTCGTCCACGATGCGGCGATTGTCAGCGACCTCCGGAGTGTCGTAAGTGCTCCGGACCTCATGGTGGAAGAGCTCACTGCGGGCATCACCCATCAACTGAAGCAGCTCGGGCCCGGCACGAAGCAGTTGGCCTGCGCGATCCAGCTCCTGGATCCGATCGGCCAACGCCCGCAGCAAGGCGGCCAGCCGCTGAGCCCGGGCGTCGTCGTACACTTCATCATGCTCTGCCATGGCAACCTCGAGGGCGCGGCCCGCCCTCGTTCAAGTTCATGTGTTTGCTGCCGATAAACATAATGCAAGGCCGGATTCGCCGGGGGAAAGTCGAGGTTTGCACCAATTGGTGCAACCCGATATATTTTCAACTAATCCCTCTACCAAGACGCTCGCGCGTCGCGAAAAGGAAGGTCGATGAACAGAAAGAAAGTGAAACGGACGGCAGAGGCGGGGTCCTTCGATCAGGCCCGCGATGAGTTGTTCAGTCACATTCTCCGCTGCGGCGTCATCGACGCCCTGCCGGAGCACCAGAAAGACTGGTTCGACGACACCATGCTGTACCTGGCTGATCGCTACGACGATCTCGGAGAGAAGGAGCTGAGCCAGCTCCGGGTTCTTGGGGAGCGATTCTGTCAGCCGGTACAACGCAAGCCCGAAGCGGTCGAGAGCGCCATCTGATCGCACGGCCCTGACGCCAGCGCCCCGAGAGTTCCCTCGGGGCGCTTTTGTTCGACCGCCGCGTAGCGGCCGGGCTATAGTCTCCCTAGCTTACTGCTCCACCGCCAGCGATACCCCAACGCCAGCCTGGCCCCACCCCCGACGCCGGCCTCGGCGAACCATCCGCCGCGCTGCCCTGGACTGTCCTCAACCCCCAGGGTCAGCACGATATAGCCGCGTTCGACCGGCCCGCCTGCGGCCGCCACGCCCCCGGCCGCGTATACTCCCGGGCCACGTCGGGCAGTCGGGCTCAACAGGAAATGAACCAGAAGCTCGCCTCGCCACGCCGCCTCGCTCCGAGAAATACCCGCGCCCGCGGCTGCGGAGAGCCGGATTCGCGAGGCAGTCCGAATGGCGCCATAGACGCCGACGACTGCCAGCGCCGGGTCCGAGGCTGTCCCGATCGCCTGCAGGCCGAGCTCCTTCCCTTGCTGTGCAGCCAGTGGCGGCGCGGTGAGGACCACTCCCATCGCCGCCAGCAGGCTACGCCAGCGAGAGTCCATGCGTGATCTTGATATCGGGCGCCAGGGAGGAGAGCACCGAGCAGTATTTCTGAACCGAGAGCTCGATCGCGCGGCGAGCCTTGGACTCGTCGAGACCCTCGCCCTTGAGCTGATAGTCCAGGTGCAGGGCAGTATAGCGGCGAGGTTCCGCCTCCCGGCGTACTCCGGTGATGTCGATCCGCAGATCCTGGAGCTTGACCCGCATCTTCTCCAGAATCACGACGACGTCGGACCCGGTGCAGCTCGCGGCCGCCAGCAGGAGCGTCAGCATCGGGCCGGGAGCCTCGGAGTTATCCCCATCAATCAGGATCGCAACGTTGCCCGGCTCTCCGCCCCGAAAACGCAGGCCTCCCTCCCAACTCACGCTCACCCGCTTCGTCTCGATCGGCATTCCCTACTCCCTCCCGAAGCTTCGCTCGGCTCTCGGCGCCACCCTGTAGTAGTCCCAGATCGCATACAGCGCGACCGCGGTGGTGGCCCACGCCATGGACGAGAGATGGGGTGAATCCAGCAGAAACAGCAGCAGCGTGAGTACCTGTGCCACCGTCACTGCCTTGCCGCCGGCCCGGGCCGGTATGGCTCGGGGCCGGTGGGAGACGAAGGTGACCACAAAGGCTACGGTGGCGACGATGTCGCGCAGCAGCACGCCGAGGATCTCATACCATTCCAGCCGGCCGCTGAACGCCACGACGCCGAAAGCCGAGAGCATGAATAGCTTGTCTGCGACCGGGTCAATGACGGCCCCGAACGCCGAGCTGCCGAACCGTCGCGCGATTTGGCCGTCGAGCAGATCGGTGGCGGCCGCGGCGCCCAGAATCACCAGCCGCCATTGGTTCGAGACCAGGGGAAACGCCACCGCCAAAGGGATGCGGAGCGCGCTCAGCACGTCGGCCATGGTCCAGACACGGCGGCCTTGCTCGCCTATGGGGCGAGGACTACTTTCGGACACCTTGCTTCCTTTGGCTGGATCCGAGAGGCTGCATGGATCGAGACCTGGGGTTCAAGATAGTCTGGTCCATCCCTCGGCCTTTCACCGCGTTCTCCCTCGGATGATTCTCGACACTGCGGTTGTCCCCTGCGGCGGACTGGGGACTCGTCTGCTCCCCATCACTCGCTGGCTTCCCAAAGAAACTCTTCCTGTCGGCCTTCGGCCGGTGCTGCATTGGGTGCTGGACGAAGCGGCGGACGCGGGACTGCTGCGCGCCATCATCGTTACCAACCCTCACCGCCCCCTACTGGAGGTCATCGCCCGCAATTACCCCGGGCCCCTGGACCTCGAGTTTGTCCCCCAGGACCATCCTCGTGGCCTGGGTGACGCACTCCTTCGGGCGCGCGATCCGCTCGCCGGATCGCCGTTCCTGGCCATCCTGCCCGACAACCTGTTTATCGACGTTAATCCGACCGCGGCCGTGCTCGCCACCTATCGCAGCACCGGCCTGGCCACGGTGCTGTTGGCCGAGATCGCGCGAGAAAAGAGTGGTGCCGCGGGAGCCACCGGCCGGGCGCAGGTCGCCAAGGCCGCGGACGGCACGCTCCGGGTCACCGCGATCGCCGACAAGGGCACCGGTTCGTTCGATACCGGCGGGCAGCCCTCGGCCATCACGCCGATCGGTCGCATGGCATTTCCCGGGGACATTCTGCCGGAGTTCGAGGAGGTGGCCCGAGGGCTTTCCGGCACTGCCGAGCTGGACGACGTACCTGTGCTGCAACGGCTGGCTCGGCGGAACGCGTTGGCAGGTGTGATCAACTCGGGTCGGTTCTTCGACGTGGGAAACGCAGAAGGCTATCGCGAAGCGGTCGCGACCTTTCCAGCACGAGCTTGAGATGAGCACGCTCGACTCAGAGTCCAGCTTTCACCACGACTGCTTCGAGTTGAGCGAGCTCGCGTCAGAACGGCTGAGCGATCCCGACGCTCTCTCGGCGATGGTGGTCGCCGCGGCGGGCGCCGTCGGGATGCTGGCGCTGGGGCCGCCGGTTGTGCGTCAGGGCCCCAGGGGGTTGGTGATCGGCATGCTGTGCCGGGATGGGCATATCGTAGTGCACGCCACCCCGGGGGCAGGTACCTGCTTCATCGACATCGCCGCCCGAGCGCCGGCGAACGTGGCCAAGGGAGTGGACGTCATCCTGCGCCGGCTAGGAGTCCCCCCCTGAGACCCACAGGTCACCCCTCCAGCGCTGCCAGCGGCGTTCGCGACGCTCCCGTGCCCCGAATGACCCCCTCTGCCCGCTGCGCTCCCCTGATGTAGCGGGAGGCGACCTGCTGGATATCGGGCGCGGTCACGCTGCGGAACAAGGCCGCCGGATCCTCCAACTCGTGGAGTCCCGTCCCCGCGACCCAGGCCTCGAGAATTTCTCCCGCCAACGAGGCCCCGCTCTGGCGACCCACTTCCGCCTGTCCCGTGAGATAGTTGACCGCCTGCCTCAGCTCGGCGTCACTCACCGGCTCGGCCGCGAACCGCTCCAGCTCTGTCAGCATGGAATCTCGGGCCTCGTCCTCTCGCTGAGGCGACGTGGCGATATAGCTGAGCAACGCGCCGGCCCGCGACTTCTGCCAGGCGGTCGCCATGACAGTGTACGCCAGCGAGCGCCGGTCCCGCAGCGCCTCGAAAAGTCGCCCGCCGAGACCGCTCGCGACGGCCGACCAGACCAGGGCGGCCGCCCGGTCGGAATCCCGCCGGTCGGGACCGGGGAACACCATCGCCACCGCGACCTGAGCCTTCTCTCGGGTCACGACGCGAGCCGGAGCTTCCCGCCCATTGGGCACCCAGGCGACTGGAGCAAGCCCGGTAATCCTGGGTCGCTCCGGCCAATCGCTGAAGGCACCTGCGAGCGCTTCCGACGCCTGCTGTGGGTCAACGTCGCCAACCGCTATCACGACCGGGCGCACTTTCAGGATGGCTCGCTCGTGCCAAGCTCTGGCGTCGGAGGCAGTGATGGCGGCGAGCGTGTGGGGAAGGCCTCCGATCGGGAGGCCATATCCCTGCTCGCCAAAGCCCACGGACAGCGCCAGCTGGAAAGGGTAGCGAAACATGTCGTCCGCTATCTGTTCCGCCTCCGCGACCATGAGTCCCCGCTCAGTGTCCACTTCCAGGGCAGCGAAGTGCGGAGCACGGAAAACCAGATCGAGCAAGGCCGCCGCCTCGCTCAGATGCTCCGTCATGACGGAGGTTCCCCAACCGAGCCAGTCCGAGGCGGTGGTCGGTGCCAAGCTGCCGCCCAGCCGCTCGAAGGCGTACGCCAGCGCTCCTGCTGCGAGCCCGCCGGCCCCACGCACGGCGCTTCGCACCGTTAGCGCTCCCAGGCCCGACTGGGCGGGCGGATCGAATTCGGCCTTCGGGGCATAGATCCCGAGGTGCACCAGAGGCACGCCAGGCTTTCGCCGCACCAGGATATCCGCCCCAGGCAGGCTGGTGTGCAGCACCTCTGCTTCGCGGTGGGCCGCGGCCGGCCTGGGACTCTTGGGTGTTGGTACGGTCGCGGTGATGACCGGGGGCGCCTGCAGCGGGGTGACTGCGAAAGCTTTCGCCAGCAGGTCGGCAGAGAGCTCGACCCCTTCGTCCTCCGGCAGATAGGCGACGGCGTTCACGTTTTCCGGATCCAGATAGCGGTTGGCGACCTCGCTCACATCGTCCGGCCTCACGGCCGCGAGCATCTGGTATTCCCGGTCAATCAGGGAGACGTCCTCCAGCGCCTCGGCGGCGGCCAACGCCCCAGCCCTCCCTTCCATGGTTTCGAATCGCCTGGCCCAGCGCACCTGAAGCAGGGTGCGAGCGCGGTCCAGTTCCTCGGCTGAGGGACCCCGCAGCGAAAGCCGGGCGATCTCCCGCGCAATACCATCAACCGCCTGGGAAAGTCGTTCGGGCGGGAGCTCGGCGTTGAGACTGAACACCCCCAGTTCGGTGGGAGCGTAATTGTGTGCGGAAATCCAGGTCACCACGCCTGGCTCTCGCAGGGAGCGATACAGCCAGCTCCCTCTTCCAGTGCTTAGCACGGCGGCGGCGACGTCGAGCGCGGGGGCATCCCGGTGCAGCGGCGGAACGGTGCGCCAACCGATGGCCAGATCGGCCTGAGACACATCCCCGCGGAGCGTGCGCGCGCGTACCTCGCGGTGGGGCGGTTCCTCCGGAGACGGATCGATGGCCGCGACGGCGGCCGGCCAGTCCCCGTAAGCAGCCCGGGCCAGCTCAAGAGCAGCCTCGGGCTCAACCTCACCGACGATGGCGACCACGGTGCGCTCGGGCACGTAGCGCGACCGGTAGTAGGTCCAGAGATCGTCCCGGGTGAATCCCGCGAGCTGTTTCTCGTGCCCGATTCGCCAGCGGCGGATCCGGTGCCGATCGAACATCACCTCATGCAGGGTCTCGTGGACCACCGCGGAGGGCGTGTCCAGCTTCCGTTTGGCCTCTTCAATGATGACCTGCAGCTCGCGGGCAAGCTCAGTGGGATCGATCAGGGGATTCCGCAGCGCATCAGCCTGAATGTCCAGCGCCACCCTTAGCCCCGACGCGGGGAGCACGGTGAAGTAGGCCGTATGATCGTAGGAGGTGCTGGCGTTGAGATATCCACCTGCACTCTTGGTCTCGCGGGCAATGGCGCCCACGCCCCGGCGTGGGGTGCCCTTGAAGAACATGTGCTCGAGCACATGGGAAACCCCGGTCCACCGGTCCGGCTCGTCGAAAAACCCGGCCTTGACATACGTGACGATGGCCACGACCGGCGCGGACCGGTCCTCCTGTACCACGAGCGTCAAGCCATTGGGGAGAACTTCTTTACGAACCCCGGTGGTCCAGAGGGGCAGAGAGGAAAGGGGCAAGGCGGAACTCCAGGGGACCGACGTCAAGGGCGTGAAACGTGAAGCATGAAACGTGAATAGTAAACAGCGTAGAACATAAAAAGTGAAACGTGAAGAGCGACCCTACCCTTCACGTTTCACCCTTCACTTTTCACGTGTTCCGTCTTACTGGACTATCCGCAACACCCCCGCCTCTGCACTTCCTCTGATGAAGGCCTCGGCATTGGTGGTCGGAATGATGACGCCGGTCTCCGCCTGCCCCCTGCGGGCGAGACTGGCCATGAAATCGCTGAGCGGGGCGTCGGCCCAGTCGCGATCGGCGGCCTTCATCTGCAGCAGGATCTCGTCCCAGGTGCCCCGGATGGAGTTGCCCGCCAGAGTGACGATCAGGTGGGGCTCTGATTGTCCGGGCTTCTTCTGCATGGCGTGCAGCTCGCTCAGCAGCGTGCCGAAGAGCTCCAGTTGGTGGGGATCGCGTACCGATCCATCGGACTGCTGGGCCTCGACCTCGGCGAGCAACACATCCAGCGGATCGGGCTCGCCCGCCACCTCCCCCAGTCGGGTCAACCAGGGAGCCAGCTCCGGGTCCTGATCCGGCAGCCGGTAGATGGTCTTCTTCAATTCTATGTGCCGCCAGATGCCGAGCTCGTCGAAGTGGTCCTCGGGCTGGGTGCGCTCCAGGTGGTGGAGTGCGGCCTCGGTCTCCCCGCGATCGTACAACAGATTCGCGAGATAGATCCGCGCCTCGGTGTAGTTGGCGTCGATCTCCAATGCCCGGCGGAGCCAATAGAACGCGCCCGCGTCGTTGCCCATCCGATGCGCGGCATAGCCCAGACAGGCGGCAGCATCCGGCGACTCGGGGTGGGCCGAGGCGGCCAGATCGAAGAAGCGATGCGCGGGGGAGATCAAGCCCTCACGAAACAGCGCTCGGCCAACCTGGAGCATCAACTCGTGGTCGTCCTGAAAACCCAACTGAAGAATGCGTTCGAAAGCCCTGAGCGCTGCCGCTCGGTCCCCCACTTTGAGCACCGTTTCCCCTAAGCCAGCCAGACCATCCTCATGGTCCGGGTCGAGGGACAAGGCCTGCTCGAAGCTGCGCCGGGCCCAGGCGAATTCCTCGCGGGCTAGATGGGCGTAGGCTTTTCCAATGTGGAGTTCGACGGCGTGGGGATAGAGGGTTATTCCCTCCCTAAGTATGCTCAGGGCTTCATCATAGCGGCCTTCGTTGTAGAGGTGATGAGCTTGTTCGTCGAAGTCGTCGGAGCTGAGGAATGCATCCGACATCGGCTGGCCTCCGGGTAGGTTGATGCAAATTAGGAACTTCCGCGTACCTGAGCAAGAGAAGTGAGCCGAATGTGGATCGGTGACTGACCAGGACCACCTTCCGCCGGTCATCGGTCATCTAATTAATTACCCTCAAAAGATTTACAACTTGGATACCGCAGCCTGTCCCGCGGGCTTGACGGGTATGCTGGAGTGTATATCTTACTGACCGGTCAGTTACTTACTTGCTGGAAGGAAAGCCCCCGCTCGTGCCCGATCGCCCCTCCGCTGAGTTCACCCCACCCCGCTGGCAACGCCGACCCGATGCTCGACCGGAGGAAATCCTCGACGCAGCTCAGACGGTGTTCGGCGAGAGCGGATTCGCCCGCACCAAACTGGACGACGTCGCGCGCCTCGCTGGCGTGAGCAAAGGGACGGTTTATCTCTACTTCGATTCCAAGGAATCGCTCTTCCGGGAAATGGTGCGTGCCAAGGTGGTGGTTGCGCTGGCGGAGTGCGAGGAGTTGGTCCGTAATCACCAGGGGAGTTGTCGTGAGCTCCTGGTTCAGCTGATCACCCGGCTTTACTACGGACTCCGCAACGACCGAATGGCCCGCATCACCCGGCTGGTTCAGGCAGAGCTGGAAAGCTTCCCCGAGTTGGCCCAGTTCTACTTCGACGAGGTCATTCTCCGCGCCCGCCGCATCGTCGCCGATGTGCTCGACCGGGGAGTCGCCACCGGCGAGTTTCGCGGAGCGTCGCGCGGTTTCGCCGCTCGGGGGCTTCCCTCGCTTCTGGTGCACACCGCCCAGGTCCAATGCTTCTACCATCGCCTCGACCCTGCCGCGCTGACGGACGAGCAGGCGCTCGAGGGCCTGATCGATCTCTATCTCCACGGAGTGCTCGAGTCACCCGCGGACCGGACTTGAGGCATCGACCAATGCGCTGCGCTCTCCCCCTCGTCGCTCTTCTGAGTGCTGCCGCGCCGGCGGCGGCCCAGCAACCCTCCATTCCCGCAGGTCCATTGACGCTGCTTCAGGCCATTGCGCTGGGGAGGAAACAGGGAGTGGACGCCGCCCTGGCTCGGCTCAACGTGCGGGCGGCCAACGCTCGCGTCGGGGAGCGACGGGCCGACCTGCTGCCGAACTTCAGCGGCAACGCATCGGTCACCCGGCAGACGGTTAATCTGGATGAGTTCGGAATCCCCATTGCGACCGGAGTCACCGACCCTTTCAGTGTGTGGCGATTCCAGCTCCGGGCAACGCAGACGGTTTTCGACGCGAGCCTGATCGCCCGCCTGCGCGCCGGGCGGGACACCGCGATCGCGGCGGGACTCGACGCCCAGGCGGCCGGAGAGCTGGCCGGCGCCACGGCGGGATTGGCCTACCTGCAACTCTTGAGCACCCAGGAGACGGTTCGGGCCCGGGAAGCCGACAGCACCATCGCGGCGGAGCTGCTGGCGCAGGCTCGCCAGCTGGTATCCGCAGGCGTCAGCCCCGCGATCGACGCCACCCGGAGCGAGGTGAGCTTCGCGTCGGTACAGACCCAGCTCGAAGTGGCGCGAAACAGCGTCGATCGCGCTCGACTCGATTTCCTGCGCACCCTGGATCTCCCGTCGGGCACCGCGGTGGCGTTGGCCGACTCGCTGGGACTGGGCCCGATGAATCTACCGCTCCGGCCCGATTCGGCGGCCGACTTCGCTCGGGAGCACCGGGCCGAGCTGGCAGCCGAGCGCGCGCGCACCACCGCCGCACGCCGCGACCTGAACTCCATCCGGTACGAGTATCTCCCCAGCCTGTCGGTCAGCGGCGCCTGGCAGGAGAGCGGCCAGAGGACCGGCGCGCTGGAGGACAGCTACAACGTGCAGTTGCTGCTGAGCGTCCCGATCCTGGACGGCTTCCGCCGCCAGAGCCGGGTAAAGGAGCAAGCGGCCAAGCTCGAGGTGCAGCAGCTCAGGGAGCACGACCTGGTCAATCGAGTTGAGACCGAGGCCCGCCAGGCGGTGCTCGATCTGGCTTCCGCGCAGCAGCAGGTCGCCATCGCGGACCAACGCCTCCGGCTCTCGGAGCAGGAGCTGAGTCAGGCGCAGGAACGGTTCCGCGCCGGCGTGGCCGGGAGCGTAGAGACTACCAACGCGCAAGGGTCCGTGATCTCCGCTCGCGACGCGTTGATTCAGGCCCGAGTCAACTATGGCACGGCCCGGGTGAGCGCCTATCGCGCGCTGGGCGTGATCGACCAACTGCAGTGAACGTAACCGACGCCAAGAGACCGATATGACCGACATAGCACTGGACGTTCCAGCGACGGCAGCCCCTCGGGCGAAGAGCTGGACTAAGCGCCTTCCCCTTCTCATCCTCGGCCTGTTGGTGCTGACGCTGGGTATCTGGGGAGTCCGCCGCTACATCTACAGCCGGCATCATGTGACTACGGACAATGCCCAGGTTGACGGCCATATCACGACCATCTCTCCCCGGGTCTCCGGCTTTGTCGAGCGAGTGCTGATCGATGACAACCAGCACGTGAAAGCGGGTGACACGCTGGTCGTGCTGGATCGGCGGGATTTCCAGGTGCGGCTGCTGCAGGCCGAGGCTGATTTGCGCGACGCGCAGAGCGCGGTGAGCTCGCGGGGCCGCGCCGGGCAGGCGGCGGCCCAGCTCGATGCCACCCGGGCCCAGGCCGCGTCGGCCCAAGCGGCCGTCGCCGCAGCGGAAGCCAGCTATCGCAAGGCAGCCTCGGACCTCGAGCGCTACCGCGGGCTCGCCGCTTCCAAGATCATTTCGGCCCAGCAACTGGATGAGGCTCAGGCGGCCTACGACGCGGCGGGCGCGAATTTGCAGGCGGCTCGCAAGCAGGCCGCGGCGGCCGGCAGTCAGGTGTCCGCCTCCGGCGCGGCGGTGCGGGGTGCCGACGCCCGGCTGGCCGCCGCCCAGGCCGCCGTGGACAATGCTCAGCTGCAATTGAGCTACGCGGTGATCGTCGCGCCGACCGATGGACGGATCGCGAAGCGCAGCGCCGAACCGGGCGCGCTGGTTCAGGTGGGTCAGAACCTGCTGTCCATTGTCCCGGAGAAGAACGTCTGGGTGACCGCCAACCTGAAGGAGACCCAGCTCGCGCACGTCGCGGTCGGGGACGCGGTGGAGTTCACGGTGGATGCGTATCCCGGCCGGGTCTTCCACGGCAAAGTGGAGAGTCTGAGCCCGGCCACGGGCGCGCGCTTCGCCCTGCTGCCGCCGGACAACGCGACCGGCAACTTCACCAAGGTGGTTCAGCGGCTGCCGGTCCGCATCGCGGTGGACCCGGATACCGACCCCGCGACTCCGCTCCGGCCGGGAATGTCGGTCGAAGTGACCATTACGACCGGGTGACCTCGTCGGCATGGCCACCTTAGCCCTTCCCGCCCGGCCGCAACTGGCGAGCCGGGATCAGATCTATCGCTCTCGCTACCTGATCGCCTTCGCGGTCACCTTGGCCAGCGTACTGGAGCTGGTGGACACCAGCATCGTCAACGTCGCGATCCCGCACATGATGGGAAACCTGGGCGCGACGCTGGATGAAATCGCCTGGGTCAGCACGGGGTACATCGTAGCCAACGTGATCGTACTCCCTGTCACCAGCTGGCTGTCGGATCGCTTCGGCCGACGGAACTACTACACCGCGTCGATCGCCCTCTTCACTCTGGCCTCCTTCTTCTGCGGCAGTGCCCGCTCGCTGGAAAGCCTGGTGCTCTGGCGCGTCATCCAGGGCATCGGCGGCGGCGCCCTCATCAGCACTGCCCAGGCCATCCTGTTCGACGTCTTTCCCTTGCAGGAACGGGGCAAGGCCATGGCGATCTTCGGCATGGGCGTCATGGTGGGGCCTACACTGGGCCCGACCCTCGGCGGATGGATCACCGACAATTACTCCTGGCCCTGGATCTTCTACATCAATCTGCCGCTCGGGATCCTCGCCGCGGTCATGACCTGGCGCTCGGTGCCCGAGCCAGCGCATGAGATCAGTCGAAGGTCCGGCGTCGACTGGGCCGGCCTGGGACTGCTGATTCTCGGTATCGGCTCGCTCCAGGTCCTGCTCGAGCGGGGAGAAGCGAAGGACTGGTTCGAGGCCCGCGAGATTGTCGTGGAATCGGTCTTGGCGGGCATCGGCCTGGTGCTGTTCGTTTGGCACGAGCTCCGGACGGCCAATCCCATAGTGAACCTCCGAATTCTCAAGAACCGCCAGCTTGCGGCGGGAGTAACCTTTGCGAGCGTCCTGGGCTTCGCGCTCTACGCCAGCGTCTTTGCGCTCCCGGTGTTTCTGCAGAACCTCCTGGGATACGCCGCCTGGGATACCGGCAAGGTGCTCCTGCCCGGGGCCATCGCCAGTGCCTTCACCATGGCCCTCATGGGCCGCCTGGGGCAGCGGTTCGATGCCCGCATCCTGATTCCGATCGGGGTGTTGCTGTTCCTCTGGTCGATGTGGCTGCACTACCACTTCACGCTGCAGATCGGGATGCAGGATCTCTTTTGGCCGATGATTCTGCGTGGCGTCGGGCTGGGGTTCATCTTTGTCCCCTTGACCGGTGCGGCCGTGGCGGACCTGCGGCCTGATCAGATGGCCCAGGGAACCGGGCTGTTCAATCTGGCTCGCCAGCTCGGCGGCAGCTTTGGTATCGCGATCACGGCGACCCTGCTCACGCGCTTCACCGAGCAAGGCCGGCAGGCACTGGTTCCGCATCTCTCTCTGGTCGAGCCATCCACGCGGGTCTGGCTCGACCGGGTGACCCATCGGATGATGAGTGAGGGCGGCACCCTGGCGGAGGCGCAGTATCGGGCCTACGGGGCGCTCGAAGGCGTGCTGCGCCAGCAGGCCTCGATGGTCGCCTTCGAAAAAGTCTTCCTGACCATGGGCATCACCTTTACCCTGGCGTTGCCGCTGCTGCTCTTCTTCCGCCATGGCCGGTCTCGGGCGGGGGCGGGGGCGTCGGCGCACTAGTCGGTCCCGTGTCTTCCGCCCTGTCTTGCCCCCTCCTTTCCGCCCTATATTCACCAGACAACCTTCTCCGCCGCAGAGAATCAGAATGGCCGACAGGGTCGACGCGGGCATGTTCGAGGCTTGGCTCGCCTCCACGGACGACGGGGCGATCGGCGTCGATGCCTCGGGTCGCGTGCTTCTGCACAACCCTGCGGCCAGCCGGGTGACAGGGCTGGCGCCTGCCGAAGGGCGCTCGCTTCCCTGGCGGGACGTTCTCCGGCTGGAACCGGCGGTGGCCGATCTCCTCTGGGATGTACGCTCGACCGGCCGTCCCATCCGTACCCTCGCTGACGTACTCTGCGCGCAGGGCAACGTCCGCACCGCGGAGGTCAGCGCCCGACCGTGGACTGACGCGGCCGGAGCGGTCGGCGTCCTGGTGGTCATCCGCGATGCCGGAGTGCTGTGCCGCCAGGGCACCGGTCCGGATGGGCGTCCCGGCTACGGCAGTCTGGTAGGCTCGGATCCCGCAATGGAGGCGATGTACCAACTGATCGATGCGGTGGCGCCGAGCGACGCTCCGGTCGTCATCGAGGGAGAGTCCGGAGTCGGGAAGGAAGTCGTCGCGCAGCTGCTTCACGCCCGCAGTCGCCGCGCGGAGCGGCCACTCATCGCAGTCGACTGCGCTGCCGTGGCTCCCATGGCTCTCGAGGCGGAGCTCTTCGGAGAAGTGCGGAGCTTGACTGGGGCCACCGGAACCCGCATCGGCCGGATTGAGTTGGCTCATTCCGGCACCCTGTTTCTGGAATCGGTCAGCCGTATACCGCTGCCGGTCCAGGCTCGGCTGCTGCACCTGCTTGAAGCCGGCGAGATCGAACGCCGGGGTGATTCCCAATCTCGGGTCGTGGACGTTCGAGTGGTCGTAGCCTCCACGACCCCACTGGAAGAGGAGGTGGCTCAGGGGCGACTCCGTCCGGACCTGCACCGCCGCTTGCGGGTGGTCCGCATCGCCATTCCGGCGCTGCGCGACCGCCGGGGTGACATCCCCCTCCTCGCGGAGCACTTTCTCTCCCGCTACGCTCCTCCCGGCACTAGGCTCACCGAAGAAGCCCTCGGGGCACTTCGAGCCCGAGACTGGCCCGGCAACGTCCGCCAGTTGGAGGCGGTGCTTCGGGAGGCATCGGCCAGGATTACGTCCAGCTCGTCCGACGTGACCCCCAACATCGAGCTGGGCCACCTGGCCATGGATACGCTTCTGGCACCCGGAGTCCTTCACACTCTCCACGCACCGATCAAAGAGGATCGCCGGACCGCTCTGTTGAGAGCGCTCTCCTCCCACGGGGGCAACCGCACCGCCGCGGCTCGCGCGCTCGGCATCGGCCGAGCCACGTTTTACCGGTGGTGGCGCGAAGCCGGGCTGGGAAGCGCCGGCCCAGATTTTTCGTGACCTTCCAGCGTAAGCTCCTGCTTGGCTTCTCCCTTATGGCCCTCCCTGCGCTCCTGGTCGGAGCGGAGGCGATTCGCAGCAACGCGCTCGAGCATCGGGCGCTGCAGGCGCTGGGTGAAAGCATGGCCAGGACGCGCACGTATGCCGAGCTCGAGACGGCCATGTTCGACCAGAGCGAAGTGATCTGGCGGTATCTCAGCGGTCTCGACCCGGACGCCCGCAAGGAATTCCGCCTCACCGGCGAGGTGGTGGACTACTGGCAGCAGCGGTGGCGCGCCGAGCTCCGGCCCGATGAGATGGAATTGGCCGACGGCGTCGCCCGGATTCAGCAGCAGATCCTGACAGTCTCGGACAGCGTGTTTGCCCTCTATGATACCGGGCAGCGCGAAGCGGCCTTTCGCATAGCCCAACGCGAGTTGAAGGCCCGCCTGCTCCCCATGCTGACGCAGATGAACCGCGAGATCTACCGGCGTGCTCGCGAATCCAGCGTGAAGGGGGCCTATGCCCGGCTGGAAGAGATTCTGAGCTCGGAAGGACGAGCGTTGCTGGCGATCCTGCTCATCGTCCTGGCGGCGGGATTCCTGGTGTCCTGGCTCATCGCCCGGGGCCTGGCCCGGCCGCTGCAAGAGCTCACCCAGGCGATGGCGGTGGTCGGCTCCGGCAACCTGGACCATCCTGTCACGGCGACATCCCGGGACGAGTTCGGCGACCTGGCGCGCGCCTTCGGCCGGATGACGGAGAACCTGAAAGCCAAGATCGCCCAGCTCGAGCGGACTCAGTCGCAGTTGGTCCAGTCGGAAAAGCTCGCCTCGATCGGGGAAATGTCGGCGGCGGTGGCTCACGGGTTGCGCAACCCACTCGCGAGCCTGCGAGCAGCGGCCCAGCTGGTCCGGCGGCACCCGGAATCCCCCTCGGCCCGAGAGCATCTCGATGCGATCGTCGCCGAGGTCGATCGCCTGGATCGCCGGATTAGCCACCTGCTGAGCTTCAGCCGGCCGGCCCCGTTCCATCCCATGCCCGAGAGCGTGGCTCACCTGATCGACGAAATGCTCCCGGCTTTCGCGGCGCCGATCCGGGAGAGGGGCGTAGAGCTGCGAGTCAGCGTTCCTCCTGATCTGCCCGCGGTCCGGGTGGATCCGGTGCAAATGGAGCAGGCGCTTGTGGAAGTGGTATCGAACGCTCTGGATGCCATGTCCCAGGGGGGCAGGCTTTCGATCGAGGCGCATGCGGAAAACGGCGCCTCCGGGCCGGGCGAAGTCTCGGTCGCCGTCATCGACACCGGCGGTGGTATCCCGGCCCAGGTGATGCCCTCGGTCTGCGAGCCGTTTTTTACGACCCGGGCGGAGGGAACCGGCCTGGGGCTCGCCATCGCCAAGCGGTACATCGAGCAGAACGGTGGACGATTGGAGATCGAGAGTCGGCTCGCCGAGGGCACCACTGTGAGAGTCCGCCTCCCCGCAGTGGAGGCGTCAGGATGAGCAAGGCGACGATTCTGCTGGTCGAAGACGAGCGGACCCTGGCGCGGGCGATGAAGGCCTTCCTGGCGGAGTACGGCTACGAGACCGAAGTTGCCACCGGCGTCGAGCAGGCGCTCGAGCTCCTTGGGCGAATCAGCCCGGATGTGGTCTTCACCGACGTCCGACTGCCGGGCACCCTCACCGGGATCGACCTGCTGCGGCGCATCCAGGAGATCGACCCCGGCATCCCGGTGATCGTCATGACGGCATTCGGGACCATCGAGGGTGCCGTCGAGGCGGTGAAGCTGGGCGCGTTCGACTACCTGAAGAAACCGGTGGACTTGGAGGAGCTGCGGCTGCTCGCCGACCGGGCACGGGAGACGTCGCAGCTCAAACAGGAGTTGTCTTATTACCGCCGGCGGGCTGCTGGGGGAGCACCCGTCACCGGGATCATCGGTGAATCGCCGCCTATGCGGGCAGTTCTGGAACAGATCCGGCAGATCGCCGCTCTGCCGGAGACACCGCCCGTGCTGATCACGGGGGAAACCGGAACCGGGAAGGGTCTGGTCGCGCGAAGCATCCACGCCGCGAGCCAGCGGGCGTCCAAGGCCTTCATCGAGGTCAACTGCACCGCGCTCCCGGCGACGCTCATGGAAGCGGAGCTCTTCGGCTACGAGCGCGGAGCCTTTACCGACGCCAAGGAGTCCAAGCTTGGCCTGTTCGAGGCGGCAGAGGGCGGATTCCTGTTCCTGGATGAGGTGGGTGACCTGGAGCTTTCGCTGCAGGGGAAGCTCTTGAAGGCGGTGGAGGAGCGCACCACCCGGCGGGTCGGCGGCCTTCGGGATCGGCGGATCGACGTCAGGATCCTCGCCGCCACCAATCGGGACTTGGAGCGGGAGGCACAGCGGGAGCGCTTTCGTCGGGATCTCTATTTCCGGCTGGCGGTGATCCTCCTGCGACTCCCTCCCTTAAGGGAGCGGGGGGAAGACGTGCTGCAGCTCGCCGAGCTGTTTCTGGCCCGCTTCAGCGCCAAATACGCGCGTGACGTCCGTCGGATGGATACCCAGGCGCGCCAGTCGCTGATGGCGTATCCCTGGCCGGGGAACGTCCGGGAGTTGAGCCACGTCATCGAACGAGCGGTGCTCTGGAGCAGGGGTCCCAGCCTGGACGTGGAACACCTCGCGCTCGACATTCCTCCGGGTCCGCTCCCCCCACCAGACCCTGCTCCTGCGGGCGATGGGGCCACTGGCGAGAGCAGGAGATCGGGTGGAGGGTTTCCCCCCCCAGGCACCGACCTGGAGCAGTGGGAGCGCATCATGATCGAGCGCGCCCTCCAGGAAGCCGAGGGTAACCAGACCAGGGCGGCTCAGCGGCTGGGGATCTCCCGCGACACACTTCGCTATCGACTGAAGAAATATGGCATTCAGGCCTGATCCACTGGGTGAAATAACCCAACTGGGTGAGATCACCCATTTCGGAAATGGGAGGCTCAGCCGGATGCCATCTGTTAACACGCTGATATCGAATGCCTTGCGCAATGATACGTGATTGTCTCACGTCCGGCACGCGGCCTGCATGAAGGAGGGCATCGTCGGGTCCTCAGCGATCCGGCTGGGTGATCTCACCCATTGCGTGAACCGGGCCAAGTCGGCCCACCATTCAATCACGGGAGGCTAGACTATGAAGTGGACGAAGCCCGAGGCCGAGGTCGTGGCCGTCACCATGGAAGTGACCGCCTACGTCGCGACGCTCTAAGGACGAGCAACTAACTCGAGGGGCTCGCGAAAGCGGGCCCCTCAGTGTTTTAGGGTGCTGGTAGTTCTCTTAGGTACGGCGGCGGGAGGCGGGTTCCCCCAGTGGAACTGCTGGTGTCCGTCCTGCCGGGTCGGACGCGAAGATCCCCATCGAGCGATCCCGCGGATGCAGTCTTCCGCCGCCATCAGCGCCGACGGCGAGCGATGGTTCCTCCTCAACGCTTCCCCGGATGTGCATCGACAGGTGTCCCGACTTTCGGCCCGACCGCCAGAGGGGATCCGCCACGTGCCTATCGAGGGAGTGGTCGTGACGGATGCCGAGTTGGACCATACGCTGGGCTTGGTTCTCCTCCGGGAGGGAGGGCATTTGCAGCTCTGCGCCACGCATGCGGTTCGCCAGGCATTGGAGCAGGATTCCCGGATTCTGCCGGTCACTCAGGCGTTCGCCGAAGTGAAAGTGACCGAGTTGCCTCTGTCCGGCAGCCTGACCCTCTGCTACCGCGATGGCGGTGACAGCGGGCTGGAGCTCTCCGCCTTCTCAGTCCCGGCCGGTCCGCCCCGTTTCGTGACCCAGGAGCTGCCCGGCCACACTGTCGGCCTGAGCATTCGGGACCGCTCCTCCGGCGGCGTCTGCACCTTCGTGCCGGGATGCGGGGGCCTGGAGGGTGAGGTTATGTCCCGATTGGAGCAAGCCGATCTGGTGCTGTTCGATGGCACCTTCTGGAGTGACGACGAGCTCATCGCACTGGGTATCGGAGAGCGAACCGCGCTCCAGATGGATCATCTGCCGATCTCCGGACCGGACGGAAGCTTGGAGCACCTGACTGGTCTACCGGCCGCCGACCGGGTCTATACCCACATCAACAATACCAACCCCATTCTCATCGAGGACTCGCCTCAGCGAGCGGCGGTAGAAGGCCGGGGGGTAAAGGTGGGTGCTGATGGCATGCGGTTCACCCTGTGATCACCGCTGCTGCATCCTGAACGACAGGATTTTATGGTTGAGACCATGACCGCAACACTGGCTCCTTCCCAGTTGGCCACCCCGCCGAAGCCGCCGTTTCCGCGGCTCGAGCGCCCTCTCTCTCCGGAGGGATTGGAGGAGGCGCTTCGATCGTTCAGCGGATCGTACTACGTCGAGCACCCTTTCCACCGGCTGATGTACGAGGGGCGGCTGACCCAGCGCCAGTTTCAGGGATGGGTGGCGAACCGGCTCGCCTACCAACGGGTCGTGCCCCGGAAGGATGCCGCTATCCTGTCCAACTGTCCGGATCCGGGGGTCCGGCGGGAATGGATTCAGCGGATTGTGGATCACGACGGCACCGCGCCCGGCACCGGCGGGATCGAGCTATGGATCCGCCTGGGGATCGCCCTCGGCGTCCCGCGCGAAGAGATGGAGGACGAGCGCCACGTGCTGCCGGCCGTCAGGTTGATCTGCGAATCCTACGTCACCTTCTGCAAGACCAGGCCCTGGGTGGACGCCGTGGCTTCATCGCTCACGGAGCTCTTTGCTCCCAAGATCCACCAGCAGCGGATCGAGGCGTTTCCCAGGCACTATCCCTGGATTCCACCCGAAGGACTGGACTATTTCCGGAGCCGGCTGGTGCAGGCGCCGCGCGACGTGCGTCAGGGATTGGCCATTGTGCAGCAGCACTGCACCACGGTGGAGACTCAGACGCGGGCGTTCGAAGCGCTCGCGTTCAAGCTGGACATGCTATGGGCGATGATCGATACGATTCATCACGCGTACCAGTGAGCCTGGACCCGAACGCGAGACCTACGCTGTGGCGCCTGGCGCGCCTGGGTTTCGACTCGGTTCGGCAACGGCCGGTGCTGCTGTATCCCGAGGGGGCGGTGCTGCTCAACGACACCGGCGCGGCCATCCTGGAGCTGGTGGACGGCAAGCGCACCGTGAGCGAGATCGCCGCGATTCTGGGAGAGCGATATCAGGCGGACGTGGCAGCCGACGTCGCCCAATACCTGTCCGACCTGGCGGAGAAGGAGCTGATTCGTGACCTCTGATCACCCGACCACGCTGCTGGCCGAGCTCACCCACCGATGCCCGCTGCATTGTCCCTACTGCTCTAATCCGCTGGAGATGGTGCGGGCCGAAGGTGAGCTGGCCACCGAGGACTGGAAGCGGGTCTTGACCCAGGCGCGCGACCTGGGGGTGCTCCAGCTGGGTCTCTCGGGCGGAGAGCCGCTGGTCCGAAAGGATCTGGAGGAGCTGGCGGCTCACGCTCGCGGGCTGGGCCTCTACACGACCCTGGTGACGTCGGGCTTGGGGTTGACCCGAACCCGCGCAGAGCGACTGCACCAGATCGGCCTGGAGCACATCCAGATCTCCATTCAGGACGCCGATCCTGAGGTCGCTGAGCGTATCGCGGGAGTAAGCTCGGTCAAGCAGAAGCGCGCCGCGGCGGCCATCGTCAAGGAGCTCGGCTTTGCCTTCTCGATCAATGTCGTCCTGCACCGCGCCAACCTGGATCGCATCGAGGAGATCATTGATCTGGCGGGCGGTCTGGGCGCCGACCGGCTCGAATTGGCCAACACCCAGTATTATGGGTGGGGCCTGGAGAATCGCGCCTCACTCATGCCCACGCGAGAGCAAGTGCAGCGCGCCCACGCAGTGGCCAACGAAGCCATGCGGCGCTATCGTGGCAAGATGCAGATCATCTTCGTGCTGCCCGACTACTTCGAGCAGTACCCCAAGCCCTGCTACGGCGGCTGGGGCAAGAACTACCTGGTGGTCTCCCCCGATGGCCGGGTACTGCCCTGCCACGGCGCCACGCAGATCACGACCCTTTCCTTTGACAATGTCCGGGACCGGTCGCTGGAGTGGATCTGGCAGGAGTCGCCGGCGTTCCAGGCGTTCCGGGGTGACAGCTGGATGAAAGAGCCCTGCCGGACCTGTCCTCGAAAGACCGTCGATTTCGGAGGCTGCCGCTGCCAGGCGTTCGCGTTGACGGGTGACGCCGCCGCAACCGACCCGGTCTGCGTGCTGTCACCGCACCGGGCCATGATCGATAACGCCATCGCGGAGCAGGAAACGCTACCGGAGTACCGTTACCGGGTGCTCGAGCCCCAGCGCGTGTGAGCGAGCCCCCGCCAGCAATCGCGGCCGAAGGATTGGGACGCGACTATGGCGGGGTCCGCGCGCTCGATGCCTTGAACCTGGCCCTTCCCGCGGGAGCAGTCATGGGACTGCTCGGCCCCAACGGGGCGGGCAAGACCACGGCGATGCTGCTCCTGGCCACCCTTCTCTCTCCCACCCGCGGCACCGCCAGAATCTTCGGCCACGATGTCACCCGCGAACGGGCCGCCGTCCGCCGTCGGCTGGGCTTGGTGTTTCAGGAGACCACCGTGGACGGGCTCCTCACGGTGGAGGAGAATCTCCTGTTCGCGGCGCGGCTCGCGGGTATGAACGGCAGGCTCGCCAGAGCGGCGGTGCGCGACGCGATCGAGCGTCTTGGGCTGGCGGAGCGCGCCCAGCAGCCGGCCCGGCAGCTCTCGGGCGGATGGCGGCGCCTGGTCGATATCGCCCGAGCCATGCTGCATCAGCCCGATCTGCTGATTCTAGACGAGCCGACCGTCGGGCTGGACCCGGAGCACAGGGAGCGGATCTGGTCGATTCTCTCCGAGGCGCGCCGAGCGTACGCCACGACCGTCCTGTTTTCGACCCATTACCTCACCGAGGCCGAGCCTGCGGATCGGGTCATCCTGCTGGCCGGAGGCAAGGTCGTGGGCGACGATCGGCCTGACCAGCTTCGGTCGGCCTTCGGCGACGAAGTCGCCGAGATCGAAGGACCGGGTGCACAGCGCCTGGTTCGGGCGCTGCGCGGGTTGGGGGCCGTCCGGACCATTCTCCAGACCGAGCGGGGATTCCGGGTGGGTCTGACCGGTGAGCGCGAGCCGATCGTGGAGCTGGCAGGTGCGGCAGCCGGGGTCGACCGATTGAGCCTGCGTCCGGCAACCCTGGAAGACGCCTACTTCTCGCGGACTCAGGATGGTGCGGTGTGAGCGGCCTGAGCGCAGTGTACGGCATCATAGCGCGCGACCTGGCGCGAACCACCCGGCAAACGAGCCGGCTGCTGGGCGGGTTGGCGCGCCCCTTTCTTTGGCTGCTGCTCATCGGCACCGGGTACAACGCCATCGCGCGCCTGGAGGGTGGAGTTTCCTACCAGGAGTTCGTCTTCCCTGGGATGGTTGCGATGGCAGCCCTCTTCGGCGGCATGCTCACCGCCATTTCCACGGTCTACGATCGCGAGTTCGGCATGCTTCGGCTCATGCTGGCGAGTCCGGCCGGAGTGCCGGCGGTGCTCACCGGCCGAGCCGTGGCTGCGACCCTGGTCGGCCTCTTCCAGGGCGGAGTGGTGCTGGCTTTCGCTCCGCTCATTCTGCGGGTGACCCCACTGCAGATGCTGATGGCGATCGGGGCCCTTGTTCTCGCCGCTGCCGTCAGCGCCCTGTTGGGGCTGCTGGTCGCTGCCCGGCTTCGTTCGGTGGAGAATTTCGCCGGGGTGATCAACGTGGTGCTGTTCCCGCTCCTGTTCCTGAGCGGGGCGCTCTATCCCACGGCGGGCATGCCGCCGCTCTTTCGGGCGGTCGCCAGGGTGAACCCGGTGACCTACGCCGTGGATCTTCTGCGGCGCACTCTCGGACAGCAAGGCGAATTCGGAATCTGGGAAGACGTCGGGGCGTTGCTCGCAGCGGGAGGAATCGCTTTCATTGCCACCGCGCTGCTCTTCGACCCGGAGCAGCGCTTCGTCGGCAAGGGTCCTACTGGCAGCGGCCAGGAGCCGCGCGCTTCAAGCGGGTAATACTGATGTGCTGCTCCAGCCGGGAACGCACCGGCTGGCGGATGGGGCCGCGCGGCGGGATGGCGGTCTCGACCAGGATGTCCCTTTGCCGGCGCATGAGACCTACACCGGTGGCCCAGTCGATTTGGCCACGTTCCTCGGTCGTCTGCTGCAGCTCCACTGAAGCCGTGTCGTTCTCCAACGGGGCCTTTGTGGTCTCATGGCGGTCGTGCACCTCCAGCCGCACGATGGTACTCCCCGCTGCCACGCTGTCGGCGAGCCGGCGAATCTCCAGCCCTGCGCTGTCGGTCCAGGTTTCCCCGGCCTCGAGCGGGCGGGGCGGTACCTGAGGGAGAAGCTCCGCCAAGGCATCCGAGAAATCCGCCACCTCCCGCAACTCGTCAGGGATAAACGGTTGGGAGACGACGGTCGCGCTGCCGCTGCGCGAGAGGCGAACCCGGTAGCGACCACCGATCAGACCGTCGGTGTCACCGGTCAGTTTGCCGTCCGAAGCTGCCCGCCAGACGCTGAGCGAGTCATACCAGCCCACCACCTCGATCTCACCCTCGGAGTCGTTGGCTCGGAGCGTCCAGATGCCGTCCCGGCCCAGGGTCTCTACCCGCCGGCGGCCGGCGGTCTGGGTCTGCACCTTGCCCGTGATCACCTCGTGAAACCGGGCGCACTGCAGTTGCGCCGCCCGATAGTGCACCTGTACCGGCGCGAGCAGTCCACCGAGGAGGACGAGCATCGCGGCGCTCAGTCCGCGACGCCCGCCTTTATGATGCCAGGGATCAGGCTTCGACCATGAAGGGGTAGCGATAGTCCGTCGGCGGGACAAAGGTTTCTTTCACGCTGCGGGGGGACACCCAGCGCAAGAGGTTCAGGATCGAGCCTGCCTTGTCGTTCGTCCCGCTGGCACGGCCTCCGCCGAACGGCTGTTGCCCCACGACGGCGCCAGTGGGTTTGTCGTTGACGTAATAATTGCCCGCCGAATAGCGCAGGACCCGGTCTGCCTGGGCCAGGGCCGCGCGATCCTGAGAAAAGACCGCGCCGGTGAGACCGTAAGGACTGGTTTGGTCGACTACGCCCAGAATCTCCGGCCAACGCCGGGCGGGGTAGACGTGCACCGTGAGGACCGGCCCGAAGAGCTCTTCGCACATGAGCCGGTACTTTGGGTCCTCCACCTGCAGCAGGGTCGGCTGGACGAAATAGCCCACGGAGTCGTCCGCACCGCCGCCGGCGACCACCTGCACCCCCGAATCGCGCTTGGCCCGCTCCAGATTGCTGCTGATCCGGTCGAAGGCCCGGCGATCGATTACCGCGCCCATGAAGTTTCGGAAGTCGGCGACATCGCCCATCCGGATGTCCTGGATCATGGCGACCGTGCGGTCTCGGACTTCGGGCCAGAGGTTATCCGGGATGTACGCGCGTGAGGCGGCGCTGCACTTCTGACCCTGATACTCGTAGGCTCCGCGGACCATTGCCACCGCCAAGGAGTCCGCCTGGGCGCTCGGATGGGCTAGAATGAAATCCTTGCCTCCGGTCTCACCCACCAGGCGAGGATACGCAGCATAGCGTTCCAGGTTCGCCGCCACCGCCTTCCAGATGCTCTGGAAGACCTCGGTGGACCCGGTGAAGTGGATCCCGGCCAGATGGGGATCGGCAATGAGCGCCTGGCTGATCTCGATCGAGTCGCCCGGGAGGAAATTGATCACCCCGGGCGGCAGTCCCGCCTGCTCCAGCAGCTTGAAAAAGTGCCAATTGCTCAACATGGCGGTCGCGGCAGGCTTCCAGACCACGGCGTTGCCCATGAGCGCCGGTGCGGTGGGCAAGTTGCCGCCGATGGCGGTGAAGTTGAACGGCGTGATAGCGTAGATGAACCCCTCCAGGGGCCGGTGGTCCAGCCGGTTCCACATCCCGGTCGACGATCTCGGCTGCTCCTGGTAGATCCGCTCGGCGAAATGGACGTTGAAGCGCAGGAAATCGATCAGCTCGCATGCGCTGTCGATCTCCGCCTGAAACGCGGTCTTGCTCTGGCCCAACATGGTGGCGGAATTGAGCAGCTGCCGGTGGGTGGTCGCCAGGAGATCCGCGGCCCTGAGAAACACCGCGGCACGATCCTCGAACCGCCAATGACCCCAATCGCGCTGGGCTTCGACCGCAGCCTTGATGGCAGCGCCGATGGTCGCGCGGTCGGCCTGGTGCACCCGGCCGAGGACCCGCTGATGACAGTGAGGGGATACCACGTCGTGGGTGGCGCCACTGCGAATTTCCCGGCCGGACACCACTGCGGGAATATCTGGCTGTTCCGAGCCCAGCCGCCCGAGGGCGGACTTGAGCGCCGCACGCTCCGAAGTGCCCGGAGCATAGCTCAGCACCGGCTCGTTGCGTGGCTCTGGGATGTTGAAGGTACCGCTCATCGCATCACCGTTGGTCGTGAGTCTGGGCTTAAGATAATCGGGCCCGTTGCCCTCTCGCCTCACGCGGCACCGGATGCGACCAGACGCTCACCGCTTACTTCTCATTGCTTACTTCTCACTGCTCTTTAGAACTGCGCGCTCCAACCCAGCCCCATGCCGGTGGGACTCATCAGCAGCGAGGGCGGCCGAAGATGAAAGATGCGCCAGCGACCGGAGGCTAGTTTGGCGGACGTGATGCCCACCAGCGCTCCGGCGGCGACGTCGCTCAGCCAATGGCGATTGTCGTTGATTCGAGACCAACCGACGCTGGTCGCCAGGGTATAGAGACCTACGGTGGCCCAGGGCCGGTGAATTTCATCCGAGAGCGACGTAGCCAGGGCGAAGGCCATCGTGGCATGGCCGGAGGGCATTGCGGCCTGGCCTGAGAAGGGAACGAAGCCATCCGCATCAAGGCTCTGATCGGGACGGGGTCGACCGGCCATCAATTTTCCCACCGATGAGGTCGCCCCGGCCACCAGAAGGGAAGTCAACACCCGGCCACCGGCCCGGGCGACGCCCGGCTTGTGGGCCACGAGACCGGTGGCGAGCAGGCCGGCCGTGATCGTCCCGTAGACTTCCGGCTGTCCAAAGTGCCGCACGACGGAAGCCACATTGTCCGCCCCGGTGCCATTATTGTGCTGCGCGTAGCGCTGGACCGGGTGGTCCAGCAGCATGAGCGCAGACACGGCTCCCGCGGCGATGGCGCCGTGCCACCACTTGATGGCCGGCGCTTCCGCGACGCGGACCACGGGCACCTCTTCCTGTTGCTGGCACTCTAGTCGCACCGGCAAACCGGCGGCCAGGGACGCCGCGAGCAGCACGAGCGGCAGGATGCCCCGCGGGGCTCGCGCGATTTCCGGTGGGTGCATCTCCGCAGTTCCTTACAGGTTGAGGGACGTGGGCAAATCGCCGGGGAGTGGTTAGCTTCGGGCCAGGCAACTCCCCCTGTTCAGCCTCAGAGGGCCAGATGATCGGTCGCTTCGGTTTTCTGTTGCTGGTGCTGTCGGTCGTATCCTGCCGCTCGTATGACTACTACTCCCGCCTCAGCTCCCAGCGGGGGCTCACTCCTCCCGACCAGTTTGCCCGCTACGGGCGGGAACAGGCGGAGGCGGTTGCCATCGCGCGGGAATTCGGCAAGTCCTACCAGGGGAACACGCCAGACGCGTTTGCCAAACAGGCGCAGGCCGCAGTGAGCTACGCAAAGACCTTGCCCGATGTGGTAGACGTTACTCCTGACCCGCTGGGGAACCGTCTGACGATACGTTTCAAGAGCGGCTGGCGCGAGGCAGTAAACCCGGTTGACGACGGCAAGAAGGGGGGCCAGACCCCCGGGATTGCTGCCCCCGCGCAGCCGGCGCGGTAGGCCCCCCGAATCTTATAGCCGGCAGCCGAGGTTTGGAAACGTGACCCCGTGCTGCCAGGTAACGACGACCCTCCCTGACCAGTCGCTCGCCCAACAGGTGGCGCAGCGACTCGTAGAGGAGCGGCTCGCGGCATGCGTGCAGGTCCAGGGGCCCATCACCAGCACCTATCGCTGGCAGGGCACGGTCGAGGGCTCGACGGAGTGGTACTGCCATATGAAGACGACGGTGTCCCGACTCCCGGACCTCCGTCGGAGACTCCGCGAGCTACACCCGTATCAGGTGGCGGAGATCATCGCGGTCCCGATTGTGGACGGCGACCCGGCCTACCTTCAATGGATCGAGGAGTCGGTCCGTAGCCTCACGTGACCGGAGGCCCCATGACCACGTTGCCTGGCCCACCTTCTCCAGAGTTGCTCTACCTGCTGGCCGGCGACGAGGAAGATCTCCTCGCCGCTTGTGAGAATCTCCGCCCCGCCGATATCGCCGACGCTCTCAACCAACTCCCCGTCGAGGCAGCCGCCCGGGTCGTGGGTGCGCTGCCCTTTCATCTGGCGGTCCAGCTGCTCGATGAGCCGGAGCTCGACCGCCGGGGCGAGATCTTCGGCCGGCTGGACGAGAAGGCGGCCGTTCCGCTGATCGAGGCCATCTCCTCGGACCAGAAGGTCGAGCTCTATCGCGAGCTGGAAGAGACCGATCGCATCCGGCTGTTTCATCTGCTGGACGCCCCGACCCGGGACGTTCTCCGCCTCCTCCTCAGCTATCCGCCCACCAGCGCCGGCGGCATCATGACGACCGAGTTCGTCGGGGTGCCCGCCACCTGGACGGTCGAACAGGTGAAGAAGCACATCAGCGAGGTGGGCAACGTCAAGGAGACGGTCTACGCCATCTACGTGCTGAACCCGAGAGACCAGAGGCTGGAGACGGTCGTCTCGCTACGGGAAGTCATGCAGGCCAACCCGGCACACCGGGTGGCCGCACTGGGCGACGGGCGCCGGCCGGTGGCGGTCAAGCCGCTGGTGGATCGGGAAGAGGTCGCCCGGCTCATCTCCAAGTACAACCTGCTCGCCATTCCGGTGGTCGACGACGGCTGGCATGTCCTCGGCATCGTGACCGTAGACGACGTCATCGACGCTCTGATCAGCGAGACCACCGAGGACGTCCAGAAGTTCGGCGGCATGGCCGCGGTAGACGAGCCCTACATGCAGATCGGCTTCCGGGCCATGGTGCGGAAGCGGGCCGGATGGTTGTGCGCGCTGTTTCTGGGAGAAATGCTCACCGCGGCGGCCATGGGTCACTTCGAAAACGAGATCAGCCGAGCGGTGGTGCTCGCGCTGTTCATACCCCTGATCATCAGCTCGGGGGGAAACTCGGGATCGCAGGCCACCTCGCTGATCATTCGGGCGATGGCACTGCAGGAGGTCCAGCTGCGCGACTGGTGGCGGGTGGCGCTGCGGGAGCTCCCGGCGGGAGTCACCCTGGGGGCCATTCTGGGCAGCATCGGCCTGCTCCGCATTCTGCTCTGGCAAGGCTTCGGATGGTACAACTACGGCTCCCATTATTTCCTGGTCGCCGAGACCGTCGCGCTGGCTCTTGTGGGTGTGGTGCTGTTCGGCTCGCTGGCGGGATCGATGTTGCCCTTCGTGCTGCGACGGGTCGGCTTCGATCCGGCCAGCGCCTCGGCCCCGTTCGTCGCGACCCTCGTGGACGTCACCGGCCTGGTGATCTACTTCAGTGTGGCCTTGCTGGTGCTGCGGGGAACCCTCCTGTAAATCGCTCCAGGGCCCCCACGATTTCGGGCAGGGAAAGCATCCAGGTGGCACCGCCTCGCGCTTGGGCTGCTCTCGGCATCCCGTAGACCACGCAGGACTCCTCACTTTCCGCGATCGTCAGTCCGCCGGTCGCCCGGATCGTCGCCATCCCATCCGCGCCGTCGTCGCCCATGCCGGTCAGCAGAATACCGACCGTCCGGCCAGGCCGGGCGCGTGCCGCCGACTTCATGGTGATATCGACGCTGGGAACGTGCCTGGCATCGCTGGGTTCACTCGAGAGCACCACCCCGAGCGCCGGGGTCAGCCGCAAGTGCGAGCCGGCCGGAGCGATGCGTACCTGGCCGGGCAAGAGCCGCTCGCCTTCAACCGCCTCCGCCACATCCAGAGAGCTCAGGGCATTGAGCCGCTCGGCGAAAGGCCGGGTGAATCCCAGCGGCATGTGCTGCACCACGACCATGGGCAACGGAAAGGTAGGGGCAATCCGTTCCAGGATTCGCTGCAGCGCAGCCGGTCCTCCGGTCGAGGCACCGACGACGCAGAGCTCGCACCCTCCCAGCACCGCAGGATCAAACGCGGGGCGGGAATTCGAAGCCGGACGAACGCCGGGGGCGGCGGCCCTGGAGGGATCACAGGCCTGCACCTTGTCCAGCACCTCGCGCCGGAGCCCCTCCAGGTCCATCAGATTGAAGCGAGACTTGTCGATGAAGTCCACCGCTCCCGCCGCGAGGGCGTCGATGGTGGCTTCGGCCCCTTCGCGGGTATGGGCGGACAGCATCAGCACCTTGAGCCGAGGCTTCCATCGGAGCAGCGCTCGCAACACCTGGAGGCCATCCATTCCGGGCATAGCGAGGTCCAGGGTGACCAGCTCCGGGTCAAGGCGCGGAATCCGTTCCAGGGCCTCCAGCCCGGTGGCGGCCTCCCCCACCACCCGAATGCCGGGCTGCCCTTCGAGGATTCGGCTGACAGCGCGCCGAACGAAAGCGGAATCGTCAACCACGAAGATCCGGACCATCAGTCGGGCTGTGTCTTCCGGTACACAATCCCGTTCCCGAGCGACACCGGCTCGAAGGGACTGGGCCGGTCCAGCAGAGACTCGGAGTGGCCCAGGAGGAGGTACCCGCCGGGGCAGAGCGAACGGGCGAAGAGCCCGATCAGGCTGTCGAAGGCTTCATCGCTGAAATAGATCAGCATGTTGCGACAGAGTATGGCATCGTAGCGTGCCCACCCGAACGTGCCATTGGGGGACGCCAGGTTGGTCTCGAAGAAGCGCACTCCCTTCCGATGTCGCTCCCGCAGCTGGAACCGGCCGCCGGTCTCGATGAAGTAGCGGCGGCGGGCCTCCTCGTCACACGCCCGGAGGGAGGTCATGTCGTAGGTGGCTGACCGGGCCTGGGCGATCCGGAGCGGGTTGAGATCGCAGGCGTCCACCTCCCAGCGCACGCCGGACAATTCCAGCCCCGCGTTCTGGAAGGCGATAACCGCGGAGTAAGCCTCCTCACCGGAAGAGCATCCCGCCGAGAGCATGCGGAAGGGACGGGTCTTGATCTCCCTTCGTCTTTCCGGCACCACGTGGCGAACCAGAATGTCGAACTGGTTCGACTCTCGAAAGAAGTAGGTCTCGTTGTTGGTGATCAGCAGCGGAAGCCGGGCGAACTCGGCCTCACGATCGGGATGAAAGCACAGGTAATGGTAGTATTCCCGGGTGGATTGCAGGTGCAGCTCCCGCAGGCGCGGCCGCAGCCGGGATTCCAGGATGTTGGTTCGCACTCCATCGAACGTCAGTCCAAAGCGTTGCTGGATCAGATCGGTCAGGAGCTTCCACTCAGCCGCGTCCATCGGGGTCATTCCAAGACCCGCGTCGCGCTCCCAGGCAGCCGTTCGAGTGCCTTTCGCGCCGTCCGAGCCACAATCGGCTCGACATCCCGCACCAGAGTGAGCAAGGTGGGCTGGACCTCGCCGCCGCCCAGGCGCCCCAGACCGCGGGCCGCTTCGTTGCGAACATTCCAGTCGGGGTCGGCCGCGAGCGCGATCAGCCGCGGCAATTGATCCCGCTGGGCGTGCTCCGCCATCCCGTACGCCGCCACTCGGCGGCCCTCGGTCTCCGGCTCGGCCAAGCGCGCCTCCAAGAACTCCCAGAGCTCCGGCGGAGCGATCCGGATCAGCGCCCAGAGAATCTCCAGCCGCTCATGCGGCCCGCACTCCTCATAGAGCGAGAGCAGCTTGCCAGTGGCCTCCGGCGCCTGCAGGTGCCCCAAGGCGCGGATGACGTGGTAGCGGAGCGAGTCGCCGGCGCTCAACAGAGCCACCAGCGTCGTGGTCGCCTGCGTGCCACCCCGCCGAACTAGCAGCTCCAGCGCTTCGAGTTGAACCGGCTGGTTGCGATCGGCCAGGGCGCGAATGAGCGCGACCTCGGCGCGCGCGCCCGGCAGCTGGGCCGCCGCACGGAGTGCCGCGCGCCGCAGGGTAGCCGAGTTGGCGCGGGTGAGCTCGAGGATCTGGCTCTCGAACATCTCGGTGGGAAGGTTGCCGAGGACCTCGAGGGCGCGGACCTTGATTGCTTCGCTGGAGCTGGGAAGCAGGCAGCTCTCCAGCTCCTGCAGCGCCGACCCCGGCAGCAGTGCGAGCGCCTGTGCCGCAGCCGCCTGCTCGACCGGTTCCCCGCCGCGAAGCCGTTCCACCAGCAGAGGGGCCGACTCCGCGGCGCCGATCTGACCCAGCGCCCGGCACGCCGCCGCTCGCACGCTGGCTTGGGGGTCGCTGAGATGCGGCAGCACCAGGCTGAGGTCCCGCTTCTCGAGCGAGGCGCTCAGGAGCGCGCCTCGGCGGACCCGGGGGTCGTCGCTCGCCAGCAATCCTTCCAGGGTGGCGCGCAGGCCCTCGGGGTGCTGTCGAAAGAGCGTTTCGGCCCATTCGGCGCCTTCCGCCTCCGCGATGCGGGCCAGAACCAGCGGGTAGAGCGGCTCCAGTTGAGCGACGACGACCAGCGCCGCCGCGGCCCGAAGCAGGCCGGCTTCATCTCTTCCGTCGGCGCCCACGAGCGCACCGCCGTACCCGGTGGTGCAATGCGCCCGGAGCAATTGCTCCAGATACGGACGCAAACCGGTCTCGCTATCGGCCAACAGCTCGTCTCGGAAGCCGGCTGCGATCGGCTCCGGATCGGGGTGCAGGTCAACCACGACTCCGATCGCAAGGAGCAGCGAGTCTCGCAGGCTGCGCTCCGTAATGGCGGGCAGCCGGGCCAGCAGCGGCTCCAGCGACTCGGGCACCGCGAGCCGTTGCAGAGCCTGAACGGCAGGCTCGGCCACCACCGAGTCAGGCACCAGCGCCATCAGCGGTCCGACCGCGCGCGGATCGCCGATCGCGCCCAGAGCGTCGATTGCGGCAAGTTGAAGCCAGAGCTCCCGCTCGAGCAGGCCGAGCAGCGTGGGAATTGCCTCGCTGTTGTGGAGTTGGCCGAGAGCTTCGACGGCTGACTGAGCGACGTTGAGATCGGGATGGTCAACCAGAGGTACCACCGCCGGCGCCGCGGCCGGATCCCCAATCCGGGCGATCACCTGCAGGGCAAACATGACGACGTCGGTGTTTTCCTGCCGCAGCATCACCTGGAGGTGTTGCAGCGCATAGGGGCCCTGCCGCTCCAGCGCGGTGATGGCGGCGTTCCGTCGATTGGCGTTGCCTTCGTCTGCCACCAGCTCACCCAGGACGGCGGGCTCGAGGTACCGTGCGGCCAGCCGGATAGCCCGCTCGCGAACCGCGGGAGCCTCGTCCTCCAGCGCCGCCAGGATGGCCTCTTCCCGCGCCGGAGTCTCAGGTAGCGCGTTCAGGGCAGCCAGGCGATGGGTTATCGAGGGGCGAGCAGTTGGGACCGACATGACGTTCTCCTCCAAGGCGCCGACCTGGCCTGTCAGATGCGAAACAGCTCCACGCGCTGCTGGAGAGACTCGGATTCCCCGGCGAGATTCTTGGCGGCGGCACTCATCTGCTCCACTGCGGCGAGGTTCTGCCGAGAAATGAGCGCGATCGACTCGACCGCCTTCACTACCATCTCGCCACCACGCTTCTGCTCGCCGACCGCCTCGGACATCTGATGGGTCAGCTGGTTCATCTTCTGGGCCGCCAGACTGATTTCCTCGGCCCCGCTGGCGTTCTCCCGAATCGAACCGGCGATCTGCCGGGTCAGCGTGGCCATCTGCGCCACGGTGTCCTGTACGGTGCGCGCATCCGATGCCTGGGAGTCGGCCGACTGCGCCGCTTCCGCCACCAGCGCGGAGGTCTTGCCGATGGACTCGACGATGCCGGCGAGCACGTGCTCCATGAGGGAGATGGCTCGCCTGGTGTCCTTCTGCACGGTCTCGATCACCTCGCCGATCTCCTGGGTGGCCGTCACCGAGCGCTCGGCAAGCCGCCGCACTTCGTCCGCCACCACGGCGAAGCCCTTCCCCGCGTCTCCGGCACGGGCCGCCTCGATGGCCGCATTCAGCGCCAGAAGGTTGGTCTGGTCGGCAATGCCCTCGATGACCTTCACGATCTTGCCGATTTCGTCGGAGCGGGTTCCGATCGAGTTGATCGATTCCTGCAACCGCTCGCCATGATGCCTGGCGTCGGTCACCGACTGTTGACTCACCTGGTCCACCATGTGGACCCGAGCCGCAATGCCACCCACATTGTCGATCATGGCCGCTAGCGTGCCGGTGGCCTCTTCCACCGCCCGAAGCAGCACTTCGCCATTCTGGGCGGTCTGCTTCAGGGTTGCGCTCATCTGCTGGATCGCCGCCGACGTCTGATCGACGTTGGCCGCGAGCGACTCGGCGCCCCTGGCGAGGTGCTGCATCTGTGACGCCATCTCGACCATGGTGGACGAGGTCTCTTCCGTCGAGCTCGACTGGGTCTCGGCGCCCTGCGACATCTGGCTCGAGGAGGCCGAGATCTGTTCGGCGGAGGTGGCCACCGTGCGGGAGGACACCGTGATCTGACTGACGATCTGCCGGAGGTTTTTCACCATCTGGCGCATCGAGTGCTCCAGCCATCCGATTTCGTCTCGGGACTGACTCTTGATCTCGGCGGTGAGGTCACCCTTGGACACCTGCTCGGCAAGAATGCCCAGGTTGGTCAGCGGATCGGCGATGAGGCGGGCCAGCACCAGGGCGGTGACCAGCCCGAGGGCGACCGCCACGCCCAGCGTCGCCAGCAGGGTTACCCGCGAGTCGAGGAAGAGCTGGTCGGCGGCGGTCGCAGGGAGCTGGCCCTGGATGATCCGGACGGCCGTCGTGTTCATCCGGTCGAGACTGCGAAGGGCAAGCCATCCCAGCACGGCGGTCAACAGCAGAACGCCGCCGAACCCGGTGAGGATTTTCCGCCGAATCGTCCAGTCCTTGATGGTCTGCTCGAAACGACCTGTCATGTCGGTATCCGTGGATGCGTGAGCCGAGGTCAGCGCGGCGGCGACGCCGCGGGGCTAGTCGTTCAACACCAACACCTTTTCGACGTCCAGCAGGATGATCAGCCGCGAGTTCCAGCGAGCGACGCCGGTGATGTAGTCGGTCTGCGGCGAGAGCACTTCATCAGGCGCCGCGGTGACGGTTTCGAGCGGCACCTTGGCGACCTGCCGAACGGCGTCCACCAGGATCCCCAGCACCCGCCCCCGGATCTCGACGACGATGATCCGGGAACGCGGCGTGAGCACCGCGTCAGTGAGGCCGAGTCGGCGGCGAATTTCCACCACCGCAAGGATCCGACCGCGGAGGTTGGCGACCCCGCGCACATGGGCCGGCGCCTGCGGGACCCGGGTGATCTCCCCAACCCGGATGATCTCGCGCACCTGATCGACTGGAATCCCGAACTCTTCCCGGTCGAGAGCGAAGGTCACCAGATGCAACTCGGGACCGGGAACGACCACGCCGGACGTGGGCGCGGCGTCCTTCGCCACCGAATCGGCGAAGCGCAAGAGCTCGTCGCGCGTCACGCGGACATCCGGCGTTCGCTAGCGCCAGCCGCCTGGGCCCCGGTCACCCGCTGATCCAGGATTCGCACCGCGTCGAGAATGCAGGCGACCCGCCCGTCTCCCAGGATCGTGGTCCCAGACACGACGTCGGGATGGCCCAGCGTCGGGTCCAGCCCTTTCACCACCACGTCCTGATGCCCGATCAGTCGGTCAACCATCAGGCCGCGCCGCTTGGCGCCGGAGCTGATGACGATGTAGAACCGCCGGGAAGAGCCGGCGCGCTCGGTGGTGCCCAGGAGCTCCCCGCCGTCGGCGACATGAATCAGATCGCCCCGCCACAGCGTCACGCCCTTCCGATTGATCTCGTGAATCATGTCGGCCTCGGCGCGGACGGTTTCGGCGACGTGTGCGATCGGCACGGCGTACCGCTCCCGGTCGACTTCGATGATCAACGAGCGCACGATGGCCAGGGTGAGCGGGAGGCTGAGCGTGAAGCTCAGGCCCTGCCCGGGGTGGCTCACCACCTCTATAGTCCCCCCGAGCCCGTGGACCGACCGGGCCACCACATCGAGACCCACACCCCGACCTGCCAATGACGACACCTGGTCGGCGGTGGAGAACCCCGCCGCAAAGATCACTGCATGACGGTGGTTCGACTCCGGCCCCGCGGTCTCGAGTCCCAGGGCTTCGGCTTTCGCCTGGATCTTCGCCTCGTCCAAGCCGCGTCCATCGTCGGCAAGGGTAATCGCTACCCGCCCCGACTGTGCGGTGGCCCGAAGCTCGAGGACTCCTTCCTCCGGCTTGCCGGCTCGGAGCCGGTCCTCCGGGGATTCCAGACCGTGTACCACGGCATTGGTCAGCAGGTGGATCAGCGGCTCGCTCAGCCGGTCCAGGATGGCCTTGTCCATCGGGGTTTCGCCCCCGGCGGTCACCAGGCGCACTCGCTTGTGGGCGGTGTGCGCCAGGTCTCGCACCAATCGGGGGAAGCGGCTGAAGACGGTGGAGATCGGGAGCAGACGGGTCCCCATGACCACCGCCTCCATCCGCTTCATCGTCTTTTCCAGGGCGACGACCGCACGATCCAGGTCGCTCAATTCCTCGAGCGCGCCCACTCGCCGCACCAGGCGGCGGTACGCCTCGTTCACCGCCGACTGCTCGATCATGCCTTCACCCAGCACCTCGAGCAGGGTATCGAGCTGCCGGAAATCGACCCGGACCACGTTTCGAGTCGCCTCGGAGCCCGATTCGCGCGACGCGCCGCGGCGCTCTCCGACGCGACGCTCGGTCGGCTCGTGGGTTGCCGAGCCGTTCCGGGCGGCCTCGGCGAGAAATCCGCGGACCCGCTGATTGAACTCCGTGGCCGCCTCGGACCCATGTCCCGCCCGGGCGGTCCGCACCAGCTCCACCAGCAGGCCACCGCCCTCGACCAGCAGCGCGGCAGACGTCTCCCCTCGTGCCTCGGTCTTCCGAGTCAGCAGGGCACACACGTCTTCCAGCGCGTGGGCGACCTCCTGCATCGGGATCAGGCCCATCATCGCCGAATTGCCCTTGACCGTATGCAGCGTGCCTTTGACCGCCGGCAGCAGATCATCGGCCGGCTGGCCGTTGCGCCAGCAACGCTCCAGCTCGACGAATTGGTCGGCGATGCGTTCGGACAGCGGCAGGCACTCGACGATGTAGTCGTCGAGCAGGGCCCGGAACGCGTTGTCCTCGGCGGTCATTTAGCGCTTGAGACCGAGGCCTCGGCGAGTGCCCGGCCCACGAGCCGTTCGACATCGGCCGGCTGGAACGGCTTGCGCAGGTAGTCCCACGCGCCGGCTGCCCGTCCGCGGGCCTCGTCCTCTGGCGTAGCCTCGGTGGTGACCAGCACCACCGGGATGTGCAGGTGCAACTGCTCCGCCCGCCGCCGAGCCAGCAGCTCGAGCCCGTTCATCTCGGGCATGTTCAGATCCAGCAGAACCATGGTCAGCTCGGGGTGCTCGGCGAGCAGGGCGTAGCCTTCCCGGCCATTGGTCGCATGGTAGACGGTGCTTCCTGCGAGGGTGCCTCGAGAAAAGACCACCTTGTACATCTGGTGGTGCAGCTTGGAGTCGTCGACCACCAGAAATGAGTTCGGCATCTCACACCCTTGGCCCGTGAAGGACTGACTGCACCACGTTTCGGAGGTCCTGCGGCTTCCAGGGTTTCTTGACGACCGCGGCCACGCCGAGGACCCTGGCCTGGAGCAGGAGATCGGACGTATCGGCTTCGACTGTCGTGAGTACGATGGGAATGCTGGCGAAAGCAGCGGTTCGCTTGACAGCACGGATGAACTCGACGCCGTCCATGTCCGGCATCCGCAGATCAAGCAGGATCAAATCGTACCGCTGGGAAGTGACGGTGAGTGCTTCGAGGCCCTTGCGCCCGTCTTCCGCCGTGTCCAGCTCGTGCTCTCGGGGCGAGAAGACCAGACCATACATCTTCCGCACCAGCGGTGAATCCTCGACGATCAAGATTTTCACGCCATTCCCTCGGTCGGCAGGCCCGGCCAGGGAGAGGCGCGATGACCGGCAGGGGCCGAGGCGCAAAACGCGGACCGGGTGTAACGACGAGCTGTAAGTGCTGAACGGGCCTACCCGTAGGTGGAGAAAAGCAAGCCCGCTGAAAGGTGGGAAGGTTCTCTTGTTCCAAGGATAGCGGGCATCTGCAAGAACAGCCTGGTGACGACCGCCGGTCGGGCAACGCGACCTCGGCCTAGAGCATGCGGCCGATGCGTTCGATCAAGGAGGGCGGGGCGGGGCCCTTGGCCAACCGGCAGTGGGCCAGCCGTTCCAGGAATGCCCGATTGCAGTTGTAGGCCGGTCGGCAACAGCGGCAGCCGCCAAGGTGAACCCCGATAGCGCCGGCCTCTTTCGGACTTAGCTCGTCATCCAGATATTCCCAGAGTCGGCGCTCGACCTCCGAACACTCCATTCGTTCATTCCTCCGTGGGAAGCTCCGGCTGGACCCGCCGCAGGCTTCCTGGTCAACAGCCGCCGCCCGGGCGAGGTTCCCGCACCATGACCGCACGCGCCAGAGCCTTGACGCTGATCGCCGTACTGGGGTTCGTGGCCCTGCTCCTCTGGACCACGCTCGCGTCTCAGCGGGTGGAGTGCACCGCCACAGTGGATTTTCGCGGAGCCAGGAGCAGCGGCACGGCGTCGGCGGCCGATAGCGCGGCTGCGGCCCGCGAGGCGCGCACCGCCGCCTGCGGGCCGGTCACCGCGTCGATGGACGACCGGATTGCCTGTGCCAATACCCGACCCATCCTGCAGCACTGCCGGACCCTCTAAGACCGGCTATGCCGCGAGTCCGCTTTCCTCACACACTGACACTTCTGGTCGGCTGCATCCTCCTAGCCGCGGCCCTGACGTACGTGGTTCCCGCCGGCGAATACCAGCGTCGGGATGACCCGGCCACTGGTCGCAGTGTCGTCGTAAGCGGCACCTATGCCCGGGTCGCGGCAGCGCCGGTTACTCCCTTCGGGGCGCTCATCGCCATTCCCAAGGGCTTCGCGGAAGCCGCCTCGGTGATCGCGCTGGTCTTTCTGGTCGGGGCGGCGTTTGCCGTGGTCGAGCGGGTGGGAACCCTGGGCCGGCTGGTAGAATGGCTGGTGGCGCGGCTGGCCAACCGGGGGACTTTGGTCATTCCCGTTGCGGGCGTCGTCTTCAGCCTGGGCGGCATCCTGATGCAGACCCAGGAGGAGCTCATTGCCTTTGTGCCCGCGCTGCTCCTCCTCTCCCGCCACCTTGGCTTCAGCCCGCTGGCGGTGGTGGCGATGAGCATCGGTACCGCCGCGGTCGGTGCCGCGTTCAGCCCGGTCGACCCGTTTCAGGTCCTCATTGCCCAGCGAGTGGCGCAGCTACCTCCCGCCTCGGGCGCAGGCTTCCGGATCGCATTCCTGGTTCCGGCGGTCATCATCTGGATCTGGGGAACCGCTCGCCATGCCAACCGCACCCGCATTCCGCCCTCAGCCGCCGGCAACATGGCTGCCGCTCGATTCCGATGGCAGGATCTGACGATTCTGGGTTCGATCTTCCTCGCCCTGGGACTCTACGTGTATGGCGCCCAACATCTCGACTGGGAATTCGACCAGCTCTCCGCGATGTTCTTCGCCGTGGGTGTGCTGGCGGGAATTCTCGGGCGGCTCGGGGCAGACGGGACGGCGGAAGCATTCGTAGATGGATTCCGGTCGATGGCCTACGCCTCACTCCTCATCGGCTTTGCCCGGGCCATTTATGTGGTGCTGAACGAGGGCAAGATCGTGGACACCCTGGTGAACGGGTTATTCTCGCCTATCGCCGGGTTGCCGGCAGCACTCTCGGCGGTCGGCATGATGGTGGCCCACGTCGCGGTGCACGTCCCGGTCCCCAGCACGAGCGGCCACGCGGTCCTCACTCTGCCACTCTTGGTCCCCTTGTCCGATCTGATCGGGCTCTCCCGTCAGGTGACGGTCCTGGCGTATCAATACGGAGCGGGGCTCTGCGACCTGCTCACCCCGACCAACGGTGCCCTCATGGCGATGCTCGCCGCCGCCGGAGTGCGCTACGACGAATGGCTCAGGTTTACCCTGCCGCTGTTTGGTATTCTGTTGGGCCTGGGCGCGCTGGCTATTGTGGTGGGAGCGGCGATGGGACTTCGCTAGGCCGACATGGCGGTCAGCCGTTCGAGCACCCTCAAGTCGGACACGCCGACGTGACGGCCTCGCTCTTTTCCATTGTGAAACGCGATCAGGGTGGGGATGCCCCGAATGCCGAAGCGTCCGGCCGTGGACTGGTTCGCATCGGTGTCCAGCTTGAGCACCAGGACCTCGCCGGCCCGGCGCATGGCGAAGTCATCCAGCGTAGGCGCCATTACTCGGCAGGGGCCACACCAATCGGCGTAGAAGTCCACCAGCACGGGAACACTGCTGCCGTTGATCGTCTGCTCGAAGCTGGCGTCGCTGACCTTGATGGGTCGGTCGAGCCGGATAGGCCGGCCGCAGTTGCCACATTTGGGACCGGCCGCGAGTTTAGCGAGATCGACCCGGTTGGCAGTGTCGCAGAAGACGCAGTGAACGACCACCGGGCGGGTCGCTTCCGTTGATTCAGTCATGCCTCAAGGTACGCTTCACTTCGGCCCCCGCAAAGGACACCCCAGGCGGAAGCGTCTTGTCCTTCTGGGGAGGCCCATTGCGCATAAGAATGTTGGAATGCTCGGCATAGCGCCCACGTGAGCATCTTCACGGAGGGAACCGAGCGGCTGGCATTACTGTTGCTACATGCACGGACGGAGGGAGTCCCCTTCGGGAAGGCGGCTAACCAGATGAGTGAGCTCACGATTCGGGAAATGGAACAGGACGAGGACTTTGCGGCCTGGTATTCCGAGATCCTGGAGCAGGAGGAGGACGCCTCCGGGTCGCTCGGCACGTCCGGGGCCATCGACGAGCGCTATCTGGTACTCAGCAACGAGATTGGGGACTGGATTGGGGGCCTGCGGTATTGGCTTCGGGGTGGAGTAGCCCAGCTGGTCAATGTGGTGATTCTGCCTCAGGAGCGGCACCAGGGCCACGCCCACCGGCTCCTCGCTGCCTTCGAGCACCGGGCCGCCGAGTCCGGGGCCCATATGGCTGAATTCTGGACCGACGATGAGCGCTCGGAAGGGCTGCTGGCAGCCCTGGGCTGGCGCCGGATCTTCCATCGGGAGAACTACGTGGGCCGGCGCTCCTGGTCCCTGATGGAGAAGCAGCTCTCGCACGACCAGCGCTAACCCCTTACAACTGGTAGCGGGTCGGACGTCGCTTCGGTTGGCGTTAACCGGACCTGTCACGTTAGTTTACGTGGCTGGTCCGGTCTCTGTTTTTGCCCACCGCTTCCCAAGGGACGGAATGGATATTCCCAGCCAATCCACGATCGAACTCTCTTCCAAGATCGAGGTGTTGCGGGATCTCGAAGGCCGAGTTCGGGAATTGATGGAGGCGCACGAACGGAAGCGGGAGCTCTGGTACCCCGCCGACCTGCTGCAAGCAGGCCCGGACGCCTGCGCCGATGAGTTCGTCAGCCGGCTGCGGGCGCAAGCGGAGTGCATCCCCGATCCCATCCGCGCGGCGTTGGCGCTCAACATGCTGACCGAGGAAGGCCTGCCTCATTTTCACCGGCTCCTCGCGGTCTATCTGGGTGACGAGAGCTACTGGCGACTGTGGAACAACCTCTGGACCGCCGAAGAGGATCGGCACGGACAGGTGCTGCACGATTACGCGCGGGACACCCGGCTGTTCGATCAGCGCAAGATCGAGGAGATGCAGTTCGAGTATCTCCGGCGTGGCTTTCATCCCGAATGGGATCGCGATCCCTACCGGGTCTTCGCCTACACCACGGTCCAGGAGCGGGCGACCCAGTTCTCGCACGCCGAGACCGGCCGCATCGTCGCCGAATACGAGCCACGGCTCGCGGAGGTATTGAGTCACGTGGCCAAGGACGAGGCCCGGCATTACGCATTCTACCGGTCGGTCTTCGAGGAGATTCTCAAACGCGATCCCGACCAGGCGCTTCATTCGGCGTCGTTTATCCTGCCGGCTATCGACATGCCGGGAGTCACGATGCCCGGGTTCAAGGAGCTGGCCGATGTGATCCGGCGGGCCGGGATTTACGGGCCGCGGGACTACCTGCGGATCGTGCAGGAGCAGATCCGCTATTGGAAGATCGAAAGCCTTCAGGGACTGAATGAGCTGGGGCGTAAGGCACAGGAAAAGATCATGGGGATTCCTGCTCGACTGAAGCGAATCGCGGAGCACATGGAGACCCGAAGCCGGTCGAAGACCTTCAGCTTCGAGGTCGTGTTCAACCGCGAATTCGCGATGGAATGAGCCGCCGGATCCTCGCGATCGGCCTGGTCTCTGTGCTGTTGGCGGGCTGCGGTAGTAAGAGTAATTCTCGTCCCGCACCGGCGGATGAGGAATCGCAGTTGCCCCCCGACCAGCGCGACGCTGAAGCGTTAGGCCGGGAGATCTTCGAGCTGGTCGATCGGGCGGTCGACTACCGCGGCTCTCACCGCGGCCGTCCCGCAACCTCCCTCCGCCAGATGGGTGTGGACAGTCTGACCCCCGCCACCGCCCGGTACCTCGTCAGCCTGGAGCGAGAGCCGCTGGTCACCGTGTCGTACCGGAAGGTGAGTGGCCGGGAGATCACCTCGTGCCGGGGCGACAGTCACATTCTGGAAGAGGCCTCGCTTAACGGCGGGCGCTTCACCGTCATGTGCACCAACCGAACGGGCATCCAGCGCCCGATTCGAGTCGGCCAATCCGACGCTGATCGTTGAGCGGGACCGATGGCTCTCTCCGCGCTTGATTATCTGGCCCGCGCTCTGGTCATCCTCGCCCTGAGCTACGCGTCGATCGTTGCCCTGACGTATTGGGCGGTACGCACTCGTCGGATCAACCCGTTCGGCGCCTGGCCCAGATTCACCCGCCGCATCAGTGAGCCAATCCTCCTGCCGCTGGAGCGGCGAATCATCGGCGCCGGCGGAAGCCCTCAGGACGCCTCGCTCTGGCTGGTCGGGCTGGTCATTGTGGGAGGCCTGCTGCTGCTGAGTCTGGTGCACTGGCTCATCGGCATGGCGGGGACCATGGTGGCGCTGACCTATGCCGGTCCCCGGGCCTGGCTGCGCTTCGTCCTGGGCGGCGTCTTCACCATCCTCATGGCCGCCATCTTCATACGAGTGGTGGCTTCATGGCTGGGCTTGTCGCCTTACCGCCGCTGGATGCGGCCGGTCATGGTGCTCACCGATTGGCTGATCGAGCCCATTCGCCGAATCCTGCCACCGTTCGGGATGCTGGATTTCAGTCCGATGGTAGCCTGGCTGGTGCTCTGGGTGGTGCGGGGATTTGTGATGGGGATGATTTGAGAGTCCCAAGTTTCGGGTTTCCGGGGTCAGGGCTTGCTCCGAGCCGCCCCGCGATTAGCTTTGGGGAGCTAACAACCGAGTCCGTGGCGATTTGCGCTGCTTGCGGCCACGTTAAAACAACAGCTAAAACGCGTCCCCAGAGGCGTTTTGGCTCCTGGGGCTTTTGATTTCCGGAGCTCGCCGTGCTCACCTCCCAACCGCCTGCCAGCAATACCCTCACTGCCCAGCGCAGCCGGGAAGATCGTCTGACCCAGCTGGAGCCCCTGCTTGCCCGGCGCATCCTGGTGCTGGATGGCGCCATGGGGACCATGATCCAGAGCTATCGGCTGGAAGAACGGGACT
>DATBKD010000005.1:0-105302 GCA_036556025.1 Gemmatimonadales bacterium | reverse complement strand
TCTCCTCGGACCTGGGCTGGATCCGCTATCCAAGCCCTAGCACACCGATCCCCTTCATCAAGAACGAGGAGCTCATCCTGCTTCGAGCAGAGGCGAACATTGGGCTCGGCGATTTAACGACGGCACTTTCGGATATCAACCTGGTCCGCACCACCTCAGGTGGGCTCGCTCCTCTCGTCGCCTTCGCAGATCAGACCGCCGCGATCACCGAGCTCCTGTACAACAAGCGCTATTCGCTGATGTACGAGGGCGGGCACAGCTGGATCGATTTTCGGAGGTATGGCCGCACCGCCGACCTCACCAGCTTGGACCGCCCCGGGCCACCGCCCGACGTGATCTTCGCGACATTGCCGATTCCTACCCCGGAGGTGCTGCCGCGATAGGACCCGTCGCCCGAGTTCCCCAAGCGAGTCCCCACTGGCGTAGTGGGGGCTCGCTTGGCATTATGAACACAGGTTAGCCTGGCCTGGCCGGCCGCTCCCATCTCCAAGATCGAGCTCTGAGGGAAGTCCGTCGTCATAGCCATGGAGGGCAAAGCAAATGAGCCGTCGCAACACGTATCTTCCCAGTATTGGACTGCTCGCGCTGGTGGTCGGAGTGGTGGTCTCCCTCGTCGCCTGTTCCGGAGAGGCGGGAAAGTACGCCGGAAACTGGAAGCGGGACCTGTCGGGTGAGGGCGAGGTGCAGATGAACCTGGCATCCAACGGGGGCGTGCAGCTGATGCTGCCGTCGCCGCGGTGGCCCGATTCGGTCGACATGAAGGGTCAGGCGTCCTTCAAGGGCGATACCATGGTCTTCAAGGCCGATACTGCCGGAAGTGCTTGTCAGACGTCGGAGGCGCGGTACGTGGTCTCTCGCAACGCGGACGAGCTCCAGATCGCCGGCGTGGGCATGGATGCCTGCGGCGGGCGGCGGGCAGCGCTGGTTGGGGTGTGGAAGAAGAGCTGAACTGCGGTAGAGGGTGAACGGGGAAACGGTCAACGGTGACGAGACCGACCCCATTCACCGTTCACCGTTTACCCTTCACGGCTTCACGGCCGGCCACTGCTGGCTCACGCAGTGGAAGGCGCCAAGGCCCCAGACGAGATCGGTACAGTCAATCGCGATGATCTCGCGATCGGGAAAAAGCGACTGCAGCGTCAGGCGAGCCTGTTCGTCGCGCTCGGGATCGTAGGCCGGCAGCAGGACCATGCCGTTCGCGATGTAAAAGTTGGCGTAACTGGCCGGAAGCCGCTGCCCCTCATGATAGAGCGCCCGGGGCATCGGGAGTCGCACTACCCGTAGCGGCCGGCCCGACTCATCGGTCATCTTGCTGAGCCGCTCCAGATTTTCCTGGAGCGGCTCGTAGTTTTCGTCCGCCGAGTCTTCCTCGACGACCGTGACCACCGTGCTGGGATCGACGAAGCGGGTCAGATCGTCCACGTGCCCGTCGGTGTCGTCCCCTACGATCCCACCCCCCAGCCAGAGGATGTGGCTCAAGCCGAGGTACCCTCGCAGCCTCGCCTCGATCTCCGCCCGCTCCAGCTCCGGGTTTCGATTGGAATTGAGCAGGCAGGCTTCGGTGGTCAGCAGCGTGCCCTGGCCGTTGACGTCGATGGAGCCGCCCTCGAGCACCATCCTGGGCGAGAACACCGGAATCCCGTACTCCTCGCCAATCCGGGTCGGGATCACGTCGTCGAGATCGAACGGCGGATACTTGCCACCCCACGCGTTGTAGTCCCAGTCCAGGATGGCTTCTTCGCGATGGCTGCCGACCTGGCGTTGAATGAAGATCGGTCCATGATCCCGACACCAGGCGTCGTTGGTCGGATGCTGATGAAAATGGACGTTCCGGCTGCCCGCGTGGCAATCTGCGAGGAGCCTGCGGACGTCATTCTCCATAGCCGCGCCAGACACGTTGATGTGCACCTCCTCATGCTCGGTGAGATGGCGCACCATTCGGGCGAAAATGCCGGGAATCGACTCGAATTTTCCCGGCCAGGACGCTTGCTTGTGAGGCCAGCTGAGCCAGGTACCCCGATGGGGTTCCCACTCGGCGGGCATGCGGAACCCCAACTCTGCTGGAGTGAGCGTTTCAGGCATCAGTCGAACAAGCGTGAAACGTAAACCGGGAAACGTGAATCAAGAGCCTGCCGCGCCCTTTCACGTTTCACGCTTCACGTTTCACGCTCTTCAATCGAGATATCGCTTGGTGAGATCTTGATATGCGTCGATGCGCCGATCGCGCAAAAAGGGCCAGTGCGTCCGGCTTGCGTCCACCTTGCTCAGGTCGCAGGAGACTACCAACACCTCCTCCCCGGTGCCGGCCTTTGCCAGCAGCCGCCCGCCTGGGTCCGAGACAAAGCTTCCACCCCAGAACTCCAGTCCGCCGGCGGAGTCCCCCTCGTGGCCCACCCGATTCACCGCGCAGACGTAGACGCCATTGGCGATGGCGTGACTCCGCTGGATCGTTTCCCATGCCGCCTGCTGCTGCGCGCCATGCTCTTCCTTTTCGGCCGGCAGCCAGCCGATGGCCGTGGGGTAGAACAAGATCTGAGCCCCGGTCATAGCAGTGAGTCGGGCAGCCTCGGGGTACCACTGGTCCCAGCAGACCAGGACGCCGATACGCCCGAACCGGGTATCCCAGCTGCGGAATCCGAGGTCGCCGGGCGTGAAGTAAAACTTCTCGTAGTACTGCGGGTCGTCGGGGATGTGCATCTTGCGGTACTTGCCCAGCAGCCGGCCGTCCGCATCCAGGATCGCCGCGGTGTTGTGGTAGAGTCCCTCGGCCCGCTTCTCGAACAAACTCGCCACGATGACCACGCCGAGCTCTGCGGCCAGGCCGCCGAGCGCCGCAGTGGAGGGCCCGGGGATACTCTCGGCCAAATCGAAATGCCGATGATCCTCGGTTTGACAGAAGTACTGACTCCGGAACAGCTCCTGCAGGCAGACAACCTGCGCCTCGCGCTTGGCTGCCTCACGCACCCCGCGCATTGCCTTCTGCAGGTTCTCCTCCGGGTTCAGCGTGCAGCTCATCTGAACCAGGCCCAGGCTTACCAGTTTCGGCGTCGACATGGGAGAGAAGATAACCGACCGAGCAGGGCGGGGCACCGCAATGCTCGGCGGGTGACACCCGTCACTTTAGCCGGCCGGCCCCTTCCGCCATCTTTATGCTGAGGCCGGCTCGGAAAGACCGCTCCGAGCCACATCCGGACGATCGGCGAAAGGACTGAGGGTTATGAGCGACTCTTCGCGGGGGGTGCGGCCGTTGGGTCGGCTGACGACAGTATGTGCCGTCCTCGCCGGCCTTGGGTTCCTGGTCTGGGGCTGCGGCGGGAAGGAAAAGGCGAGCACCGGCATGAGCGATACCATCCATGCCACGGCCTCCGCTGACACCGGGAGTGCGCTCCGGCCGGACACAACAGCCTCTGCGGCGCCGGCCGACAGCACGCACCCCACACCGGCGGTGAAGGATTCGACTGGCGCTCCGTCTCAAGCCGGCACGAAGGCTGTGCGCGGAGCAGACACGGCGGCGAAGCAGGCGGACACGTCGGCCAAGAAGAAGGCTGCGGCCCCGAGCGCCAATACCAAGAAGCCGGCAGCCCCCCGCGCGGCGGCATCGCAGCCAGCCGCCCAGGATACTGGCACTCAGACTGCGGAGGCTCCGCTCCGCGACAAGTACCATCCCGCGCCGCTCGATACGGTCCCCCAACAGGTGTATGAGGGCTGGAAGCAGTTCAATCTCAACTGCGCCCGATGCCATGGCGAGGACGTGCTGGGCACGACTATCGCGCCTCACCTGATCATATCGCTCAAGCCTGATGGCCCGATCAACACCAAGGAGCTGTTCATGTCCACGGTCTGCTCGGGCCGGCCGGAGAAAGGCATGCCTGCCTGGTGCAGCCTAGGACTGGGTATGGACAAGATCGAGCAGATCTACACTTACGTGAAAGGTCGGAGCGATGGCAAGATCCATCCGGGCCGGCCGGCCGTCCGCCAGGCGGGCTGATCGCCGGCGGCTGTTGCTGCCGGCGCTGTGTGTAGCGCTCCTTCTGCCGGGCCAGGTCCTGGGACAGGGCCGGAAGGCCGCGGTCAGTCCCCAGGAATACGAAGGCTGGCGGCAATACAGCGTTCACTGTGCCCGGTGTCACGGGCAGGATGTCGTGGGAAATCCCGTCGCCGCCGACCTGCTCAAGTCGGCGGGCCCGGGTGGGCCGATGGAGACTCAACCATCGTTTGTCCGTGTGGTAGAGAACGGCCGCACCGGACGGGGCATGCCGGCCTTCGGGAAAACGCTGACCCCGGGCCAGGCAGCGGCCATCTACGTCTACGTCAAAGGCAGGGCCGATAAGCGAATTCCGGCCGGCCGGCCGGCCCAGCCGGAGTGATGCTCAGGAAGCGTTGGCGGTGGAGAGCGCGGGCAGCAGGTTGACTTCGGCCTCACCTGCGGTAACGGGCCAACGCAGGGTAATCGACTCCCCCTGGCGAGTCCGGTCCAGCCCCCGCTCCGACTTGGCGACGGTGTCGATGGAGTACCGCCAGGTTTCGGCTTCGGGGCTGCAATCGATCTCGAGCGGAGCAAAGAGGGATAGCTCGGTCGTGAAGCGCTCCCCCTGATCCCCGCCGCCAAGGGCCGGGTCCCACCCGTATCGCACGGACAGCTGGCCATCGTCCCCAAACCGAAGACGCTTTGCCAGGCGAACCGGCTCCGCGGCGCGACAGTCGATCTCCACGGCACCATCGGAGCGGGAGACGGCAAACTCGCAGATGCTGCGGGCCCACGAGACCAGAGGGTGATAGTCGCCGCGAGCGTATTCCTCGAGTCCCATATTGCCGGATACCACCCGCTCGATAAAAAGCGCCCGGTCGTCGGCATCGAGTGGGGGACGGGTATCCAGGCGGATGCCTTCCTCGATATCGTGGATACTCTGGCTGCCGAGGCCATCTCCGGAGGCCAGCTCCGCCGCCCGTTGCAAGGCCTGATCGTGATACGCTTCGCGCCTTCGGGTGAGCGCGCTGGCGAAATTGACGCCTCGCGCAAACACGGTGAACTCCTCTAGCGCGCCGCCACGCCAGGGACTCACCACGGCGGAGAAGTGCCTGGAGTAGATCCAGATTTCCTGATGTCCGTCGCTATCGAAGTCCAGGACCTCCCATGTCAGTTCCTGATCCTGGCGAAGTTCGCCCTCCGCGAGGGCCAGATTGCGCCAGATCGCCTCGCGAAGGTGAGGCAAATAGAGGCCACCGAAGACGCCGTGCCAGTAGGCATCGTTGCACTGGGCCCGCCCGATAGCCCGCCGCGCAGCGGGCGGATCGCCCCGCCGGCGGCAGAGGTTCGAGAGGGCCGCCATCTTCTTGTGCATTCGGTTCGATTCGGAATACTTCGCCAGGAAGTTGCGCCAGTGACCGCCGCGAACGAGCGCACCGTCGGGTCCGGATATGCGTTCGTCGCCCAGGTCCTGCTCGATTCGGGCGAGGCGGAGCGCGGCGTCCGGAGGGAGTGACCAGCCTTCCATCTCTCGATACGACGCGGTGGGCAGGTAGGCGATCCCCGAGCTGGGCACCGCCTCGAGCGCGGTGTCCAGCCGGCTCAGCACCACCTCGCCATTCTGCACCAGCTCGCCGATCGTGGCCATGAACCGATCCAGCCAGCCGCGATCGTATACCCACTCCTTGGTCCCGGGCCAGCCGCCGAATTTCTCTCCGTCGTCGGCCAGGACTGCCAGACGATGCCCTGCCTGGCGGAGCTCTCGGAGATACGCGCCCGTCTCTTCGGGCGGCCGGAAGGGGATGAGGTAGCGGAGGCGCTCGTCGATGGGAAAGAGGGCCACCTGCTTCCCGTCGCTCTCGGTCCAGAGCGGGGCATGCAACTGCTGATTGGAGAAACCGGTGACGAGGAAATGCCGGTCGTCCACCAGCGCGTACTCCACCCCGGCGTCGGCCAGATCGGCTGCCAGCTCAGGCTCCCACACCCGCTCTGTCAGCCAGAGGCCCTTGGCGGTCACCCCGAAGCGGCGGCGCAATGCCTCCTGCATCCAGTGGATCTGCTCCACCCGATCCCTGCGCAGGAGCGACGCGAGGACCGGCTCGTAGAAACCGGCGAGCAGCAGCTCGATGCTGCCATCCGCGACCAGGCGGCCGAGGGAATCGAGATACGCCGACTCGTGGGCTTCCAGCCACTCGAGCAGCGGCCCCGAAAGATGAAGGACGGCGGGCAAAAACCGGCGGGAGGTGAGCCGGTCCAGCAGTGGCCGGTACACATCGTCCACATGCTGGGCGAAGACATAGTCGAAATTCCCAACCGGCTGATGGAAGTGAAGTCCAAAGACGAACCGGATCGGTGTCATGGTCAGCCGAGGGCGAGTGAGCGGGACCCGCCGAGCGCGGCGGCGAGAGCCGGCAGGACGTCGGGAAAGAGATCATCCTGACGGCCCAGCTCCTCTGCCCGCCGCTGGGCAGCCTCGATCGCGCTGGTGCTACCGTCAGCCAGGGCCCCGACGAGGGTCTCCGCGTCAGTGCAGTGCTCGGTGAATCGACGCTCGGCGTAGTCGGCGGCAGCGCCGGTGGAGATGATGAACTGCCAATCGGAGGACTGAGCCAACAGCAGCTCCCGCGCGGCCTGGGCCAGAATCGGGCGGGTTGCGGGTGAGGCGAGGGCTGCGGGTGCGATATCCCAGAACCGCTCCTCCAATGGCCACAGTCGCTTCCAGGTCCATACGGTCTGATCGCTGAGCCACATGCTGAAATCGCCGTTTGCCCCCCAGGACCCCGCAGGAAGACGGATGGCAGTCCGCGGCGGATACTCGGTGAGATGGCGAGAGCCGGTCACAGGGCGTATGCCGGGATGGTGGGTCAGCTCGCGATAGACGTTGCCCAGAAAATCCGGGCCCTCGAACCACCAGTGTCCAAACAACTCGGTATCGAACGGCGCGACGATGACGCCTTCGCGGTTCTGGCGCTCGCCGGCCGCGATCTGGGCCAGCAGATGGGCGAAGTGACTGGCGTGCCCCCGGGTGTGGTCCATAGCCGCCGCCGGGTTGTAGGGCTGCTTTCCACCCAGGTCCACATCGGGCCCGCTCACCCGCCAATACTTGAGGCCTCCGGGCCAGCGCATCTTGTGAAACTCGAGATACCACTCGTCACCCGGGTACCCCTCCGCGCGGCTCCAGACCTGCATCGAGGCACGCGGATCACGCACGTAGGCGGAGACGGCGCCGGCTCCTCGCGCGTGCGCCACGCGGTAGGCCAGGTAGGGGCTGCGTCGGGCGGCGATCTCGATCGCGCGGGCCTGGGGGCTGTGGACCGTAGGATCGCCCGCGGGGTCGCCGTACAGCCCGAGCGGCCGACCCGCGGCGGCCAGATGGGAATCCACAAAGAAGAAGCGGAACCCCGCGTCGGCCAGGTGCTCCTCGATGCCCCGGCGAACGCCCGTCCGGGGCGCGCCACGCCACGGCTCCCACGGGCCTCGGGGGCGGTAGGCACACTCCGGTAGCCAACAGCCAACCGGCGCCCGGCCGAAGATGCGCCGGTGCTCCGAGGTGCCCACCGCGAGCTGGAGACGGATGCTCTCGTCTCGAGCGAGCAGCGGGAGGAAGCCATGCGTGGCGGCGGAGCCGATGATCTCGAGCCGGCCGGCAGCCTCGAGCGCCCGGAAGGCGCCGATGAGATCCCGGCCGATCTCATGGAATAGCCCGCGTAGCTGAACCAGCCGGCCGCGCCAGAACTCGGCCAGCGGCAGCAGGTGCGAGTCGCCGGTCGCCGCCAGGGAGGCCGGTGCCTGGTCGCAAGCCTCGAGCCGCTGGGCGAAGAACGCCTCCATCTCCTCGACGAAGCTGGGATGGGTCAGCTGATTGGCGAGCACTGGGGTAAACCCGATGGTAATCGGCGCCGGCACCCCTTCACCGTCCAGCTGTCTCAGCACCTCCAGCAAGGGCAGGTAGGTGTCCAGAGCCGCCTCGGTCAGCCAGTCGCTACCATGGGGCCAGCGACCGTGATGCAGGACGAAGGGCAGGTGGGTGTGCAGGGTGAAGACGAAATCCATCGTCGAGGCGTTCACCGTGCCATGCCCGCGTGTGCCAGCGCGCGCCGATACACATCGAGATAACGCGCCACCGAGCCCTCCCAGCTGAAATCCCGCGCCATGCCCCGGCGGACCAGGGTCTGCCATCGCGCCGTGTCGGCGAACCATTCGAGTGCCCGCAACCCCGCCTGCTCGAAGGCCTGGGGTGTGTAGGCATCAAACACAAAGCCGGTGACTCCGTCCTCCACCGTGTCGGCCAACCCACCCACCCGCCGGACAATCGGTGGGGAACCGTAGCGCTGCGCCCGCATCTGAGTAAGGCCGCAGGGCTCGTAGAGCGAGGGCATGAGAAAGATGTCGGCGCCGGCCATGAGCCGGTGCTCCAACCGGTCGGTAAAGTCCAGCTGGACGCCGATCCGGTTGGGCGCCGACGAGGCGAGTTCGACCAATGCCTGCTCATAGTGATGCTCGCCGCTTCCGAGGAAGACGAACTGCGCGTCGGTGGCGAGCAATGCCCCCGAGTTCAGGATGAGATCCAGTCCCTTCTGGGTCACCATCCGTCCGGTCATGCCGAAGAGGGGAGCCCGTCGCCGCTGGGGAAGGCCGAAGGACCGCTGGAGAGCGGCCTTGCAGCGTCGCTTGCCATCCAACTTGTCGGCCGAGTACTGCGCGGTGATCTGGGGGTCTATCGCCGGGTCCCAGGCGGTCTGATCGATGCCGTTAAGCACGCCGACGAAGCGGTCTCCCAGCGACAGGAACGTGTTGTGCAATCCGAAGCCGCCGCCAGGAGTGCAGAGTTCGCGGGCCTGCGTGGCGCTGACGGTGGTCACGAAATCCGCGAAGGCCAGGCCACCCTTCAGGAAGTTCAGCTTGCCGTACCACTCCAGCTGCTGCCAGTTGTACAGCTCCCACGGAAGTCCGATGTCGGGCACCGTCTCAGGGGGAAAGTGTCCCTGGTATCCCGGATTGTGCACGGAGAGGACGGTGCTCGTCGTGGCGCTGAGGCGATCCAGCTTGGGAATGGCGCGGAGATAGACCGGGGCCAGCGCGGTATGCCAGTCGTGCGCGTGCAGCAGAATCGGCCCCGGCACCAGGCGGGGCAGGATCGAGAGCGCGGCGAGGGCGAAAAAGGCGAATCGTCGCGCGTTGTCGGGGTAGTCCGCGCCGTTCTCGCCGTAGATGCCCAATCGGTTGAAGTACTCCAGGTGCTCGACGAAGTAGACCTGGGGTCCGCTCACCGGCCCGGTGACCCGGAAGATCCGGGCTTCTTCCGTGCGAGGTCCCATCGGGAGCGTGAAGGGTGGTCCGACCGGCTCGAGGTCGGGCTCGACATCGCGGACGGTGCGATAGAGGGGGAGGATGGCGACCACGTTGACGCCGGCCGCGTGCTGGAAGTTCGCGAGTCCGCTGACAGCCTCTGCCAACCCCCCGGTGCGGGCGTACGGATAGTATTCCGCGGCGACATGTACCACCGATACCGGCTCGCCGGCCGGTGTGGTCAGCCGGGGGCCGGCCCCCGTCGGGGCCAGCGCCGTGTCGTGGAGGGTGGCCATCCGTTATTCCTTACGCCGTGGGCGGGTCGTCCCCAGTCGTCTCCCCACGGATCGCTGGAGCGTAGTATTCCTGCACGTAGTTCTGCACCATCCGCCGCGCCGTGAATCGGGTCCCCGCAAGTCGGAGGGCGTGGCGCATCTTCTCCACCCAGCCGAGGGGAATCCCGGCGGCGTTGCGGGTGTAATAGAGCGGAATCAGCTGCTCCTCGAGCAGTCGGTAAAACCGGTCGACGTCGGATGCATCGGCGTCTTCGGTCTCGCCCGCGGGTGAAATGGCCCATCCGCTCAGGCCGTCATAGCCTTCCTGCCACCACCCGTCGAGCGTGCTCAACTGGGGAATCCCATTGAGCGCCGCCTTCATGCCGCTGGTACCGGATGCTTCGAGTGGCACCCGCGGCAGGTTGAGCCAGAGATCCACACCCTGCACCAGCAAATGGGCGAGGTGCATGTCGTAGTCTTCCAGAAACGCGACTCGTCCCTCGAACTCGGGGTCGCGGGTGAACTGGTACACACTCTGGAGGACTTCCTTGCCCGGGTTGTCGGCGGGATGGGCCTTGCCGGCAAAGATGATCTGTACCGGCCTCCAGGGATCGATCAGCAGGCGGCGCAACCGATCGAGATCGCGGAAGATCAGGTTGGCACGCTTGTAGGTCGCAAACCGGCGGGCGAAGCCGATCGTGAGCGCCGTGGGATCCAACAGCGTTCCGGCGCCGACCACCTGGGCGGCTTCCTTGAATCGTCCGGCAAAGCGCCGACGGGCATCCTCCCGGATGAAGGTGGCCAGGATCTGCTTCAGCCGGAGATGGGCCTCCCACAATTGCCCGTGATCCAGGGTGAGCACCTGGTCCCAGAAGCCGGCGTCGTCCAGGCGATTTCCCCAATCACGCCCCAGGTGCGCGTCCAGCAGATTCATGATCGGACTCGCCATCCAGGTGGCGAGGTGCACCCCGTTGGTCACGTGGCCGACGGGGACCGCCTCCCAGGGCCGTCCGGGCCAGAGATCGCGCCAGAGATTGCGGGAGACCTGCCCGTGGCGCCGGGATACCCCGTTTACTCTGGTGCAGAGCCGCATCGACGTGACGGTCATATGGAACTGGCCCGGCAGGGCAGGATGGGCGCCGACGCCGAATAGCGTGTCCCGATCGACCCCCATCTCCTTCCAGATCGGACCGGTGCAGCTCTCCAGCTGCTCGACCGAGAACGCGTCATGCCCGGCCGGAACCGGCGTGTGGGTCGTGAAGACGCCCTGGGCCCTGACTTTGGCGACCGCGTCCGCGAAGGGGAGTCCCTGGACTGTCAGCTCCCGCACCCGCTCGATCATCATGAACGCCGCATGACCCTCGTTCGCATGCCACACCGAGGGGTTGATGCCCAGTGCGCGCAGCAGGCGAACGCCACCCACGCCCAGAATCCATTCCTGCCGGAGACGGAGATCGGGCCCGCCGGTGTAGAGCTTGCTCATCAACCCGCGGTCGTCCGGATGATTGCCCTCCAGGTTGGTGTCCAGCAGATAAATCGGGACCCGCCCCACCATCATGCGCCAGGCGCGCACATGGACCGGTCGACCGGAGGTCTCCACCGTGGTGAGATACGGTTGCTGCTTGGATCCGGTCATCAGCTCGAGGGGAGTCAGACTGATGTCGAACTCCTCGTCGCTGTCTTCCTGCCAGCCGTCCAATCGAAGCCGCTGGTCGAAGTAGCCGAATCGGTAGAACAGGCCCACCCCGACGAGGGGGACCCCGAGATCGCTGGAGGACTTGCAGTGATCGCCCGCGAGGACACCGAGGCCGCCGGAGTAGATCGGCACTGAGTTGTGCAGTCCGAACTCCGCGCAGAAGTAGGCCACCGGTCGGCCGTCGAGCTCAGGATAGGTTCGGGTGAACCAGGTGTCCTTGCTCGAGGTCTCGTGCTGCATCCGGGTCATCACGTCGTCATAGCGACGCAGGAAATCGCTGTCGCTGGCGCAGGCGGCGATCCGGGCCGGATCGACCCTGCAGAGCAGCTCCAGGGGGTTGTGCCGGGTGAGATGCCAGAGCGCTTCGTCGATGGAGCGGAAGAGGCCCCGTGCCTCCCGACTCCAGCTCCACCAGAGATTCATCGAGAGTGCGGCGAGTCCCTCGATGCGGGCCGGAAGGTAGGGGATCCGGCTGTGCTCCGTAATCATGCCCTAGTATAGCCGAGCCGTGTAGGCCGCAGAAGCGTCATCTCCGTCCTCTCAAGCTCGTACCAGCCGCCGATACGCGACTCGATGCGGTTGATCGGCGTCAGGGCCTTTCCGCTTCCTGAGGTCTTCGATGTAGAGCTGGTAGTTCCCCTCATACCAGAACACCTCGCTGTTTCCTTCGAACGCCAGGATGTGGGTGGCAATGCGATCGAGAAACCATCGGTCGTGGCTGATGACGACGGCGCACCCGGCGAAGCCCAGCAGAGCCTCCTCCAGCGCTCGGAGCGTGTCCACGTCGAGATCGTTGGTGGGCTCGTCGAGGAGCAGCAGGTTTCCGCCGCTCTTGAGCAGCTTGGCCAGGTGGACCCGGTTGCGCTCGCCCCCGGAGAGTGTACCTACCTTCTTCTGCTGATCGGCTCCGCGGAAGTTGAAGCCGGCGCAGTAAGCGCGGGCGTTGACCGTCCGGCGGCCGAACTGGAGCTGGTCCTCCCCGCCCGAGATCTCCTGATAGACTGTGTGATCGGGATCCAGCGCCTCCCGGCTCTGATCGACGTACGCGATTCGCACGGTGGACCCGACCGTAAGGGTTCCGGAATCGGGCGCTTCCCGGCCGGTGATCATCCGGAAGAGCGTGGTCTTGCCTGCTCCATTCGGACCGATGACCCCCACGATACCACCCCGCGGCAGGGAGAAGCTCAGCTTCTCGAACAAGAGCCGGTCGCCATAGCCCTTCGCCACATCCTTGGCAATCACCACTTCGTCCCCCAGCCGATCGGGAACCGGGATCAGGATCTCGGTCGTCCCCTCGGTTTGCCGCTCGGCCTCTTCCCGCAGCTCTTCGTATCGCGTGATGCGCGCCTTGCTCTTGGCCTGGCGGGCGCGCGGAGCCAGGCGAATCCATTCCAGCTCCCGCTGAAGGGTCTTTTGCCGTGCGGAAGCCTGCTTCTCCTCGTTCGCCAGCCGCGCCTGCTTCTGTTGCAGCCAGCTGGAATAGTTTCCTTCCCACGGGATCCCGGCCCCCTGATAGAGCTCCAGAATCCACCCGGCGACGTTGTCGAGAAAGTATCGGTCGTGGGTGACGGCGACCACCGTGCCGGCAAACTCCGCGAGATACCGCTCCAGCCACCACACGCTCTCGGCATCGAGATGATTGGTCGGCTCGTCCAGCAGCAGCATGTCGGGTTGTTCCAGCAGCACTCGGCAGAGCGCGACCCGGCGCCGCTCTCCGCCCGAGAGCGTGGAGACGTCGGCATCGCCGGCCGGGAGCCTGAGGGCATCCATGGCGATGTCGACCTTGTGATCCAGCTCCCAGAGACCCAGCGCGTCGATCCGCTCCTGCAGATTGCCCTGCCTCTCCAGGAGCCGGGTCATGTCGTCGTCGCTCATCGGCTCGGCGAATCTGGCGCTCAGATCCTCGAACTGCCTTAGCATGGCGCGCTGCTCGGCGACGGCCTCCTCGACATTGCCGCGCACATCCTTCGAGGGGTCGAGCTCTGGCTCCTGGGAGAGATAGCCGATCTTGGTGCCAGGGAGCGGCCGGGCGTCGCCCAGAAAGTCGGTGTCCCCGCCGGCCATGATGCGGAGGAGCGACGACTTGCCCGCGCCATTGGCACCGAGGACGCCGATCTTGGCTCCCGGGTAGAACGCGAGAGAGATCCCCTTGAGGATTTCCCGGGAGGGTGGCACGACCTTGCGGAGGTCGCGCATGGTGAAGATGTATTCGCCGGCCATGGGGGGAGGAAGATAGTTGAGAAGGTCCCCGGTCGCAGGTCGACTCAAAAAAAGGGCGCCCCAGCGGGGACGCCCTCGATTCTGCACCTGCGAGTGGGATCAGCTCAGATGACGATTCACCATCTTGGTCATGTCGAACATGGAGACTTGGCTCTTTCCACCGAAAACGGGGCGGAGCTTCTCATCGGCGTTGATGGCCCGGCGGTTCTTGCTGTCCTGGAGTCCGTTGCGCTTGATGTAGGCCCAGAGCTTCTTGGTGACTTCAGTGCGGGGGAGCGGGCTGGAACCGACGACGGCCGCAAGGGAGGAGCTGGGGGTCATCGGCTTCATGAACGCGGCGCTGGGAGTGCGCTTCTTGCCAGACCTCTTGGCGGCTTTCCGAGCGGTCCTTCGTGCGGCCGGCTTCCTGGCGCTCTTCTTGGATCTCTTTGCGGCTTTCTTCTTGGTGGCCATCGCGCGTCTCCAGTGAATGTGGGAGCCCTGCGTGCCTGGGGACCAGCAAAACTACCGTGTCATACAGTACACGGACGGCGCTGAGTTGCAATAGGGAAGTCGACATTTTCCCTCGGAAAACGCCGGTGCGCGCTATTCGCCGAGCCCCTCCGGATCGCGCCTGCCGCGCCAGTTCCGAGCCGTCCGCTATATCTTCCGCATGATCCATGGAGTTGCTGACTCCGTGGCGAAAACCCCTGAACCGGTTGCTCCCATGTCTCTTTTCCGCCGCCCGAAATCGCTTGCTCTCCTGCTGGTGTTGCTCGCCGGGACACTCTCGCTCTCAGGTCCTCAGCGCGCACTCTGCGCCCCTGACAACGGCGGACTGACGCTGCCCCAGGGATTCTGTGCCGTGGTACTCGCCTCCGGGCTCGACGGTGTCCGGCATCTCGCGGTCGGCCCCTCGGGGGATCTCTATGCCGCCGTGAGCAACGGAGGCGACGGGAAGGGGGTCCTCGGCATCCGCGATCGCGACGGCAAGCCCGTGGAGCAGGTCGCCTTCGGCCCAAGCGGCGGCAACGACGTCGCGGTTCACGGAGGCTACCTCTACCTGGCGCGCGACAACCAGGTCCTTCGCTGGCGACTTACCCCGGGGAAGCTCGCGCCTGAGGGCAAGGAGGAAATCATCGTCGACGGGCTTCCGACCGGGGGGCACAGCGCCAAGACCATCGCCTTCGGCGCCGGCGACGCGATGTACCTCAAGATCGGCTCGGCCACTAACAGCTGTCAGGCTGCCGATCGCAAGGCCGGCTCGCCCGGCCAGGACCCCTGCACCGAGCTGGAGCGCCGCGCCGGCATCTGGCAGTTCAGCGCCAGCCGGACAGGCCAGGGGCTGAAGGATGCCAAGCGCATCGCGACCGGCCTGAGGAACGCCGAGGCCATCACGATTCAACCAGGCACGGGCGATCTCTACGCTGCCATTCACGGACGTGATCAGCTGGCGGACAGCTGGGGATTCAGTGACGAGATCAGCGCCGAGAATCCGGCCGAAGAGCTGGTGCGGGTGCAGCCGGGGGACAACTTCGGTTGGCCCTATTGCTATTACAGCAACCAGTACCGCAAGAAAGTGCTGGCCCCGGAGTACGGGGGAGACGGCCGCAAGGTCGGCCGTTGTGCGGCGGCCAAGGACCCGATCATGGCCTTCCCGGGTCACTGGGCGCCCATGGCACTCGCGTTTTACTCCGGCGAGACGTTCGGGGCAGCCTATCACGGCGGCCTCTTCATCGCCTTCCACGGCTCGTGGAACCGAGCTCCGCTCCCCCAGGCCGGATTCCGCGTCGTCTTCGCGCCGTTTGCCGATGGCAAAGCGAAAGGCAGCTACGCCACCTTCGCGACCGGACCCACGCCGACGGATCTCCGTGCTACCGGCCTCGCGGTCGGCACCGATGGTTCGCTCTATCTCTCGGCGGATAAGAACGGGAAGATCTGGAAGATTTCCAAGAAGTGACGGGTTCACTTTTTCTTCAGCGCCCGCTCCACTTCCCGCAGGTCCGCTGCAATTTCGATCGGCCGATTGGCGCCCTTCGGGGGAGGCTCCATCTCCCGGTGGAAGCGGACCAGCATCTCGGGATCCTTGAGAATGTGCCCGGTGAGCACCGCCACAGTGCGCTGGTCCGGCGCGACGGTTCCACTTTTCACCAGTTGGCGCACCCCGGCGACACTGGCAGCGCTTGCCGGCTCGCACCCCACGCCGCAGCCGTCCACCGCAGCCTTGGCGTCCAGGATCTCGCTGTCCTCCACGGCGAGCACCACACCGTTGGTCTCCCGAATGGCCCGCACGGCCCGGTCGTATGAGGCGGGGTCACCGATCCGGATTGCCGTCGCCACCGTCTCTGCCTTGACCTTGTGCCGCCGAGCGAAGCCTTCGGCGTAGCTCCGCGCGAACGGGGCCGCACCGGCCGCCTGCACGGCTGCGAGGCGTGGCATCCGGGAGATCAGGCCCCAGGCGTGCGCCTCCCGCAAGGCCTTTCCAAAGGCGGCGGTGTTTCCGAGGTTGCCCGCGGGCAGCACGATCCAATGGGGTGCCACCCAGCCGAGCTGCTGCAGGAGCTCGAGCACGATGGTCTTCTGGCCTTCGAGCCGGAAGGGATTGATCGAGTTGAGCAGATAGACGCCGAGCTTGCTGCTGGCCTCTTCCACCAGGCGGAGGCAGTCGTCGAAGTCACCCCGTACCAGCAGAGTGCGAGCCCCGTAGGCGAGCGACTGGGTCAGTTTGCCGAGAGCTACCCCCTGGGCTGGCACCAGCACCAGCGCAGGCAGTCCCGCCTGGGAAGCGTAGGCCGCGAGCGAGGCGGAGGTGTTGCCGGTCGAAGCGCAGGCTACCGCGCTCGCGCCGATCCGGATCGCCTGGGTCACCCCGACCGTCATCCCCCGATCCTTGAACGAGCCGGTGGGGTTGTGGCCCTCGTGCTTCAGCAGCAGCCGCTGCATGCCGGTCCAGCGGTCGAGCGCGTCGCGATGCAGGAGCGGGGTGTTGCCCTCGGGATGAGAGACAATCTGACGCGCTCCCGGCAGGACGATCTCGCGAAAGCGCCAGACGCCGGACGGCGATGCCGGCTCTTGCCCGCGTCGCTCAGTGAAGCGCCCGAGGAGCTCTTCCGGAGTCAGGTCGGGCGGCCGGTGCTGGATTTCGAGCAGTCCCCCACAAGCAGGACAGCGCGAGTGAGGGTCGGTCTCGGTGATCTCATTGCCGCAGGCGAGACAGGCTTGCCAGCTCGTGGGTCGTTCGGTCTGGAATCGCACCGCGCTACCTCTTCTCGAGGATCTGGGCTCCAACCCGGTCAACCGGTGCTACTCTGACGTCGCAGGCCATGCCCCGCCCGGCGTAGGCGGCGGCCATCGCAGTCCCGATCCGCTCGCCCGCCTGCCGCCCGCGGGCGAGGGCGAAGACGGTCGGTCCACTTCCCGAAATCGAACTGCCCAGCGCACCCGCCCCGAGCGCGGCGACCTTGGCCTCGGCAAACCCTGGAAGCAACGGCGCGCGCGCCGGCTCGGCGATGCGATCGTCGATCGAACGCCCCAGGAGGGCATAGTCGCCGGCGGCGAGGGCGGCTACCATCGCTGCCACCTGCGCTGCCTGATGCAGCGCCACCGCCCGCGTCACCTCGCGCGGCAGCACCGAACGACCTTCCAGGGTACGGAGTTGCTGATCGGGTCTCACCAGCACGACGAAGAGCTCGTCGGGCACGGGCAACCGGACCAGATCGAGCGGCTCCATCGATCGGATGAGCACGATGCCGCCGAGCAGTGCCGGAGCGATGTTGTCGGCATGCCTGCCTGCGACTGCCTCCTCCGCCGTCAGGCAGGCCTCCACCAGGGCGGTTTGCTCGAGCGGCCCGCCGAGCAGCGCGTTCACCGCGACCGCGGCGGCCACCGCGGAGGCCGCGCTGCCCCCCTGCCCGCCCGAAAGAGGCAGCTCCTTGCGCACCCGAAGCGCCAACCCTCGCTGATCGCGGCCCGCGCCCGCGCGCTCCAGCACCGCCCGGGCGGCCAGTGCTGAGGTGTGACGTTCGGCTTCACGAGGAAGCGCCTCGTGCCCGGGATCTAGGACCCTGATCCCGGGCTCTCCGCTCCACTCGGCACACACGGTGTCCCCCAGCCCAGCCACAGCCAGTCCCAGGATATCGAGCCCGGGCCCCACGTTTCCCACGCCTCCCGGGGCGTACGCCGTGACTGCCTGGTGGCCGGTCATGCTCCCGCCAGTCGCAGGATGTCGTTGAGCACGCCTGCAGCCGTCACCTCCGCGCCGGCACCCGGCCCGGTGATAACCAGCGGATTCGCCTTGTAGCGGGCCGTCGTAAACACCACCTGATTGTCGGAGCCCTTGATCGCGGCGAGCGGACTGAGAGAGGGCACCGCTCGAAGGCCGACAGCGACTTTGGTTGGCGTCGCGGTTGCCACGTAGCGCAGCACCGCGCCCCCGGATGCGGCGCTCTCTACTCTCCGCCTCCAGGCCGCATCGAGCTGTTCCAGGCGCTCGAGAAACTCCGGCAGCGGAAGCTTCCTGGCCCAGTTGGGCACGAGCGACTCGACCGAGGAGCGGCGGAGCTCGCCGGGGTAACCCAGCAGACGCGCCAGGATGAGGGCTTTGCGAGCCACGTCCATGCCCGACAGGTCTTCCCGAGGGTCGGGCTCGGTGTAGCCCCGGCTCATAGCGCTCCGCACCGCCTTGGAGAATGGCACGCCGGAGGACACTTCGCCCAGCACGAATCCCAGCGTGCCGGAGAGCAGTCCCTCGATTCGCTCCACTCGGTCACCCGACTCGATCAGCTTGTGATAGGTGTCGATGATCGGGAGCCCGGCGCCTACCGTCGCCTCATGCAGGATCCGCCGGCCTCGGGCCCGTGCGGTCTCCCACAGCGCATCGCTGACTCCATGGCGGCCAGTGAGCGGACGCTTGTTCGCCAGGACCAGATCCATGCCGTGGGTCAAGGCGGTTTCCAGGGCGGGGGCGGTATCGTCCGCGGTGACGTCGACCAGGACGGGCCGGGTGAGCGCGTAGCTCGCGATGTGGCCGATGGCTTCCTCCGCGGTTCCTGCCCGCCCCTTCGGGGCCTCCGCCAGCGGCCGGCGCTTCCGCTTCTCCGCGGCGAGTGAGGCCAGTCTCCTGGTGCTGACTCCCTGCGGGTCGAAGACGAAGCCGGAACGATCGATCACCGCGGCTACCCGCAGGTCCAGCGCGGGCCGCCGGACCTGTCCGATCAGCGTTGCCAGCGTGCGGCCGATCTGGCCGAAGCCGAGCAGGACGATCTCCATTCGCTCCGGCCGAATGACCGCGCCGCCGGCGATGCGCGAGAGCTGAAAGGCGGCGTGGATACGCCGCTGGGCCTCGGCGGCGTCCTTGGCGGAGACAACGACGGAGATGTTCAGCTCGGAGGAGCCCTGCGCGATCGCGACCACGTTGATTCCGGCCGCGCCGAGAGCGGAGAAGACCCCGGCGGCGATCCCAGGTGTGCCCGCCATGCCGAGACCCACCACGGCGACGGTCGCCATTCCCTCCACGACCTCCACCCCGTCGATCTCGCCGCGGGCGATCTCGCCCCGGAACTCGCGCTCCAGGCTTTCCCGGGCCTCCTGGCCGAGCGTCTCGGGGACGCTGAAGCAAATCGAGTGCTCCGATGAGGCCTGGGAAATCAGAGATACCGAGATCTGCCGGCTATGGAGCGCCGCGAACGTGCGGGCGGCGATGCCCGGAACTCCGAGCATGCCATTGCCGGTGACGGTCACCAGTGCCTGGCCCAGGGCGGCCGTGAGCGCCTTCACCGGGAAGCGAGCCCGCGCGACCCGCTCGGAGACCTCCGTCCCGGGCGATGCTGCGTCGGCGAAGGGGCGCACGAACACGGGAATGCGCCGGCCGGTCACCGGAATCAGCGCCCGAGGGTGGAGCACCTTGGCCCCGTAGTAGGCCAGCTCCGCGGCTTCGCGTGCGTGCAGCTGAGGCACCACGCGAGCGTCAGGGACGACCCGAGGATCGGCGGTCAGGAGCCCGGGCACATCCTTCCAGAGAGAGACCCGCGCGGCGCCCAGGCCTCGAGCCAACAGCGTCGCCGTGAGATCTGACCCTCCCCGTCCAAGGGTCGTGACCTCCCCTTCCGGCGTGGCCCCGATGAAGCCGGGGACGACCGGGGTGACGCCCCGCGCCAGTAGCGGAGCCAGGACCCGCTGCACGCTGCGCTCGGTGCGGTGATAGTCGGGTGCCGCTTGCCCGAAGGCGGCATCGGTATGGATGAGCTCGACGGCGTCGACGTACTTGGCCTTGGCCCCCTCGGCCTCGAGCGCGGCCTCGACCAGCCGGGCGCTCAGCCGCTCGCCGCGGGAAACGAGGTAGTCGGTGGTGCGGGAGGTGAGTTCGCGCAGGAGGCGGAGTCCCTGGGCCAGGGCTTCCAGCTCCTCGAAGACGTCGCTGATGTAGGCCAGGACGTCGGCCCGCTCGCGCCCTGCCGGGAGCAATGCTCTGGCCACCTCGGCGTGACGCGAGCGCAGCCGGGCGATCAGCGACGCGACGGTGCGTGCCTCCCCGGTTCCGGCCTGTTGGGCCACGCCCAGCAACGCATCCGTCGTCCCCGCCATGGCGGAGACCACGACAACCGTGGGCTCCGGGCGGTGACGGCGGAGGATGTCGACGGCGTGACGGACGGCGGCGGAATCGGCCAGCGACGCACCGCCGAACTTGTGCACGTGGGCCGCTCGGCGGGATCGGGGCATAGGAGGAGAGGTTAATACGGCGGGAGAGATGAGGGTATGGGTCGCAAGTCGCACGTCTCAGGGTCGCACGTCGCCGGCCCGAGCTGCGGAACTTGAGACCTGAGACCTGAGACTTGCGACTTGTGACCTGTGACTTGAGACTTCTTCCATGCTCACCCTGCTCAAGCTGCTGCAGTCCATTATCAAGGCGCTGCACTCCGACGGCACCCCGGGGCAGGTGGCGGCGGGCCTGGCCCTGGGTTCCGCTCTGGGGCTCACCCCACTGCTCAACTTCCACAACCTGATCGTCTTCGCGCTGATCGTTATTCTCAACGTCTCGTTCGGCGGGGGCATGCTGGGATGGGCGCTGTTCGTTCCCCTGGGCTTCATCCTGGACCCCGTCTTCGACCGCATCGGCGCGCTGCTGCTTTACGCGCCCTCGCTGCGCCCGCTGTGGACTGAAATGTTCAACATCCCGCTGGTGCCCTATAGCAACTTCAACAACACGGTTGTCCTCGGAAGCGTGGTCGGTTGGCTGCTGCTGGCCCTGCCGATTTTCTTCGCCGCCCGCTACGGCGTCGCGCGCTACCGGGCAACCATTGGTGAACGAGTCCGCCAGTCGAAATTCTACAAGGCGGTCACCGCCTCGCAGATCTACAACTGGTACCGGCTGTTCCGGCCCAACTGAGCATGCAGGTCAAGATCTTTCGCTGGAAGGCGATCGGACCGCTCATCCTGTTTCTGGTGATCATCACCGTCCTGGTGATTCTGTTCGCCGAGCCGGTGGCCCGCGATACCACGGAAGAAGTCAGTACCGAGATGCTGGGGACCCAGGTGGATGTAGGCAAGCTGAACCTCCATCCTACCGAGCCGGCGGTGGATCTCGACGTGCTGCAGATCGCCGATCCCTTCAACCCCAATCGCAACCTGATCGAGGCCGCTGAGATCCGGCTCAAGCTGAATGCCGAAGCGCTCACCGAAAAGAAGGTGGTCGTCGAGCGGTTCGCCCTGAACGGTATGCGATTCGGAACGACTCGGAAGACTCCGGCGCGACCGGTCAAGGGAAATGGATTCGCCCCTCAACTCCTGCGCAGCGTGCGACAGTGGAGTCAGCAGTTCAACGTCCCGCTGCTCAAGCTGACTCCGATCGACACCATCAAGCAGCTGGTCCTCAATCCGACGCAGCTCGCCACTGTCAAGCAGGCGCAAGCGCTGGTAGGTCGGACCGACTCGACTCGCCAGGCTTTGGAGCAGGGATTCAAGAACCTCAACGTCGAAGGGACGGTGGACTCCGCGCGGGCGTTGGCCGCCCGGCTGGCGGCCACTGATCCCAAGAAGCTCGGCGTGCAGGGCACCAAGGACGCAATCCAGTCGGTGCAGCAGACTCTTCGTCAGTTGGACGACGCCAAGAAACGAGTGGAGGGCCTCGAACGCGGGGTGAAGAGCGGAGTGCAGACGCTCGGTGCGGGGGTGCAGTCGCTCGACAGCACCCGGCGCCAGGACTACGCCTTCGCCAGGTCGCTGCTCAAGCTTCCCAGCTTCGATGCGCCCGACATCGGGAAGGCATTCTTCGGCAAGGTGAGCATCGAACGGGTTCAACAGGCCTTGTATTGGGCTCAGCTGGCGCAGCATTACATGCCTCCCGGCCTGCTGCCGCGCCAGGAGCCCGGTCCCAAGCGTCTCCGCATGGCTGGCACCAACGTTCAGTTCCCCAAGGAGCACCATTATCCGGACTTCCTGCTCCAACTGGGACAGCTCGATTTCGCCATCGAGGGGGACAATCCGCTCAAGGGCGCCTACCAGGCCGTTGTGCGCGGCGTCACTACCACGCCGGCCCTCTACGGCCGGCCGATGACGGTAACAGCCAGTCGGCGGGCGGCCGGATCTGCCATTGCGGGGATAGATGTGAATGCGGTGATCGACCATGTCACGTCGAACACTCGGGATTCGCTGGCGGCGCAGCTCGCCGGAGTCAGGCTGCCGGCCTTCGATCTCCCTGGCATCCCCTTTCGGGTGGCGCCCGGAGTCGGCGTGGTGAAGCTCAATTTTGCTCTGCGGCGGGATCAGCTGGCGGCACGGTGGGCCGTCGCCTCGAATCAGGTGAGCTGGACGCCCGATACGGCCGCGCGCCGGTTCAACGACATCGAGCGGGCGGTGTGGCGGGTGGTGTCGGGTCTCAAGGACCTCCAGATTGATGCCCGGGTGACCGGCTCGGTACGGAGTCCCAACCTCTCGGTGTCGAGCAACCTCGATGACGCCATCGCCAGCCGACTCAAGGCTGTCATCGGCGAGGAAGTGGCCAAGGCCGAGCGGATGGCCCGGGCGAAAGTGGACAGCCTGGTGCAGGACAAGGTCGAACCGGTAAAGCAACGAGTTGCCGCCGTGCAGGCGGATGCGACCAAGCGGGTCGCTGGCCAGAAACAGCAATTGGATCAGGTGCAGCAGGAGCTCAATTCGCAGCTCAAGCGACTCACGGCGGGGCTGGCACCGGGGATCAAGCTGCCGAAGATCAAGTTCTAGCGGCAGTGAACGGTCCGGATAAGATTACGCACCCTACCTGACGCGGAGTCCCGATGCGCATCGGAGTACCCAAGGAAACCGCCCCCGGCGAGCGGCGCGTCGCGCTGGTGCCTGAGTCCTGCAAGAAGCTGATGCAGGCCGGCTACGAGATCGCGATCGAGTCAGGCGCCGGGGAAGCTGCTGGGTATCCGGATGGTGCGTATCGCGAGGCCGGTGCGGCCCTGGCGGCCAACCCGCAGGACCTGCTCGTCTCGGCGAACCTGGTGCTGAAGGTAGGCCCCCCGGCCATGGGCAATGCGGGCCGCAACGAAGTGGAGTGGATGAGGCCGAGCACGCTGTTGGTCGCCTCGCTCATGCCGCTCCGCAATCTCGAGGTGGTTCGTGCGCTCGCGGCTCGGCAGATCACCGCTTTCTCCACCGACGCCATTCCCCGGACTACCCGCGCGCAGTCGATGGATACGCTGTCGTCCATGGCGAGTATCGTGGGCTACAAGGGAGTCCTCCTCGCCGCGGCGGAGCTCAACAAGTATTTCCCCATGCTTATGACCGCCGCCGGCATGGTCCCGCCGGCCAAGGTCTTCGTGATCGGGGCAGCCGTAGCCGGGCTACAGGCAATCGCGACCGCTCGCCGTCTGGGCGCGAATGTGGTCGCGACCGATGTCCGGCCGGAAGTGAAAGAACAGATCGAAAGCGTGGGCGCCAAGTACGTGGGTATCGAGCTCAAGGAAAGCGCTTCGGCGGGCGGTGGTTACGCCAAGGAGTTGTCGGAGGAGGACCGGGCACGCCAGCGAGAGCTCCTGGCCGCGCAGTGCGCACAGTCGGACGTCGTCATTACGACCGCGCTGATCGGCGGGGTGTTCGCGCCCAAATTGCTAACGGCCGAGATGATCCGCGCCATGAAACCCGGGGCCATCGTGGTCGATCTGGCGGCGGAGGGTGGCGGCAATTGTGAGCTGTCGCAGCCGGGCGAAACGGTCCGGCTCAACGGGGTGAGCATCCTCGCGCCACTCAACCTGCCCGCTACCATGCCGCTCCACAGCAGCCTGCTCTTCTCCCGTAACCTGACTGCATTCGTCCAGGCCTTCACCAAGGACAAGTCCTTTCAGCTCGATCTGAACGATGAGATCCAGCAGGGCGCGCTCATCACCCACGCGGGTGAGGTGCGGCACGCGCGAACCAGAGAAGCGATGACAGCAGTAAGCAGTAAGCAGTAAGCAGTAAGCAGTGAGCAGTAAGCAGTGAGCAGTGAGGAGAAAGGAGTAGCTGTTAGCTGATAGCTGTTAGCTGATAGCTGTTAGCTGATAGCTGTTAGCTGATAGCTGTTAGCTGATAGCTGTTAGCTGATAGCTGATAGCTGTTAGCGGTTCGCCAATAGCCTCTAGCCTAGAGCCCATAGCCTTATGCAATCCGATTTCTGGAGCCAGCTTTTCGTCTTCGTGCTCGCCTCCTTCATCGGGCTCGGCGTCATCCGTCGAGTGTCCCGCCTGCTCCACACGCCGCTCATGTCGATCACCAATGCGATCTCCGCGATCGCCGTGGTGGGTTCGATCATCGTCACCGGGGCGGACTATCCCCGGCCCATCCGGATCCTGGGAGCCATCGCCCTCTTCGCCTCGATGACCAATATCGTGAGCGGCTTTCTGATCACCGACCGGATGCTCAAGATGTTCAAGACCGAGGTCAAGCCGGGCCAGGATGGCCGCCGATGATACACCAGTTCGTCCCGCTCGCCTACATCGTCGCGACGGCGCTTTTCGTGTTCGCGCTGCATTGGATGAATGCGCCCGCGACGGCCCGGCGCGGGGTCTATGCCGGCGTCGCCGGCATGGTGCTTGCCATTCTGGCCACCTGGGTCCAGCCGGAGGTGGTCCATCATCTGTGGATCGTCCTGGCGATCATCGCGGGCTTCGTGGTCGGCGTGCCGCTCTCGCGGGTGCCGCTCACTGCGGTGCCCCAGCGGACCGCCCTCTCGCACGCCTTCGGCGGGCTGGCCGCCGGGCTGGTCGGAACCGCGAAGTACTACCTCTGGCTGTCCGAAGGCCCGGAGAATCTCACCGCCTTCCGGATGGTCGCGATCATCGCCGAGATCATTCTTGGCTTCCTGACGTTCACGGGCAGCCTGATGGCCGCGGGGAAACTGCAGGAGGTCAAGTGGATTCCCCAACGTCCCGTGACCTATCCGCTCCAGAACCTGACCAATCTTGGACTGCTGGCTGTGGCCGCGGTGGCTGGAGTGGCCCTGATTCTGCACCCGACCGCCTCTTGGGCCCCCGCGGTCTTCCCCGTCATCATTGGTCTCGCCCTGCTCTTCGGCGTGCTCCTGATTATTCCGATCGGCGGCGCCGACATGCCCACCGTCATCGCTATCCTGAACGCGTACGCCGGCCTCTCTGCCGTGGCCATGGGCTTCGTGCTCGACAACAAACTCCTGATTACCGCCGGCGCGCTGGACGGCTCCAGCGGTCTCATCCTCGCGATCATCATGTGCAAGGCGATGAACCGATCCTTCGCCAACGTGCTGTTCGGCGCATTCGGCCAAGTGCACCAGGTGACCGCGGGTGGAGACCAGAAGGTCTACAAGGCCGAGACGATCGAGGGAGGTGCTCAAGTCCTGGAGCAGGCCAGCTCCGTGGTCATCATCCCGGGCTACGGGATGGCGGTGGCCCAGGCGCAGCACAAGGTGCGCGAGCTCTACGATCAGCTCAAGAAGCGGGGCATTGGAGTGCGCTTCGCCATCCATCCGGTGGCCGGGCGGATGCCCGGCCACATGAACGTCCTGCTCGCGGAGGCGGATATTCCGTACACCGATCTGGTGGAGATGGATGAGATCAATCCGGACATGCCGCAGACGGATGTCGCGCTGGTCGTGGGGGCCAATGACGTGGTGAATCCCGCCGCGCGGACCGACAAGGGCAGTCCTATCTATGGCATGCCCATCATCGACGCGGACAAGGCGCGCACGGTGTTTGCCATCAAGCGCAGCAAGAACCCCGGCTTCGCCGGGATCGACAACGAGTTGTACTTTTCGGACAAGACCTGGATGCTATTCGGTGACGCCAAGAACGTGATCGGTGATCTGGTGAAGCAGCTAGCCGGCGGCAGCGGGCTGCACTGAGCCTTCGCCTCGACCCAGCCTCTCTTGGGGTCGGGCCTCCAAAGCCGGGGCCGATAGGGTGCGGTGGCCGGCTGGTTCCACCGCGCCCAGACGGGTTACATGCTGCAACACCCTTGACCCGAGTCCGGCCCATAGCCTGCCAAAGTTGCAGTTCCTCCGGTCACAGGTCACAATCCTGCTGCGATCCAGTCCCACTTCACGCAACTCTCCATCCTGTCACGGTTTATCTAAGGTGTTGATTTTGCGAGTCTTAGGTGCTATATTGGCCCGGCTTAGCCGGATTTGGCCTCAGATTCCTAAGCTCTTATACCGTGCGGGGACGGGAGTCCTGGAGGAGGCAAACAGCGTGACGATGAAAGCACGTGGCAAGCGTCGCCCGGTGCGACCGGCGCAGATCGCTCGTGCAATCGACGAAGGCCGTGAGAGTCTGGACTTGTACTTGGACGAGATCAGCCGAGTCCCCCTTCTCAATCGGGAAGAGGAGATGGAGCTCGCCCGCAAGGCGTTCAAGGGCAATGTGGCCGCCCAGGAAAAGCTGGCCCGGCACAACGTCCGGTTCGTGGTCTCGGTCGCCAAGAAGTTCCAGAATCGGGGCGTCCCGCTGGTCGATCTTATCGGCGAGGGCAACCTCGGCCTGATGACGGCCGCGCGGAAATTCGACCCCGATCGCGGCGTGAAGTTCATCTCGTACGCGGTCTGGTGGATTCGTCAGGCGGTGCAGGCGGCTATTGCCCGACACGGTCGCCCCGTTCGGGTGCCGCTGAACCGGACGGCCGATCTCAGCCGGCTGGGGCGCACCACTACCCTGCTCAAGGACAAGCTGGGGCGGATGCCCACCACCGAGGAGCTGGCCCGTGCCACCGGTCTCACGGTCGAGGCTGTCCGCTCGCTGAGCGCGCTCAACTCCGAAGCCGTGCGGCTCGACCATCCCACCCGGGATGGGGAGGGCAACGAGCGGATCGAGCGCTTTACCAGCGGCGAGCAGGAAAGCACCGACATGACCACCATGGCCAATAGCCAGACCCGGGACATCGAGGCGGCCCTGGCCGCGCTTCCACCTCGAGATGCCAAGGTGCTCCGGCTCTATTTCGGCCTGGACGACGGCAACAGCCGAACGCTGGAGGAGATTGGAAGGATGATGGGTGTCACGCGGGAGCGGATCCGTCAGCTCCGCGATCGCGCACTCCTCCGCCTGCGTGAAGGTGAGACCGGCGACAGGCTGCGTGACTTAGTGGCTTAGACGGTAAGGGCGGTAAGGGCGATAAGGTGGGAAAACGGATAGGGCGGTAAGGTCATCCAGACCTGCCGCCCTTTTCATTTGCCTGCCCGCCCTTCCCGCCCCTTCCCGCCCTTCCCGTCCTTCCCGCCCTTACCGCCCTTACCGCCCCCTCAAGAATTGTCGCAGCACCCTCTGCAGGATCCCGCCGTTGCAGTAGTAATCCAGCTCCACTGCCGAATTGAGCCGGACAACGGCCGGAAAGACGATCTCCTTTCCCGCCTCGTCTCTGGCGGTCACGGTGACCTGGCCACCTGGGACGAGACCCTTCGCAATCCCCGAGATGTTATACGTCTCGCTTCCGGTGAGGCCGAGCGACTGACGATTCGATCCTGGGACATAGGCCAGGGGCAGCACCCCCATACCCACCAGATTGCTTCGATGAATCCGCTCGTAGCTCTCGGCGATGACCGCCTTCACTCCGAGTAGCGCCGGCCCCTTGGCTGCCCAGTCGCGGCTGGAACCGGTGCCGTACTCCTGCCCGGTCAGGATGATCAGCGGCGTGCCGGCCGCCTGGTACCGCATCGCCGCATCGTAGATGGAGATCACCTCGCCCGTGGGAAAGTGCAGAGTCCAGTTGCCTTCCTTCCCTGGCACCAGCGCGTTGACGATGCGCACGTTGCCGAAAGTGCCGCGCATCATCACCTGGTGATTGCCTCTTCGCGATCCGAAGGTATTCCAGTCGGGCTGCTCGACCCCATGTTCCCGCAGGTACCGGGCGGCGGGCCCGTTCTTGGGAATAGAGCCGGCAGGCGAGATGTGATCGGTGGTGACCGAATCGCCCAGTACGGCCAGCACCCGGGCCCCCGCAACGTCGCTGAGGGGCTGCGGTTCGGGTGATAGGTCCGTGAAGAAGGGCGGCTCCTGCACATAGGTAGAATCCGCGTCCCAGGCGTACCGGCTACCGCCCGGCACCGGGAGCTGCTGCCAAGATTCGTCGCCTTCAAATACGGAAGCGTAGCGCCGCTCGAACAACTCCGGCTTGAGTGATCCCGTGACTGTCGCCCGGACCTCTTCGGATGAGGGCCAAATGTCCTGCAGGTACACCGGGCGGCCGTCCCGTCCGTTGCCCAGCGGCTCGCTGGCGAGGTCGATGTCCACCCGTCCCGCGAGCGCGAACGCAACCACGAGCATGGGCGAGGCCAGATAGTTCGCCCGCACTTGGGGGTGAATGCGGGCCTCGAAGTTACGATTGCCGCTCAACACGGCGGCCGTGACCAGGGCATGCTCGTCGATGAGCTGGCCGACCGCCTCGGGAAGCGGGCCGCTGTTCCCGATGCAGGTGGTGCAGCCGTAGCCCACGGTGTTGAAGCGGAGTTGCTCGAGGTAGGGAAGCAGCCCGGATCCCTCGAGGTAGTCGGTCACGACCCTCGATCCCGGCGCAAGGCTGGTCTTCACCCACGGTTTGGTGCGGAGCCCCCGCTCCACCGCTTTCTTGGCCAGGAGCCCGGCGCCGATCATGACCGAGGGATTGGAAGTGTTGGTGCAGCTGGTGATGGCCGCGATAACGACCGATCCGTCGTGTAGCTCGATTTCCGATCCCTCGAGCAACCCCTTCACGACCGGTGGCGCGTCGGGGTCGGCTTCGGGCGTGCCACCGTTGGCGCCATGCCCCCCGATGGTTACGTTGGCACCGCCCTCACCCATCCACCGGGAATAAGTGCTTTGGGCCAACTCCTTCCGGGCAGCCGGGGTAGCCGCGCTCATCAGCCCCGGCAGATTCACCAGGAAATTCCGCCGGAGTTGAGTGAGTGGTACGAGGTCCTGGGGGCGGCGCGGGCCGGCGAGGCTCGGCGTGACGGTCGAGAGATCGAGCTGCAAGGTATCGGTGAACTGGGGATCCGGAGTGGCATCGGTCCGAAAGAGACCCTGCTCCTTGCAATAGCGTTCCACCATCTCGACCAGCTCCCGAGGACGCCCGGTGCCCTCCAGGTACCGCAGAGTCTCCTTGTCTACGGGGAAGAATCCCATGGTGGCCCCGTACTCCGGAGCCATGTTGCCGATGGTGGCGCGGTCGGCGACGGGAAGGGAAGTGAGGCCTGGGCCGTAGAACTCGACGAACTTGTCGACGACGCCCTTCTTCCGCAGCATCTGGGTGACCTGCAAGACCAGATCGGTCGCAGTAGTTCCCAGTGGAAGCGCTCCCGTCAGCTTCATGCCGATGACCTCGGGCACCAGCATGAAGTACGGTTGACCCAGCATGACCGCCTCAGCCTCGATGCCGCCTACGCCCCAGCCGAGCACCCCGAGGCCGTTGATCATGGTGGTGTGTGAGTCGGTCCCGACCAGGGTGTCGGGGTAGGCCGTGAGCTCGCCAAACTGCTCCCGCAGCTGCACCACGGGTGCCAGATACTCCAGGTTGACCTGGTGCACGATCCCGGTGCCCGGGGGGACCACCCGGAACCCGTGAAACGCGCGCTGGGCGAACTTGAGAAGCTGATACCGTTCCCGGTTGCGTTCGAGCTCGAGCTCGACATTGAGCTTGAACGCCCGTTCCGAGCCGTAATAATCCACCTGAACCGAGTGATCGATCACCAAGTCGCAGGGCACGACCGGATTGATCCGGGCGGGGTCACCCTGCATCCGCGCCATGGCGTCGCGCATCGCCGCGAGGTCCACGACGCAGGGCACCCCGGTGAAGTCCTGTAGAACTACCCGGGCTGGCATGAACGGCACCTCGCCGGGCGTCTGGCCTTTCCCCTTGCCGCCCGCCTTGCCCAGTTCGCGAACGTGCATCTCGTTCACGATTCCCCGTCCGGCGTGTCGCAGGGTGTTTTCCAGCAGTACCCGAATGGAGAAGGGGAGTCGGTCGAGATCGGCGAGACCCTGCCGGGCCAGCTCGCCCAGGCGGTAAACGACGGCTTTGCTGCCGCCGAGCGAGAGGGATGCGCGGGCGTTGAATGGATCGGAACTCTTTGGCGGCATGGCGGTCTTGGCGGAAGTTGGCGATGGGCGGAATATAGCCACTATCATGCTCGGTATGGCCAATCCAATTCCCTATGCCATCACTCGCCAGGACGACGGCCTCCAGGTGGAGTGGGATCAGTCCGGACACGTCGCCTTTTATCCGGCTCGTGCGCTGCGCCTGGCCTGCCCTTGCGCCGCCTGCATTGAAGAGATGACCGGGCGGCCGCTCCTGGACCCGGGAAGCATCTCGACCGATATCCGACCGCTTTCCATCGCACTGGTAGGCGCTTACGGCCTTCGAGTGCACTGGAGCGATGGGCACAGTACCGGGATCTACACCTTCGAGCGGCTGCTGCAGAGCTGTCCCTGCCCGCGCTGCCGGTGACCCCCGACACATCTTACGGCCGCTCGCCGCCCGACAGTGGAGGAGGGCGGCATATCTCCGCCCTACGTCTGGCTATCGGGGGTCGCCATGCAGGTTCGGGAACATTCCACCGTCCGAGAGGGCGTGGTCACCGGGGTCATCGGAGCTCTGATCGTCGCCATCTGGTATTTCGTGTTCGACGCGGCGAGCGGGCGGCCGCTGTACACTCCCAGCGTCCTGGGCAAATTCCTGTTCCATGGCAGCCTGAGACCGGGAATCCAGCCGATCCTGCCGTCGGTGCTCCTGGGCTACACCCTGGTCCACTTCGTTCTGTTTGCCCTCGTGGGCATGGGATTGACCCTGTTGGTCCACCAATCCACTCGAAACCCCACTCTCCGAATGGGCGTCTGGCTCGGCCTGGTGGTGGCGTTCTGCTTCTTCGCCGGCATGACCTTTATGCTGACCACGGCCAGCGGAAACCGGTTGCCGCTCTGGTCGGTTATCGGTGGGAGTCTGGTTGGCGTGCTCGCGATGGCGGGCTTTCTGTGGAGCCGGCATCCTCGCCTGCGGCGTTCCTTCGACGAGTCAGCGCTGGGTGCGGAAGGGAGGGCGCCACCCCATCCTCCCGGTGCCCCCCGGGTGTAATGGCCTGGAGACTTGCGGTCCTGACAGCGCACCGCCACTGTGAATAGACGGCCGCACCGTCGCGGCGCCCGCGGATTCGAGCCCGCGGGCCGCGGCTCGGGGGCACCGGCGCCGCGGGTTCATCAGCTCGACATCTCCGGCTTCAGCGGGAGGCTTTCATGCCCGACAGTCGCCACTCGGTTATTTCAGAGGGCACAGATGTCGGCGTTATCGGCGGATTGGCGGTCGCCGCCTGGTTTTTCGTTCTCGACCTGATCGCCGGACATCCCTTCCAGACGCCGAGCCTACTGGGCCAGGTTGTACTCTTCGGGGATAAGACCCCTGACACCACACACCTGCTCTTCGGCTCCATCGTGGTGTACACTGCTTTTCACTTCATCGTCTTTGCCTTGATCGGCATGGGGCTCGTCGCCCTGGTGCATTGGGGAACCGAGAACCCGGTTGTACGCTACGCGCTTTTGCCGGTGTTCCTGGTGTTCGAGGTCATGTTCTACGGGGTGCTGGCGATCTTCTCCGAGCGCACCAACGAGCTCTTCCCCTTCTGGGCCGTGGTCTCGGCCAACACCTTGGCGGCGTTCTGCATGGGGCTGTATCTCTGGCTTCGGCATCCCGATCTGCGGCGCTCCATCCAGGAGACGCCTCTTGGCGCCGCGCCGAGATAGCAGTCAGCAGTAAGGAGTGAGAAAGCCGAAAGCAGTGCGCCGTGCGGTAACGCGTGAAAAGTAAGAAGTAGCTCCCCGAGGCCGTTCCCGCGCACGGCATTATGGAGGTTGCTCCGTCGATCCACTGCTCACTGGCTCCTACTCACTGCTCACTATTCACTGCTCACTGCTCACTGCTAACTTCTAACCTCTCGACCTCTTGCCTCGCAGGCTCATCGCCCTCTCCGCGCTCTTCGGTTTCGCCATCGCTCCCGCCGCATCGGCTCAACTGGAGCCGCCGTCCACCGGCGGTATCGTCGCTCTGGACCGGGAGCTCCGGTTTCTGGGGCACTACAAGCGGGTGCTGATGATCGGCGCCCACCCGGACGACGAGGATACCGAGCTGCTGACCGTCCTCGTGCGGGGCATGGGCTCCGAAGCAGCCTACCTGTCGCTCAACCGCGGCGAGGGTGGCCAGAATCTGATCGGCCCGGAGCTGGGGGAAGCTCTGGGACTGATTCGCACCGAGGAGCTCCTGGCCGCTCGCCGACTGGATGGAGCGCGGCAGTATTTTACCCGGGCCTACGATTTCGGGTACTCCAAGACCTTGGACGAGACCTGGCAGCACTGGTCCAAGGACACAATCCTCAAAGATGTGGTTCGCGTCATCCGCCGGTTTCGTCCTCAGATCGTCGTGTCGGTGTTCAGTGGGACCCCGCGCGATGGCCACGGGCAGCATCAAGCGGCGGGATGGGCATCCCAGGAGGCGTTTCGGATCGCCGGGGACTCGTCGGCCTTTCCCGAGTTGGAGCGGGAGGAGCATCTGGCGGCCTGGACCCCGATCAAGCTCTATCGCAGCACCCGGTTCGACAGCGGATCCACGACGCTCACCCTCGAGGGAGGCGTCCTCGATCCAGCTGTCGGCAAGTCATTCCATCAGATTGCGATGGCAGGGCGAAGCCTGCATCGCTCGCAAGACATGGGACGGCTTCAGGACATGGGACCCTCTCCCATACGGCTGGCCTTGTGGCAGGACCGGAGTCGCCTGGGTGCGGGCGGTCTGTGGGACGGAATCGATACCACGCTCGCAGCGGCCGATCCACGCACCGCCTCCTCGTCGGCCGGCAGGCCCACGACGCCGGCCGCGTGGTCCGACCTGGCCCGAAAGCTGGGAGCGCTCCGGCCGGCAAGGTTGGCAGACTCAAATCTCGCCGCCAGACTGATCTCACTTCGACAAGAGTTCGAGTCCGATCTTCCGCCCAAGGCCAGTGGCAATGCCTGGTCCTCGGGTCCCAGTGCCGCTGAGGCCGACCAGCTGCGGCACCTCGACGCCGCTGCCGAAGCCGCGTCACCCCTCGTTTTCGACGCCGTGGCCGATGACGACAGGATTGTTCCGGGGCAGGAGGTTCACGCCCTGCTGACCGTATGGAATCCATCCGGCCGGGCGGCGCGGGTTGCCATCCGACTTGCGGCCGGCGACGGATGGACCATTCGGGGACCGGACGGCGAAGAGAGGCCGGTCGGCCCAGGGCAGATGATGAGGTCCCAGATCACAGTCGTAGCCGGCGACCAGACTACTACCCCGTACTTCAGCCTGGACCCTGCGGGGACTGCCCTCTACCGGTGGGACGGCGCGCCGCCCGAGGTGCGGGGGCTCCCGTTCGCCCCACCGACGCTGAGTGGCAGGTTCACGGTAATGGACAGTGCAGGGCGGTTCACCGTGGAGCGGGAGGTGGTCTTCCGCACGGTCGATCAGGCACGCGGCGAGATCCGCCGGCCGCTCACCGTGGTGCCGCGAGTGGATGTCAAGCTCGAGCCCTCCATGGAGCTATGGCCCACGCTGGCGCCTAAGACCCATCGGCTTATCGTCACTCTGACCCACGGGGCCAAGGACACCACGGCCGGCCGGGTCCGGCTCATGTTACCCCAGGGGTGGCCGCCGGTGCCGCAGCAGTCCTTCCGGCTGGAGCGGGAGGATCAGAGGGAGACCTTCATCTTCCAGGTGCGGCCGCCTGCGGCATCGCGGAAGGTGACCGCGCAGATCCGAGCGGTTGCCCGAGACACTCTGGGCCGGGACTATGACGTCGGCGACTATACCGTCGCCTATCCGCACATCCGTCCCCGTTCCTATATCCGTGCGGCGACCGCGACCGTTCGACTGAGTCCGGTCGCTCTTCCCCAGCTGGCTCGGGTCGGCTATGTCCGAGGGGCGGCGGATCAGGTTCCTGAAGCACTCGAAGAAGTCGGTGTGCCCGTCGTGCTTCTCGATAGGCAGACGCTGGAGCATGCCGACCTTCACCGCTATGACGCCATCGTCGTCGGCCCCCGGGCCTATGAAACCGACTCCGCCCTGGTAGAGAACAACGATCGACTGCTGCAGTACCTCCGCGACGGCGGGCTGCTCATCGTCCAGTACCAGCAGCAGTTCTTTTTCCACGGGGGCTTTGCGCCCTACTCCATGACCGTGGGAGGGCCCGCACTTCAACCGCCGGGTCAGAGCAGTGGCTTTGCCGGCGCGCCAGCGGGTCAGTCCATGGTGGTGCACGACAGGGTGACCGATGAAACCGCACCGGTGCGGGTCCTGACCCCGCAGGACCTGGTTGTGATGCGGCCTAACCGGCTGGAGCCATCCGATTGGCAGGGTTGGATCCAGGAGCGAGGTCTGTACTTCGCGCGGAGTTGGGACCGGGCCTATCGGCCGATCCTGGAGACCCACGATGCGGGCGATGCGCCGCTCGAAGGCGGACTTCTCATCGCCCGGGCAGGGAAGGGAACCTACGTCTACACCGGGCTCAGCTTTTTCCGGCAGCTGCCGGCCGGCGTTCCCGGCGCCTTCCGCCTGTTCGCCAATCTGCTAGCCTTGGCGCATGGGCGAGAAGGGCGGGAAGGGCGGTAAGGACGGGGAAGGGAGGCAGAGGACAGAGAGTGCGAAGAACCTCGAGCGTGATCCCCAGCGAAGGGAGGGACCTACTGCGTTGGTTTCGGAAACACGCGAGTAGGTCCCTCGTCGTGTGCCTTCCCGCCCTTCCCGTCCTTCCCGTCCTTCCCGTCCTTCCCGTCATTACCGTCCTTCCCGTCCTTACCGCCCTTACCGCCCTTCCCGTCCTTACCGCCTGCACCTCCGACCACCGGACCCCCCTCGTCCTCTACTCGCCCCACGGCCGAGATCAGCTCACGCTGCTGGAGCATGCCTTCGAGGCCAAGCGGCCGGACATTGACGTGCGCTGGCTCGACATGGGATCCCAGGAGATCCTCGATCGGTTACGGTTCGAGCGGGTCAACCCCCAGGCGGACGTGTGGTTCGGCGGGCCCACCACGATTTTTGACCGCGGCGTCAAGGATTCGCTGCTGGCCCCGTATCGTCCCGCCTGGGCGGATCATGTGGGCACCGGTGGCGTGGGCCCGAATGATCTGTACTATCCGGTTTACCGCACGCCGGTGGTGATTGCGTTCAATGATCGGCTGCTGTCCCGGGAGCGCGCGCCCAAGGATTGGGACGAGGTGCTCGCTCCGCGCTGGAGCGGCAAGATCCTGATCCGCGATCCCATGGCGAGCGGTACCATGCGTGCGATCTGGGGCCTCATCCTGGTGCGCAGTCTTCGGGAGACGGGCGACACCACTCAAGGCATCGCCTGGCTCAGGCGGCTGGACGGCCAGACCAAGGCGTACACCTTGAACCCGGCGATCCTCGATGCCCGGCTCGCCCGGGGCGAGGGACTCCTGACCTTGTGGGATCTTCCGGATGTGTTGATCAGCCGGTCCAAAGGACTGCCCTTCGACTATGTCTTTCCGACCAGCGGAACCGTGGTGATCGACGACGCGATCGGCCTGGTCAAGGGTTGTCACCACGCCGAGGCCGCCAGGGCGTTCATCGACTACGTGGGCAGCGAGGAAGGTCAGTTGCTCGCTGCCGACCGAGTATTTCGGCTTCCGGCCAGGCGCGACCTGCCAAGCGACCGAATTCCCGCGTGGGTGGCACAGGTGGAGAGCCAGATGGTGGTGACTCACATGGACTGGGACCTGCTCGCTCGCAATGGGACCGCCTGGATGAGCTACTGGGACCGGCACGTGCGCAACACGGGAAAGCGGTGACGTTTCTCCAGCTTCAGGATCTGGTCAAGCGCTTCGACGGCACCCTGGCGGTCGACGGTTTGACGCTTTCGCTGAACCGCGGCGAGATGCTGGCTCTGCTTGGCCCCAGCGGCAGCGGGAAGACCACCACGCTCCGGCTCCTGGCCGGATTCGAGGTGCCCGACGGGGGTCGGGTGCTGGTAGATGGCGAAGATGTTACCCAGCTCGAGCCGGTGGCTCGGCGGTTCGGAATGGTCTTTCAGCACTATGCTCTCTTTCCCCACCTGGATGCCGGCAGCAACGTGGCGTTCGGTCTGGAGTCGCTCGGGGTGCGCGGGGACGAGCTGGACCGCCGCGTGGCCCGGGCGCTCACGCTGGTGGACCTGGAGGGCTTCGAGCGGCGAAAGATCTCGCAGCTGTCTGGCGGGCAACAGCAGCGGGTCGCACTGGCCCGGGCGCTGGCGCCGGAGCCGAGGGTGCTCCTCCTGGACGAGCCTCTCTCCAACCTCGATCCCACCCTTCGTGAGCGGACTCGGCGCGAAATTCGGGACGTGATCCGGCGGGTCGGCATCACGACGATTCTGGTCACCCACGAACAGGACGAGGCCTTCGATCTGGGCGATCGGGTAGCGGTTCTGTGCCAGGGCCGGCTGGAACAGGCCGGAACTCCGGACGAGTTGTACGTCACCCCGGCCAATCCCTTCGTCGCTCGGTTCGTGGGACGATCCAGTAGTCTCCGGGTCGAGGTCCTTGGCCGGGGCGAACAGGGGACCCGGGTGCGGATCGGCCCGGCTGAGTGGGACGTGGAGCGCCGGGAGGACGGCCCGCCCGTACCTCCGGGACCAGCCCTGATGCTGGTGCGACCCGAGGCGCTTCGGCTGACGCCACCGGCCGCGGGTGCTCTCAGCGCCACCGTTCGGGAGCGACGCTTCGTGGGACCGTCTGCCCTCTACACTGTCGTGGTAGAGGGGAGCGGCGCCGCCATCGAGGTCGTCGCACCGCACCAGGCAGTTCGGATCGGTGAACAGGTCGGCGTCATGCCCAGCCGTCGCGCGGGGGGCGGCATTCACCTCTTCCCGGAGCCCACACCGTGACCGGCCCCCGAGCGGCACGAATCGCTGCCGTGGGCCTCCTCCTGCTGCTGCTCTGGCTGGTGGTCTATCCCATCATCCTGGTGCTGATCGAAGGCCTGCATGAGCCTTCCGGTTGGACGCTGGCATACGTGCGGCAGTTCTTCCAGCGCCCCAGCGAGTGGCAAGCCCTGTGGGGCAGCCTGTGGATCTCCCTGGCGAGTGTGGTGCTCGCCGCGGCGATTGGTCTTCCGCTCGCTGTCCTCCTTGCCCGCTATGAGCTGCCCGGCGGCCGAATCCTGGGAGGGCTGGTGGCGCTCCCGGCAGTGCTCCCGCCGCTGGTCGGCGTGATGGCCTTTCTCTTTCTCTATGGTGAGACCGGGTTCGTCTCGCTGCTGGTTCAGCGGCTTCTCCGTCTCGAAAACCCGCCGTGGCAATTTCAGGGGGCGTGGGCGATTCTTCTGGTTCACGCCTACTCGATGTACGTCTACTTCTATCTCTTCGGTCGCGCCGGGCTGGCCTCCCTGGACCTCTCGCTCTACGAGGCGGCCGCCAGTCTTGGAGCCGGCCGCTGGCGTACCCTGAGGCGGGTGGTTTTGCCCCAGCTGTATCCCTCGCTCACCGGCGCCGCAATTCTCACCTTCATGACCTCGTTGGCCTCCTTCAGTGCGCCCTACATCTTTGGGGGAGGCTATCGGGTGATGACGACCCAGATCGTCGCCACCCGCCTCAACGGCGAGAACGAGCTTGCGATGGTGGAAACCATCTCGCTCACCATTCTCGCCCTGCTCGCCCTCTGGCTGCTCCGCGGCACCCACGCCCCGGATAACCCGGCGGGCGGAAGGAAGGGCGTCGCGCCGGCCCGCATTCCGTTGCGCCACCCGCTGACCCGCCGGCTGCTTACCGTCTTCGCCTGGGGATTCGCCGGCGTCCTCTTGCTTCCGCACCTCACCCTTCTGCTGGTCTCGTTTGTGCCGGTCGGGACTTGGACTACGGAGCCGCTTCCGCCGGCGTATACGCTGGCGAACTATCTGGCGCTGGTTCACGATCCTGTCCGAGTGCGCCCGCTGCTCAATAGTCTGTGGCTGGCCACCGCGGCGACCGTCGCGGCGGTCGCGATTGCGCTTCTGGGCGGCGTCGTCAGTGCGCGAGGGCGGCTCCGGGGCGCTCGGCTCATCGAGGGACTTCTGGCGCTCCCGTGGGCGGTGCCGGGAACCGTGTTCGCCATTGCGCTGGCGGCGGCCTTCAGTGTCCACGCACCGGCGGCTGGCCGGTTCATCCTGGTGGGGACGGTCTGGATCCTTCCCCTGGCCTACCTCGTAAGGAACCTGCCGATCACCAGCCGGGCGATCTTCGCGGGTTTCCGGGCGCTGGATCCCTCCCTGGAGGAGGCGTCCGCCAGCCTCGGGGCGGGTCGAGCGCGAACTCTGAGGCGAGTCGTTCTTCCGCTGCTGCGGCCGGCTCTTGTGGCCGGAGCCAGCCTCGCCTTTGTGACTGCGTTCGGAGATTTCGTGACCTCCATCATGCTGTACACCTACGACACCCGGCCTATCTCACTCGAGATTCTCTCCAGTCTGCGCCAGTCCGACGTGGGAGTCGCGGCGGCCTACGGCGTGGTACTCATGCTGGTGAGTGCCGCGGTCTTCGCGCTCGGCGCCGAGCGAGGGAGTGGCGGATGAAGCTGGCCGGGCCTGGCCCGGGTGCCAACTTCCGGCGGCTGGCGGTGCTGATCGCGGTCAACTTCGTGGACATGATCGGCTTCATGATCGTGCTCCCGCTGCTGCCGTTCTACGCCCTCAAGCTGAACGCCTCGCCCGAAACGGTCGGCCAGCTGATCGCCTCGTTCTCCATCGCGCAGCTGCTCGCCGCCCCGGTGTGGGGGCGGGTCTCCGATCGCTATGGGCGTCGGCCGGCCCTGCTGATCGGCTTGAGTGCGTCGGCCATTGCCTACGTCGTGTTCAGTTTTGCCGACAGCGTCTGGCTGCTGCTGGCATCGCGAATCGTGCAGGGGGCCGGCGGCGGCACGACCGGAGTGGCCCAGGCGTACGTGGCCGATTCCATCGAGCCCAAGGATCGGGCCCGAGCCCTGGGCTGGCTCTCGGCCGCCACCTCGGCCGGTGTGATTCTGGGCCCGGCCCTGGGCTCGTTCGCTTTCCACTTCGGCCATGAGGTCCCGGGGCTGGTTGCCGCGGCCCTGTGTCTGTTGAATGTGGGGTTCGCCTGGAAATGGCTACCTGAGTCGCGGAGCCGCGCAGCCGCCGTCGGCAGGCCGCCGCACAGGCCCCTCTGGCACCCGGCGTGGCTGGTGGTGCGCCATCCGGCGCAACCGGTGTCGCGCCTGATCTGGATCTACGGCGTGGGGATGCTGGCGTTCTCGTCCATGACGTCGGTGCTGGCCTTGTACCTGGGTGCGGAGTTCCGGCTGACCGAGGCGAACATCGGACCTATCTTCGCGTACATCGGAGCGCTGTCGCTGGTCATGCGCAGCCTGCTCCTGGGCCCGATCGTGGATCGCCTCGGCGAGGTCTGGACGATGCGCACGGGGACCGCCCTTCTCGCCCTTGGGCTGGTGCTGTATCCTATGCCGAGGGATCTCTGGACCTTGGCCGCGGTCATACCGCTGGTGCCGATCGGGACGGCGCTGCTGTTCCCGGCCACGACATCCCTCATGTCTCGCTACTCTGATCCGGGCGAACTGGGCACCACGATGGGTGTCGCGCAGACCTTTGCCGGTCTAGCGCGCGTAGGCGCGCCGCTTCTCGCCACTACCATCTTCCAGCGCATTGGTCACGGCTGGCCCTTCTATGTCGCAGGGGGATACGTCGCTTTGGTAGGCATCATGGCGTTCCAGATCAGCGCCGACGGCCGGGTGCCCGCTGCAACCGCTGCCAAGCAGGAGGCTGGGGTCTCGTGAGTCCGGACGATCGGATCGACCGTCTGGAGCAGCGGGTGGCTGTTCTTGAATCGCTGATCCGGGAGCTTGCCGGAAGAGCTGCTGCAGCTCCGGCCGCACCGCTCGCTCCGCCCCCTCCCCGACCAGCGGCCGCGCCGGCGGCCGCTGCCCCGCCGATTCCACCTCCGGGCCCGCGGCCGAAGAGCCATCTCACCTCGGAGCAATGGATTGGCCAGCGAGGGCTGCTCGCGGTAGGCGTGGCGGCCCTGATCACCGCCATGGGCTACCTACTCAAGCTCTCCTTCGACCGAAACTGGATCACCCCGGTCATGCGCTGCATCGGTGGGGTCGGTGCAGGAGTGATCGTCGGAGCCATCGGCTGGCGGCTGCAGTCGCGCTATCGGACCTACGGTGCGGCTTTGATCGGCTGCGGGGCAGGAATCATTTACCTGAGTGTCTGGGCGGCGTCCCGCCTCTACGGTGTGGTCCCCTCGTTCATCGGCATCGTCGGCCTGGCGTTGGTCTCGATCGCCCTCGCCATGATCGCCTACGCCATCAACGTGGAAGCTCTGGGCACCACAGCTGCGCTCGGTGCCTTTCTCGCGCCGGTTCTCCTGGGACATGATCGGTCCAACGCGAACCTTCTCCTGCTCTATCTGGCCAGCATGGCTGCCGGCCTTGGCCTGGTTGCCGCGCGCCGTGGGTGGCGCCTGGCCATGCTGGTCGTGGCAGCCAGCTACTTCGGGGTGGGGACGGCGGGTGCCGCGGATCGCGCGGTGCCCTGGGCCGTCCTGCTCTTCGGGATGATCGGTGGAACAGCCGGACTATACATCGGTCTCCGGGAACGGTGGTGGGAGACGCGTTTCCTCACGTTCTCGGGAGGGTGGTGGTTTCTCGCCGCGGCCAATGACCGCATGCACCATCACTGGCCGATCCTGGCGGCGGCCGTGGTGCTCTCCGCGCCGGTCTGGTGGCACGGACTTCGGCGGCCTCAGGTGCTCCCGCTGGACCTCGCTCCTCAAGGAACCGGCCCCGGCTGGTCAGCGGGGGAAACCCTCTATTTCTTCACCACTCCGTTGCTGTTGGGTTGGGCTCTCCACACCATCGCCCCCGAGCGATTTCGCGAGCACCGGGAGCTGGTTCCTCTGCTTGTGGCCGTGCCCTATCTTCTCGTCGGTTACCTGCGTCCCCTCCCGGCCTTTGCCCTGGTGGGAGCGGCCGCGGCCGCTGTAGCACCCATGGCCCAATGGGACGGGGTCGCTCGCGTTTGGCTGCTGCTTGGCCTCGCCCTGCTCTGGCCGGCCTTGGATCATCGCTTGGACCGGACCGATGGTCGCTGGTACGGCTCCGTGACCCTGGCATTTGCTCTCGAGTACCTGTTCAATGGCGCTCTGGCCCGGCGGACGGCGGCGGATCCCGCTTTCGTGGGACCCTGGGCGTTGGCGCAGTGGGGCAGCATCGCCGGCACTGTGGTGCTGGCCGCGGGGCTGTGGAAAGGAGACCCGGCCAGGGAGAACACCCGGCTGATGAGGAACGCGCTCTGGACCGTCGCCGGGATGATGCTGCTGTTCGGCGTCACGGCAGAGATTCGCCGGTTCTTTGAGCTGCGGAGTATCTCGATGGAAAATGCCGCTCTGGCCGGCGGGCTGGCCGTCAGCGCCTGGTGGCTGGTCTTCGCGGCGACGCTGGTCGCGCTCGGCTTCGGGCGCGCGCTCAAGCCGGTTCGGGTGGCCGGCCTTACGGTCGCTGGGCTCGCGATCGTGAAGGTCGTCTTTTTCGACCTGTCCTCGCTCGATGCGCTCTACCGGATTGGATCGGTTTTTCTGCTCGGCTTCGTCATGCTGTCGCTTGCCTATCTCTATTACCGCCACGACCGCACCGCCGGAACTTCGTAAGCTCGGCCTTGCCGTCGATGATAGACATGGTAATCTGCTCCGGGTATATCTCGGAGCCTCGACCGGATCGCTCGTGACCTGGGAGTTCTCGTGACCGTTTCAGTGTTGCCCTCGTCCCCCGCCGCGCTGGCCAAGGCGCGGTGGCAGGATATTTCCCCCTACTTCGATGAGCTCGCCCGGCGCCCGCTTCCGGCGGAGGCGATCGAGGGCTGGTTGCACGAGTGGTCCACCCTGGAGGAGCTGGTCGGTGAGGCTGCCGCCCAGGCGATGATTGCCTATACCATCGACACCTCCGATGCGGCCAAGGAAGCCGATCATCTGCGCTTCAGCACCGAGATCTTGCCCCGCATGGAGGAGCGCAGTGTGGAGCTGGCTCGCCGGCTGGTTGAGTCGGGTTACACCACTCCGCAGCTCCAAACCACTCTGGCCCGGTTTCGGACTTCGATCGAGATCTTTCGCGAGGAGAACGTTCCGCTGTTCGCCGAACTGGAGGAGCTGAGCGCCCGCTACCAGCGAATCACCGGTTCGATGACGGTGGAGTGGGACGGGGAAGAGCGCCCCCTGCCTCAGCTCCAGCCGTTTCTCAAGAGTCCCGATCGAGCAGTGCGGGAGCGCGCCTTCCGGGCGGCGACCCAGCCGTACATCGACCAACACGATGCCCTGGCCGGCTTGTTCGACCGGATGTACGGGCTGCGGCAGCGGGCTGCCGCCAACTCCGGCTTCGCCAACTTTCGCGACTATATCTTCCCGGCGAAGTTCCGGTTCGACTACACCCCCGCCGACTGCGAGCGGTTCCACCGCGCCATCGAACAGACAGTCGCGCCGGCAGTGGGGCGCATCCTGGACGTGCGGCGGCGCCGCTTGGGCCTCTCGGTCCTGCGGCCGTGGGACTTGGCCGTCGATCCCTACCGGGCCACTCCGCTTCGCCCCTTTCAGACGAGCGCCGAGTTTACCAGCAAGGCGCAGCGGGTGTTCGAACAGGTCGACCCGGCACTTGGCCGGCAATTTCAGACGATGATCGATGAACGACTCCTCGACCTGGAGAGTCGCAAGGGCAAGGCACCGGGTGGTTACTGTGAGACGCTCCAGTTCCGCGGCCGGCCATTCATCTTCATGAACGCGGTGGGCCTGGTGGATGATGTGATGACCCTGCTGCACGAGGCGGGTCACGCCTTCCATGCCTTTGCGGCCCATGCACAGCCGTTCGTCTGGCAACGGCATACCGGCTCGGAGGCGGCCGAGCTTGCCTCCATGTCCATGGAGCTGCTGGCAGCGGGGCACCTGGTTCAGCCGACCGGCTACTTCACCCCCGAAGATCACTGGAGTGCCTGGCTGGAGCACCTCGAGGACGTGCTTCTCAGCCTGGTGCACATTGCCTCGGTTGACGCGTTCCAGACCTGGATCTACAGCAGCGGGAAGGGCGGCGATGCGGCAGCCAGAGACGAGGAGTGGCTTCGCATTCGCAGCCGGTTTGAACGGGGAGTGGACTGGTCGGGACTCGAGGGCGAGCGGGTGGCCCGCTGGTATCGGCAACTGCACATCTTCCAGTATCCATTCTACTACATCGAGTATGGCATTGCTCAGGTCGGCGCTCTCCAGGTCTGGCGCAACAGCCTGGAGGACCCGCAAAGGGCGGTAGCCCGTTATCGGGAGGCGCTTGCCCTGGGCGCCGTGCGAAGCCTCCCCGAGATGTACCGGGTGGCGGGCGCCGAGCTCAGCTTCGATGCCGATACCATCGGCACTTTGGTAGAGCTGGTCGAGAAGCAGATCGAGCAGACCCGCAGCCGGCTCCCCGTAAGGAAAGCCTCGTAAGGCACTCGCGCAGTTGCTTCCTCGGGGCGGGCGAGCCAGATTCCACGCCCGTCAAGCCGGTGCGCTTGCAACCGGATGCAGGTTGATCCCAGTGGAGGGCGTGGATGGCCAAGGAAGAAGGGATCGAAATGGAGGGAGTCGTGACCGAGGTGTTGCCCGATCGGAATTATCGGGTGATGCTGGAGAACGGCCACGAGATCCTGGCGTATGCCGCCGGGAAGATGAGCAAATTCAAGATTCGCGTCCTCGAAGGCGACCGGGTGAGTGTGGTGCTATCACCATACGATCTGACGCGGGGGCGGGTGATCTACAGGCACAAATAAGCTAGGAGCTATCAGCTATCGGCTAACAGCTACTCCACCTGCTTTGATCCTCCGGTAGCCACATCGGAGGGTCGAAAGTATTGAGATTGGCTGATAGCTGTTAGCTGATAGCCAGCAAAGGAAACGGGCCGCTCACCTGAGCGGCCCGTTCGTTTGCGGCCAGCTTACTTCACCTTGATGACGTTCTCGGCGGCGGGGCCCTTTGCACCCTGCACGATGTCGAACTCCACCCTGTCACCCTCGGAAAGGCTGCGGAAGCCTTCCGCCTTGATGGCGGTGTGATGGACAAAGCAGTCTTTGTCCCCGTTCTCCGGAGTGATGAAACCAAAACCTTTTGCGTCGTTGAACCACTTCACCGTGCCGAGGGTGCGAGCCATTGCTCCTACTCCATGTTTGTTTGACTGCGTCGGGTGCCGCTGGTCCGGCACACCGAGTTTTTATGAGCGCAGGCCCATCCTGCGTCATAAAAAATGAAAGACCCGTTGGCGAGCTCCCGGGTCCTTAGATCGTTACTGAATGATCGAAGCTCCTACGAGGGCGGTATTCGCGCGGACAAATCTGCGTTCCGGCCGCATTTAGTCAAGGGGGGAACCGCGGAGCCAGCGGGCGGCGGCCCGGGCCCAGTCCGCCACCGCCTCCCGTGAGGTGCCTTCGACCGCCCGATTCAGGGCCTGTAGGAACTCGGCCGCGGAGGGATACCGGCTTTCGACATCGGAGCTCAGAGCACGGTCCAACACGGATTCCAACGCCCCGCTGACATCATCCCGGCGGCCTCGGGAGGTGGGAAACTGGTTAGTGGTCTGTTTGGCCAGCACCTGCTCGGCGGTGAGCCCGGGGAATGGGGCGGCCCCAAGCAGCGCGTAATACGCAACTGCGGCAAGACTGTAGAGATCCGAGCGCTGGTCGACCCGCTCCCCTAGCAGCTGCTCCGGGCTGGCGAACTGCGGCGTTCCGCTTTGACTGGTGGCGCCACCGAATTTTCCCCGAAGCGCCAGGGCCAACCCAAAATCCGTGATTTTAAGGCTGCCGTCCCGCTCGATCAGCATGTTCTCCGGCTTGATGTCGCGGTGCACCAGCCCCGAGCCGTGAGCGTGGGCCAGGGCCGACAGGGCCTCGCGAAGCAACCGGATAACCTGGTCGAGCGAGAGGGGCCCTTCCCGCTCCACCAACTGCGCCAGATTCGGCCCGTCGATCAGCTCCATCGTGTACCAGATCAGGCCTGACCGGCCGGCAATGTCGTAAATGTTCACGATGTTCGGGTGGCTGAGCCCGGCGGCCAACTGGGCTTCCCGGCGAAAACGCTCCACCACCTCCGGATCGCGAGTCAACACGGGATGCAGCACCTTGAGGGCCACCTCGCGCTCCAGGTGCAGGTCCCGCACTCGGTAGACCCGTCCAAAGCCACCGGCCCCCAGAAGCTCGAGCAGCTCGTAGTCGTCGCCCAGCGCCCGCCGCAGCCGCTGTTCCCATCGGGCCCGATCTTCGGTACCGATGAGGCGCGCCTCGCCTACGGTGACCGCTCGGGTCTCGAACGTCCCCGCATCCGTCGCCAGATCTTCGAGCATCTCAGCGGCCGTGAGATACCGGTCCTGAGGAACTTGCTGCAGGGCCCGCAGCACGATGCGCTCGATCGCCCGGGGGCAGGTAGGCCGGACCTCGGTGGGGCGCCTCAGCTCTCGGCTGTCCAGTGACGGCTCCCGCCCGGTGACCGCGAAATACAGCAGCGCGCCCGCGGTATAGACGTCGCCCGTAGGATCGCCCACCGCACCCCCTCGCACCTCGGGAGCCATGTACACCTGCCCCGATGGCACGGCGCCTTGGGGGATGACCGGAAGCACATAGCTGCAGAATCGAAGGTCGGTGACGGTCCCGCGCCCGCCCGGACTCAGAATCACCGAGGTCGGAACAATCCTCCGCACCACGATCCCGTGCAGATGGGCATGCTCCAGTGCCCCGAGGAGGTCGCGAGCCAGGGCCAGGACCGTTGGAATCGGGCGGGGGCCCCGCTGAATCGCCTGGTCGAGCCCTTCGCCCTCGATCCAGTTACCCACCCGGTAGGCCATGTTTCCGATGACACCGGCGTCGTACACATGCCGGATTGCCGGATGATCAAGCTGTCCAAGCGCTTCCGCCTCTCGCAGAAACCAGGTGCGAACGGTCGGATCCTGGTAAAAATTGATCCGCAGGCTGACCCGGCGCTTGAGGATCTCGTCAACCGCTTCGAACAACACCCGCTCCGCCGAGGCCGCGACAATGCGTTCCAACCGATAGCGGGTGCCCAGTGCCTCGCGGGTGCGCTCGAACGCGCTGAGAGGGTCGGGGGTAGTCAGCGCAGCAGTCCCCGCCGGCGCTCGATCCGGGCGTGCCAGCCACAAAAGGCCGGGCTGCACCAGAGCCGGGACTGGTTGGGTGAGGCGTCGGTGAAAAACAGACTGCAGTTCTGTCCGGCGCAGCGCCGCACGATGACTTGCGGGTCGGCCAAGGTGGCGGCAGCCGACCGCGCGATGGTCTCGATGGCGGTGAGCATGCGGGCGGGCGCAAACCGAAGCCGCCACTCTCCGTTGATGCGGGTGAGCTGGTGATTCCCGGGGGTTCGGCTCAGAACGTCGTTGACGGCTTCGATGGAGGCGGCGGGAAGCTGCAGTCCGTGATGGAGGGCTTCGGCCAGCTCGGTGAGCTGATCGCGAAACCGGCGCACCGCGCTGAACGACCTCTCCTTGCCGTCGTTCTCGAGATGGAGGGCACCGGCCCAGCGCTCGAATGCCGGGGCATCAGGCAGCAGATCGGGCGGATCCGGCTCTCGACCGCGCGCGCTGTTGACGAAGTCGAGCCACACGGCGTCACCAAGAAAGGTGAACTCCGGAGGTGCCATGAAGGGCTAGCTGTCCGCGATTTCGACGGTGTTCCGGCCTCCGCGTTTGGCCTTGTAGAGGGCGGTATCGGCCGCGGCCAGGATGCTGCTCACCGTCGTACCATGGCGGGGAGATTCGGCGATTCCCATGCTCAGAGTGCACGGGCCGAACTCCGGATTGTCCTTCTCCATATCGCGCAGGTTGGCCTGGACGCGAGCCACGAACACTTGCGCTTCGGCCGGCTTGGTCATCGGCAAGATGACGAGGAACTCATCACCGCCGAGTCGGCCGACGACATCCAGCGCCCGACACTGCTGCCGCAGCACCCGAGCGACCTGGATCAGCAGGCGATCGCCGGCAGCGTGCCCCAGGGTGTCGTTGACGCTCTTGAACCTATCGAGGTCGAGCAGGAGGACGCTGGTGTGTAGCTGGTGCCGCAGGCTGCGGGAGATCTCGGCGGCAAGGCGCTCCTCGAGAGCTCGCCGGTTGTACAGGCCGGTGAGCTCGTCCGTCGTGGCGGCACTGTGCAGCTGCTCCACCAGCTCGGAGTTCTTGAGCGCGATGGCAGCCGCGAAGGACAGCGTGCCGGCAAGCTCCAGCTCGGCCCGGCCATACAGCTTGTCACTGATCCTGGACCCCAGGACCAGCACCGCCATCCTCTCCGCCCCGGCATCGAGAGGGACCACCAATTCGGCGCCCGGCCCCACCAGGCTGGCCACACCGGCGTCGTCCGCGCCGGCCGAAGCGCTGCCGGCCGGAAGCACCTGGTCCAGTGCGGTCTTGTTGATGGACGCCGGCCGCAGCCGGTCGTTGAGCGAGCGGAAGACCTTGGGAGTGTACGCCTCAGCTTCCGGCCGATAGAGACAGGCCCACCAGGCGAAGAACACCTCCGCCATGAAGTCCAGGATGAGCTGCTCCGTCTCCTCCACCGAATGGACCGAGGAGAGGAGCCGGGCAACCTGGCGCAGCGCTCGGAGCTGGAACACCGCATCGTCCAGCGCGGCCTGGCGCTCCAGGAGGATGCTTCGCAGCTCGAGCACCACGCTGAGCCCCAGTGCCAAAGGCATGGCCACGGCGCGCATCTCGCCGGCGACCGAGGGATCGGCGTGAATGATGACCTCGGTCTCCCCGCTGCCCAGGCGGGCTACCTCGGCTGCGCTATCCAACCCCTGCTCGGGGCCGATCTTTTGGAGGTTGGCGGTGGGAGAGACCAGGCTGAACCAGATTCGCTCACTGTGGAACCTGCGGCTCAGGGCTGCTCGACATCGCTCGAACAGCTCGCCCTCTGTCCGCGACAGCCGACAGGCGGCGGCAAAGGCGCTGGGCAGGGTGACGAGCGGAGTCGCAGGTGTTAAACCCATGGCATATAATACCAGTACCCAGCGGTTGAAGGGAGCCGGAGAGACCGGCTAAAGGTCCGCGCGGCAAGACCCGCGCGCAGGTACGAAAGTGTGTCCGCGGCAGGGGTCGAGACTTTGAAGGCGAAGAGAAAGCCGAGCCGCCCCAAGGGACCGGAGGGTTGATTCGCCGGACCCGCATGGCTACCTTTCTTGCGGCATAGAATGGACATAGCCCTTCGGGGCCCCAGGGAGTTCGGCTTTGCAGCCTGGGTGATCAAAACTGCTAAAGCTGCCGGTCCCGGCGAGCCCTGCTCAGCCGGGATTTGTGTTTCCAGACCGCAGGATTCTCCCTTCGCTCGGTGGCTTGACTTGCCCCCCGAGCGAGTCCGCCAGATAGCGCATAAGAAGGTCCACCGCCCGGGGGGCGGCATCACCGGCCGGGCAGCTGGTGGCCGCCTCCGGGACTTGGTAGCCATCGCCGCCCTGGCAGGCAGGATAGGCGTCGAATGCCACCCGGACGGTATCGTTGGCCGAGATCGGGCCTCCTCCTGCCCGCCGGATCTCGCCGACCAGGCGCTTTCCGGAGGGCCGTGCCTGATCATAGGTGAAGGTGACCCCGGAGACCTGAAGAAAGGCCCCCTTGCCCAACGCCGAATCGGAAACGCCATGCTCCAGGAGCTCTCGAAGCCTGGCCCCGGCCATGGGAAAGGTCACGACCCTCGTCTCGTCGGCAAATAGGAAGATGGATTCAAGCTGGTAGTTAGTTAGGGACCCGGGGCGGATCACGTCGTCTAGGCGCATTGATCCGGCATTGATCAAGGCCACATCGGCTCCGGTCTCAGCCCGGATGGCGTCCGCAACCAGGTCGCCGAGGGCCGACTCCCGCTTGCGCGAGACCTCGTCCCGCGCGTCGATCGGCGCGGTGGTGGTGGCCACAGCCCGCTCCGGTCCCAGGCGCTGCCGCAAACTGTCTTCCCAATCCTCCACGAGGCGGCTTACCGCGGTGTCCGAAGGCAGGCGGGAGTCGATCGGGACCAGGCCCACCGCCTGACGCCACTGACCCTTGCCACCCCACAAGGTTACGAATTGGGCCGTACGGGCGTTGGCGTCGGCCTTGAGGATGTGTCTCCCGGAGATCACGGAATCGTGGGCCTCGTGCTCGTGGCCGCCGAGGATGAGGTCGAGCTTGGGCTCCCGGGACAGCAGGTCACGGTCCGCGGCGATCGTCTGGTGGGTGATTCCCACAATGAGATCGGCGCCGAGTGCGCTCAGGGTGTCGATCGCGATATGGGCTGCGCTGTCCGGGTTGGCGCATCGGACATAGCGGCGATAGTTACCAATCAGGGTTAGGCCGAACAGTCCCACTTTGTGCCCGGAGACCCGGAGGGTGTCCCAGGGGATGACCTTGGGGAAAGGCGTGCCATTGGTCTCGGTGCAGTTGCTCGAGATCCACTTGAAATTCGAGGCGGCGATTCGGGCCACCAGGGTGTCGTGGTCCAGCTCGAACTCGTGGTTGCCGAATGTGGCATAGTCGAGCTTGGCTGCATTCATCGCCTCGACCATCTGGCGCCCGCTGTAGTACTTGCTTAGCAGACTCGGGCTCAGCACGTCGCCGGCGAGAACGAACAGAATCGGCCCCTGGTCGGCGAGGCGAGTGCGCACCGTCGCGACCCGCGCCAGTCCTCCACGGCCGTCGGCCATGGTGTCGGCCACGTAGACATCGTTGATGAGGAGGAATCGGACCGGATTGAGTGGCTCAGGCGGGCGCGGACCACTGCACGCGAACCCGGCGAGGACGATCGCCGTCAAGAGAACTTGCTTCAGACTTCCTCCTCCGTATGGCGCAGACTCCGCACCAGATCCGCACTCATGATTCTGAGCTCCGAGAGCATTTCCCGCCGGGGCCAGTCGGGCCGCGCGTCCAGCACTTCCAGCAGAGACCGATACCACCAGATGGTCTGTTCGGACGTCGCCCGCGAGACGGTGCGTACGTACTCGACGCCCAACCGCCGGATCGCAGTCATGGTTGAGCCGCATCCGTGAATTTCGTCGGCGACACAGATGTCCAGCGCCCGCGGCTCGGCTGTCGCCAGTTGGGTCAGGTATTCCGCTTTGCAGCCCTGCCAGGGCCGCTCAATCCCGCGGTGGTCATATTTGGGCTCGATGGCATCCCGCGCGATCGCCAGAGTGACCGAACCGAACTTCTCTGCGATCTTGTGCTCCAGAACCGATCGCTTGTGCGCCGCGGTCTCCTCCAGGACGTGGTGCAGGATCCCGGCCACGACCGTGACCTGCTCGCAATCGTAGCGGGCGAGGATGATAGCCACGTTGGCGGGATGCGCCAGGTAGTCCATGCCCGATCCGGCCGGGGCGACCGCGCCATAGTACTTGGCGGCGAAGGCGAACGCGTGGTTAATGCGGTCGGAGTATCCGTGCATCGTCACGGGATTCCGAGAAGCTTATGGGTCTGCAAACTGAGCCGCCATAGCGGGTGGCTCAAGCAGTAGCGCAGCGCCTCCTCGGTATTGGATTCCCGCGACGGACCGTCCATGGGTTGCAGGAAGAAGTGGCGAAAACGAAGTCGCTCGAATCGCTCCGGCTCGGCCCCCTCCTGAGGGTACACCAGCTTGAGCTCGTCGCCCTCCGCCACGACGAGCGCCGCCTCGGCCTTGGGGCTCACGCAGAGCCAATCGATTCCCGCTGGTGGTGGAACTGTCCCGTTGGTCTCGACCGCCACCTCGAATCCCTCCGCGTGCAGCGCCTCGAGCAGGGGCCGATCGAGCTGCAGCAACGGCTCCCCCCCGGTACAGACGACAAACCGACGGTCGGTCTGGTAATCGGCCGGCCAGACCGAGGCCACGGCACCCGCCAGCTCCGAGGCAGTGGCGAACTTGCCACCCCCCGGCCCGTCGATGCCCACGAAATCGGTATCGCAGAAACGGCAGACGGCTTCGGCGCGGTCCTGCTCCCGTCCACTCCACAGGTTGCACCCCGCAAAACGGCAGAACACCGCAGCCCGGCCGGCGTTGGCCCCTTCACCCTGCAGGGTGTAGTAGATCTCCTTGACGGCGTAGGCCATAGACCGTGAAGCGTGAAAGGTGAAACGTGAGTGGCGAAACGAGAATGACCAGCCTTCACGTTTCACAGTTTGCGGTTCACGCAGTTCTCAGACTACCTCGACGTCCTGATACTTCAGTGGATCCTCCATCCCTGCCTCGCGGAAGCCCTTGAGCCGAAGCTGGCAGGCCTCGCAATGGCCACAGGCCAGACCGTCCGGCCCGGGATCATAACAGGTCCAGGTGAGGGCGAAGTCGATGCCGAGCGAAATCCCCTGCCGCACGATCTCTCGCTTGCTGAGGGCGATCAGAGGAGCGTGGATCGTGATCCGGTGGCCTTCGACTCCGGCCCTGGTGGCAAGATTGGCCATTTGCTCGAAAGCCTGGAGGTACTCCGGCCGGCAGTCGGGATAGCCGCTGTAATCCATCGCGTTGGCCCCGATAAAGATGTCTCGCGAGCCGGTGACCTCGGCCAGACCAAGGGCGAAGGAGAGGAAGACGGTATTCCGGGCCGGCACGTAGGTCGGCGGAATGCGTTCGCCGATCTGGCTGGGAGGCGTGTCCTTGGGTATCGCCAGGTCGCCGGTGAGGGCGGAGCCGCCGAGGGCGCGCAAGTCGATATCCAGCACCACATGGCGCCGAATCCTGAGACGTTGGGCCACCCGGCGGGCCGCCTCGAGCTCGATCGAGTGCCTCTGGCCGTAGCGGAAGCTCAGGGCGCAGACATCGAAACCGCGGTCCTGGGCGATCGCGGCCGTAGTAGTAGAGTCCATCCCCCCGCTCAGGAGGACGACGGCGGTCGGCGTGAGCATCGGGGAAAAGTAGGCCAGTGGGAAGGAAGTAAGAAGTGAGAAGTGAGATGTGAGCAGTAAGAGGTGAGAAGGGCCCCCGCTGCGCCAAGCGTACCTGGAGGGCGGTGGCCTTCTTACCTCTCACTTCTCACTCCTTACTTCTCACGTCCAAGCACAAACCTCAGCGCGTCTTCGAGGTGCGGATGTCGGAATTGGTAGCCACTTTGGGTCAGCCGAGCCGGGACGACTCGAGCACCTGCCAGCAGGGCAACGTCCGCCATTTCTCCAAAGGCCAGCCGCAGGGCAGTGGCCGGCGCGGGCAAGACCGCCGGGCGTCCCAGCACCCGCCCCAGAGTGGCTGCAAACTCCCGATTGGTGACCGGATTGGGTGCGGTCGCATTCACCGGGCCCGAGAGGCTATCGGTCGTCAAGGCGTGATGAATGGCGCCGATGGTGTCGTCGATGGCGATCCAACTCATCCACTGCCGGCCAGAACCGAGGCGACCGCCAGCCCCCATCCGGAAGGCGGGCAACATCCTCCCGAGCACACCGCCGGCCGGGGAGAGTACTAATCCCGATCGAAGCAGCACCACCCGTATGCCTGCCGCTCGAGCCGGTTCGGTCGCCGCCTCCCACTCCCGGACCACGTCGACCAGGAAATCGGGCGGTGTGGCCGAGTCTGCGTCGGTCTCGGTGAGAACCTGGTCCCCGCGGTTGCCATAAACCCCGACCGCGGACGTCGAGACCAGGACTCGAGGGCGACGCTGCAACTGGGCGACCGCGTGCGCCAGCAGGCGCGTGGCCGAAACTCGGCTATCGCGGATGGCCCGTTTGCGCGCCGGCGACCAGCGGGCGGCGAGGTTCTCGCCCGCGAGGTGCACGACGGCATCGATCCCTTCGAGCTCAGCGGGATCCAGTCGGCCTGCCGAAGGATCCCACTGAATTTCTCCGCTGCGCGGCGTGCGACGCACCAGCCGGGTGACCCGATGTCCCCCGGTGGTGAGGAAGGGGATCAGGGAGCTGCCCACTAGCCCGCTCGAGCCGGTCACGAGCACGTTTAGGCTCTGCTGAGGAGCTCTCTGGTGGGCCTTGAGGTCATCCTGCAGCAGGCGATGCCGGTACTGCAGCATCCGCTCGAGTCGGGAGCGGATAGCCCAGTCGCTCAAGGCGGCGCCCGCCGGACCGAGGGGCAGGGAGAATTCGATACGATCGGTCAGGCGGCTGGCGTTCGCCCCCTCGGGCTCGAAGACGTGCCGATGCAACCAGTGGGAGAAGGGCCCCTCCACCTGCTCATCGGCGAACTGGCGGTCCTGTACGTAGTCCCGGTGGCGGGCCAGCCAACGAAAGGTGACTGGCCCGAAGTGGACCCGAAGCACGACCTCCCCGCCGTCCTCCAGCCCACCTCGCCGTTCGACGACCTGGACTCGTTCCCAGGGCGGCAAGAGCCGCTCGAATGCGCCCGGGCGCTGGTGCCACGCGAAGGCGGCATCAGCGGACACCGGCATTCGGCTGGAGCGCTCGACTGCCGCCACCTGCGACGGCGCCGCTAACTCACCTTGAGCGGTTTCACCATCCCGTGCATCAAGTGCGGCTTCCCATCTTTCGCGTCGGGCAGGAAACAGAGAAGAGAGTAATCGCCCGGCTCCACGGTCAAAGTGAATTGCCCCGACTCACCCTTATCCAGTGGAGAGACCCCGCCGAGAAACTTGGCCGGAAGTGGCCCCTTCTCTCCCCCCTTTTCCCAGGCCTCCAGGTCCTTGAGCGATTTCCCAGGGAGGAATTGCGCCAGGACGACCTCGTGGGTCTGCGGGCCATCGTTCTGCACCCGAATCGTATGCTTCCCCGCCGTGAGAGGCGCGGAGAGGTCGAAGGAATAATCGTTCAGCTTGATGATGATGTCGGCCGGGGCGGCGGTCGCCTCCGGGGTAGTCGCCGGAGTCACCTCCAGACCGCCGACCATTCCCTTGGCGACGTGAGGAACGCCCGCGGCTGTGGGAATGAAGCACAGCACGGCGTAGTGCCCCGGCTGCAACACGGTGGTGGAGTTGGACTCGGACCCCGGCTCGGTGGCGTTGGGGCCTCCCACGAAATGAAGCCATGCCGGCGGCGGGCCGGGATGCTTGAGGGCAGCGAGCAGGCTGTCGAGGGTCCGACCCTGGTCCAGCCGGACGATGACCAGGTGGTGCAGTTCCTTCCCTTGATTGTGGAGGCTGAAGACCGTCAGGCCCGCCGGGATCTGGGATGGACCGGAGAACTTGTAGTCCGTGGCGGTAAAGGTCACGGGGTTGGCCGCCGCTGCCGGGGCAGCCGCTGGCGGCTGACTGGCGGCTGTAGATGTCAAGTTGGAGCGCTCGGACTTGCAGGCGCCCAAAGACAGGAGGACGGCTACGAGGCCGCCAAGCGAGCGAGGGATCATGGATGCTCCTCCAGGGGATGAATCAGGTCAGCGCGGTGTAGGATGCGTGGACGCACCAGATTTTTCCAGGGGCGTCGCGCCTTGTGTGGGCCCGGGGCGAGGGTAAGTTGATCGGCCGCCTCTGACCCGGAGTTACCGACGATGCTTCGTCTCACCGCCGCCATTGCGCTCGGCATTGTCTTCGGCGCCGGCTCCGTCCGAGCTCAAGGCCACCCACCGACGGGGGACACCAGCGTCACGCTCTCTCCCTTTCGCCCGCTGGCTCTTCCGAGCCCCACCCTGCTGCGGACCGGCTCCGGGCGCCCGGGACCACGCTACTGGCAGCAGCGGGCGGACTACCGGATCAGGGCCACGCTGGAGCCGGATTCGCACGAGCTACGCGGGGTCGAGACGATTCACTATCTCAATCGCTCACCTGACTCGCTGCCGTACTTGTGGCTGTTCCTCGAGCAGAACATCTGTGGCAAGACCAGCATCACCGAGACCCTGGATCAGCCTCCGCTCATGTTTCTGGGCTCGACCTTCGATTTTTCCTGCAAGGGCTTCCCCGGAGGGCTGACCGTCGAGCGGCTCCGGCTTGGAGCCAGAGACCTGCGGCCTCAGATCTTTGGGACCACCATGCGGGTGGATCTGCCAGATCCCCTCGCTCCAGGAGCGGCGCTGGATCTGGAGGTCGGATGGCGGTTCACCGTGCCCGACTATGGCGCCGGCCGAATGGGGCGGGACGGCACCCTGTACGAGATGGGTCAATGGTACCCCCGGGTCGTGGTCTACGACGACGTCCGTGGCTGGAACCATGAGCCCTACATCGGGGCCGGCGAGTTCTACCTGGAGTACGGCAGCTTCGACGTGGCGATCACGGTCCCCGCGGACTACATCGTGGATGCGACGGGAAGGCTGCAGAACCCTCTCGAGGTCCTGACTCCAGCGCAGCGCGCACGCCTCGCCCGCGCCCGCCGGTCCGCCGAGGCGGTCGCCGTGATCACGGCGGAGGAAGCGGGCCATCCCGAGCGGACCCGTCCGGTCAATCGGGGGCAGCTCACCTGGCGATTCGCCGCGGACAGCGTCCGGGACTTCGCCTTCGCCGCGGCACCCAACTTCCGTTGGGACGCGAGCGGCTACAAGGGCATCATCGTCAGCACCCTGTACCGGCCGACCGCCCCCGAATGGGAGGAAGCCAACCGGATGGTGCGCGAAGGGCTTCGATACTACAGCGAGCAGTGGTTTCCCTATCCCTACAGTCACATCACCAGCATCGAGGGTCCCATCGAGGGAATGGAGTATCCCATGATGACCTTTGATCCGCGGGCGCCGAGCCGGGAGGAGCGGCAGTGGGTTCTGGCGCACGAGCTGGGCCATCAGTGGGTGCCGATGGTGGTGGGATCCAACGAGCGGCTCTATCCCTGGATGGACGAAGGATTCAACACCTTCATCGACCTGGGCAATGCCGCGCGATACTTCGCCGGCACGCCCTACGGCGACAGCATCGAGGTCCACCCGCTCCATCTCTACCCCGACCATGCCATCCCCGGGCAGGAACAACCACTCATCCTGCGGCCGGTGGAGTCCAAGGACCTGTTCTGGACCGGCTACCAAAAGCCGGCGCTCATGATGCAGACCCTGCGCTACGAGGTGCTGGGGAAGGAGCGCTTCGACGCTGCTTTCCGGGAGTACCTCCGTACCTGGGCCTTCAAGCACCCGACCCCTGCCGACTTCTTCAGGCTCATGCGCGGAGCATCGGGAATGGACTTGGATTTCTTCTGGCGGGACTGGATCTACACCACGGCTCGATTGGACCAGTCGGTGGACTCGGTCCGCGCGGTTGAGGGAAGCGAGAAGGTGTTCCTGTCCAATCGCGGGACCATGACCCTGCCGCTGGAGATGGACCTCACCTATGCGGACAGCACGACCGAGCGGGTGCGGCTGCCGGTAGAGATGTGGAACCTGGGGCCCCGGTTTGCCTTTCGGGTGAAAAGCGGGAAGCCGGTGACGCGGGTGGTGGTCGATCCGCGCAAGGCGCTGCCCGACGTTGATCGGTCCAACAATACCTTGTCGCGTTAACCCGGGGAACGGTTACCGGGCGGGCCGGGCGCGCCGGATCAGCAGCAGATCGGTGATGTTGTCCAGGGTGAGCAGGCCCACGAGCGACCCGCCTTGGTCGATCACCGGCAGCGCGGGAAGACCGCTGGAGCGGAGCCGGTCCAGCGCCTCCTGGAAGCCCAACGTCGGGGGAACGCTGGGCGCATTTGCGGTCATCGCCTCGGCTACGGTGGAATTGGGCCCGCGGTGGCTCAACCCGCGAATGAGGTTGTCTCGAGTCAGAATCCCTTCGGTCCGCCCGAGATTGTCCATCACCGGAAATTCCCGCTGCTCTCCCGAGAGCAGCAGCTCCACGGCTTGCGATAGTGTCGCATAGACGGGAATAGTTCGAAAATCCGTGACCATCATCTGGGCCACCCGGAGTCCCTCGCCTGCGATCCGGGTCTCCACCGCCGAGGCCTCCGCGCTCGCCCCCAGGAACACGAAGAACGCAATGAGCACCAGCATCGGGGGGCCGCCGCTCAGCCCATAGAGCCCGCCCACGATCGCCAGCACCTGACCCACGGAGGCGGCCACTCGGGTCCCCCTGACCAATCCCAGCCGGCTCGCCAGAAGTGCCCGAAGGACGCGGCCGCCGTCCATGGGAAATGCCGGGATCAGATTGAATCCCAGGAGCACGACGTTAGCCCAGAGCAGCTGGGTGAAATAGGGCACGTTGGCCAGGTTCTCATCCGGCAGGCCAGGGGTGCCGCCAGCGGCCAGAATACCGAGGTAGAGGACGGCGGCGATCAGCAAGGTGACCGCCGGCCCCGCCACAGCGATCAGGAACTCCTCGCGCGGACGGTCCGGCAATCGTTCCAGACGAGCGACTCCACCGATGGGTAGCAGAATGACGTCGGGGGTTCGCACCCCGAAGCGCCGGGCCATGAGGATGTGACCGAATTCATGCAGGAGAACGCAGAGGAATAAGCCGAGGATGAAAAGCGTCCGCCCGATTGCGCCGGCCGACCCGCCTTCCTGATACCCGCCCCACGCCAGGTACGCCACGAGGAGCAGGAAGGTTAGGTGCACCTTGACGTCCGTCCCCGCGATCCGTCCGATGCTGAATGACCATCTCATTGCTGCCCCCGTACGGCCCGGCTCGGGCTTGCCGAAAGATACACCGGGCCCGTACGGGAACTGGGTCGGAGGTCACCCCGCCGCGCGCAACCCCAATCGAAAGCGCGCGGGAATCTCCAGCTGCGGAGCGCTGGCGCAGACCCGGAGCTCGACGGTCGCCGTCCAGGCTTCGGCAATGGGCGAATGCCGCTCCGCCCACTGCGCCATCGCCCGGCGGAAAACCAGCTGAGCCTCAATCGAGGGGAGATTGAAGGTCCGGATGTAGTGCATGATGGCTTCATCCGGCGGCACCTCGCCGGCCAGAAGCTCGGCCGTCTCCAACGCCATCCGCAGGTGCGTGGTCGCGGTCGCCTCATCGCACAGCGAGGCCGCGAGCCGGCACTCGAGGTTGACCTCCTCCACATACTGAGCTCGACGCTTCAGCGTTTCGATCATCTGGTCGGGCCGCAGGGCGCTCCAGCCGGCCACGCGAGTTTCCGGCTCCGGCCCGTCTTCCAACATCGGCGCGAGCGCGATCAGGGCCCGTGCCCGGACGGTCTCCTGCATCGCGGCCGGTACCCCGACCTCCCTGAAATAGCGATCCAACGCCTCGTCTAGCGGCATCCAGGTTCGAAGCCGGCGGACGAAGCCGACTGCCTGCGTGCAATGAGTTTCTGCCAGCGTTTCCCAGGCACGAGCGAAGATGACCTGCAAGCGGAGCCGGAGGGAATGCGAGAACCGCCGATTGGCTATCAAGCTGGGTGCGGCCATGTGAGCCCCCGTCGAAGATTTACCGATGATGCAAGTTCTTGCTTCAGGCAATCCTCAGTTTTGCGACGGTGAGAAACGCGACCTTCATGCCCGGGGTCAATGGCAGCTCCAGGGGCCGCCACCAAGGCGTTACGGCCCAGTGCGACGAACTGCAGGTAGGACCGGCGGGTCACGTTGTAGCGCCGGCGCTACTGGCGGACGCAAACGGCTCCCGCGCCGCTTTCCCTCACCTACTGATCTCATTACAATTGCCGCTTCGCCCTTTGCAGGAGCCGCCCTATCGCTACAACGGTTGCACCCCCTGCCTGGACCACGAAGGACGCAGAAAAGCTGTACAACATGAGCGGCTGGGGTCTGGGCTACTTCCGGGTAAGCGCGGAAGGGCACGTGACCGTACACCCTGATGCCAACCGGAAGCGTGGACTCGATCTCTACAACCTGGCGATGGATCTTCAGGCCCAGGGCGTCGGCCTTCCCCTCCTGCTCCGGTTCTCCGACATCCTTCGCTCCCGCATCGAGGCGCTCTCCGGCGAGTTCGAGAACGCCATCAAAGAGTTCGGCTACGGCGGGACCTACACGACGGTCTATCCGGTCAAGGTCAATCAGCAGCGCCATGTGATGCAGGAGATCGTCGAGTTTGGAGCGCCGCACGGCGTGGGGCTCGAGTGCGGCAGCAAGCCGGAGCTCCAGGCGGTACTGGGCCTGAACGAGAACACCAGCCATCTCATCGTATGCAACGGGTACAAGGACGAGGAGTTCATGCGCCTGGCCCTTATGGGGCAGAAGCTGGGCCACACGGTGATCGTGGTGCTGGAGCAGCTCAACGAGCTGGACGTGCTGCTCAAGGTCGCCGACGACATCGGGGTCCAGCCGACCGCCGGGGTGCGCATCAAGCTCGCGACCGAGGGCTCGGGGCGCTGGGCCAAGAGCGGGGGCGAACGCTCCAAGTTCGGGCTCTCCGCGGTCGAGCTGATGCGTCTCCTGGATCAGCTGGACCGGCTGGGGCGAAAGGAGATTCTCCGGCTGGTGCACTTCCACCTCGGCAGCCAGATCACCGACATCCGCCACGTCAAGGCTGGACTGGAGGAGATCACCCGCTATTACGCCGAGCTGCGCGGGATGGGATTCGATCTGACTCATGTGGACGTGGGCGGTGGACTTGGGGTGGACTACGATGGTTCCCGGTCCACCCGCTCCGCCAGCGTCAACTACACGCTGCGGGAGTATGCCAACGACGTCGTGTATACCATCGGGACCGCCTGCCGGACGGAGGACCTCCCGATGCCGCACATCATCTCGGAATCGGGACGCGCCCTCACGGCGCATCACGCGCTCCTGCTGGTGAGCGTGACGGATGTCGAATCCCAGATCGAGCCCAGCCCGCCCCCATTGAGGGAGGACCCCCACCCGTTGCTGGTGGAGATGTCGGAAAACCTGGAGGGACTCACCACTGACCGCATCGAGGAAGTCTTCCACGATGCGATCTTCGCCAAAGAGCGGACCCAGGAGTTCTTCTCCAGCGGGGTCTTCTCCTTGCGCGACAAGGCCGATGCCGAGCAGCTCTATCTGGCCACGCTGCACGCGCTCCTGCAGGCCATCGGGGAGGACAAGACCGCCTTCCCGGAGATCACCGCGCACATCGAGGCGGCCCTGGTCGATCGCTACTTCTGCAACTTCTCGGTCTTCCAGTCGCTGCCGGACAATTGGGCAATCGACCAGCTCTTCCCCATCATGCCGATTCACCGGCTGAATGAGCCGCCCACCCGGCGGGGGACTCTGCAGGACATGACCTGCGATTCGGACGGGGTCATCGATCGGTTCGCCGGGGGACGCAAGGGCAAGCCCTCGCTCGAGCTGCATCCGGTGAGCGAGGACCAGCCCTACATCCTCGGCATTTTCCTCACCGGCGCCTATCAGGAAATTTTGGGCGATCTGCACAATCTGTTCGGTGACACCAATGCGGTTCACGTCCGCCTGACCGACCAGGGCTACGAAATCACCCATCTGGTTCACGGTGACACTGTCACCGAGGTGCTCAACTACGTCCAGTTTCAGGCCTCCGACCTGCTGGCGACCTTCCGCCGGAAGGTGAGCAACGCGAAGGATCTCTCCCGGACGGACGCGAACCGGTTCATCGCCGATTTCGTGGCGGGATTGGAGGGATATACCTATCTGGAAGGAGACGAGTCGTCGCCGGGTTGATCCAGTCGGCGTCAGAGGGCGGCGAAGAGACGGTATGAGCGAGCCTCGCGTGATCAAGAAGTACCCCAATCGGCGCCTGTACGACACGGCCGCGAGCAAGTACATCACCCTCGAGGACGTGCGGCGCCTGGTGCTGGACGGAGTCCAGTTCGTCATCCGGGACGCCAAGACTGATGAGGACCTCACCCGCAGCGTCCTGCTCCAGATCATTGCGGAGCAGGAGGAAGCGGGTCAGCCGATCTTCACCATTCCGATTCTCACCCAGATCATCCGGTTCTACGGCGATGCGGTGCAGGGGCTCGCCTCCGAGTTCCTTCAGCGCAGCCTCGCCGCGTTTGGGGAGCAGCAACGGCTGTTTCGCCGGCATCTCGACGACGTGATGGCCCAGGACGCCCTGGGCGCGATGACCGATCTGGCGCGCCGGAACCTGGCCCTGTGGACCGATGTTCAGGGCACCTGGTTTGGGGGAGCGGAAGGTGAAGGGGGAGAGGGAAGGGGAGAAACCAGCAAGCCCAACCGACGGACCGCTAAGCCGGCGACCAAAGCGTCCGGCCCCAAGCGGAAAGGATCGCGGCCGCAGCGCTGATGGGCTGCGGCCGTTCCCCACATTACAACGGACCTAGGCGACCTTCTTCCCCGTGGTCGGAGCGGCGGTGGGACCCGAGCTCCGGGCCTGGGCTGAGACCTCCCGGACCTTGCCTTCGATCCAGCCGGCGTACTCCTCGCGCAGCTCGGCTGCGACTTCGTTTCCCCGGCGCACAATCTTGAGCACCCGATCACCGTACTCGGTGACCAGCGCGGTCTGGCCGTTGACGTAGTCCTTGTAGCTGCGGGGCTCGCTCACCAACTGGGCGCCCTTGACACCGGCATCGAGCGACGCATGGGCCAGCTCGAACTGCTGCTCCGACGAGCGTTCCAAGAGCTTGGTATTGAGCTCGACCAGCTCCTTGACGGCGTCCAGGGCCGTCCGGGTGAACTTGGTCCAGTGGTCGAGGATCTCGGGCGGCATACGTGGCTCCTGCTCTCAGGGTGGAATGCTGCACTGCATCAATTGTTGCATCGCAGCATAGCCATCGCGCTTGCGGCTGTCAAGAGCCCAGGTACAGCCCCCCGTTCACCGCCAGGTTCGCCCCCGTGATATAGCCACTCTCGTCCGCCACCAGGAAGCTCACCGCCCGGGCAATCTCTCCAGGGTGAGCCAGCCGGCCGACCGGAATCCTCCGGATGATCGCCTCCCGGATGTCCTTGGGAATGGCTGCAACCATGCTGGTGTCCACATACCCCGGGGACACGGTATTGACCGTGATGCCGTCGGCCGCGACCTCCAGCGCCAGGGCCCGGGTGAAGCCGAACAGTCCGGCCTTGGCGGCGGAATAGTTGGTCTGCCCGAACTGCCCCCGCTGGCCGTTGACGGAAGAGATGCAGACAATCCGGCCGAACCGCCGCTCGATCATGCCGTCGATCAGCTGGCGGGTGACGTTGAACGCCCCGTTCAGGTTGGTGTCCAGCACGGCCGACCACTGGGCCGGTTCCATCTTCGCTAAGGTCTTGTCCCGGGTAATCCCGGCGCAGTTGACCAGGATCTCCACCGTTCCAAGTCTGGCTTTGATGTCCTCCGCCATGGTGGTGCAACTCTCGAACGAGGCGACATCGCACTCGACCAGCTCGGGCTCTTGCCCTTCGGCTCGCCGGTCCCGCTGCCACCGCCTGGCCAGCGGTGCCTCGGCGGCCACGTAGGTGGTGGCCACGCGGTGCCCCGCTGTGGCGAGCTGGCGGCAGATCTCGGTGCCGATCCCTCCGGTCCCTCCGGTGACCAGCGCGAGCCTCGCCCGAGGCCCGGCTGGTCTACGGCTCATGTCCGTTCCGCCAGCCATTGGCAGATCGCCGGCGGGATCAGCTTCTGCGACTTGCCGCTCACGTAAATCCCGATGTGGCCTCCGGGAAATTCGATGGCGCGGTAGTCGCCGGTTCCGACGTACTGCTCCAGCGGCCGGGAGGCCGCCGGAGGAACCAGATGATCGTCGGCGGCGAAAATGTTGAGCACGGGCATGGTCACCCGCCTCAAATCCACCCGTTCGAGGCCGATGCGAACCTCACCCTTGATCAACCCGTTCCGTTGATAGAAATCCTTGATGAACTGGCGGAACGCCTCACCTGCCTGATCCGGACTGTCGAACACCCACTTTTCCATCCGGACGAAATTCTTCGCTTGAACCGGGTCGTCGAGCAGGTTCACCAGGTCGAGGTATTTCTGCCCCGTCAGGCGAAACGGCTTGAGCCCGAGGTAGGTCCAGTTGAGCAGCTCGCCCGGAACATTACCCAGAGTATCCACCAGCAAGTCCACATCCAGATGGCGAACCCATTGGGAGAGCAGGTTGGTGCCGGCGTGGAAGTCCACCGGAGTCACCGTCGTGATCAGGTTTCGCACCTTCTCCGGGTGCAGAGCACTGTAGCAGAGACTGAAGGTGCCGCCCTGACAAATACCGAGGAGGGTGACGGCGGGAAGGCCATGGCGCTCGCGCACCACATCGACGCACCGGTCCAGGTATCCGTTGATGTAATCGTCCAGCGTGAGATAGCGATCGGCCGCGTCCGGGTATCCCCAGTCGATCAAATAGACATCGAGGCCGCCCTGCAGCAGGCTCCGCACGATGGACCGGTCTTCCTGGAGGTCCACCATGTACGGGCGATTCACCAGGGCGTAGACGATCAACACCGGAATCGGGTTGGTCGCCGGCACCAGTGGATGAAAATGATAGAGGACCAGCTTGTCTTCCTGATATACCGCTTCCTTGGGAGACGCTCCGACCTCGATCTCGCCCAGCTCGCTCAGCGCACGCAGCCCCCGTTGGAGCTTGATCCCGAAGTCCCGAATCTCCTCGAACGCCCGCTCCGGGCTGATCTGCAGCGGCAGCACGGTCATGCCTCCTTGGATTTTCTGCGGGTCGTCTTGCGCAGCTCCTCGAGCTCTCGCCGCAGCTCGACCACTTCGTTGCGCACCGAGCGCGCCTCTCCCAGCTCGCGCCGCAAGGCGACGAGCTCGCGTCGCAGCTCCTGCTGCCGCCGCTGCAGGGTGTTCAGCCCGTGCCGCGTGGGCATGCCCAAGGCACCGACCATCTCGTCCACCATGTTCCGGCCGTGGTTCTTGAGGGCCATCAAGGCATTCACCATCCGGCCGTAGGCCAGCGCGTGGGCCTCGGTCTCCACCAGCTCGAGGTAGACCTCCTCGCTCGTATCCACCCAGAGATCGTAGAGAGCACGCAGAGTGGTGACCGGCTCGGCCCGTTCGGCGAGGCGCTGCTGGAGTCGGGTCAGGGTTTCCGGGCCGAGAGATCGAAAGGTTGCCGCGTAGGTCTGGAGGGCACGCTGATACTCCAATGCCAAGCGAATCAGCTCTTGCCCCTCTTCCTGCGCTTCGCGGGTATAACCCAGGCCGGGGACGGAGAGAAAGCGTTCGAGATCGCGGTGAACGTCATCCGCCAGCCGATGCCAGACGTCCGGCTTGTGACTTTCCAGGAAGTCGCCGGGGAAGATCGAGGCGCTGGACACCGTCCGGCTCCAGGTATCCAGCGGCAGCTTCCAGAACGCCGCGAGGCCGCCGTCGGCGGAGCCGTTGAACTGACTGAGGCTGGCGCTGAGCTGCTCCCCGAACTGCTGGAAGACCGCGGCCTGCTCGGTCAGTCGATCGAAGATGTCGCGGGAGGTGGGCGGCAGCGGCGGGGCCATGAGGCTGAACCACTGCTGCATGGACTGGGCCCACCCGGCAGCTGAAGCGGCGGGGGACTCCTGGGTCTGGTGAAACAGGCTTCGCCACGCCTCCCAGTAGCGGCGGTTCGCGTCCATCCATTCTTGGCCCCAGGTGAGAGGGGCTTCGCCCGCTTTGACCATTGCGCTTCCTGCGTCCTTAAGCCGCGCTGAGGGGGAATTCAGGGCAAGGGCGGAATATACGGGCGGTCATGTTGCAGCGCAACAAAGAGAATGGAAAGCGCAGCAGTGCAGCACCGTGCTCTGGAGGCGCGACCCGGCCGTGTTCAGGCTTCTTCGGCCTCGTATTGATCTCTGAGCCTGCCGACCACCGCGGGGTCAGCCAGGGTGGTCGTGTCGCCCAGGGCGCGGCCTTCGGCGATGTCCTTGAGCAGCCGCCGCATGATTTTGCCGCTCCGGGTCTTGGGCAGATCGGCGGCGAAGAAGATATCGTCCGGCTTGGCAATGGCCCCGATCTTCTGGGTCACATGAGCCTTGAGGTCGTTCTTGAGGTCGGCTGATCCCTTCCGCCCATCCTTGAGGGTCACGAACGCCGCCAGCGCCTGCCCTTTGAGCTCGTCGACGCGCCCCACGACGGCGGCCTCCGCCACCGCCTGGTGATCGACCAGCGCACTCTCTACCTCCATGGTGCCGATGCGGTGTCCCGCGACATTGAGGACGTCGTCCACCCGCCCGAGGAGCCACCAGTAGCCGTCCTCGTCCAGCTTGGCGCCGTCGCCGGTGAAGTAGCGGCCGGGAAACCGACTCCAATAGACCTGGCGGTAGCGCTCGTCATCTCCGTAGATCGTGCGCAACATCCCCGGCCAGGGCTCCGCGATGGTGAGAAAGCCGCCTCCGGAGTCCAGCTTGTTCCCCTGGTTATCCACCAGCTCTGGCCTGATCCCCGGGTAGGCGATCGTCGCCGAGCCGGGCTTGGTGGTGATGACGCCCGGGAGCGGCGTGATCATGATGCCGCCCGTTTCGGTTTGCCACCAGGTGTCTACGATGGGGCAGCGCTCTCTGCCGATGTGCTCGTGATACCACATCCAGGCTTCTGGATTGATCGGCTCTCCCACACTGCCCAGCAGCCGAAGGGTGGAGAGGTCATGCCGCTTGGGGTGTTCGGTGCCCCACTTCATGAACGCTCGGATCGCAGTCGGCGCGGTATACAGGACGGTGACACCGTAGGTCTCCACCATGCGCCAGAACCGATCCCGCTCGGGCCAGTCGGGGGCCCCCTCGTACATGAAGACGGTCGCGCCGTTGGAGAGAGGACCATACACGACGTAGGAATGCCCGGTGACCCAGCCGATGTCGGCCGTACACCAGAACACGTCCTCGTCCCGCAGGTCGAAGACATACCTGGTGGTCGAAGTGACGTGCGTGAGATAGCCGCCCGTGGTGTGGACGATGCCTTTGGGCTTCCCGGTCGTTCCCGAGGTGTAGAGGATGAACAGCAGATCCTCGGCTTCCATCGGCTCGGGCTTGCTGTGGGCCTCCTCGCGCTCCAGCAGGTCGTGCCACCAGTGGTCCCGCCCGTCCACCATCTTGGCGAACGACTCGTCGCCGCCGGCGCCGACTCCCCGACGCACCACCACGCAGTGCTTGATGGTGGGAGTTTCCGCCAGGGCGGTATCGGCCATGCGCTTGAGCGGCTGGACGTTGCCCCGGCGCCAGCCGCCATCGGCGGTAATGAGGGCGACCGCGCCGGCGTCGTTGATTCGGTCTCGTAGGGACTCCGCCGAGAAGCCGCCGAACACCACCGAATGGACCGCGCCGATCCGGGCGCAGGCAAGCATGGTGATCACCGCCTCGGGGATCATGGGCAGATAGATCGCCACCCGATCTCCCTTGCGGATGCCCAGCCGCCTGAGCGCGTTGGCGCAGCGGCCCACCTCACGCGACAGCTCCCAGTAGGTCAGGGTTCGCCGGTCGCCGGGCTCGCCCTCCCAGATGAGCGCCGCCTTGTTGCGGCGGGGGCCGCGTACGTGGCGGTCGAGACAGTTCGCCGATGCATTGAGCTTGCCGCCGACGAACCAGCGGGCATGGGGTGGCTTCCAATCCAGCGCTCGGGTCCAGAGTGACATCCACTCGAGCTCACGCGCCTGGTCCTCCCAGAAACGCTTCCAGTCCTGGCCCGCGACGTAAAGGGACGCGGTGGCCGCTGCTCGTGCCGCGAACTCCTGGGTACAGGGGAAGCGTCGCTTTTCGGAAAGCAGGGTATCGATCTGTTCAGTCATGACATCACCGTCGGTCGAGCGGTACATAGGGCCGTTCCTGGTTGCCGATGTACACCTGGCGCGGCCGGGCGATCTTCTGGTCCTTGTCCAGCAACATCTCTTCCCACTGGGCCAGCCATCCGGGCATGCGCCCCAGAGCAAAGAGAACGGTGAAATACTCGGTGGGATAGCCCATGGCCTGGTAGATCAGCCCGGAATAGAAATCCACGTTCGGGTACAGCTTGCGTTTGATGAAGTAATCGTCCTCCAGGGCGATCCGCTCCAGCTCGAGGGCGATTTCGAGCTTGGGATTGAGGCCGGTCTGCTCGAAGACGTCGTAGGCGACCTTCTTGATCAGTTTGGCCCGCGGATCGTAGGACTTGTACACCCGGTGGCCGAACCCCATCAATCGGTCGGAGCCCCCTTTGACCTTCTCGATGAACGAGGGAATCTCCTTCTTGTCGCCGATCTCGTCGAGCATGCTGAGGACGGCTTCATTGGCTCCGCCGTGGAGGGGCCCGTAGAGTGCGGCGATGCCGGCGGAGACGGCGGAGAACGGATCCACATGCGACGACCCGACCGATCGGACCGCGCTGGTGGAGCAGTTCTGCTCGTGGTCGGCGTGGAGGATGAGCAGAATTTCGAGGGCCCGCTGCAGCACCGGGTTGGGCTTGTGACGGCCACCGATGCTGAAGGTCATGTTGACGAAGTTGGCAATGTACCCCAGATCGTTGTCGGGGAACACGAACGGCAGACCCCGCGAGTGGCGGAAGGCGAACGCGGCGATAGTCGGCGCCTTCGCCAGGAGCCGGACCCGCTGGAGATATCGGTTGGCCGGGTCCTGGATGTGCTTGGCGTCGGGATAGAACGTCGACAGTGCGCCCACCACGCCGAGCAGCATGCCCATCGGGTGAGCGTCATAGCGGAAGCCCTCGAGGAACTTGGTGATGTTGGTGTGAACGTAGGTGTGGTAGGTGATCTCCTCGTTCCACCGCGTGAGCTGGTCCCGGGTGGGCAGCTCGCCTGCGCACAGAAGATACGCCACTTCCAGAAAGGTCGATTGCTCCGCCAGCTGCTCGATGGGATAGCCCCGGTACCGCAGAATCCCCTTGTCCCCGTCAATGTAGGTGATGGCGCTCCGGCAGGCGGCGGTGTTCATGAACGCCGGATCGTACGTCATAAGTCCGAAGTCGTCCTCGGACGTCTTGATCTGGCGGAGATCGACAGCCCGGATGGTGCCGTCCACCACGGGGAGTTCATAGCTGCGGCCGGTGCGATTGTCGGTGACGGTGAGCGATTCCTTGGGCACGAGCCGGCTCCTCATGGACGGCGCCTCGGGTGGGATGCTGCGCTGCGGCACCGAGTATAACTTCGGCGGGGTTGCAACCGCCACCCGGTTCGGCGCGCTGCTCTACCTCGGGGCAGCACTCTGACTTTCGAGCAGATTCTAAGCGGTGTTCTCGACCAAGGCTACCAAGGAACCCACCCATGGTCACTCGCCTGACGCTTCTTGTCGCCCTCCTCACTCCGGCCTTCTCCGGTCGGCTTCCCGCCCAAACGACAGTGGATACCTCGGGAGCCGGCACTCTGATGGCCCAGGCCATGGATCATTCGGAGGTCATGGCCAACCTGCAACATCTGGCCGACGTGATCGGCCCGCGGCTCACCGGCTCCGCCGCCATGCGCCGAGCCAACGATTGGACCGCCGAGCGGTTTCAGCAGTACGGTTTGACCGCCCGGCTCGAGCCCTACCAGTTCGGCGTGACCTGGGAGCGGGGCCAGGTGGCCCTTCGCCTGCTCCAGCCATTTACCCGTTGGGTCACCGGCCACAGCTGGGCCTGGACCGCGGGAACCGGCGGAAAGCAACTGGCTGGGCCCGTCGTGCTGACCGACCTCAGCACGCCGGAGAGTCTTGCCGTATACCGCAATCGAGTGAAGGGCGCCTGGGTGCTTCCCCGGCCGGCCTATCCGCTGTGGAATCCGGATGGGCCTGCGATGACCCCGGAGGACTCGGCCCAGCTGGCCGAGAGAGTCCGCCTGCGGAACTCGATCACCGCCGATACGTCACCCCCGGCCGTCTTCGCCCGGAGACAGTTCCAAATCGATTTGCCCTATCTCCTCAAGAGCGCCGGGGCCCTCGGCACTCTCCTGGACGGCTCGAAGGAGCACGCGCTCATGACCATGAGCGGCTCTCCCAATCGAGTCTCGCCCCTGCCCAGCGTGGTGATTGCCCATGAGGACTACGCCCAGCTCGAGCGGCTCATTCGGGCCGGTGTTACCCCTCGCATCGAAGGCAAGGTGACCAATCGGACCGGGCATACTCCAGTACAACAGTGGAACACCGTGGCCGATCTCCGGGGTACCGAGCGACCCGGTCAGGTGGTGGTCCTCGGCGCTCATCTCGACAGTTGGGATCTGGGAACCGGCGTGACCGACAACGGCACCGGATCAATGGTGGTCCTGGAGGCGGCCCGAGTCATCGCCCAATCGGGCCTCCAGCCCAAGCGGACGATCCGATTCATTCTATTCAGCGGAGAAGAGGAAGGGCTCCTGGGTTCCCGCGCGTATGCGGCCGGGCACGCGTCCGAGGCCGACAGCATTCAAGCGGTGCTGGTGTTGGACAACGGCACCGGCGCGATCACCGGACAAGCGCTGCAGGGAAGGGACGATCTGGAGGGATTGTGGCGCGACCTGCTGGCGCCGGTGAACTCCCTGAACGCCTCCGCCATCCGTCACGCCAGCAAGATGGGAACCGACCATCTGTCGTTCCTGCCGTACGGCGTGCCGGCATTCAACTTCGATCAGCTGCCTAGAGGGTATCCCCACACGCATCACTCGCAGAGCGACACGTTTGACAAGGCGGTCGAGGGTGACCTCAAACAGGCGGCAGCAGTGATGGCCGTGACGGCCTACGAGTTGGCCAACTTGCCGCAGCTGCTGCCGCGAGGTCCGAAGCGCACCCCGGAGCGGGTGCCCAATCGGCCGAGCCAGCGAGTGACGACGGACTGAGGAGGAGAGCGGACGGGACCGGCTAGCCTCGCTGCGGCAACTGCACTGTGCAGGTGGTATCGAACCCGCCGCGGGTGTTATAGATGGTGGTTACCTGAAGCCGCTGAGGCCGGAGCACCTGAAAGAGATCCTCAGCGATCTTTGCGGTGGCGTGCTCCTGGAAGATGCCGACGTTCCGGTAGCTGGTGACGTAGTACTTGAGGCTCTTGAGTTCGACGCAACGATCGGCGGGCACGTAGACGATCCGGAGCGTGGCGAAGTCCGGCAGCCCACTGTAAGGACATACCGGGCTGAACTCGCGGGTTTCGGTGACGATCTCCTGGTCGGGTCCGGCGTACTCGAAGGTCTCCAGCACACCGACGTCGACCGTTTCGGGTCCAACGAACGGAAGCGTCTTGCCTTCGGCGATGGGCATGCGCGGTCCTGGATCTGGGTGAGAGTAAAGATAGAATGGGCTGGCGGAAGGACGAACGGTTCTCCTAAGAAACCATCCCCCGCTCCATCCATGCGTGCTTGCCCTGCAGCACGCCCTGCGCCAGCCGGTACGTAGCGACGTCGTCATTATCGAATACCGCTGCGAAGCGCTCCTCCACCCGCCGTCGGGCATAGCGGCTGAAGACGTCAGCCAGCTCCACCGCGCTGCGGCCCTCCACCTCGGCGGCCTGACTCCGGGCGGCGATCGCGTGCGCGCGGCTGCAGGCGGCCGTGATCGCCAGCAGCTCCGCGCCGATCTCTACCAGGCGACCAAGTACCGCCTGGCGCTTCTCCAGCTTGGGTCCGAACCGCACCATGCAGTGGAAGAGGCTCCGAGCCAGACGACGGCAGGACCGATCCACAAAACGCACGTGGGTGGCGAGCGGGCCGAATGCTCCGTACCGCGGCCAGCGGCCCCAACCCAACCAGAGCTTGGGATACCAGGTGGCGTAGAACAGTCCGGCCTTGAGGAATGCCGGAACCTTCCTGGCCGGTGGCACCCGCGGGTCAATGAGCTCGCCTGCCACCTTCATATGGGTGTCCACCGCCTCGCGGGCGATGAAGAGCCGCATGATTTCGCTGGAGCCTTCGAAGATGAGGTTGATGCGAAAGTCTCGCATCATCCGCTCGACCGCATCCGGTCGCTCGCCCCGGCTCCGAAGGCTGTCGGCCGTTTCGTACCCGCGGCCGCCCTTGATCTGCAGGGTGTCATCCACGATGCGCCAGCCCATCTCGGTGTTCCACATCTTCGCCATTGCCGCTTCGAGCCGGATGTCGGCGTCGCCCCGGTCAGCCAGGAGTGAGGCCAGGTCGGAAACGGCCTCCATGGCGAAGAGGTCCGCGGCCATGCGGCCGAGCTTTTGGGCGATGGCGTCATGCTTGCCGATTGGCTGTCCCCACTGCACTCGCTCTGCTGCCCATCGCCGGGCGATTTCCAGGGCCCGCTTCGACCCGGCGACCGCGGAGGCAGGGAGTGTCAGCCTGCCGGTGTTCAGCGTGATCAGCGCAAGCTTGAGACCCTTGCCCTCGCCCCAGAGCACGTTCTCCACCGGGACCTTTACGTTGGTGAACCGAATGATCCCGTTCTCGATGGCCTTGAGGCCCATGAAGTGAAGCCGCTGGACCACCTCGACCCCCGGCCAGTCGGTCTCGACAATGAAAGCGGTGATCTTCTTATGGCTGGTCCGCGCCATCACCACCATCAGCTCGGCTATGGTGCCGTTGGTGCACCACAGCTTCTCTCCGTTCAGGATGTAGTGGGTCCCGTCGTCTGACAGCTTCGCCGTCGTGCTGAGTGCCGCGGGATCGGAGCCGACCTGGTTTTCGGTCAGGGCGAACGCGGAAACGGCTCCCTGCGCCAATCGGGGGAGATATCGCTCCTTCTGCTCCGGGGTGCCGAACAACTTGAGCGGCGTCGGCACGCCGATGGACTGCGCCGCCGAGAGCAAGGCGGTGAGGCTGCCGTCCTGGCTCGTGACCATGCCGATTGCATGGGTGTAGCTGTACTGGCTCAGGCCGAGCCCGCCGTACTCGACCGGGATCTTGATGCCGAATGCCCCGATCTCCCCCAGCCCTCGAACCACGTCGGGGGGGATCTTGCCCTCCCGATCGATGCGGTCGCTGTCCACCCGCTCCTTCATGAAGCGCTCGAGGCGTTCCATGAACGGTCTGGCGCGCTCCAGGTCGGCCGGATCGGGCGAGGGGAAGGGGTGAATCAGGTCGAGCCGGAAGGACCCTTCGAAGAGCTCGCGGACGAAGCTCGGCGCCTCCCACTCTTTTTCCCGAGCGGCCTCTGCGACCTCTCTGGCTTCCTGTTCGGTCGCGAGCGGGGTACGAGGCACGCGGGTAGGTTGAGCGAGCAGGTCAGTCATGGGTCGGCGACTCGGTGAGGGTGGTGGTGAGCGGCGCCGTCATGCCTCTGAGCCCGTGAAGTACCAGCTTCACGACATGGCTTCTGCGCCGGCGGAAATCTTCAGTGTCGTCCAGGTTCACCCCGACGGCGGGTGCCACGGTTCTGGCATGCACCAGGGGGAACCAGCAGAGAGCGATGATGCTGAGGAGGAGCTGGGCTGCCTCGCCGGAAGGACTGTCGTCCAGGCCCAGCTCAGCGCTGATGGCAGCCAGAGCTTCCTGGCCCGCGGAGAGGTGATTCACCCCCTCCAACAAGCCGCCGCCGCTCAGCGCCTCGCGCTCGATCAACCGGACGAAGTTGGGACGGGCAGCCAGGAAGTCGAAGTAATCGGAGACCGCGCCGGCGAGGATGGCTTCGGTGCTCTCGCCGCTCGCGAGGGCCCGGGCTCGACCGGCCCGCACGGCATCCCGAACCTCCGTGAAGGAGCGATTCAGGACCGCGTGGTACAGCTCGGATTTCGAGCCGAAGAAGTAGCCTGGCGTGCCCCGGGAGACCCCGGCCGCGGCTCCTACATCGTTCAGGCTGGTTGCGTCGTAACCCTTTGTGGCAAAGAGATTTTCAGCGGCGTCCAGGATCGCCGCCCGGCTCCGTTCGGCATTGCGTTCCTTGTCGGGGCGTCGGGGCATAAGGCGCGGCTCAGGCCTCACGTGGTGGAGCTTGCTTGCTGACTAGCAAGTTATTTGCCGGTACATCTCCCGTCAAGCTGGACCTCCTTCAGCCTATGTCGGTCGCCTAGGCCGTCCGCCGCGCCACCAATTCCTCGCGCTCGACCACCGGGGTCTGCAGATATGCCTCCCGAGCAGCCGCGACCAGGCCGGCGGCGCCGTTGGGGCTCACCTTGCGGAAGAGCGGCAGGTAGTGCTCCCACTGCACCAGCAGGGTCCGGGCCCGAGGGCTCACCGTCTTCTCTTCGTGCTCTCGGATCAGCCGCCGAAGCAACTCCTCGTCCTGGTCCTCCATGTCGGCCAGTTCCACCATGTCGCGATTCACCCGGCTCTCGAAGGTTCCGGCCTCGTCCAGCACGTACGCCACGCCATTGGACATGCCAGCGCCAAAGTTGCGGCCAGCCCGTCCCAGGACCACGACGATGCCGGACGTCATGTACTCGCAGCAGTGATTGCCTGCTCCCTCGATGACGGCCACCGCTCCGGAATTGCGCACGGCGAAGCGGTCGCCGGCCTGGCCCGCCGCGAACAGCCGGCCGCCGGTCGCACCATAGAGGACGGTATTCCCGATGATGAGGTGCTGGTGGGAGACGTCGGCGTAGGCTGCCCGGCGGAACGGCCGGATGGTGATTTCCGCCCCGCTCAGGCCCTTCCCGACGTAATCGTTCGCCTCGCCTTCCAGCTCCAGATGCATCCCGCGGCAGCTGAACGCGCCAAAGCTCTGGCCGGCGCTCCCGGTGAACCGCAGGCGAACGCTGCCGGCTGCCAGCGCCGCGTCGCCATGGCGCTGTACGATCTCACCGGCCACCCGCGCGCCCACCGCGAGGTTGTGGTTGTAGATCGGATAGCTGCCGGAAAACGGCAGACCGCTCTCCAGGTAGGGACGCAGATCGGTCAGGATCTCGCTGTCCAGCGCGACCGTCCCCGGACGATCGTTTCGATTCTGCGTGTGATGGAGTGGCCCGGCTGGGCGGCGTGGCCGGCCCTCCTCACCCGTCGGAGCGAAGAGCACCGACAGGTCCAGCATCTGCGCGCGAGGCAGCTCGGGGTGCTCCAGACGCTCCAGCAGATCGTTTCGGCCGATGATCTCCTCCAGACTTCGCGCGCCCATCGCCGCGAGAATCTGACGCACTTCCTCGGCGAGGAAGGTGAAGTAGGTGATCACCTGCTCCGGCGTACCCTTGAACTTCGCCCGCAGATCGGGGCGTTGGGTTGCAATGCCGGTGGGGCAGGTGTTGAGGTGGCACTGGCGGGCCATGGCGCAGCCCATCGCCACGAGTGGCGCCGTGCCGAATCCGTAGCTCTCGGCCCCCAGTAGGGCCGCGATGATTACGTCCCGTCCGGTCTTCAGGCCGCCGTCGGTGCGGACCTCGATCCGATGGCGGAGGCCGTTGCGGACCAGGGTCGCTTGGGTCTCCGCCAAGCCCAGCTCCCAGGGAGAGCCGGAGTGCTTGATGGACGACAGCGGCGAGGCGCCGGTGCCCCCATTGTGTCCCGCGATGAGCACGTAGTCGGCATAGGCCTTGGCCACGCCCGCGGCAACCGTGCCCACTCCCGCTTCGGAAACCAGTTTGACCCCGACTCGGGCGCGCGGGTTCACCGTCTTCAGGTCGTGGATCAGTTGGGCCAGATCCTCGATCGAGTAGATGTCGTGGTGGGGTGGCGGTGAGATCAGCTGGATGCCCGGCACCGCGTGGCGCAGGCGCGCGATCAACTCCGAGACCTTGTGACCCGGCAGCTGACCGCCTTCGCCGGGCTTGGCGCCCTGGACGATCTTGATCTCCAGCTCCTCGGCCCTGATGAGGTATTCCGTGGTTACGCCGAACCGGGCGGAGGCCACCTGCTTGATCCGGTTGTCCGCCCGGTCTCCGTCGGAAAGCGCGCGATAGTTGAACGGGTCTTCGCCGCCCTCGCCGGAGTTGGATCGGGCTCCCATCCGGTTCATGGCGATGGAGAGCGTGGCATGCGCCTCCGGCGACAGGGCGCCGAGGGACATGGCCGAGGAGATGAATCGGCGTCGAATCGCCTCGGCAGGCTCCACCTCGTCCAGTGAGATCGGATTGCCTCCCCGGACGGTGAGCAGATCGCGGGGACCCGCGGGACGACGGGAGCCATTCTTGACCAGGAAGCCACCGTAGGCCTCGGCGCCCTGCGCTTTGATGGCCTGCTGCAGGGCGACCACGACGGGCGGCGCCCAGCCGTGGTCCTCGCCTTCCTTGCGAAAGCGAACTCGACCGTAGTCCGGGAGCGATGTCGTCGATCCTGAGGCCGAGCCGTAGGCGACTCGGTGGCGGGACAACACGTCCTCCGCGATCTCCTCGAACCCGATGCCGCCGATGGGCGACGCGGTCCCGGAGAAGCAGCTCGAAATCACCTCGTGCCCCAGGCCAAGCACCTCGAAAATCTGGGCTCCGCAGTAGGAAGAGAGCGTCGAGATTCCCATTTTGGACAGAATCTTGAGCAGTCCCTTCTCGGCGGCGGTGCGGAAGCGATGGCGAGCCTCCCTGGGGTTGGGCCGGGGCTCGGCGTCGGCCTGTTCGCGGCGCGAGTGTTCCCGCACCTCGCTGAACAGTCCCTCGATCGTCTCCAGCGCCAACCAGGGATGCACCGCCTCGGCGCCGTAGCCGATGAGGGTGGCGAAGTGGTGGATGTCGAAGGCATCGCCGGCTTCGGCGACCAGTCCGACGCGGGCGCGCAGGCCGGTGTGCACCAGATGCTGTCGCACCGCGCCGATCGCGAGCAGCATCGGAATCGGGGCTCGATGTTCATCGGCGGCCCGGTCGCTGATGACCAGGATGCGCGCTCCCCGACGGGCAGCACGCTCCGCTGCCCGTCGCAAGGCCGTGAGCGCGGGATGGAGCCCATCCACACCTCGGGCGACATCAAACACCGCATCGAGCGTCACCGTGGAGAAGCCGGCAACGTTTCGCAACGCCGCCATCTCTTCCGCCAGGAGCACGGGGTGCTCCAGACGAAGCATTCGAGCGTAGGACGGCCGATCCAGCAGCGGCGAGCTTCTCCGTCCCAGGTGCATCCGCAGCGACATCACCATGGATTCGCGCAGGGAGTCGATCGGCGGATTGGTGACCTGCGCGAAGCGCTGCCGGAAATAGGCGTACACGGTCTGCGGCACCGCCGAGAGCGGCGGGATTGGGGTGTCGTCTCCCATGCTCCAGACGGGATCTGCCCCGCCGCTGCCCATGGGATCGAGTACCAGGCGCAAGTCCTCGAAGCCATACCCGAAGACCTGCTGCCGCCGAAGAAGGGCCTCCCCGGTATGAACCGGTGGCACCCTGGCCGGATCCGGCACCAGCGTGGCCATGTAGCGGGCCACCCAGCGAGCGTAGGGGCGCCGCCCCGCCACTTCCCGCTTGGCATCCACGTTCCGGATCACTTCGCGTCGCCGAGTGTCGACGACCAGAATCTCTCCCGGCCCCACCTTGCCGCACTCCACCACCTCGCGCGGGTCCAGGTCGACGAGGCCCACTTCCGAACCCGCTACCACCAGACCGTCGCCCCGGACCTTGTAGCGGCAGGGGCGTAGTCCGTTCCGGTCCACCGCTGCGCCGGCCAGCACGCCATCGGTGAAGGCCAACGCCGCCGGGCCGTCCCAGGGCTCGAGTACACACTGGTGGTACTCGTAGAACGCCTTCACCGCGGGGTCGAGATCGGAATACTTCTCCCACGCCTGCGGGATCATCATCATCGAGGTATGGATCAGGTCGCGCCCCGAACGAACCAGCAGCTCCATCGCGTTGTCGAGGCTGGCCGAGTCACTCCCTTCTCGCCAGATCGCGTCGCGGAGCCGCTCGATCTTCTGGCCCCAGATCGGCGACGCGAGCATCGGCTGTCGCATGGTCATGCTGTTGCGGTTGCCCCAGAGCGTGTTGATCTCGCCGTTGTGCGCCAGCAGGCGAAACGGTTGAGCCAGCGGCCAGCTGGGAAGCGTATTGGTCGAATACCGCTGGTGAAAGACGGCGATCGCGCTCTCGTACTCGGGGTAGCGGAAATCGGTGAAAAAGGCGGGGAGGTGAGTCCCGGTGAGCAGTGCCTTGTAGACGATGGTGCGGCAGGAGAGGGAGCAGACATAGAACCCGGGCAGCTGGCGCTCCGCCGCCCGGCGCTCCATTTCTCGTCGGGCAAGGTAGAGCGCGCGCTCCCACGCCTCCTCATCGGCCGCGAGCGCGGGCCGGCCTACCAGGACCTGGCGAATGACGGGGCAGGACTCCAACGCCGTTCGGCCGAGCGCCGCCAGATTGGTCGGCACATCGCGCCAGCCGAGGAAGGGCACGCCGTCCCCGGCCAGGACCGCCTCGATCAGCTCGACGGAGGCGGCCAGCGCCTCGGGCGCTCGCGGGAGAAAGAAGACCCCGACGCCGAAGGGAAGCCCCGGCTGCAGGTGCAGGCCCAGACGGTAGGCATCGCGGTAGAACAGGCGATGCGGGATCTGGGTCAGCAGACCGGCACCATCCCCCGAGTTGTCGGTGGAGGCGGCGCCGCGGTGCGCTACCCGGGCCACCGCCTCGAGAGCCATCGAGACGACTTCATGAGAGCGGGTGCCGGAGGCACAGGCCACCAACCCAACGCCGCAGGCGTCATGCTCGCGGAAGGGATCGAGCGCACGCTCCGCCGGGGTGGCCGAGTGGCGAGCGTCGAACTGACGGGAACCGGCCGGGTGGATTCGCTGCCCAGTGGCGGCCATGGTGCCTCCTGCGGTGTGAGACCCCAGCGGCCGGAGAGGCCGCGTCGGGGCAACAAAAAAGGCCCACTCCTAGGGAGCGGGCCGGGACATAGCGCAAACGCGCTCGCTTACCCGGTCGCCCCCTCGTGGCGGGCGAGATTAGCGTTAATCGGAAGAACTCGGGCAAGCATCGCGCAGCTCATGGCTGTATTATTATGCATCACGGCGCATCCGTCAAGCGGTCATTCCCACTTGACAGTGCTCAGGGCACACGCTAGCCTCAGGAACGTTGCCGCTCTTTCGAGGCAACCACCGTTGTCGTTTCAACGGACCATCGCGATCGGACCCATGCTGCTCAATCTCGCGCTCGTCGTCGTCGTCCTTAGCCTCCTGCTTACCATCCTTATTGGTAAGCCAGGGGTCCACGGCGTGCCGACCGGAGCCACGTGAGATAGCAGCAGCATCTCTCAGAATCCTCAGCGCCGCGGACCTCACAGTCCGCGGCTTTTTTTTTCACCTTCACCGAACAGAAAGCGCGTATGGGCACCACGGACGTCCTGATCTTCGATACCACCTTGCGCGATGGCGAGCAGGCTCCCGGAAACAGTCTGTCGGCGGAGGAGAAGCTGCGCCTCGCGCGACAGCTCGACGCGCTCGGCGTGGATGTGATCGAGGCCGGTTTTCCGGCTGCCTCGGAGGGCGACTACCGCAGCGTACGGGACATCGCGGCCGAGGTTCGCCGGCCGGTGATCGCCGCCCTCGCCCGCTGCCACGAGCGGGACATCGATCTTGCCGGCGAGGCACTGAGTCAGGCGGTCCGTGGCCGACTTCACGTCTTCATCTCCACCTCCGACCTTCACATCCGGGAAAAGCTGCGGATCAGCCGGGACGAGGTGCTCGATCTCGCTCGCAGCGCCATCCGCCGGGCCCGGCACTTCACCGACGACGTCGAGTTTTCGGCCGAAGATGCAAGCCGCTCCGATCCGGATTTCCTGTGCCGGGTGGTGGAGCTGGCCATCGCGGAGGGTGCCCGAACCGTCAATCTGCCGGACACCGTCGGGTACGCCCTGCCGCATGAGTACGCCGCCATGTTTCGTGACGTTCGCAGCCGGGTGCCGGGCAGTGATCGGGTCGTGTTCAGCGCCCACTGTCACGACGACCTGGGGCTGGCCGTGGCCAACAGCCTGGCAGCGATCGAGGCCGGCGTCCGGCAGGTCGAATGCACCGTAAACGGCATCGGCGAGCGGGCCGGCAATGCGGCGCTGGAGGAGATCGTCATGGCCGGCCAGGTCCGGTCCTCGGCGGTCGCGTTCCGCTGTAACGTCGAATCCCGCGAGATCTATCGGACCAGCCAGCTCCTCTCCTATCTCACGGGAGTCGTTCCCCAGCCCAACAAGGCCATCGTCGGGCGCAATGCCTTTGCCCACGAGGCCGGAATTCACCAGCACGGCATGCTCCAGAACGGGCTGACTTACGAGATCATTCGCCCGGAGATGGTGGGAATTCCGCGATCGACGCTGGTCCTGGGCAAACACTCTGGTCGGCATGCGCTCGAACGGCGGTTCCGCGATCTGGGGTATGACCTGGATGAGGGTCAGATCGCCGAGGTCTACCGCCAATTCATTGCCCTGGCCGATCGCAAACGGGAGATCCTGGACGAGGATCTGCTGGCCCTGGTGCACGGCGCTTTCCATGACGCGCCTGAAGAGTACCAGCTCACCCATCTGCGAGTCGTCTGTGGCAGCGTCACCCCGGCGGCGGACGTGCGGATGACCGGTCCCTGGAACGGCGAGCGCTCGGCTCGGGGGAGCGGTGACGGACCGATCGCGGCCGCCTTTGCCGCCATCAGCGAGATCATCGGCCATCAAATCGAGGTCCTGAGTCTGACGCTTCGCTCCCTCACCCCGGGGCGGGACAGCGTGGGACAGGTCTTTCTCCAGGCCAAGATCGACGGCAAGTCCCTCTCCGGCCACGGGGCGTCCACCGACATCGTCGAGGCCAGTGCCCGCGCCCTGCTGCTCGCGCTGAATAAGGCGCGCCACGCCGAACGGCTGGAGGCAAGCTCGTTGAACTCGGTGTACCTGTGGGGGGTGTGATGTTGGCGAAACGCGTAAACCCTGTTCACGCAGTTCTGCCAAGAAGGGTTGTCTGATGACGGAGCATCTCACCGGCGCCCAAATCCTCTGCCAGGCTCTCCTCGACGAGGGAGTCGAAATCCTCTTCGGGTATCCCGGCGGCGCGATCATGCCGTTTTACCATGCACTGCCCGAGCATCCGGGATTGCGCCACGTGCTGGTCCGCCACGAACAGGCGGCGGCCCATGCCGCCGATGGCTACGCTCGTGCCAGCGGGCGAGCGGGAGTCTGCGTCGCGACATCGGGACCGGGCGCTACCAATCTCGTGACCGGTCTGGCCACGGCGCACATGGACAACACCCCTGTAGTCGCCATTACCGGACAGGTGGCGCGAGCGATGATGGGTCGGGATGCGTTCCAGGAAACCGACATCATCGGCATCACCCAGCCGATCACCAAACACAGCTGGCTGGTCGAGGATGCCGGGGAGCTGGCCGACGTGGTGCGGGACGCGTTCGCTGTGGCCCAGGAGGGACGTCCCGGCCCAGTCCTGATCGATATTCCCAAGGACGTGCAGAACCAGAAGGTGGAATGGAAGGGCGGTAAAGGCGGAATGGACGGGAAGGACGGGAAGGTTGCCGAAGGGTACGCCTTACCGTCCTTACCGTCCTTACAAGCCGCCGCCCAGCTCATCGCCGAGGCCAGGCGGCCTCTGATCATGGCCGGCCACGGCATCGTGCTGAGCAATGCCTACGGCGAGCTCCGGGCGTTCGCCGAAAAGACCGGGATCCCGGTCATCACCACCTTGCTCGGCATCAGCGGCTTTCCCGAGTCCCACCCCCTGCATCTCGGCATGCCCGGCATGCATGGCGAGGTCCACGTCAACCGCGCGATCCAGCAGGCCGATCTCATTCTTGGAGTGGGACTCCGATTCGACGACCGGGTGACCGGCAACCTCGCCGGTTTCGCCCGGGGCGCAAAACTGATTCACCTCGAGCTTGACCCCTCCGAGATCGGCAAGAATGTGCCGGTCACCGTCGCTCTGGTGGGCGACGCCCGGGAGCTGCTGGGTCGGCTGATCGAGGCGGTGCCGAGTCGCACCTGCGAGGAGTGGCGAGAGGAGATCGCTGGCTTCGTGCGCCCCAGGGCCGAGAGCTTCCGGGGGGGACTGTCTCCCGAGGGGATCCTGGAGGCCATCGATCTGATCTCCGGGCGCTGCACCATCGTATCCGACGTGGGCCAGCACCAGATGTGGGTTGCCAAGCTTTTCCGCTATCAGCGCCCCAACACCCACATCACCTCGGGTGGGCTCGGCACGATGGGTTTTGCCGTGCCCGCGGCCATGGGCGTGGTCCTGGCCCGGCCGGGCGAACCGGTATGGGCCATCTCCGGGGACGGCGGGTTTCAGATGAATATGCAGGAGATCGCCACCATGGTGCAGGAAGGCATCCCGGTAAAGATGGCGATCTTCAACAACGGATATCTGGGCATGGTCCGCCAATGGCAGCAATTCTTCCACGGACGCCGTTACTCGGCGACGCCGATCTGGAGTCCCGATTACGTTCGCCTGGCGGAGGCGTATGGGATTCCCGGCTGGCGAGTGGAAACTGCCGGCGAGGTGGAGCAAGCAGTCCAGGCGGCGATTGACCGGCCGGGACCTGCCCTGGTCGAGTTCCAGATCGAGCAGGAAGCCAACGTCTATCCGATGATTCCCCCGGGTGCATCCCTGTCCGAGCCGATCGAGTCGGAAGCGATCTCGCCCCGGCTCGCGCCGGTATGAGTGCGCCCCACGCCGTTACGGTCCTGCTGGAGGACCGCCTCATCACGCTCACCCGGGCCGTCGGGTTGATTCGTCGGCGGAACTTGCCCGTGCGCAGTATTGCCGTGGGACCCACGGCGACCCCTGGACTTTCGAGGCTTACCATCATGATTCAGTCAGACGACTCCGCGGCGGATCGCGCGGTGAAGCATTTGCAGAAGATGATCGGGGTGCGTGAAGCAACCTCCTTTGCCGCGCAGGACGGTGTGGCCCGGGAACTGGCCCTGGTCAAAGTTCGCGCTCCAGCGGAGCGCTACGGTGAGCTGCTGGACGTCGTCCAGCTTTATCACGCTTCGGTGGTTGACGACAGTCCTGAAGCGATGATCGTAGAGCTCACCGGCTCCGAGGCTTTCGTCCTCTCCTGCATCCGCGCGCTCGAGCGTTTCGAGGTCCTCGAGGTGGCTCGGAGTGGAGCGGTGGCATTAGAGGCTGGTAGGTGAAGGAAAGGTGTCGGTCTTCTACTGACGAACGACGAGTGACTATCGACTTGCGGCAGCAATCAATCCAACGACCCAACGAACTCTGAGACTGGATGAGACCATGACCCAGCCCGTTCACATCTTCTACGACTCCGCCGCGGACCGTCAGCGGCTCTCGGGCCGCGCCTTCGCCATCATCGGCTACGGCAGCCAGGGGCACGCCCACGCGCTGAATCTGCGGGACAGTGGTGCCCGCGTGGTCGTCGGATTGCGCGCTGGCAGTGCGTCATGGGACCGGGCCCGGGCCGCCGGGCTCGATGTGCGGCCGGTGGCCGAGGCGGCCGCGGCAGCCGACGTGATCATGATGCTGGTGCCGGACCAGGACGCTCGCGGGGTGTACGAAGGCGGGATCCAGCAAGCGCTTGGTCCCGGCAAGACCCTGATGTTCGCCCATGGGTTCAACATTCATTTCGGCGAGATCGTGCCACCCGCCGGGGTGGACGTCAGCATGGTCGCCCCGAAGTCGCCGGGCCATCTGGTCCGCAGTGAGTTTGAAGCCGGCAGGGGAGTCCCGGCCCTGGTGGCCATCCATCAGGATGCGAGCGGACAGGCGCTGGCCAACGCTCTGGCCTACGCCGCGGGGATCGGCTGTACTCGGGCTGGTGTGATCGAGACCTCCTTCAGGGAGGAGACCGAGACCGATCTGTTCGGCGAACAGGCGGTGCTCTGTGGTGGAGTGACGGCGTTGGTCAAAGCCGGCTTCGAAACCCTCACGGCCGCGGGCTACCGCCCAGAGATGGCCTATTTCGAGTGCCTGCACGAACTCAAGCTGATCGTGGATCTCATGTACCGCGGTGGGATGCAGTTTATGCGCTACTCGATCAGCGACACTGCCGAGTACGGGGACTACACCCGCGGCCCACGAGTGATCACGGAGGAGACCCGCGCGGAGATGCGCCGCATTCTGGACGAGATCCAGAACGGATCCTTTGCCCGGGAGTGGCTGACCGAGAACCGCGCCGGCCGAGCCAACTTCGAGCGGCTGCGCAAGGCCGACAAGCACCATGAGATCGAGCGCGTGGGCGCCGAGCTTCGGGCGATGATGCCCTGGTCCGAGGAAGGAAAGCGCTCCGGCGCCGTCAGTCCCCCGTTGGCGCCGGACAAGCCGGGCCGCAAGCCTGTCGCTCAGCCTTCGCCTGCCAGCGTCTCCGGTTGAATCATGGCGCGCACGCTGTTCGAGAAGGTCTGGGACTCACACGTCGTTCATCAGGGGCCCCACGGTCCGGCCCTGCTCTACGTGGACCTGCACTTGGTGCACGAGGTAACCTCCCCCCAAGCCTTCGAGGGTCTGAGGCTGGCCGGCCGTCGCGTGCGGCGTCCGGATCTGACCGTGGCCACGGTGGATCACAACGTTCCCACCGGCGATCGCCGGCTCCCCATCGCCGACCGGACGGCCGCGCTCCAGCTGCAGGCGCTGGAGCGGAATGCCCGGGACTTCGGGGTAGAGCTGTTCGACCTCAGCGCCCCCGAGCAGGGGATTGTCCACGTGATCGGGCCGGAGCTCGGGCTGACGCAGCCGGGAATGGTCATTGTCTGCGGGGACTCCCACACCTCGACCCATGGCGCATTCGGAGCGTTGGCCTTCGGGATCGGCACCAGCGAGGTGGAACACGTTCTCGCCACTCAATGCATCGTCCAGTCCCGCCCGCGGACCATGGAGATTCACTTCAGCGGTCGGCTGGCGCCCGGCGTGTCGGCCAAGGATCTGATCCTCGGGTTGATTCGCCGGATCGGGACCGCGGGTGCGACCGGCCACGTTATCGAGTACACCGGAGAAGCCATCGCGGCCCTGTCCATGGAGGGCCGGATGACCATCTGCAACATGTCCATCGAGGCGGGCGCCCGGGCCGGGATGATCGCCCCGGATGCCGTCACCTTCGACTATCTCGCCGGCACGCCGCGGGCACCCAAGGGCGCTCGCCGCGAGGCCGTACTTCGCGCTTGGCAGGAGCTCCACCCCGATCCGGGAGCCCACTACGACCGGTCCGTTTTCATCGACGCTGGAACCTTGGGTCCTCAGGTGACGTGGGGAACCAGTCCCGGTATGACGGCCGACATCACCGAGCAAGTTCCCGACCCATCCGAGGCGCCGTCTGCTGCGGAGCGGGAGTCGTATCGGCGCGCGCTGGACTACATGGACCTCCGGCCGGGAACACCGCTGAGGGGGCTTCCAGTGGACCGAGTGTTTTTGGGATCGTGCACCAATGGCCGACTGGAGGACTTGCGCGAGGCCGCCGCGGTCGCGCGAGGACGAACCGTCAACCGGCATGTGCGTGCGATGGTGGTGCCTGGCTCTCAGTCGGTGAAGGCCGCCGCCGAGCGCGAAGGGTTGGATCGCATCTTCATTGACGCAGGCTTCGAGTGGCGCAATCCCGGATGCTCCATGTGTCTCGGCATGAATGAGGATATTCTGTCCCCCGGTGAACGATGCGCGTCCACGTCGAATAGAAATTTTGAAGGACGACAGGGCAGGGGAGGGCGCACGCACCTGATGAGTCCGACGATGGCCGCGGCCGCAGCGATCGAAGGCTGTCTGGTCGACGTGCGAGAGCATATGCGAGGGTAATGCGGCAGATATGCGATCGTCGTCAGTGAATATACAGCTTCAAGTCGTATCTCATTCGCCGCATATAAGTGCCGTTATCACAATAGCTTAGTAGATCTTCGTTAAAGTTATCGATGACCTCCGATGCCAAGGTGCGTTGAATAGTTATCGAGAGGCGTATGCAACCCTTCGAAATCCACTCCGGTCGCGTTGCACTGCTGCCGCGAGCCAACGTCGATACCGATCAGATCATTCCCAAGCAGTTCTTGAAGCGGATCGAACGCACCGGCTTCGGCCCCTGCCTCTTCTATGATTGGCGCTATCTCGCCGACGGCGCACTCAATCCCGAGTTCGAGCTGAATCAGCCCGCTGCCCGCGGAGCCACCATTCTGATCACCGGTCCCAATTTCGGTTGCGGCTCGTCCCGAGAGCATGCGCCGTGGGCACTGGCCGATTACGGGTTTCGCGCCATCCTCGCTCCCTCTTTCGCTGACATCTTCCACGGCAACTGCTGTCAGAATGGTTTGCTGCCGGTGGTGTTGCCGGAGTCCGTCATCGCTGAGTTGAGCCGGAGAGCGCTGAGTGCGCAGGGGGGGTATGAGCTCACGGTTGATCTGCGAGCGCAGCGAGTCCAGGACCCGCTGGGATTCGCGGCGCCATTCCACCTCGATCCCTATCGCCGCGAGATGTTGCTCCAGGGTCTGGACGAAATCGGGCGCACGCTGCAACTGGAACCGGCAATCGCCGCGTTCGAGCAGCGTCGTGCCGCCGACCAACCGGTTCCGGTCTGGTGAAACGGTTCTCTCTGGCGGTGCTTCCCGGCGATGGGATCGGACCGGAGGTGACCGCCGAGGCCCTTCGGGTTCTTCAGGCGGCCGCCGACCTCTTCGGGTTCGTCGTCGAGACGCGGGAATACCCGATCGGGGCCGCCGGCGTAGCTCTCACGGGCGACTCGTTGCCCGCCGTCACCCGAAATGCGGTCACCCAGGTGGATGCGGTGCTTCTGGGAGCGGTCGGAGATCCGTCGCTGAGCCGAGCTGAAGGAAATCGGCGGCCGGAGGCCGGTCTGCTCGCGCTGAGAAAGCTGCTCTGTGCCTACGCCAATCTCCGGCCCATCGCCGTGTATCCCGCGCTGCGCCATGCCTCCCCCCTCAGACCGGAGCGGCTTGAGCGCGTCGATCTCCTCATCGTGCGGGAGCTCACCGGTGGGCTCTACTACGGGGAGCCGCGTAGCCTCGGCCCCAATGCCGCGGTGAATACTCTGCGTTACAGCGTCGAGGAAATCGAGCGGGTGGCGCGGGTCGCCTTTGAGGCGGCGAGCAACCGGCGCCGGCTGGTGACCTCAGTGGACAAGGCCAACGTACTGGAGGTCTCCCAGCTCTGGCGGGAAACGGTGACCCGGGTTGCTGAGGGTTATCCCGATGTGCGGCTGGAGCACCTCTATGTCGACTACGCGGCGATGCGGCTGGTCTCCAGTCCGGCGGCCTTCGATGTGGTGCTCACCGAGAATCTCTTCGGGGATATTCTGTCGGATGAGGCGGCGGTGCTGGTCGGGTCCCTGGGACTGTTGCCTTCCGCTTCCATCGGGGATGGTCCCGGTCTGTTCGAACCGGTCCACGGCTCCGCCCCGGATATTGCCGGCCGCGGGGTGGCCAACCCTATCGGGGCCATCGCCAGCGCCGCCATGCTGCTCCGATATGGCTTGGGCCTGCCCGAGGCGGCGGCCACGGTGGAGCAGGCTATCGCCGCCGTCCTCGCTGCCGGTGCCCGGACTGCCGACATTGCCATCAGTGGGACGCCGTCGCTGGGAACCCGAGAGATCGGAGAGGAGATTGCGCGTCTGGTTCTTTGGGGCCGCGCGGTTGAACCGGTGATCGAGCGTTAGTTCACGGTCAGCCGCGGCATCCATGCGGCGCTCAGTGCAGTACCCAGCAGCAGACCTCCAATGACATCGGTAGGATAGTGGGCGCCGAGGTAGACTCGGGAACCGGCGATTGCCAGGGACAGGCTCACGCCTGCCAGCACCAGGCCCAGGCGGGCCTCCGGTCGAGCCCAGCTTCGAGTCCAGATGATGGCGCCGAGGACGAAGACCAGCGGTGCGAGGATGGTGTGCCCCGACGGATAGGAGTACCAGCCGGCATCATGGGCGAGATGAGAGATGACTCGTGGTCGCGGACGGTGGACCAGCAGTTTGGTGAGCCCGTAGAGGGCCCAGCTGCTCACCAAGGCTGAAGCGTAGCCGTAGGCCGCCGGCCGGGCGCCCCGCGAGACGAGCCGCCACAGGAGGAGCAGGCCGACCGGGACTTCGACCGCTCCCGATCCCACCGCACTCACGATCTTCATCCACCAGGTGACCACCGGTGATCGCAGTCCTGCGACCGCAAGCATGACCCGCTCATCCCACGCCAGGGTACGCTGCGCCACCACCGCGGCGGTGAGCCAACCGAAGAGCACCAGGCAGGAGAGCGCGACGACGCCGAAGACGGTCGCATGGTGCAACGACCTCGGCACTGCCGGCGTCAGGGTACTAGAGATCGGTCACCGCGCCGAGGCTCGCGCTGGATACGTGGCTGGCATATTTGTGCAGCACGCCTCTGGTATAGCGAGGTTGCGGTTGAGCCCACTGCGTCCGGCGCCGCTGGAGCTCGTCCTTGCGGATGTCCGCCTCGAGCACCCGCCGCTCGGCATCGATGGTCACCAGATCGCCTTCCTCCAACAGCGCCAGCGGTCCGCCCACGGCGGCCTCTGGAGCAACATGACCGACAACCAGCCCGTAGGTTCCACCGGAGAAGCGGCCGTCGGTAATGAGACCCACGGAGTCGCCCAGGCCGGCTCCGATGATTGCCGACGTCGGGGCTAGCATCTCCCGCATCCCGGGCCCTCCCCGAGGTCCCTCGTAGCGAATCACGATCACATCGCCCGCCCGGATTCGGCCGCCCAGGATGGCCTCGAGGCAGGCCTCCTCCGATTCGAAGATCCGGGCGGGTCCCGTCATCCTCGGCGACTTGACGCCGGTGATCTTCGCCACCGCTCCCTCGGGAGCCAAATTGCCTTTCAGAATCGTAAGATGCCCCTGGGCGTAGAGCGGGCGCCCCCAGGGGCGGATCACCTCCTGATCGGATCGAGGCTCCGCCGGCACATCGCGGAGGCTCTGGGCAACCGTCTCTCCGGTGATGGTGAGGGCGTCGCCGTGCAGCAGCCCGTGGGCCAGGAGCATCTTCATCACCTGCGGAATCCCGCCGGCGTGATGCAGGTCGAGAGTGACGAACCGCCCGGACGGCTTGAGATCGCAGAGCACCGGGACGCGGGCCCGAATCATCTCGAAATCGTCCAGGGCAAGCGGCACCTCCGCCGCATGCGCGATGGCGAGCAGGTGCAGCACCGCGTTGGTGGATCCGCCCAGCGCCATCGTGACGCTGATGCCATTCTCGAATGCGGCGCGGCTCAGAATCTGGCGCGGCAGCAGGCCGCGCTCGACGGCCTGCACCAGCACCTCGGCGGATCGGGCCGCGCTGGCGGCCTTCTCGGCGTCTTCGGCGGCCATGGTCGAGGAGTAGGGCAGGCTCATGCCCATCGCCTCGAACACTGAGGACATGGTGTTGGCGGTGAACATGCCGCCGCAGGAGCCTTTGCCCGGACAGGCTCGGCGCTCGACCTCTCCCAGCTCCCGATCGTCGATCTTGCCGGCACTGTACTGGCCGACGGCCTCGAAGGCGCTCACCACGGTCAGGTCCCGCCCGGCATAGTGGCCCGGCTTGATGGTGCCGCCGTACACGAAAATGCCCGGAATGTTCATCCGGGCGATGGCGATCATCGCGCCGGGCATGTTCTTGTCACAGCCTCCGATGGCCACCACCCCGTCCATGCTCTGGGCCCCACAGGCGGTTTCGATCGAATCGGCGATGACTTCGCGGGAGACCAGGGAGTACTTCATGCCTTCGGTGCCCATCGAGATCCCGTCGCTGACGGTAATGGTCCCGAAGAGCTGCGGCATGGCGCCCGCGGCGCGAGCGGCCCGCTCGGCCCGCTGCGCGAGGAGGTCGAGGCCGGCATTACACGGCGTGATGGTGCTATATCCGTTGGCGATTCCGATGATGGGCTTGCCGAAATCGGCGTCGTCGAAGCCGACGGCGCGAAGCATGGCCCGATTGGGCGCGCGCTCGACGCCCTGAGTGATGGCTTTGCTGCGCAGGTTGGGGGGCATGGGGACAAAGTTAACAGCTAACAGCTGACGGCTAACAGCTGACGGCTAACAGCTAACAGCTAACGCTAGTCCGAGACACTCGACCCTCCGATGAAGGCGCCGGAGGGTCGCGTCGCTGTGGCGCAGCTGATAGCTGATAGCTGATAGCTGATAGCTGTTAGCTGTTAGCTGTCATAATACAGGAAAAACTCGTACGGATGCGGCCGCAGAGTCACCGGCGCGATATCCTTGGTCCGCTTCATGGTGATCCAGGTATCGATCACGTCGGCGGTGAACACGTCGCCGGCCAGCAGGAAGTCGTGGTCCTTCTCCAGGGCTTCGATCGACTCCGAGAGGCTGCCCGGCACCTGCTTGATCAGTTGCTTGCGCTCGTCGTGGATTTCGTACAGGTCCTCGTCGATCGGCTTGGGCGGCTCGAGCTTCCGCCTGATGCCGTCGAGCCCGGCCATCAGCATGGCGGAAAAAGCCAGATAGGGGTTCGCGCTGGGGTCGGGCGCGCGGAACTCGACCCGCTTGGACTTGGGACTGGTCGAATACATCGGGATGCGGCAGATAGCCGACCGGTTGCGCGCCGAGTACATCAGGTTGACCGGCGCCTCGAAGCCGGGAACCAGCCGGCGGTAACTGTTGGTGGTCGGAGCACAGATCGCCAGGAGCGCCGGGGCGTGCGCGATCAGTCCGCCGATGTAATGCCGCGCGGTCTCCGAGATGAGGGCGTAGCCGTCCTTGTCGAAGAACAGCGGGGTGTCTCCCTTCCACAGCGACTGATGGCAGTGCATGCCCGAGCCGTTGTCTCCAAAAAGCGGCTTGGGCATGAAGGTGGCAGTGTACCCCAGGTTGTGACACACGTTCTTCACGATGTACTTGTACAGCATTAGCCGGTCGGCGGTCTGGACCAGGGTGCCGAACTTGATGTCGATCTCCGCCTGCCCCGCAGTGCCGACCTCGTGGTGCTGCACTTCTACCGGAACGCCCGCCTCGATCATCGCGAGCATGATCTTGGACCGCACGTCCTGCAACCGATCCACCGGCGGAACCGGGAAGTAGCCTTCCTTGTGCCGGGGCCGGTGGCCCAGGTTGGGACCGCTGTTCCGGCCGGAGTTCCAGACCCCCTCCTCCGAATCGATGTGGTAGTACCCCTCGAACGCGTTCTGGTCGAACCGGACGGAGTTGAAGATGAAGAACTCCGCCTCGGGCCCCCAGTAGGAGGCGGTGGCGATGCCGGTGGTGCGGAGATACTCCTCGGCCTTGAACGCAACGAATCGGGGATCGCGGGAGTAGGGCTCCAGCGTGATCGGGTCGTAGATGTCGCAGGTGAGCGACAGCGTCGGCACCGAGAGCACCGGATCGACGAAGGCCGTCGAGACATCCGGCATGAGCAGCATGTCGCTCTCGTTGATCGCCTGGAAGCCGCGGATGGAGGAGCCGTCGAAACCCAGTCCCTCGCGGATCAGGCTCTCATCCAGGGTGTTGGCCGGGATGGAGAAATGCTGCCACGTCCCCGGAAGGTCGCAGAACTTCACATCCACGACCTGGATGTTTTTCTGCTTGATCAGGTCGAGGAGCTTCTGGACTTCGGTGGCCGAGGAGGTGCGCCGGGGAGCGGAAATGCGTGCCGTGGTCGCCATGGGAGGTCCCGTGCTGGGTCGAAGGGTTGGAATGCGCTGGGAGCAGTATACCCGGCGGGAACCATGGTGTCAAGCTAATCGTGCCAAACCTGCACAAATGTATTCGCGGGTCGGCAAAAAAATGCCAAAATTCGCTTTTCTGACTGCCGATTCGTGCACTTTGCGCCTGTTTTCCGAGTTGCCCTGCGCTCCATGCGGCCCTGCTCCTCGCCGGTAACTCCGGGCCGGGACTGGGATTAAGCTTCACCTGAGGTGGCTGCGATCTCTCTGGAGAAGCGCCGTGACCCTGCTGGTTTGCTCATCCTGCCACGGGCCCGTTTCCGATTCGGCCACGCACTGCCCCCGCTGCGGCCCGGGAAGCCTGGTGCTGATCGCCGGAGAGCACCTGCCGGTCGCCGTACCCACGCCGCCCGACGTCGAGGGCATGCGGCTGGGCCGCGCGCTGGGCTCCCAGTACCGAGTGGTCCGCCTGATCGGGCGCGGCGGCTTCGCCGACGTCTATGAAGTGCTCGATACCGATCTGGCGCGCCGCCTGGCGGTGAAAGTGCTCCGCTCCGATCTGCTCTGGGGGCCCGGGACCTTCACTCGATTCAAGCAGGAGGCCCGCGCCATCGCCCGGCTCAACCATCCCAACACCGTGCCCATCCATTTCGTCGCCGAAGGTGAAGGGCTGGTCTTCTACGCCATGCCCTATCTCGAGGGGGAAACCCTGCGGGAGCTCTTGCGCACCGAAGGCGCCTTGGGCGTGGAGCGCACGCTCGCGGTCGCGGAGCCGATTCTGGAGGCCCTCCAGCACGCGCACGAACAGGGACTGGTCCATCGAGACGTGAAGCCGGAGAACATTCTGATCGAGGCACGGACCGGGCGTCCCCTGTTGGTGGATTTCGGCATCGCTAAATCTCTGGACGGGCCGGCCCATCAGACCGAGACCGGCTTCATCGTCGGTACTCCGCTTTATATGAGTCCGGAACAGGCGATGGGTCAGCGGAACGTGGATGCACGCGCCGACATCTATGGCATGGGTGCGGTGCTGTTTCAGATGCTGACCGGAGCTCCGCCATTCGAAGGCAACGATTCCCAGGAGATTGTGAATCGCCATCTGAGCGCTCCCGTCCCGGTGGCGAGCTTGTCCCGCGATGGCATTCCCGCCTGGTTGTCGCGGATCGTGGTGCGTTGCATGGCCAAGCGAAAGGAAGATCGCTATCCCTCGGCGCAGGCGCTGTTGGAGGCGTTGCGAACAGGGCGGCTCGCCATGGGCATGGACCTGCCACCGCTGGCGGGTGCGCGGCGTGAGGAGGCTACCACCGAAGCGATCCCGGTTGCGCGGCGCCCGGGGAGTCCCGCCCTCTGGCCCGCGCTGATCGGCGTGACGGCCGCCGCCCTGCTCGGGGCGATCACCCTGCGGCCGCGGGCGGAATTGGTGGTGACGAACGGACTGACCGAGGCCATTGCGCTTACAGTCGACGACACCGGCCTCACCATCTCCTCGGGTGACAGCGCGCACCTTCCCGTGCGGCCGGGCCATGCCTTCGAGGCTCGCTGGGCGATCGTTCGGCCCACCGCCGCCAGCGGAGGAATTCTGGGTGAAGCGCTCGAAGGCAAGCTGGTAGAGACGGCACGACGAGGTGCGACCCGGCGAGTGGTGAACGCGGGGCGGGGCAGCCAAGCCTGGTTCGCTCCGATCCTGGTGAATCGGAGCGGGGACAGTCTCGACGCGACCGTACTAAGTCAGACTGACTCGGTCGATTGTCATTGCCGGGTAGGGCCAGGTGATACGCTTCGCCTGGGATACTATCGCCTGTCTCCGAGCAGCGCGATCCGGGTGGTGAGTCGGTCCGGGGCATCCGCACGGTTCAGCGATATCCTCGAGCAACGGGACAGCCTTTCGGGTGCGGTGACCCTGATCGTGGATTCGAGCTCCCTTCGCGCCTCCCATCGCCCTCGGAGCCGCGCGCACGCGTCGCCGTCGCGGAGTGAGCCCCGCAATCCGCTGCGCGGCATTCTCCCCGTCCATTGATGGGATCCGATCCACCATCCCCTGGGTCCGCGCCCGCAGCGTCCGCACCGGCTCCCTCCGGGCCCGCTGCGTCGCGTTCCCGGGCGCCATGGCTCCTGTTCCTTCTCCTGATTGCAGCAGGCGTAGGGAGCTATTTCTGGCTGACCCGGGTGCAGCTCCGCTTCAGCAATCGGCTGATGGCGCCGGTGAAGCTCGTGGTGGCAAACAGTCCGCCGAGAGTGGTCGCGCCCGGCGAAAGCGTGGTGCTCTGGCCGGCCTCGCAGGGGACGCTCCTGGTGCAGTGGGACTTGGTACAGCCGCTCTCCGCCGACAGCACGACGATGGGCGTCCCGGTGCATGGCGCGTCAGCGTTGAGGAATCCGCGCGGAACCATCAGCCTGGCCGCCGGCAGCCGGACCAGCGATGCCGACTATTTCGCTCCGCTGATTACCAATGCCACCAGCCAGTACCTCCGGGTCACGGTGAATGCGGGCCTCGTTGGGGCCTTGGATTGCGGCTGCGCGGTGCGGCCGGGGGCCAAGCGGGCCTTTATTGGGTACTATCCGCTCTACCAAAACAGTACGGTGCAGGCGCGGGGGCCAGCGGGTACGGCGACCTTTCGGGATCTGGGCCCGCAGGTGTCGGAGCCGCCCGGGGCGCTGGGTCTCCGGTTCGAGGACAAAGATCTTCGCTGATCCATCAAGACCTTCACCGCCGGCGAGCCCTCGATTCAAGTACCTTGCCGGGGGCCACTGCGTCGAATCCGTATTTCTCCCGTACCTGATCGACGGCCTCGGCCAGCTGGCGCCGGCGGCGATGGTCGGCGGGCTCGAACAGATCGGCCTCGGCAGACGTCGCCAGGCCGGTCGCAGCAACCCCAATCAGCCGCACACCTCGATTCCGGCGGCGCACATCCTCGAATGCCCCGCGAAAGAGCGCGCGGGCCTCGGGGTAGAGATCGGAATCCAGGTCGGTGGCTGCCTCCAACGTGCGGCGTCGGGTCACGGTGTGGAAGTCATCGTGACGCAGCTTGAGGGTCACGGTGTTCGCGACCAACTGCTCTTCCCGCAACTGGGCCGCGACGTAGGCCGTGAGCAGCGCCAGGATCGCCTCCAGCCTCCCTGGATCCCGCAGGTCGCGCGAGAGGGTGGTCTCCCGGCTCACCGACTTGGGCAACCGTTGAGGTCGTAGCGCCGTGCCACCCTGTCCTCGCGCCCGAAGCTTGAGGGCGCGGGCCTCGGGACCGATGATCTGGGCCAGCGCCGTTTCCTCCATCCGCTGCACCTGCCACACATCGATCAGGCCGAGCTGAGCCCAGCGCTCGGCCGTCTTGGGCCCGACGCCCGGCATTGCCCGCAGCGGGAGGCCGGCCAGAAAGCCCTCCTCCCATCCGGCGCGAACCTCCATCAGGCCGCGGGGCTTGGCGTAGTCCGACGCCAACTTGGCGACCATCCGATTGGGCCCGATTCCGACGCTGCAATCCAGTCCGGTGTCCTGTCTGATGGCATCGCGAATCTGTTCGGCGACCGGAAGGAGCGAGACCGGGTGAAGTCGATCGGTCCCGGCGAAGTCGAGGTAGGCCTCGTCGAGCGAGGCCATGACGACCACGGGCGAGAAGCGCTCCAGCACAACGCGCACCTCCCGCGAGGCCGAGCGATAGTGGGTGAAGGATCCGTGAACAAAGGTGGCCTGCGGGCAGAGCCGGGCCGCCTGCGCGATGGGCATCCCAGCGCCAACGCCGAATCGCCGGGCCCCATAGGAGGCAGACTGAACCACGCCCCGCTGGTCCCGGCGACCGCCCACCACCAGCAGCTCGATATGCCGCAACTCCGGATGGCGCTGCCGGCATACCTCCACGAAGAACGCGTCCAGGTCGACATGGACGATGCGCGCGGACATCTCCCCCCTGAATGTTGGCGGTGATCCCGCAATGTACTCGCCTCTGCTAGTATTCGGGCTCGGCCGTCCCCCGAGTGGAATCGGAAAGGGTTGCAGAGAGATGCGTGTTGGGTTTCTGGGCCTTGGAGCGATCGGGTCGCCGATGGCTGCCCACCTCGCACGTGGCGACGAGCTCGTGGTGTGGAATCGGACCGCATCTCGGGCCACCGCGTTCTGTGCCCGATACGGCTGCCGGGCCGCAGCGACACCGCGCGAGCTCGCATCCCAGGTCCAGGTCGTCATCACCTGCCTCCCGACTTCTCGCGAAGTGGAAGCGCTGCTGGAAGGAGCCGACGGCCTCGAGGCAGGGCTCTGCTCCGGCGCCCTGTTCATCGATTGTACCTCGGGCGATCCCGCCACGTCGCGTCGACTCGCCCAGCGGTTGGATCGCCGGGGCGTCGCCTTTGCGGACGCGCCGGTGAGCGGGGGTGTGGCGGGTGCGGAGGCCGGCACTCTCACCATCATGGTCGGAGCCGATCCGCTTACGTTCGAACGGGCCCGCCCGATCCTCTCCGCGTTCGGCAAGCGCATCGAGCACCTTGGCCCGGTGGGTGCGGGCCACGCGATGAAGGCAGTGAACAACGCCCTCCTCGCGGTGAACATTCTCGCCCTCGGCGAGGGCCTGGCCGCCCTGGTCAAGGCGGGCGTGTCGGCGCGAATCGCCGTGGGTGTCCTGAACGGCTCCAGCGGCGGCTCCTTCGTCAGCGAGGTCCTGGTGCCTGAGCGGGTGCTGACCGGGAGCTGGCCCAAGACCTTTCGGCTCGCCCTGCTCGACAAGGATGTCGGCATTGCTCGAGGGGTCCTGCGGGAGGCCGGCGTGGAAGGGCCGATGCTCGACCTGGCCGGCACGCTCTTGAGCCGGGCCCGCGCGGCGCTGGGAGAGCAGGCGGATCACCTGGAGGCGATCAAGCTGATCGAGCGGCAGGCGGGTGTGGAGATCCGAGGGTGATCGTGCCCACTTGCCGCTCTCAGGGTGTCCGCTCAGTTTCCGGCCCTATGCCGAGACGGAGCCGATGAGCGACTGGGGATCGACCAACCGCGTATCCGCCCAGGTAGCCCTGGCCGAAGGGATGGTTCTCGAAGGTGAGCTGCACCTGCTCACCCGGCCGGCGTACCCTCCAGGTCCCGAGTCGCCCCTCGAGATGCTCAACCGGAGCGATGCCTTCTTTGCGCTCACACTGCCGGGGGGCGGGGTGACCTTCGTCCCGAAGGCGCAGGTCTCGGTGGTCTCCTGCCGCTACGATACCCCGATAGATCCCGACCGCGTCTCCGCGGCCAAGCTCATCGGGCTGGAGGTCGTGCTCCGGGGCGGCGAGGAATATCATGGCCGGGCCAGTCTCGAGCTCCCTCCCTCGCGAGCCCGGGCCCTGGACTATGTGAACGGCCCGGGAGCTTTCTTTGCCCTTTGGGCCGACGACACCACTCGCTACATCAACAAGTCGCTCGTGCGACTGATACGTCCACTCGATTGAGAGCACAGTGGCTAGACTCGACCGTCTGATCCAGGTCATGCATGAACAGCGGGCCGACGCGCTGCAACTCGCCGTCGGTCGACCGGCCGCGCTGGTAACCAACGGCGCTGGGCGACCGGTGACCCGGGAAAACCTGAGCGACAACCAGATCCTGTCCCTCCTGCGCGAGATCGCTGCCCCCGAGGCCGCGGGGAAGCTGGAAGGTGCGACGCCGGTGGTCTTCCCCTATCACTCCCCCAGCGGTGAAGTGCAAGTCGAGATCCGACCTGGGTCCGGGGGCTCCATGGCAGTGGTTCGACCGCTCCGGCCGGCGGGTTCGCCGCCCGGGGCGGCAGCTCCGCCTGCGCCGAGAAGTGCGGAAGACCTGGCGGAAAGTCGGCGGATGATGGACGACCTCTTCCGGCTGCTGGTCGAGTCCCAGGCGTCGGACCTTCACCTCCGCACCGATCAGCCTCCCCTGCTGCGCCGGCAGGGCGACCTGGTGCGGGAAGAGGACCGGCCGCCGATTCCGGGGGACAAGCTGGAGGCGATGCTGATCAGCATCATGTCCGGGCGTGAGGCCGGCGAGTATCGCGAAACCGGCGACACCGATTGGGCCTATGAAATCGAAGGGTTGGCCCGGTTCCGCTGCAACGCTGGCCGAGATCGGCACGGCCCCCTGGCGGTCTTCCGGGTAATTCCCACCACCGTCCGCAGCGCGGACGAAATGGGCCTCAGCCGGGAGGTGCAGAATCTCTGTTATCTGACCAAGGGCCTGGTTCTCGTGACGGGTCCCACCGGGAGCGGCAAGAGCACCACGCTGGCGGCTCTGGTGGATCTCATCAATCGCACCCGCACCGATCACATCATCACGATCGAGGACCCCATCGAGTTCGTCCATCAGAGCAAGAAGTGTCTGGTGACCCAGCGCCAGGTCGGGTTGCACACCCGCTCCTTCAAACACGCCCTGCGGGCCGCGCTTCGAGAGGACCCCGACATCCTCCTGGTGGGTGAGATGCGCGACCTGGAGACCGTCTCCATCGCTATTGAGACGGCTGAAACCGGGCACCTGGTGTTCGGCACGCTGCACACGACTACGGCCTCCTCTACCATCGATCGGATCATCGATCAATTTCCAGCGGACCGCCAGTCACAGGTGCGCGTCATGCTCTCCGAATCGCTCCGCGGCGTGATCGCGCAGACGCTGTGCCGCAGGATCGGAGGCGGGCGGGTGGCCGCGCGCGAAATCCTGCTGTCGATTCCGGCGGTGTCCAACCTGATCCGAGAAGGCAAGACCTTTCAGATCCCTTCCATCATGCAGACCAACCGGAAAACCGGGATGGTCACGCTCAACGATGCCTTGATGGAGCTGGTGGACTCCAAGCAGGTGGACCCGAAAGAGGCGTACATGAAAGCGGTGGAGAAGTCTGGGTTCGCGGCGTCACTCAAGGCCAAACGGCACGACGTGAGCTTTCTGGGGGAGGTGTGATGGTTGGAGGGTCGTTAGTCGTTGGTCGTTGGTTTTTGGTCCGGGCGTTTCAAGCTCTGATGATGCAGGACCAAAGACCACAGACCACAGACGGATGACGACCGGCCCGTCGCCTCGTGTCCATTCCGCCCATCCTGGTTCTCGTCCAACCCCAGGACATCGTCAACATCGCGAGCGCGGTGCGCATCGCCCGGAACTTCGGGTTGGAGCGGATGCGCCTGGTGAATCCCGGGGCCTTTGATCCCTACCGTATTGAAGGCATCGCTCACAACACGGCGGATTTCGTGGAACGCATCGAAATCCTGCCGACTCTGCACGCGGCGATCGGTGACTGCGTGTTTACCGCGGTCCTGACGGCCCGGCAACGCACGGCCAAGCGCCGCACGCTCCGCCCGCGCGAGGCGGCCGAGCTGCTGGCGGCGGAGGCGGCCGGCGGCCCGGTCGCGATCGTGGCGGGCCGGGAGGACCGCGGGCTGACCAACGCCGAGCTGGATCTGGGCCACGCGCTGGTCACCATACCCACGGACCCGGCTCACTCGTCCCTCAATCTCGCGCAGGCGGTGGCCATCATGGCGTACGAGAGCTGGGCCGCTCGCGGCGGGGCGACCCAGCCACTCAAGCCACCCCGTAAGGCCGCGGCGCCCGCCACCGCCGCGCAGCTCGAGGAACTCTTCGCCGACTGGCAGCGCGCGCTCTGGGCGGTCGACTTCTTTAAGACTCGCCGCTCGGAGAGCGTCATGCGCTCCCTGCGAGAGATCCTGCATCGAGCCGAGCTGGATGGGCGAGAGGCCTCCCTGGTCCGGGCCATGGGCATCGAGGTGGTTCGCTATTTGGCTCGGGCGGGGGCACTCCCGGCCGGGGACCCGGGAGACGGTTCTCCCAGCGTGGCTCAATCCGAGGAGCAATGATGGGCCGGTCCAGCGCGTACTTTGCCGCCAACCGATACGCCGATCCGGCGCAAGAGCCCGCAGCCATGGCGCCGCTGGAGGATCTGCCGCCGGCCGCTGCGGCCCGATTTCGGGCCCTGCGAAGTGGCCTGCTTGCCCTCGAGGGCATCGGGGAGACCGTTCGGTTCATGGGCAATACGTGGCGATGGGCGTGGGAGTACGGCATCGGCAACCGTAAGCTGTGCTGGCTCCACATCGTGGGGGACGAGCTCTCGGCCACCTTTACGCTGAGTGACATCGAAGAAGACCGGTTGACCAAGGGAGGACGACTCGCGAGCACACTGCTCCGCGCCGTAGAAGAGGGGCAACGCACCGGGCCGGTCAAATGGTGTTGGGTCGAGCTTCCCGACCGCCGCGCGGTGGACACGTTCCTTCGGCTCGCCGGCCGGAAAGCGGGCTGGTTGTCCGAGCGCGGCGGACCGCATCGCGCGCCTCGTCTGGGCAATCGTCGGTCGAGCGCGAGCGATGAGGAATTAGATACCGAATAATTCTGTCGGATTAGCGCCAAGTCGTTGGGTTGTGTGGTCGCCCGCGTGCACTATACTTCGGCGCCGCCCGCCCCATCGGGCAGGGTGCGGTGCATTACTGCCGAATGAATTTGCGAGCCTCCTGTCGGTGGTCCGCAGGCACCTGGGTCGGATCCCGAGAGTGTCTCTTCTTCAGCGTGGGATCGACAATGCGTACGTTGGCATTCGTGGTCGGCGGCGTAGGGGCCGGCGGACTCGCGCTCCTGCTGACGCTGAGCGGCCCTCCTCCTCGAGCGCAACAGGCTCGTCCAGCAGCCGACTCGATCACCGCGCCCGCGCTGTCCGATACCGGATCGCTGCGGGGACCTCGACAGCCGATCTTCTTCCGCCACGACATCCACGCCGGCCAATTCAAGATCCAGTGCCAGTACTGCCACTATTCGGTGGCGGTCTCGTCCGAGCCGGGCATCCCGTCGGTGCAAACCTGCATGGGCTGCCATCTGGTGGTGAGCGGGAGCGACAGCGGCAGCAAGACCGAGATCAAGAAAATCCGGCAGGCCTGGACCGATAAGAAGCCGATCGAATGGGTACGGGTTCACTATCTCGCGCGGCACGCGCACTTCCCCCATCAGCGTCACATCAAAGTCCTCGGCCCCAATGCCTGCACCACCTGTCACGGGGACGTGAGCCGCATGCCCCAGGTATTTAAGGTGAACAACATCAATAGCATGGGCTTCTGCATCACGTGCCATGTGGAGCGAAAGGTGTCGCGGGACTGCTCGGTGTGTCATTACTGACGCGGCTGTGCCGCGGGCTTCAGCTAGCGGCTGCTCATAGCATAGCGAAGGCCACAGCAGGACAGAGCGGAGTGATGTTCCTTGTCGGAGACTGATAGCTGACAGCTGATACCTGATAGCTGATAACGGATAGCTGATAGCTGATAGCTGATAGCTGATAGCTGAACATCGGAGCTCGAATGTCTGACGAAAGCCCGACCATCGACCGCCGCCGCTTTCTGACCGTGCTGGGTGCCGGCAGCGGGGCGGGAGCACTGGCCCTCTCCGGCTGTTCCACCAGCCAGGTCGAGAAGTTGGTGCCCTATCTGGTCCAATCCGAGGACCAGGTGCCAGGGATCGCCACCTGGTACGCCAGCAGCTGCACCGAGTGCGCCGCTGGATGTGGGCTCCATGTTCGGACCCGAGAGGGGCGGGCGGTCAAGCTGGAAGGCAATCCCGAGCATCCCGTCAACCGGGGAAAGCTCTGCTCCCGAGGTCAGGCTGCACTGCAGGGCCTCTACAATCCCGGTCGAATCAAGGGACCGATGGCCCGGGCGGCCGATGGCAGCTTTCAGCAGATCACCTGGGACGACGCTATCGCGCGGCTGGCCGCCAAGCTCGGCGCGGCGGGCTCCAAGCTCGCGGTGATCTCAGGCGCGGGCCCGGGGACGTTGTCCGATCTCCTGGCCGAGTGGACCGCGGCTTTCGGCGGACGGCTGGTGCACTATGAGCCTTTCGATCACGAGCCCCTCCGCGCAGCCAACCGGCAGGTGTTCGGTCTGGATCAGCTGCCCGCCCACGATTTCGCCAAGGCGAGATACATCGTCTCCTTCGGCGCCGATTTCCTGGAGGCCTGGCTGGCGCCGATCGAGAATCAGCGCGGGTTCGCCCAGTCCCACGGCTTCACCTCGGGCGAGCTCGCGAAATTCGTCTATGCCGGCCCCCGGATGAACCTCACGGGGCTCAACGCCGACCAGTGGCTCTCCATCCGACCCGGCTCCGAGGCGGCGCTCGCCCTCGCCATGGCAAGCGTGGTGGCAGGGCAGCGAGGTGGTGGCGGCGAGTTGGGAAGCATGCTGGCGCGTTACACGCCGGCAATGGCGGCGCAGGAAACTGGTCTCACCGCCGAGGGCATCGAACGGGTCGCCCGCGAATTCGCCGCGGCTCGCCCCAGTCTCGCGGTGGCCGGGGGTGTCGGCGCCCAGTACCCGGGGGCCACCGAGCTCTGCGCCGCGGTCAACATCCTCAACTGGGTGGCCGGCAACATTGGCGAGACAGTGCGCTTCGGGGCCGGGCTCGCGGCGGGCGACGGTCTTGGCGCCCTCGCCCAGGCCGCGGAAGCCATGAAAAGCGGCGCAGTGGCCGTCGCTCTGGTGCACAACGCCAACCCGGTCTACACCCTGCCCAAAGCTTCCGGCTTCGCTGAGGCGTTCAAGAAGGTCGGCTACAAGGTGTCGACCTCGATGTACCTGGACGAGACGGCCGCCATGTGCGATCTCCTCCTGCCCCAGCACCATGCCCTCGAGCGGTGGGACGACGTCCAACCTCGAGCCGGCGTCTTTGGTCTCACTCAGCCGGTGATGCAGCCGGTCTTCAACACATTGGCTACGGGAGACCTGCTGCTCCGCGTCTCGCAGAAGGTTGGGGGGCCGCTGGCCAAGCTCAACGCTCCCTCCTACGAGGCGTACTTGAAGACCCGCTGGCAGGCCCTGGCCGCGGAAGCGGGTGAAAAGGACTTCGAAGTCTTCTGGCGCGCCGCGCTGCAGCACGGTGGGATCTACCGCGACCCTCCGACGCCACCGGCGGTCACCTTGGCTCCCACCGCCAAGCAGATCGGGTTCCAGCGGCCGGCGTTCGAGGGGAGCGGCGAATTCGTCTTCCTCACTTATCCGCACGCGCTGCTGCACGACGGTCGTGGCACCAACAAGCCCTGGCTGCTGGAGAACGCCGATCCGGTCACCAAGATCACCTGGCACTCCTGGGTCGAAATCGGCCCGGAGGCCGCTCGGCGCCTGGATGTGAGAGACGGAGAGATCGTCGAGCTCACCTCCCCCCACGGGGCTATCGCCGGCCCGGTGTACGTCTACCCTGGTCTGCGCGACGACGTGGTAGCCGTGCCGCTCGGCTTCGGGCACACCGCCTACGGCGCGCTTGCGGAGGGACGAGGGGTGAACGCCCTGGATCTGCTGGGCGCGCCCAAAGGAGAGTTCCTGCCCTACGTCTCGACCCGCGTCGCGGTGCGCAAGACCGGCCACTATCAGAAGCTGGCCTCGATCGCCGGCGTACCCCGCCAGCTGGGGCGCGGCATTGCGGAGGCGATGCCGCTCGCGGCTGCCCAGAAGGGGCTGACGGTGGAGCAGGCGTATCTCGCCGCCGGCGAGGGCCAGCACGAGGCGAACACCGAGACCGAGGTCAGGGCACTTAAGGGGTGGAGCGCGGAACAGAATCAGGCAACCAAGTACGGCGGCTACGCCGATGAGCATCCTCGGTGGGGCATGGCGATCGATCTGACCAAGTGTACTGGCTGCCAGGCCTGCGTGACGGCCTGTTATGCGGAGAACAACATTCCCACGGTGGGCCAGACAGAGATTCTCAAAGGTCGGGAGCTGACCTGGATGCGGATCGAGCGATACTGGGAAACCGGAGAGGAGCCGGGACATCCGGTGTCGGCCCGCTTCATCCCGATGCTCTGTCAGCACTGCTCCAACGCGCCTTGCGAGCCGGTCTGCCCGGTGTATGCCGCGTATCACACGCCCGACGGGCTGAATGGCCAGGTCTACAACCGCTGCGTCGGCACCCGCTACTGCGCCAACAACTGTCCCTACAAGGTGCGGTACTTCAACTGGTACAAGTACAACCTGATGGCCTGGCCCGAGCCACTCAATCTGCAGCTCAACCCGGACGTCACGGTTCGCGCTCGGGGTGTGATGGAGAAGTGCACCTTCTGCATCCAGCGCATCCGGGGAGCACAGAACGACGCTCGTCTGGAAAACCGGCCCCTGCGCGACGGGGAGTTCACCACCGCTTGCGCCCAGGCCTGCCCCTCCGACGCGATCCTGTTCGGTAACGCTGCCGACCCGTCGAGCCGGGTGGCCCAGCTGAAGCAGAACCCCAGAGGCTATCACGTGCTCGAGGAGCTCAACACTCGCTCCGCGATCACCTACCTGGCGAAGGTCTTGCACCCGGCGGAGGCATAACGATGGCCGTCGTCGCTTCCCCGCACCCAGCGCATCACGACGGGCACGTGATCACCCAGACCCACGCCGAGGTCACCCGCGATGTGGTGGAGACCTTCTCGCCGGCCAGCCGGGGCTACGTGCTGCTGCTGCTCAGCGCCGTGGGTCTGTTTCTCGTGGGTCTGCTCACTTTTCTCATCCTCATCAAGGACGGGCTGGGACACGCGGGCTATCAGCCGCCGATCTTCTGGAGCGTGTTCATCACCACGTTCGTGTTTTGGGTGGGCATCGGACACGCCGGCACGCTGATCTCGGCGATCCTGTTTCTCTTCCGCTCGCCCTGGCGAACGGCGGTGTACCGCTCCACCGAGGTAATGACGGTCTTCGCGGTGATGACCGCGGGACTCTTCCCCATCATCCACATCGGGCGGCAGTGGATCTTCTACTGGCTGCTGCCGTATCCCAACCAGCGGTTCCTCTGGCCCAACTTCAAGTCCCCGCTGCTGTGGGACGTCTTCGCCATCGGCACGTATCTGACGGTGTCCACGACGTTCCTGGTGTTCGGCCTGATCCCCGACGTGGCTGCGGTGCGCGACAAGGTGTCGGGCTGGCGACATACGGTCTACTCCCTGGCTGCAGTCGGGTGGCAGGGGACCGACAATCAGTGGCGGCACTATAACCGTGCCTATCTCTACCTGGCCGCGCTGGCGACGCCTCTGGTGCTCTCGGTGCACTCGGTGGTGTCCTGGGACTTCGCCATGTCGATCGTGCCGGCGTGGCATGGAACCATCTTCGCACCCTACTTCGTGGCCGGAGCCATCTACTCGGGAATCGGGATGGTGCTGACGCTCCTGATTCCCCTCCGCAAGGCGCTCAAGCTCGAGCACATGATCTCGCCCGAGTATCACTTCGACAACCTGGGCAAGTTGACGCTGCTGACGGGGTCGATCCTGTTCTACTCCTACGCGATGGAGTACTTCGTCGCCTGGTACAGCGGGAATACTTTCGAGCAGACCACGTTCTGGCGGCGGCCCTTCGGGCCATACTGGTGGGCCGGTTGGACCATGATTATCTGCAACGCGCTCGTGTCCCAGCTTCTCTGGTTCCGAAAGATCCGCACCAACCTGACCTCGCTCTTCGTCATCTCGATCTTCATCAACATCGGGATGTGGTTCGAGCGCTTCGTCATCATCGTCTCCTCGCTCAGCAACGAGTACGTCCCCTGGGCTTGGGATCAGCTCACCCCGACCTGGGCCGACTGGGGAATTCTGGCCGGCTCATTCGGCTGGTTCAGCATGTGGTTCTTGCTGTTCGCCAAGAACTTCCCGATCGTCGCGATCCAGGAGATCAAGGAGATGATCCCGATGCCGCGGAAGCGGGGAGGGCACCACTGATGGCGCGGCTCAAGCGGGCCAGACGAGTTCCAGGCCTCCTCGCGTCGTTCGTGCACGTGGATGCCGCGACCGATGCCATCCGGGCCCTGCGGGCCAAGGGCTTTCGCAACCTGGTGGTCTACAGCGCGGCCCCGAATCACGAGCTCGAGGAGGCACTGGAACATTCGGTGAGCCCGGTTCGCTTGTTCACCCTTATCGGCGGCCTCACCGGGTGCGCAGCGGGATTCGGGATGACCCTCTGGATGTCTTACGACTGGCCCACGCTGGTGGGTGGAAAGCCGATCGGGTCAGTGCCGCCGTACGTAGTCATCGCTTTCGAGCTCACCATCCTCCTGGGCGCCCTGAGTACCGTGGCGGCGGTCGCCTTGTTCTCGGTGCTCATGGGCAAACGGGGCATCGCCTACGATCCGAGGTACAGTGACGATCAGATCGGCATCTTTGTGCCGACGACCTCAGACCAGATCCGATCGATCGAGCAGCTGCTCCGCACCGCTGGGGCGGTGGAGGTTCGCCATGAGGCGGCGTAGCGGGAGCCGGCCCTCGCTGCGCTCGGGAGGGTGGTGGATGGCGCTCACGGCGCTCACCCTGTCCACGGCCGGGTGCGACGTCTATTACAATCGGATCCCATCCCCGGATGATCTCTGGCATATCATCCCCTGGTTCGACCACATGATCCACTCCCGCTACATCCGGCCCTATCAGACCGCCGCCGTGCCCCGCTACACGCCGACCGGAGCAGTGCCGGTGACCGGCGGGGAGCCCGATTGGTTAGACGAATGGTCTACCGGCAAGCTCACGACGGCGAACGCTCTCAAGAACCCCTTCGCTGCCGGCTCGCAGGCACAGTCGTTCCCCGCCGGGCCGGCCGTTCCCGCTATCCCGCGCGAGGTCGATGCCGCGGGCGACACGCTCTTCCTGACCTACTGTGCGGTCTGCCATGGTCCGGCCGGTGATGCCAAGGGCACGGTGTCGAGTCGAATCGGGGCTCCGTCGCTGCTCACCGGTCGCGCCCGCGGTTACAGCGATGGGTACATCTACAGCATCATCCGTTACGGTCGAGGTGTCATGCCCCGCTATGGCGACAAGGTGTACATCCCGTGGGAGCGCTGGGCCATCGTCAACCACGTGCGCAAGCTGCAGGCCGCGAGCCCCGCTCCCCAGGAGCCAGCCGCGGCGCTCGCGCCGATTCCTCCCGCGCCCAGCGCCACCGGATCGACCGGGGAGCCGCCCCAATGAGTCCGGCGATTCGTCAGCGGCTCATTGACCGGTCGCTCGCCGCACGATATGACCTGTTCCTCGGGGTGGGTGGAGGGTTCACCATCCTGGGCTTGATCTTTTTCATCCAGGCCCTGAGCGGAGGCAAGGCCGATCGCGCCTGGCAGCTGTTTCACGTCAACTGGCTTTACTTCACCGGCCTGGCGACCGGAAGCGTGGCCTTCGCCGCGGTCCAGAAGATCAGCAACGCCAAGTGGTCCGGCATGGTAATCCGGTTCGCCGAGGCATCGGTCGCGTTCCTGCCGGTCTCGCTGCTCGGGCTGCTGCTGACTTTCACCTGGGGCTATTCGTCGATCTATGGGCCGATGCAGAACGCCTTGCACGAACTGCAGCACGGCAAGGCCGTCTGGCTCTCTCATCCTTTCATGTTCGCTCGGTTGGCGATCGGCCTCACGATCCTCACGTCCGTGGGATGGAGATTGGTGCGGGCCGATATGATTCCGGACTTGTTCGATGTCCGCACCGCGGCCGGACCAGGGCGCCGGCCGCTGTACGAGCGCTGGACCAGACATTACGATGGCAGTCCCGGTGCGCTGGCGCGGCAGGAGGAGATGATCCACCGGCTGTCGCCTCTCTACGTGGTGCTGTTCGCCTACGTGGGCACCGTGGTCGCCTTCGACGGCGTCATGGCGCTGCAGCCCCACTGGTACTCCAACCTGCTGGGTGGGTTCTACTTCATGGGGTCGTTCCTTGGCGGCCACATGCTGCTGGTGCTGACG
>DATBKD010000004.1:0-2339 GCA_036556025.1 Gemmatimonadales bacterium | reverse complement strand
ATCAGGACCGTCCGGTAGCGGAGACTCTCGAAGAATTCAGAAGTCGGCGGACTCGCCTTGTTGAGGCTCTTTCGAAGGCATCGCCGGAACTTCAGCAAGCCTCCGCCTTCCATGAACGGCTTCAAGTGCCGATGCGTCTCGTCGACTGCGCTCAGTTCTACGCAGAACATGACGACCATCACGCTCTTCGGATTCGTAAGCTGAGAATCATGCTTGGTGTAGACGCTGGCTAACATGCGCATGAACTTGCCGGCTCCGTTAGTACCTCGGAGTGCGTTGGCACTATCCAGATTTGGTGGATCTTATCGTGCTCGGCCCGCCAAGTGGGGTACCCTTTTCGAAATCGATATCATCCCACCTCAAGTGAAGAATGCTGCTGAGGCGTCGCCCAGTCCGCCACGCCAGAATGATGAGTGACAAGAGGAGCGGATGCACCTGTGGAGCAACCCGGAGAAGACTGCGGATGGTCCGGTCAGCGCCACGTGGCGGACATAGGTTTCGGCTTTTCGGCGTGACCGCCCTCCGGGCGGCGCAGACCGCCCTGATCTTCGTGGTCCACCCGCCGGAGGAGCTGTCGAGAGATGCAAGCAGGAAGGCCCGGGGGACACCCCGGGCCTTTTTGCCGTCCCTGCGTTGCGGCTACGTGGCGGTGCGATACCTGAACTCCGGCATATCGTTGAGCGCCTGTTTGGTGGCGCCTTTGAGCACGAACTTCCCGGTGGTGAGCGCGAGCTGGTCCATCGGAACGGCCACCAGCTTGCTGGCGATGCCGAGGAACCCGCCCACGCTCAGGATGGCCCACGAAACCTCCTTCTTGGGCGAGACGATCACGTCGCTGATGTCGCCGATCTCTTCCTTCTTGTCGTTGTAGACGTCCTTGCCCAGCATGTCCTTCTTCGCGCTCCATCCGAGCACGACCAGCTTGAGCTCCTCGACGGTCACGCCGAGCGTCGTTTCGCCGGCGACCTGCGCCGCGGCACTCCGGACCGGGGCAAGCGCAGCCATCGCGCAGACCGCGGCCATTCCGAGGTATTTCATGGCAGACCCGATCTCCTTTCCCTGCAGAGGCACACTTCTCGTGGGCCAATCATGTGGGTCGGCGGAGACGACGGCTGTAGGGAATCCGGTAACGCATAGACCGGTTTACCCGTCAGGTCAGGCCGGCCGGCGGCGCGGCAATCCCCCGCAGGCCGTGACGGCGACCAGCTCCTCGAGCGGTGAACGATGCCCGGGTTGATGACCTGTCGAAATCCCGAGAGGAACAGGGCCGGCCAGTCCCGCCAGCTGTAGGCGCCTTCCTCTTGGAGGCGCGGAGCGAGCGATCGGGCCAGCCAGCTGACCGGCGGCGGGAGGCCGAGCTTCGCGTCGCGGGGGTCGGAGTGAATCCCACGCGAATCGGGTTTCTTGCGAGCCCAGGAGGGGCGATGCCCACCGTGAACAACGGTGGACTTTTTCTTTGGGGGATCGGCCTCCGCGGTCGGGCCGTCCTACTCGGTGCTCTTCGCGATCTTGGCGCGAAGCCCGTCCACCCCGACCTCCGCGCCGAAGTCCTCCGACTCCCAGATCGGGCGAATCTCGAGGTCGCTCGGACCCGGCATCGGGTTGGGGCACCGCTTGGCCCACTCGATCGCCTCCTCCATCGACCGGACCTGCCAGATCCAGAACCCCGCCACCAACTCCTTCGTCTCGGCGAAGGGCCCGTCGGTCACCGACCGCTTGGTCCCGTTGAAATGGACCCGCTTCCCGAACCTGCTCGGCTTGAGCCCGTCACCGGCGAGCATGATCCCCGCCTTGATCAGCTCCTCGTTGAACCTTCCCATCTGCTCGAACATCTCCTCGGCCCCTTCCATCTCGAGGGGATGCGACTCCGCTTCCGACTGCTCCGTGGCCTTCACAATCACCATGACCCGCATAGAACCTCCTCTATAGTTGGGAGCGGGCCCTGGTGGCCTGCTCTACCCTTGCGTCGTTCGGGGGTGCCGGAAATCGACATCACCCTATAGCTGCCGCTCCGCCAGCTCGCGGAAGGCGTCGGGAACGGAGCGGCGGCCCTCAAGGGCCACCGAGGCGTAGCCGACGGATTCCCGGCCGAAACGGTCCCGGATCGCGTCGACGGCGCGGTCGGAGAGGAGGCGCGCCATCCCTCTCTTCGCGCCGGGCCGCCGCGCCTCGTCGGCGAGGCCGAGCGGCAGATCGAGTTGCACCGCCGGCTGCTCCTCGATATGAGACACCGAGATGGCAAGCAGAGAGATCGCGCGTTCTGCGGGATGGCTCCTGAGGACGGCTCGCACGAGGTCTTCGGCGATCTCGGCGAGGATCGCAGTCGCGGCAATGGGTTG
>DATBKD010000003.1:0-4547 GCA_036556025.1 Gemmatimonadales bacterium | reverse complement strand
GCCAAGGAAAGATCAAAGGCCCGCACGAATACGAGAGCGGGAGAACTTCCCGCGCCGCCCTTCAATACCGCAGCGGCTGCAAGTGGATGTGCCACTGCCGCTCGCAAGCGGCCCGAGCAACTGGCCGTGATCTGGCAGCATAAACCCGCTGACCTGCGGGCTTGTATCTGGTAAGTGGTCCAATGGTGTCCGTTGTGGTGTCATCGAATGCAGCAGATTCGGGTATTTGGAGCGGGAGTTCCGGGCAGATCGCTCGGGATGTCGTTGGAAATCAGGTATTTAGTCGGAGATCCTGCTCCAGCCGAGTCGGCTGATAAACCTGAGGTCAGAAGTTCAACTCCACCCACGCCCATTCGTCCGAGTTTCCACGCTACTTGCTGAGTGTCACTTTCGTAACTGCTACCGTTTCTGCTACAGTTTCTCCGGGCAGAAGCGGGCATTTTGGGCCGGGGAAGCGGGCACCGATGCTCGGTAAGTGACCGTTTCCGGGCAACTTGACCGGAACCGCTGCCCCAGCGGTACCGACTCTGGATCAGGAGAGTCCTGGTTCGAGCCCAGGAGGGGCAATGGCCGGCGCAACAGCGCCGGCCGTTTTTTGCGACTCGCGCTTCGCTTCCGAGCCCAGGTGATGCAATGGCTCCCGCTTTGCACCACCTGATCAAGTGACCGGAGGTCCACCAGCCACGGCGTCACGTACGCGTTCCGCGTCTCGACGCGGTGGCTGACCGAAGACCCGGGCGTATTCGCGGCTGAACTGCGATGCGCTCGCGTATCCTACCTCGTAGGCGATCGCCTCCGCACTCGATGCTCCCGACAGCAGAAGGCGACGAGCCTCCTGCAGCCGCAGCCGCTTCTGGTACTGGATCGGGCTCATCGCCGTGGCCGCCTTGAAGTGGTGGTGCAGCGCCGAAGGGCTCATGTGCACCCGTTTGGCGAGCGCCTCGATCTGCAGCGGTTCCGCAAAGTGATCCTTGATCCAGGTGATCGCTCCCGAGACTCGGCGCAGGCGGCCGTCTCCGATGGCCATCTGGGCAAGGCGCCCGAACTGCTCGCTCCGCAGCAGCCGATAATCGATCTCCCGCAGGACCAGAGGCGCGAGTACCGATAGGTCTTGCGGCGTATCGAGGAGCCGCACCAGTCGGAGAAACCCGTCGAGGAGTGGGGCCTGGAGGGGGCTAACGTAGAGCGCCCGCCCGTCGTGATCGTCGGGGGGTACCTGCCGGCCCGTCTCCACTATCAACGAAGCGAGCTCGCGCGGGTCCACCGCGAGCGTCATGCAGAGGTACGGCTCTTCCGGGCTTGCCTCCAAGACGTTTGCCACGACCGGTAGATCCACTGAGACCGCGAGGTATTGCGAGCGGTCGTAGACGTACGTCTCGTCGCCAAGTACTACCTGCTTTCGGCCTTGGACCACCACGTACACCGCCGGCTCCTGGAGGAAGTTCGCCGGCTCGGTCGGGTGCGAATACCGATAGAGCTTCAATTCCGGGATGGCCGTTTCATGTCGCCCATCCGAGCCTGTCCGGCGCTCGAGAAGCTCCACGAGCTGAGCCCGCAGCGCTTCCACGCGGATGCCATCCGGATCGCGTCCTCCCGACCAGTCAGGACCGCCATAGTTGAATGCCATTGTTGCACTTCCCACTGAATGAGACGATCTGCTCGATACGGTTCGGACGATATCTCCTCTCCGACCGTGCTTCCAGTGGCGTGGAGTAATAGGCAAGCATTGTCCTCGATTGGGCAGCGTTAAGCAAGACAGAGATGCTTACCTTCTCCGCGCAGATGAAGAAGGAAGCAGGAATGAGCAAGATCAACGAGAGCTCTTTATGGACGAGATAGAGAAGTCAACTGAACAAACCAATCAGGATCCCCGGGCCCTCAGTCGCCGCGACTTCGTGGTCAGGACCGGTCTTATCGGGGCAGGATTGGCCGCCGGGCCATTCTTGTCCGTCGCGTGCTCGGATCAGCGCAGGGAAATCAACAACCGGAGCGCCAAGGGCCCCGATAAGGGGGAAAACAAGATGCGAACACGACAACTCGGAGCATTGGAAGTCTCTGCAGTGGGAGCCGGGTGCATGAGCATCAGTGCGAACTACGGGCCTCCCGCACCCAGAGACCAGGGCATCAAGGTCATTCGCATGGCCTATGAAAGAGGCGTCAGGTTCTTCGATACCGCCGAAGTGTACGGCCCATTTACCAACGAAGAGCTGGTGGGAGAAGCACTCGCGCCTTGCCGCGACAAGGTGGCCATTGCGACCAAATTTGGCTTTGACCTTGAAGCAGGTGGTCTGAACAGCCGCCCAGAGCACATCAGGAAAGTGGTTGAGACCTCACTCAAGCGCCTTCGAACTGATCGTATCGATCTCTACTACCAACACCGGGTAGATCCAAGAGTGCCCATCGAAGATGTGGCTGGTGCGATTAGCGATCTCATCAGGGAGGGAAAGGTCCTGCACTTCGGTCTCTCCGAGGCGAGCGCGAAGACGATCCGCCGGGCGCATGCAGTCCAGCCGGTGGCGGCCGTGCAGACCGAGTACTCGCTCATGGAAAGGGACGTGGAGCGCAACGGCGTGCTCGCCGCGTGTGAAGAGCTGGGCATCGGCTTCGTCCCCTGGGGCCCGGTCGGCATGGGTTACCTGGCCGGACACATGGATGGCAGCACGCAGCTCGACCCGAAGACAGACCTTCGCGCCACCTTCGACCGCTTCAGCCCCGAGAACATGGCGGCGAACCGGCCGATCGTCGACGCATTGACGCGACTCGCGCAGCAGAAGAACGCGACGAATACGCAGGTTGCCCTGGCATGGCTGCTCTTGCAGAAGCCCTGGGTCGTTCCGATCCCGGGGACGCGCAACAGCGGTCACCTGAGTGAGAACCTGGGAACGCTCGACGTGCAGCTGACGCCTGCGGACGTTCGTGACTTGGAGACCGCGCTTTCCGGACTTACGGTGCATGGTGGCCGCATGAATGCCATGCAGATGCAGCTCGTCGACCAGACGGTCTGACAAGATGGACGCGCGTTCCGATCATCCAGTGAACGGAGCCACATCACCATGAAGCACATCTCGATTGGCGGACTCGACGTTTCCCGCATGGGCCTCGGCACCATGTCGATGTCCGGCTACTACAACATCGCGGAGGGCAGCGACGCCGAGTCGATTCGCGCCATCCACCGGGCGCTGGACCTGGGCGTCACCCACCTCGACACCGCCGAGATCTACGGCCCCTACCACAACGAGGAGCTCGTCGGCCGGGCGATCAAGGGCCGCCGCGACCAGGTGGTGTTGGCGACGAAGTTCGGCATCGTCTCGCACTCCGGCGGCGGCCCGGGCGTCCTCGACAGCAGCCCGGCGAACATCCGCCTTGCGGTCGAAGGATCCCTGAAGCGGCTCGGCACCGACCACATCGACCTGTACTACCAGCACCGGGTCGACCCGACCACCCCCATTGAGGACACCGTGGGCACCCTGGCCGATCTAGTCGCTGAGGGCAAGGTCCGCCACATCGGCCTGTCCGAGGCCGGCCCGGCCACGATCCGCCGCGCCCACGCCGTGCACCCGGTCGCTGCGCTGCAGACCGAGTACTCCCTGTGGACCCGTGACCCAGAGGCCGAGCTGCTGCCGCTCCTGCGCGAGCTCTGCATCGGCTTCGTTCCCTATTCTCCGCTCGGCCACGGCTTCCTTACCGGCGCGATCCGCTCGCCCGAGCAGCTCTCCGACGACGACTGGCGCAAGACCAACCCGCGGTTCACCGGCGAGAACTTCCAGCGCAACCGGCGCATCGTCGACGAGGTCCAGGTCGTTGCTGCCGAGGCGGGTGCGACACCGGCACAGATCGCGCTGGCCTGGCTGCTCGCGCAGGGCAACGACATTGCCCCGATCCCCGGCACCAAGCGGGTCGCCCGGGTCGAGGAGAACACAGCCGCCGACCGCATCGAGCTGAGCGCCGAGCAGGTCGAACGGCTGAACAACCTCACACCGGCCGCCGGCGAGCGCCACGAAGAAGGGAACATGGCCGTCATCGACCGCTGACCATGCCGGCGGGGCGTCCCGCCATCCCCACGCCGCCGCTCACGCCGTTACGGCGGGGCATGGCCGTCACCCCTCGCGTCGGTCACGAGGAGTTGACGAGCCTGCCAACCAGCATCCCACGCTGCTGGCAAACTCCGACATTTGAGTGAGTGAAGTATGGCGAAGTCCGACATGAAAGTCGGCAAACTCTGGCAGCGGGTGGCGCGAACTCGCGTAAATGGTGGCAAGTTGCCGGAGTTTGTGCGGTCACAGCGGCCACTCTGGATCAGGAGAGTCCTGGTTCGAGCCCAGGAGGGGCAACTCGAAGGTCCGATTCCACTTCGGTGGGTCGGGCCTTTTCGTTTCCACGCCCGCTGCTACCGTTTCTGCTACAGGTTCTCGACTGCGCCAGCCGCTCGACGGCTCACCAGCTGGTCGGCGACGCCATCACCTTCGGCATCGTGGCCTCGTCGGCGTGCTGCCGTAGGTGGAGGCGGGCGGTACCACGTCTTCAGGCCAACCGTGAAAGCGACAGAC
>DATBKD010000002.1:0-52358 GCA_036556025.1 Gemmatimonadales bacterium | reverse complement strand
GAGCCAGATTGGGCGACCTGACCCCTGCCGAGTACTTCGCTCGGCATGGACCGCTGTCAGTGACCAAGCAGTACGAGCAGCCGGACTGGATCCACTGGGACGAGGTCAATTACCGCGGCGACGCGTATGCGGCCTATGCCTGGGGCTGCGACGTCGCCGAAGTCGAGCTGAATCCCGACACCTGGGAGGTTCGGCCGCTCCGGGTCACCGTGGTGAACGAGATCGGCAAGGCCATCCATCCGGCCCTCGCCCGGGGACAGATCGAGGGCGGCACGGTGCAAGGGTTGGGGTACGCGCTACTCGAACGGGTGGTCATGAAAGAGGGTGCAATGGCTAACGCCCAACTCACCAACTACCTCATCCCGACCACGATGGACACGCCGAAGCTCGACGTCGTGCTGCTCGAGCATCCCTACGCCGGCGGCCCATTTGGAGCGAAAGGCCTGGGCGAGCTCCCCATCGATGGGCCCGCGCCCGCGGTGGTGAACGCCATCAGACACCTGGCCCTGGACGTGCGATCGATACCGGCGGTTCCGGAGGCCATCAGGGAGGCCGCTTGCGCTTCACACTGAACCGGAGCGAAGTCGAGCTCGAGGTCCATCCGATGGCTCGGCTGCTCGACGTGCTGCGAGACAATTGCGGACTCACCGGCACCAAGGAGGGATGTGGCGAGGGTGAGTGCGGCGCGTGCACCGTTCTGGTGAACGGAGCGGCGGTGTGCTCCTGTCTGGTGCCGGTGGCTCAGGTCGAAGGCGCCGAGGTGGTAACGATCGAAGGGCTGGGGGATGAGCACCCGTTGCAGCGCGCGTTCATGGACGAGGTAGGTGCCCAATGCGGCATCTGCACTCCCGGCATGGTTCTGACAGCCGTGACGCTGGGGCATCGCCCGAGTCTGGCGAAGATCCGTGAGGGCCTGGCCGGCAATCTCTGTCGCTGCACCGGCTATGAAGCAATCTACCGGGCGATCCACCGGGCGTCATGAGAACGGCCGTCTCCAGTCTGCAACTCCTCCAGCCCCGCACGGTGCAGGACGCGCTGCGGATGCTGAGAGATGAAGGTCCGCTGACGCCGCTGGCTGGTGCGACGGATCTCTACGTCGCGCTTAACTTCGGCACTCTCACCGAGATTCGCTTCCTCAATCTTTGGGGCCTCGATCCGCTGCGCCGGATTACTCTCCGGGATGATCTCCTCAGTATCGGCGCGCTTGCCACGTACACCGATATGATCCGCTCGCGCCTGGTGCGCCGCCGCGTGCCGATGCTGGTGAGCGCGGCGCGCGAAGTCGGCGGCAGGCAGATCCAGAATCGGGGGACGCTGGGCGGCAACGTCGCGAATGGATCCCCAGCGGGAGATACCCTTCCGGTGCTGGCAGCAGCGGAGGCGATCGTCGTGCTGCGCAGCGCGCAGGGTGAACGAAGGGTGCCGTTCCGGGAGTTCTACACCGGCTACCGGACCTGTGTCCGCCGCCCGGACGAGCTCATCGTGGCGTTCGAGATCCCACCGGTCGAAGGGCGGCAGTGGTTTCGCAAGGTAGGAACCCGGGCGGCCCAGGCCATTTCGAAGGTGGTCATGGCGGCGGTGCGGGGCCCGCGGTCCCGGATCGCGCTGGGCAGTGTGGCCCCCACGGTAATCCGGCTCTTCCGACTAGAGGAGGCGCTCGCAGCCGGTGCCGGCATGGAGGACGCGTTGCGGCTGCTGGAAAAGGATATCCATCCAATCGACGACCTGCGATCGACGGAAGCCTACCGGCGGGATGTCACCGCCAATCTACTCCGCCGGTTCTGGCGGGAGACCGCCGACTCTGGTTGACCCGCTGCCACCGTCATATCCTTCGCTCACCATCACCAGGTTCTTCAGTGGCCGACCCCCAGGAGCGTCTCCAGACCGCTCTCGCCGACCGCTACCGCCTCGTGCGTGAGCTGGGCCGGGGCGGCATGGCCACGGTCTATCTGGCCCAGGACCTTCGGCACGACCGCCCTGTCGCATTGAAGGTTCTTCACCCCCATCTCGCCGCCACCCTCGGCCCGGAGCGGTTCCTCCGGGAGATCCGACTAGCCGCCCGTCTCCAGCACCCCCACATCCTCTCGGTGCATGACTCGGGAGAGAGCGCGGGATTTCTCTGGTTCACCATGCCGTACGTCGAAGGTGAAAGTCTCCGCGAACGGCTTACCCGAGAGCACCAGCTGCCGGTGGACGAGGCCCTGCGACTCGCGCGAGAGGCCGCGCTCGCATTGGACTTCGCCCATCGCCACGGCGTCATCCACCGGGACATCAAGCCGGAGAATATCCTGCTGGTCGACGGCCAGGCGTTGGTCGCTGACTTCGGTATCGGGAGGGCCCTGGACAGCACGGAGGAGGACGACCGGCTCACTCAGACCGGGATGGTAGTCGGTACGCCGGCGTATATGAGCCCGGAGCAGGCATCAGGGGAAAAGGACCTCGATGGCCGCACCGACATCTACAGCCTGGGCATCGTGCTCTACGAGATGCTGGCGGGTGAGCCACCGTTCACCGGACCAACCATGCAATCGGTGGCAGCCAAGCGGCTGAGCGGGGAAGTGCCCAGCCTCAGGCGGCTCCGGCCCGCGATCCCCGACTGGCTCGAACGCGCCGTGATGAAAACGCTGGCCACCCTGCCGGCGGATCGATACGCGACCCCGGCGCAGCTGGCGCACGCGCTCGAAGCGGCTGGGCCAGCCACCACGGTGATCAGTGCGGAACCGGCGCGGCAACGCCTCCGCGTTCCGTCCTCGGTCGCTCTCGCCATCGGCATTTTGCTCACGGCCAGCATGGGGATGCTGATCTGGCAACGCTCTCAACACCAAGCCGAGCCGACCGGCACCAAGATGCTGGCAGTCCTTCCATTCAAGAACCTCGGTGCACCAGGAGATCAATACTTCACCGACGGGCTCACCGAGGAGATCACCAGCCGGCTCGCCGGCGTGGCCGATCTCGGCGTCATCTCGCGCACCAGCGCCGATCAGTACAAGGGGACGAGCAAGACGATCAAGCAAATCGGTCAGGAGCTGGGGGTGGGGTACGTCCTGGAAGGCAGCGTTCGCTGGGAGAAGTCGCCCGACGGGTCGAGCCGAGTCCGGGTCACGCCCCAGCTCATTCGGGTGTCCGACGACCGACATCTCTGGGCGGAACGCTATGACGCGGTTCTCGCCGAGGTCTTCCAGGTGCAGTCCAGCATCGCCGATCAGGTCATCACCGCCATGGGCGTCGCGTTGGGAGAGCCGGACCGGCGCAGCCTGGAGGAACGTCCGACCAGCAACCTCGAGGCGTATGACTTCTATCTTCGGGCGAAAGACTACTACGGCCGAAGCTACGCCCGGGAGGACATTCGCACGGCCATCCAGCTGTGCCAGCGCGCCATTGCGCTGGACTCGACCTTCGTCCGAGCCCATGGCTTGTTATCCGAAGCATACTCGTCGCTGTACTGGTTCTTTTACGATCGAAGCGACGTGGCGCTCGAGCATGCCAAGAAGGCCGCCGATATCGCAATTCGGCTCCGCCCCGATCTGCCGGAGGGCCACATTGCCCTCGGCTATTACTACTATTGGGGCAAGCTTGACTATGCTGCCGCCCTGAGGGAATTCGACCTCGCTCGGGCACGACAGCCGAACAATGGGGAGCTCGCGTTCGCCACCGCCGCGGTCCAGCGCCGGCAGGGGCGATTGAAGGAGGCTATCAAGAGCTTCGTCAAGTCGGCAGAGCTAGACCCACGTTCCGGTGTGGTCCGATTCAACCTGGGCGAGACCTACGCCCTGGTGCGCGACTATCCTCGAGCGCTGCAGTCGACCGACGAAGCTATCGGCATCATTCCGGACTGGCCTCTTCCCTACCTCCTGAAGGCGCAACTCCTGCTTGCCTCGGGTGCGAGCGCCGCCGACGCAAAAGCGGTCCTGACGCGCGCTCGTGCAGCCGTCCCCTTCGAGAAGCTGGCCGCCATGATGACCGGCGTCACCTCCGTGGGCGACTTCGTAGTCATCCCGGTGTTCCTCATTACGGCCGATCCGGACTACAGTCGTGGGCTCGACGCGCTTTCACTGAGCACATTCGAGGATACCATCGGATACTACCAGCTCAAGGCGGAGCTTTACCGGGAGAAGGAGAGGCAAACTCTCGAGTCGGCCTATCTCGACTCGGCACGCATGGCCCTGGAAGCCAAAACCCGGGCGCAACCGAAGGAGGCCTCTTACCACGCACACCTCGGTCTCGCCTACGCCCATCTGCATCGGCCTGCCGACGCCATCCGCGAAGGCGAAGAGGCGGTGAGACTGCTCCCGCTGTCGAGGGACGCATACCGAGGATCCAATCTCGCCGTGGCCCAGGCCCTGATCTACACGGTCACAGGCCAGCAGACACTTGCCATCGACCGCCTCGAGTACCTTCTGTCCGTCCCATCCATGCTTTCCGGCCCCCTCCTGCAGGCCGACCCCCGCTGGGCCGCCCTCAGATCCAACCCACGGTTTCAGAAGCTGGTCCCCAGCAATTGACCAACACGCCAGAGCCCGCGCTGATCGTACGGGGAACGCGAGTCGTGACGCCCGAGGGAGTGCGCCCAGCCGCGATTCACATCGCGGATGGCACGATCGCGCGGCTGACGAAGTTCGACGAAGTGCCTCCAGGTGTGGAGCTGGTAGAAGCAGGGGAGGCATTGGTCTTCCCAGGACTGGTCGATACCCACGTCCACGTGAACGAGCCCGGCCGGACCGAGTGGGAGGGATTCGACACCGCGACCCGCGCTGCGGCGGCAGGCGGCGTGACGACCATTCTTGACATGCCGCTCAACAGCATACCTCCCACGACTACCGTCGCCGCCCTCGAGCGCAAGCGTGCCACCGCCCGCAGCCGCTGCGCGGTCGACACTGGCTTCCTCGGCGGCCTCGTCCCCGGCAATGCCGCCGAGCTCGCCTCCCTGCACGCGGCAGGCGTCTTCGGGTTCAAGTGCTTCCTGTGTCCCTCGGGCGTCGACGAATTTCCTCCGATGTCGCCCGAGGACCTCCGCGGGGCAGCGTCGGGGCTCGCCGCACTGGACGCCTTGCTCATGGTACACGCGGAGTGGCCCCCCGCACTGGAGCGAGCCGGCGAGCCCTTGGGGGATCCGCGGCGCTACGGCACCTGGCTCGCGAGCAGACCGATCGCCGCCGAGACCGAGGCGGTGCGTTTCCTGATCGACCTGGCGCGCGAGACGGGACTCCGAATACACGTCGTCCATGTATCGGCACCCGAAACGCTCGAGTTGATCAGCCTCGCCCGCGCCGAGGGCGTCCGGATAACGGCGGAGACCTGCCCTCACTACCTTGTCTTTGCCGCCGAGGAGATTCCCGACGGAGCCACGGAATTCAAGTGCGCCCCTCCGATCAGGGAGGCGCGGTGCCGCGAAGGCCTGTGGGAGGCGTTAGCGAGGGGCCAGCTGGATGGAGTGGTGAGCGATCATTCCCCCGCTCCTCCGGCGACCAAGCTATCAAAAGAGGGTGACTTTCTCCGTGCCTGGGGCGGGATCGCATCGCTCCAGCTCCGGCTTCCGGCGGTCTGGACTGCTGCCCAGGCTCGGGGCTACTCTCCGGCCTCATTGGCGCCATGGCTCTGCGGCGGCCCAGCCCATCTGGCTGGTCTCGCCGGACGCAAGGGCGCGATCGCCCCCGGCCAGGACGCCGATCTGGTCCTGTGGCGGCCAGAGAAAGAGTTTGTGGTAAAGCAGACCGACATCCGCCATCGACACTCGACCACCCCGTGGCTGGGCCGGACCCTCGCGGGCGTAGTGGAGGCCACGTACCTTCGGGGCGAGCAGGTGTATGCCCCTGGCGCCGCGGACCAGCCGGTGCGCGGTCGGTTGCTCACCCGTCTCGACTCATGAGCCCATTCACGGAACTGGTAGATGTCGCAGCCGCGCGGCTCGGTGGCGTGGTGCTGCTGGCCAACGACGAGTTCTTCGCGCCCAAGGAAAACCTGCTCAAGCCTGACAAGCCGGTCTGGCGTGAAGGCGAATTCACCGATCGCGGCAAATGGATGGACGGCTGGGAAACTCGCCGACGCCGGACCCCGGGTCACGACTGGTGCGTTATCCGACTCGGCGTGCCGGCGCTATTGCATGGTGTGGTCGTGGATACCAGCCATTTCAAGGGGAACTTTCCCGAGGAATGCTCCCTCGAGGGATGCGAAGTGGAGGATGCCATCGATGCCGAGGCGCTCGCGGCCGGCAAGGGCGTACAGTGGCTCGAACTTCTCCCCCGGTCCAAGCTGCAAGGCGATGCCGAGAATCCGTTTCCGGTCATGTATCGCAGGCGCGCGACCCATCTGCGGTTCAACATCTTTCCCGATGGCGGCGTGGCCCGACTCCGGGTGTACGGGGAGCCGGTGAATCATCCCGGGCTGCAGCCCGGCACCTATGCGGACCTCGCCGCGCTCAAGAACGGCGGCCTGGTGGTCGGCTGCAGCGACATGTTTTTCGGCCACCGGCACAATCTGATTCTTCCGGGCCGCTCGACTCACATGGGCGACGGATGGGAGACCAAGCGCCGCCGAGGGCCGGGCCACGATTGGGTGGTGGTGAGGTTGGCGGCCCGTGGCGTCATCAGCCAGATCGAGATCGACACCGACCACTTCAAGGGCAATGCGCCGGAGAGCTGCTCGATCGACGTGTGCAATGTTCCGGAGGTGGGGCGGAAGGAGCACGCCGTTGAAGGTCCGCCATGGGCCAGCTTGCTCCCCCGTACCGCGTTGCACCCCGATAGCCAGCACCGATTCGAGGTCTCGTCGGGTCCGGCGACTTACGCGCGGCTGGCGATCTATCCGGATGGTGGGATCGCCCGGCTGCGACTCTTCGGCAAGGTGACGGCTTGAGCCTCACGTTGACCCAACTCAACGCGCTTCCACCGCCGGAAGCGGCGGAGTACCTGCGCGCTTGCTGCGGATCGTCCCGCTGGGTCGAGGCGATGCTCGCCCGTCGGCCGTTCGCGAGCGTGGAGCAGCTGCTCTCCGCTGCCGACCAGGCCTGGAGTGCCGCGGCGCCGGACGACTGGGACGAAGCGTTAGCCCATCATCCCAGAATCGGTGAGCGCCAAACCACGACACCGGTGAGTGCCGACGCCCGGGCGTGGTCGACGGAGGAGCAGGGCGCTGCCGCCAGCTCCGGTGCCGAAGCTCGAGCCGCTCTGGCAGAAGCAAACACGGCATACGAGCAGAGGTTCGGCCGGATCTACCTGGTATGTGCCGCCGGCCGAAGCGCCGAAGAGTTGTTAACCGATCTCGCCGCCAGAATGAGGAACGACCCCGAGCGAGAGCGTGCGGTCGCGGCGGAGGAACAGGGGAAGATCACCCGGCTTCGGCTTAGCGCCCTCGTCGGCCCAGAGGATTCATGACCCGGATCACCAGCCACGTTCTCGACACCAGCATGGGCCGTCCGGCCGCCGGACTGTCAGTGAAGCTGGAGCGCTCCGGCTCGGCCGGCCCGGCTCTGGTCGATTCGGCCACGACCGACGCCGACGGCCGGATCCGCGATTGGATTCCAGCGGGGGTGACCGCTGGTCGCTACCGATTGGTGTTCGAGACCGGTGCGTGGTTTCAGGCTGCTGGGCGGACGACGCTCTACCCGGTGGTGATCGTCGAGTTCGAGGTAGAGGAAGGAACGCCGCACTATCACCTGCCGCTGCTCCTCGCACCGTTCGGATACTCGGTCTACAGAGGGACCTGAACGATGCCGCCGCGACTGGCCTGGAACGGATACGGTAAGGCGGAGGTGCGCCTGGTGAAGGTGGACCGCGCTGCCGCAGCGCACGTGCTGCACGATCTCACGGTAGCGGTCCAGCTCCAGGGTGACTTCGGGCCGGCGCATACCGCGGGTGACAATTCGCAGATACTGCCGACCGACACCATGAAGAACGCCGTGTATGCCCTGGGGCGGCAGGGGCCGGTAGATCCCCCGGAGGAGTTCGGCGAGCGCCTGGCCCGTCACTTCCTCGCCGCTTGTCCCGCTGCCCGGCGTGCCGTCATCGAGCTGGCGGTTTACCGGTGGGATCGGGCGAGAGTTGGTGGCGCCGATCACGATCACACCTTTGTGCAGGGACCGGGAGAACGGCGGTTGGCAACCGTCACCATGGACGAGCCGGGGCTCGCCGTGGAAGCGGGACTGGACGGACTGGGCCTGCTCAAGACCAGGGACTCGGCCTTCACCGATTTCCTTCGTGATGAGTACACCACGCTTAAGGAAACTGAAGACCGCATCCTGGCCACTGCCGTGGAAGCCCGCTGGACCTATGCCCGCCCGGTGCGGGATTATTCGGCCGCGTGGAACGCCGTCCGGGCCTCTCTCATCGAGACCTTTGCCGGGCACGAATCGGCCTCGGTGCAGCACACCCTCTATGCCATGGGCGAAGCGGCGCTGGGCTGCTGTGGGCAAATCGGTGAGATCCGGCTCGTCTTACCCAACCGCCATCATCTGCTGGTCGATTTGGCGCCGTTCGGTCTCGACAATCCGAACGAGATCTTCGTAGCTACCCGGGAGCCGTACGGCCGGATCGAGGCTGTGCTGGTCCGCTCCTAGCTCTCCACGGCGGGCGCGTAACCTTCGGCCACTTCGTACCCTGAGTGGTAGTCGGTATCCTCTGGGCGCCTGATCTCGGATTGCTCGACGATGCGGTCGCGGCGCAGCCCGCGGAAATCCTCGACGCTGGTCCAACCGTCGGCGGCGTGACGCTCCAGGAATGCATCGAGCCCAGCCAGCAGGCGCTTGATCACGTTGGGTCCCACCGCCTGGTCGAGCATCGCGGCCGTGCACACCTGCACGGTGCCACAGCCTAACAGGATATAGGAGAGCGCCTGGCGAAAGTCGGAGATCCCGCCGATCCCGGAGAAGCTCTTGTCAGGGAACACCCGGGTCATCTGGGCCATCTTTGCGAGGGAGAGTGGCAGGATTGCCGGCCCGCCCAGGCCCCCACTCGACACGAAGCCGTCGACATTGATCTCGAATTCGAGCGTGTCCGAGTCGATCAGCGGGATGGAAGGAAAGGTGTTGGAGGAGACGACAGCATCGGCGCCGCCGCGGAAGCAGGCCCCCGCCTCGACGTCGATCTCCGAAGTGACCGGCGTCAGCTTACACCAGACAGGCACCTTGGCAACCTCCTTCACCGCCTCGGTGACCACGGAGCACAGCCCCTCGTCCTTTCCGATGTTGGACCCCATGTCACGCCGGTCCATGTGGGGGCAGGAGAAGTTGAGCTCCAGCCCGTCCGCCCCCGCGTCCTGACAGTCGCGGGCGAGGCGTTGCCAGTTCTGCAGCTCCTTATCGTTCCCTGAGCCGGCCATGATGGAGGCGATGAGTACCCGATGGGGGAATGCTGCCTTGATCCGCCGGATGCGAGGGAGCCACCAGTCAAGAGTCTTGTCGGAGATGAGCTCCCAGTTCCAGGAGGAGTGCAGCGCCGCCCCGGGCCGCTTCTTCATGGAGACATAGGCGTCATCGGGAGAGGTGCGCATGAACTTGGCCTTGGCTCCGATGACATTCACGACCGGGTGAAGTCCGATCGTCTTGGTGACGACGCCCGCCCATCCGGCCTCGAACGCGCGAAGGATATTGCTCTCCGACTCGGTCGGCGGGGCCGAAGAGAGCAGGAAGGGATTGTCGAAGCGTATCCCGGTGAAGGTGACTGATCTGTTGGTGGACATGAGAACTCCGTTGAAAAGCTATCAGCTAGCAGCTATCAGCTAGCAGCTACCCTCACGACATCCAATTAACCCCCGCCTCCTGATTCCACTTGGTCGTCATCTTCTTTGACCGGGTCCAGAACTCGATCGAGCCACGGCCGGTAATGTCACCCACTCCGAACTTCGATTCGTTCCACCCGCCGAAAGAGAACGGCTCCCGCGGAACTGGCACTCCCACGTTCACCCCGACCATCCCGGCGCTGGCGTGCTCCATGACGTAGCGCGCGGTGCCACCGCTCTCGGTGAACACCGAAGCGGCATTGCCGTATGGAGAAGCGTTCTCCACCGCGAGCGCTTCGTCCACATCGCGACTCCGGATGATCACCAGCACGGGACCGAAGACTTCTTCCTGCGCGATCCGCATGTCAGGAGTCACTCGGTCGATGATGGTCGGCCCCAGGTAGTAGCCGCCTTCGCGGCCCGGCACCGTTGCCTTCCGACCGTCCACCAGAACCTCCGCTCCGGCCGCTTCGGCCTCGGCGATGTAGCGCTCGATCCGGCCCTTGGATTCCGCCGAGATCACCGGACCGAGGTCCTTGCCCGGGACCATTCGGTTGGCGTGCTCCACCATGCAACGGATGATGTGGTCGGTCTTGGCCACCGCTACCATCACCGAGGCTGCCATACAGCGCTGGCCGGCGCAGCCGGACATCGAGGCGACCACGTTGCTCGCGGTCATGTTGAGATCTGCGTCGGGCATGACGATGAGATGGTTCTTGGCACCGCCCAGGGCCAGCACCCGCTTGAGTGTGGCGGTGCCCCGCCGATAGACGATCTTGGCAACCTTGGTCGAGCCGACAAAGCTGATCGCGGCAATCCCGGGATGGTCGCAGATGGCCTCCACCGCCTCCTTGCCCCCGTGCACGATCTGCAGCACCCCATCGGGAAGCCCGGCCTCGCGCAACAGCTCCGCGATTCTCCCTGCGCTCAGAGGAACCAGTTCCGAGGGCTTGAGGATCAGACAGTTGCCCAGGGCCAGCGCGTTGGGAATCGACCAATTCGGCACCATGTTGGGAAAGTTGAACGGGGTGATCGCGGCCACGACGCCGAGTGGATATCGCTCGATTCGGCACTCCACGCCCCGGCTCACCTCCAGCACTTCGCCCGGGACGATCTGCGGCAGCGAGCAGGCGAACTCGGTCAGCTCGGCCGACTTGAGCACCTCGGCACGAGCCTCGCTTGCGATCTTTCCGTTTTCCTCGGTGACGAGGGCCGAGAGCTCCTCGATGTCGCGCTCGAGCAGCGCCTTGTAGCGATAGAAGACCTGGACCCGTTCCTTGATAGGCGTGGTGGACCAATCGGCGAACGCTGCCCGAGCACTCTCGACTGCCCGGCCGACCTCACGGGGAGACGAGAGCGGGACGCGGGAGATGACCTGACCCACGCTGGGATCGTATACGTCGAGGGCGGGGAGATCGTCCGCCACGAACTTTCCGTTCAGGTAGTTGGAAACGGCGGGGTACTTCATGGCTCCTCCAGGCGAGCACACGCTCGAGAGTTGGCTTGGTCGGCAGCGGAGGGGCGCGGGCTCGACAGTGGGCGATCGTCGTCAACATACGACAGGCTCCAGCAGGGTGCAATCCGCCCCTCCGGTTGCATATGTTGAGTTTTACGCGGTGTTTCTCGTTGTAGGAGAAGGGGTTAGTCGGCGGGGAGGGTGAAAGTGACTGGCTGGAAAGTCGCGCCGGTGCTCGTGATGGTAACTGCCCCAATCTTCGCCACGGCGCAAGTGACAACGCAGCCGCGTCCCAACGTAGTGGTGTTCCTGGCCGATGACCTGGGATGGCGCGACACCGGGGCGTACGGAAACCACGGGATTCACACGCCGGGTATCGATCGGCTGGCGCGCTCTGGCCTTCGGGTCGTGTACGCTTTCGGCACTTCACCACAGTGCAGCCCCTCGCGTATCAGCATGCTCTCCGGCAAGTACCCTCACACTACTTTGACCGAGGATCTGCATACGCCGCTGCCCGACAACGAGCGCATCCTTCCCTCATATCTTCGGGATCTGGGCTACTTCACCGGGGACATGGCGAAGACCCACTACGGTCCCTACGGCGAGCGGCAGTTTCAGTGGTACTCTCCGGAAACCGCTACCGCGTTCCCCGCCTTCCTCGATTCGGCAGGCACTCGGCCCTTCTTCCTATGGGTCGGATTCCACGAGCCGCACCGGCCCTACCGACCGGGGACGGTGTCCCCTCGGCACTCGCCCGCGCAAGTGACGGTACCACCGTTTCTCGCCGATACTCGGGAGACCCGTGCGGATCTGGCCCTCTATTACGATGCCATCGGACACATGGACGCCGCGATCGGTGAGATGACGGCGGAGCTGGACCGACGGCATCTCACCGAGCACACCCTCATTGTCTTCCTCAGTGACAATGGGCCGCCGTTCCCCAGGGAGAAGGGCACACTGTACGACCCAGGCACGCGTACGCCACTCATCCTCTCCTGGCGTGGCCGGATTCCGGCAGGGACGATCTATGACCGCGGATTGGTGAGCACCGTAGATCTCACCCAGACGATTCTGGAGCTGGCGGGAGGCAAGCCGCCGGAGAGCATGCAGGGGCGGAGTTTCGCCGAGCTGGTCACCACACCGAGCACCTACGGAGGCAGGAAGTATGTCTTCAGCGAGCGCAACTGGCATGATTGCGACGAGCATCAGCGCGCGGTGCGCACCAGTCGCTACAAACTGATCCGCACCGACGCGTACACCGACCTGCCGCTCTGCACCGCCGCGGATATCGGAGCCAGCCCATCCTTTCTCGCGCTTCGCTCGCTGGCGAAGGCCGGCCGGCTCACCGCGGCCCAGCGCCGCCTATTCGAGGTGCCGCGGGCGCGGCTGGAGCTGTACGATCTGAAAGCTGATCCATGGGAGCTGCAGAACGTCGCCGACCAGCCGGCCTATGCCAAGGAAGTGCGCCGGCTGGCCGGTGTGTTACAGCAGTGGATGGAACAATCGGGGGACTTTCCGGCGGCGTATCGAGTGCGCGACGACAATACCGATCGGGTGACCGGGGTACAGTTCAACACCAGGATTCCACCGTTGCGCAACGCCGAGGTTCCCCCGCCCGACAAGCGATGGGGGCAAGCTGGTCCTACGGCCTCACCTGATACGCCAGCTTCAGGAAAAACCCATCGCTGATCCGCTGAAGCCGGGACCAGTTGAACTCCCGGTCACTTTCCAGCGAGCTGCCGTAGCCGAGAAAGGCAACAGTCCCGGGCGTGGGCTCGAACGAGCCCAGGACATCGACTCGGAGGCCGTTGAAACTGGTCGCCGGCTGGGGCTCGCCTCCTACAAACAAGGGATCGCCGGAAGCGGGCTCGAGCAGCTCGGCCTGCCGCTGGGAGCGGTACTCGCCGACCACCCGGAAAAACAGCGCCCGGTGGGGCTGGTACTCCACCTTGAGCCGGGGAATGGCCGACCGGGCGAATTCGCTGCCATCGAGGCGATAGAGCCGGAACACGGTGCCGGTGGCGGAGACCCTGATGGTGGACACCGGCCGGAGATCGAGACCGAAACTCAGGACCCAGGAGCGGCCGGTGACGCCTTCCTGAAAAATGGCCGCGCGCCCGCGACGATAGGTGAGGTTGGCGCCCAGCTTTCGCCAGATGGGCGTGGTCACTCTCGCCTGCCAGGCAAACCCGGAGAAGTTGTCGCCCGGGCGATAGACCGGCCCCGCGGGGCTCCCGACGGTATAATCGGCGTAGGTGCTGTCTTCGAAATTCACGAAGTTGCGTTCCAGCCGCGGATTCAGCTTCCACCCGCCGCGAAGCTGCAGCGTCACGTCCAGGAATTCGTCCCCTTCCAGGGCAGGTCTAAAACCAAACTTGTCGTAGCGCCAGGTCCGCTCCGGCCCGCCGAAGAGGGTGAGATTCTCGAGCAGAGCTCCTCGCGCCCCATAGAGTGTGTAACGATTATTGGCATGTCCGTTCACCACGTTGCTGCGAAGCCGGTTGACGAAACCCGCCTGATCGTCGAATCCAGCCCCCAACCCCTTGAGCAGATAGTTGAAGCCCCAGGAGCGGCCGGTGCGGTCATACTCCGCCTGCCAGATGGGGGCAGGACGGCCGCCCCCGCCATCACGGGTCCAGGACGCGCCGTACTGGAACTGGGTGTAATAGAGACTCCACACGTAACGGAAATCGCCGGCGAGCACTCGGTTGTGAGCTCCGCTCTGATCCCGGTTGGTGAAGGTGAGCCCGGCAATGGAATTGCGGCCGAAGTCGCGGCGGAGACGGGTGATGTTGAACCACGCATCGGCGGCATCGGTCTCATCGATCGCCGTGAGATGAGCGACGCCGAGCTGCCCCAACTTTCCGGTAAACTTGGCGCCGGCCTTGGGATTGACGATGCGGCGGGTATATACCAGCGTCTGGGGCGTGCCGAAGAGCTCGATGCCCTCCAGGAAGAAGGGACGCTTCTCGGGGAAGAAGAGGGCGAAGCGCTCGTTGACCGTAACTTGGCCCGAGTCGCTCTCCACCTGGCTGAAATCAGGATTTATGGTCGCGTCCAGGGCATAGCTGGTGAACCCGAGACGGAGGTTGAGTCCGGCGTCAGGGTCCACCTTCTCACGGCTGAAGTCCCCGTTCAAAGAGTCGCGGCTTCCCTCGGCGGTGGCGGTCACGAAGGGCTGGGCTTCGACGGCAATGCCGCGTTTGAGGTCGTGCAAACCCGCGAGCGCTCCCTCCTGACCCAGGAAGCTGGCATTGGCCCGCCGGACATCGGTCCAGGTATCGGTATAGCCGGTGCGTTGGACCACCCGGGTGACATTGAAGCCCCAGGTCTGGGGCCCGCTCCCGGCAAAGCGAAGACTCTTGAACGGGATTCGGATCTCGATCTGATATCCCTGAACCGTGATCCTTCCCTTGGATTCCCAGGCGAAGTCGGGGTTCTTGTCGGTGCTTCCCGGAATGAGGCTGCTGACCTGGCCCGCGCCCTCGCTCCGGACGCCGTCGCTTTGGGAGCCCAGCGGGTTCACGCCAAAGAAGAAGGCGCGGCGCCGGTCGTGGAAGGTGTCGAGATCGATGACCACATGGTCGTCGTTATCGATGTTGTCTCGATCGGCGACGGTGGCTCGGATCGCGGCCGGGTTTCGGTCGTGGGCGATGATGCCGAAGTAGATTGCGTCCGGCGCATACCACACCAGGACTTCGGTTTGTTCCTCAGCCAGCCGGCCATCCACCGGCTGGTACTGCCAGAAGCCGGTAAGTCGGGTTGCCTGGCCCCAGACGGGTTCATCGAGCTGGCCATCGATCTGGGGGGAGGCCTCGAGCCTTGGAATCTCCGCCGTCGGAGATCCCTTGCCTTCAATGACTACACCTTGAATCAGGAGCAGCAGTGCAAGCATGCGTCGCTGAGATTGGATTCGACGTGGGAAAATAGCTTTCTCGAGACTTACGCGAAGGCTGGAAAGACTGTTTCCAGGCTGCGCGAAATACGGGCGGAATGATTGGGGAGCAAGAGATGACGGCTTTCCAGGAGAAGGTGGCGTTGGTCACCGGCAGCTCACGGGGCATAGGAGCAGCCATCGCTAAGCTCTTCGCGCAGCACGGCGCGAAGGTAGTAGTCCACGGCCGAGATCGGGAAGCGCTGGCGCTGGTCCGGCAGGAGATCGAGCGAGCCGGCGGCAGAGCCATTCAGGTCGCGGCCGATACCACCAAGTTTGCGGAGATCGAGGCGATGCGGCGCCAGATCGAGCGGGAGCTCGGCCCGATCGACATTCTGGTGGCCAACGCCGGAGGCAGCTTCACTCGACCAGGCCCGCTGGAGGAGATCAGTGAGGAAGGTTGGCACGAGTCGTTGGACGACAATCTGACCGCGACCTTTCTGACGATCAAAAGCGTTCTGCCCGGAATGAAGCAACGAAAATCGGGCACCATCATCACTATGTCCTCCGCCGCAGCCCGTAGACCACACCCTCAGTCTCCGATTCCCTACGCCGCGGCAAAAGCCGGCGTTCAGATTCTGACCCAGGATGTTGCCGCCCAGGCCGGCCCGTTCGGCATCAGGGTCAACTGCATCGCCCCCGAGACCATTCTCACGGAACGGAATCAGGAACGCATCCCCGACGCGATGAAGGACGCGCTGGTTGACATGCACCCCATCAAGCGACTGGGCACGCCGGAGGACGTGGCTCGGGCGGCTCTGTTTCTCGCATCGGAAGACGCGGGTTGGGTCACCGGCATCATTCTGGACCTGGCCGGTGGAGCGGTGATGGTCTAGGCAAGATGCGAGGATAGATTGAGCTGAGTTGATTCACCACGGCATCCTGTCGCCGGAGGATCTCTGCACCCCCGCTTCCGCGAGCTTCAAGATTACCTGACCCAGGCGCGAGAAGGACTGCTGAAGACGGTGAGCGACCTGAGTCCGGCGCAGCTCCAGCGGCGGCCGGTTGACGACGTATGGTCGCCCGGCGAAACCCTCGAGCACCTGCGGTTGACGGAGTCCTCGATTGTGAAAGTCTTGCGAAAGCTGCTGCGAGAGAACGAACTCAAGGACCTGGGCCCGGAGCAGGAGACCGCTTCGGTCATGGGTCGACTTGACCCATTTCGCCTGATGGAGTTGGTGCGCCGGGTCTCCGCCCCGGCGTTGGTGCAGCCCGATCCTCACGCTGATGGCCGGGCCGCCCTCCTGGGCCTAGGCGAGAGCCGAGCCGACCTGACCGAAGTGATCAGACAGGCGGATGGGTGGGCGGTCGGCTCGCTGTGCTTTCCTCACCCGATTCTTGGTTTGTTGGATTTCTACCAATGGGTGCTTTTCATAGGCCAACACGAAGTGCGACACACCCGCCTGATTCAGAAAGCCCTGACGACCTCATGATCGTTTCTGATCTCCTCCTTCTCGCTCTAAGCCTCCCCTCCATTGTCGTTGCCGGCTCGCGCGCAGACCCACCCGATTCCCTGCGATGGAAGCGCCAGGCCCAGGTGGTCACCATCACCCGCGACGATTGGGGAATTCCTCACGTACATGGTAAGACCGACGCCGACGCTGTCTTTGGTCTCATGTATGCGCAGGCCGAGGACGATTTCAACCGGATCGAGGTCAACTACCTCACCGCCCTGGGGCGGTTGGCCGAGGCAGAGGGGGAGGCCAAGCTCTACCAGGACTTGAGAATGAAGCTCTTCATCGACCCCGACAGCATGCGGGCCAAGTACCGCGCCAGTCCCGAGTGGCTGAGGCGGTTGATGAACGCCTGGGCGGACGGCCTGAACTACTATCTCTTCACCCATCCCCAGGTCCGGCCGCGCGTGCTCGAGCGGTTCGAGCCGTGGATGGCGCTGGCCTTCACCGAAGGGAGCATCGGGGGAGACATCGAGAGTGTGTCGCTCCAGGGGCTGGAAGGCTTTTACGGCGAGGGGCCGGCTAAGCGGATGTCCGAGACCAGGAGCAGTGGAGCCGAGCCGAACGGATCGAACGGGTTCGCCATCGCGCCGTCGAGAACCGGCGGCGGACACGCTCTGCTTCTGATCAATCCGCACACCTCATTCTTTTTCCGGACCGAGGTCCAGGCAACCAGCGACGAGGGCTTGAACGCGTACGGTGCCGTAACCTGGGGTCAGTTCTTCGTGTACCAGGGGTTCAACCAGCATGCGGGATGGATGCACACCTCCACCGGAGCCGATGCCATCGACGAGTACGCGGAGACGGTACTGAAAAAGAAGGACGAAGTGTATTACCGCTACGGGAAGGGAGAGCGACGGCTCCGGGACAGACGCATCACGGTTCCCTACAAGACCGCGGAAGGCTTGGCCCGCCGAACGTTCACCGTCTACTACAGCCATCATGGCCCCATCGTCCGGGAGGCCGACGGAAAGTGGATCGCCGTCAGACTGATGCAAGCACCGGTGAAGGCACTGACCCAGTCGTACCTGCGGACCAAGGCGAACGGATATGTGTCCTTCAAACAGACCATGGAGCTGCACACCAATTCATCCAACAACACCGTGTTCGCCGACGCCGCAGGCAACATCGCCTACTTCCACGCCAACTTCATTCCCAAGCGGGATACCAGCTTCGACTGGAGCCGGCCGGTGGACGGCAGCAACCCGGCCACCGAATGGAAGGGGCTGTACTCGGTGGACGAGACGCCGGGTCTGCTGAATCCACCCAACGGGTGGATCCAGAACACCAACGACTGGCCCTATTCGGCGGCCGGCGGGAACAGTCCCAAGCAGGAGAATTTTCCCTCCTACATGGACCGGGCGGGCGAAAGCCCGCGGGGCATCCACGCCCAGCAGATGCTGGCCGGGAATTCAGCGTTCACCTTGGAATCATTCATTGCCGCGGCGTTCGATCCTCGTCTCACCGCGTTCGACACTCTGCTTCCGGCGCTCCTCGAGGCCTACGAGCAGACCCCGGACTCGAGCTCCCTCAAGATCAGGGTGAGCGAACAGGTCAAGCTGCTTCGAAGCTGGGATCGGCGCTGGTCTGTCGGGTCGATCCCTACGTCGCTGGCGGTGTACTGGGGCGACCAGCTGTCGCGCCTGGTACCCGATGAGCCAGATTCGGGACAGATGTGGCCCTACGTCTACATGGCGAGGCATACGACGCCGGCCCAGCGGCTGGAGGCGCTGGCCAGAGCATCTGACAAGCTGACAGCCGACTTCGGCAGCTGGAAGACTCCCTGGGGTGAGATCAACCGGTTTCAGCGTCTCACGGACGACATCGTTCAGCCGTTCACCGATTCCGCCCCGAGCATTCCGGTGCCTTTCACCTCCTCCAGGTGGGGGTCGCTGGCTTCCTTCGTAGCTCGCTCGTACAACGGGAGCAAGCGGATCTACGGCAGCTACGGGAACACCTTCGTCGCCGCGGTGGAATTCGGGCCCAGGGTGCGAGCCAGGGCAATCACCGCCGGAGGCGAGAGCGGCGACCCCAAGTCACCACACTTCGATGACCAGGCGGAGCGCTACGCCTCAGGCGCGCTACGGGAGGTGTACTTCTACCCCGATGAGCTCCAGGGGCACATCGTGCGGACGTACCATCCGGGGCAATGAGCCTGCTCCTTGATGAGGCGGCGATCCGCCGGCTGTTGCGGATGGAAGATCTCATCCCAGCCATGGCGCGGGCGCTGGCCGACCTTTCCGCCGGGAGAGTGGTTCAACCGGTGCGCGTGGTGCTCCCCGTTACCGACCACGAGGGCTTCTTCGGCATCATGCCGGCCTACGCCGGCGCGCTGGGCGCGAAGCTGGTGACGTTCTATCCCAACAACCGGGGAATCCCCACCCACCACGCGCTCATCGTGCTCTTCCAGCCGGAGACCGGCGAGCACATCGCGACCATGGACGGGAGGCTCATCACCGAGATGCGAACCGGAGCGGCATCGGCTGTCGCCACGCAACTCCTGTCCCGGCCGGATGCATCGGTACTGGCCATCATCGGGTCCGGGGTGCAGGCCCGGAGCCACCTGGAAGCGCTCCGGCTGGTCCGCTCATTTCGAGAGGTGCGGGTCTGGAGCCCACGAAACGCCCAAGCGTTCGCCCAGCAGTTCGGGGTCCAGGCGATGGGTTCGGCGGAGGAGGCCGTGCGCGGCGCTCACGTGGTCACCGTTGCGACCACCTCCTCGACGCCGGTGCTCTCGGGGAAGTGGCTGTCTCCCGGAGTCCATGTGAACGCGGTGGGTGCTGCGCGCCCCGAATGGAGAGAGCTGGATGACACGACCTTGCGCCGGGCACGGCTCTTCGTGGACTCGCGGGAGGCGGCCACTCAGGAGTCCGGTGATGTCATCGCCGCGGGTCAGGTGTCTGGCGAAATCGGCGAGGTCATTGCAGGCACCCGTCCCGGCCGAACGGACGGCGACGAGGTGACCCTCTTCAAGTCAGTAGGAGTTGCGGTCGAGGATATGGCGAGTGCCGAGCTGGTCTACCGCGAGGCCATGAGAGCCGCGGGGTAGCCCTCATCGTCACACCGCACTTCCCCCATCATGAGGTCCACCACCGCAGCACCAACCCGTTGGGTCACACGATGGCCTCCCGGATGGGTCGCAACCCGAACGAGCGACGAATTCAATCGAGGACACAGGGAGCCTCCCTCCTGCTCGCCCGAGATGCACATCATCCTGAGCCCCCGCAATTTCCGCACCTCAGGCTCAACCGCTCGGTCGGTGAAACGCAATCCGTCGGCGAAGAGATCCGTCGGCCGGTACTGAAAGCTGGCCTCGTCGGAGAGCCCGATCATGGCAACCAAGGCGAGACGTCTGCGCAGCTGCGACGGAAGCCGGGAGACCATGAACGGCAGCAAGTCGGCACCGCGGGAGTAGCCCACGACGATGACGCGCCTCAGGTGCCACTCCCGCAAATAGTGGTCGAGCAGCCTGCGGAGATCGTCTCCGGCGCCATCCGGCGTGCGGGGCACTTGCAGGTACGAGGGCGAGACGAACCCGACTACAGGAATGGCCCGCGCGCGGAAGGCCGCGGCCATCGACTGATCTCCCTTGGCCCAGCCGCCATCGCCGGTCAGCAGAACAGCGAGCAAGTTGCCGCCCGGGTCGGCGGGGAGCTCCACCAGAGGCAGGCCGAGCACGCCGTCCGAGGCTCGGTGCAGACTCGGCGGGCACGGCGCCGAGGACGCCAGCAATGCGGGGATCGCCAGGATGCAGAGCCCGAACGGGATCATGACCTTCGCTCCTGGGCGGCGGCCAGGATCAGGTTCACCACATCCTTCCCCTCGCTGCTGACGATTCGATGGCCTCCGGCATGCGTCTCCACCCGAGCCAGCGAAGGGTCCAACCGGGGGCAGAGGGACTTGGTCTCGTTCGAGCCCTGGAGACAGAGAAGCGCCATGCCCCGGAGCTTCTGCACCTCTGGAAGCACCGGAAGATCGCCCTCACGGCGAATCGAGGTGACGAGGTCGGCCAGGTGATACTGAAAGCTGGCACGATCCTCCAGGCCAAGCAGGGCGACCAGGCTTATTCGTTTCCGCAGCGGCGGGCTCAGCCGGGAGACCATGAACGGCGCTATGTCCGCGCCATGAGAGTAGCCGATCAGCAGAACGTGTTGTTTGTGCCAGGCCGAGAGATAGTGCTGGAGCAGGCGTCCGAGATCACTGGCTGCACCATCGGGTGTTCGCTGCACCGCGAGGTAGGAGGGCGAGTCGAAGCCCACCACCGGAATTCCCTTGGCCGCCAACGCCGCAGCCATCTGCTTGTCTCCTGCGGCCCAACCCCCATCGCCACTCAGAATCACGGCCAGGAGCGAATCGGAGGGGCCGGTGGCGGTAATCTCCACGACCGGAAGCCCCTCGATGCCGGGCGGGTCAGTTGTTGATGCCTCCTGGGCCGCCAGGTCGCAAGGCTCCGTGACCCCGCCAGCCAGGACCAGCATGGTGACCACATGATGCAGAAGCGCCATGACCATCAGCTTGGCAACCACTATGCCTGAGCGGCAGAGGGCTCGCCGGGGGTCTACCCCGAAGACCGCCGGCGGGCATCAGCCCTGGTCAGCCAAATTGTCTCCGAGAGGGGCGCGAGGGAGCAAACGTGTCCGGTTTTTCAGCGGTTCTCCCGGAGGGGGGACCGCTATACTTTGAAGCCCCATGCCCTCTTCCTGTAGACGACTGGTCCACGATCCGGACGGCCACAATGCGGGCTTCTGGCCCATTCCTGCCGAGTATTTCGTCACTCCCTCCAATGTCTTCTTCACTCGTAGTCACGCCGCCACTCCTCAGATCGACCCAGCAACTTGGCGCCTCGAGGTTTGCGGCCTGGTTGACCGGCCTCGAACCTTCTCCTTGGCCGAGCTGCTGAACTTTCCGGAGCGACACGAAGCCGCCACGCTGATTTGTGCCGGACTCCGCCGGGATGAGTTTCTGTCTATCGGCCCCTTGCCCGGCGAGCTGCCCTGGGGCGCGGAGGCGGCGAGCACTGGGGTGTGGACCGGCATCAGTCTGGCCGATGTGCTGAGTGCGGCGGCAGTCTCCCCGCTGGCGAAATTCGTCGAGTTCGTCGGCCTGGATGCGTGTGAACGCGAGGGACGTCGGTTTGGCTTCGGGGGATCGATCGATATCGCCAAGGCGCAGTGCCCTGAGGTGCTGCTGGCCACCCGACTCAATGGGGCTCCACTCGCGCCCGAGCGCGGATTTCCAGTTCGAGTCGTCGTGCCGGGCTGGATCGGTGCCCGCAGCGTCAAGTGGCTCGGCCAAATCCGACTATCGGAGGAACCCTCGAGCAACTACTTCCAGAGTCGAGCCTACCGGCTTCAGCGAGAGGTAAACCAGAACGATCTTCGCAACGTGACCGCCGGCGTGGCCTTGACGGAGGTTTCGCTCAACGCGGTGATCCTGGAGCCGATCGCGGATCAGAAAGTGCCAGCCGGACCAGTGCTGGTCAGGGGTTGGGCCATAGGATCCGGAGGCAAGCCGCTCACGTCGATCGAAGTATCCGCCAATGAGGGACGCACTTGGACGGCGGCGAGAATCGCTGTCGAAGGCCGGCGCTGGACCTGGACCTTCTGGGACGCGACCGTGGAGCTGGCCCCGGGTACTCACACCCTGATGGTTCGGGCGACCGACAGCGCGGGTACGAGGCAGCCCGCGTCTGCCTGGGAGACTTGGAACGTGAAAGGCTATAGTAACAACGCCTGGCATCGGGTGACGATCTGCGTGCTGGAGCCCGACGCGAAGCCCGGGTTGTGAAGCCGGTGGAAAACGGTTACGCATTTCCGATGACCCCAGGCCTCGAGCCCCAGCCCGGCATCATCCGCGTCGCCCCATTTGCCGGGTTCGTGCAGCGTTTCGACGACCTGATCGGGTCCTCCAGTCAGATGATCCTGTATTTCATTCATTCCCGGCGGTGGCGGGAAAACCACGCCGCCTCGGTCAAAGCCTTTTTCGGCCGGGAGAATTCCAGCCTGGAGGTCTTCCTTCCCGACCTGGAAAACCATGAGTTGATGTATTCGCTATCCAAACATTTCGATGACGGTCCGCTCATCCCCAGCCTGGTCATCGATGCCTACCGCTATTTCGCGCGACAGGCGCGTGAGTTCCAGAAGCCGATTGCGATCTGGCTGTTCAACCGGTATCCCACCTACTCGTTTTACCGCTTCGATGAGCGGGCGGTGATCGCTCTCTACTCCAACACCGCCGCCAAGAAGGATCTCCCCGCGTTCGAGGTCACTAACGATTCCTTTCTCGGTCAGTTCTTGTCTGCGGATATCGAGGATTTGAAGCGCGAGTGCCGCAGGCGAGATACTGAAGAGCTGGAGACGGTGATCGACAATGCGGCAGCGCCGGCCTAGGGCTCAGTCTTCCAGAAATCGATTCCTCCGGCCTGCTGGCCCAGGTCAACGCTGGCAACCCGAGTACGCGCCCGCAAGTCGATCACATCCACGGCACCGGGCTCCGAGCCGACCCCCTCCTGCGTCACGAAAGCGTAGCGACTGTCGGGTGAGATGACCAAGCCACTGGGGTTGCGCCGCGTCGCAGGAATACGTGCGAGCTCGCGGCCGCTGGCGGTCTCGATGACCGAGATCGACTTCCCCCGCTTATTGGTTCCTACGACCAGACGTCCATCGGGGCTGGCAGCCAGATTGTAGATCCCATCGCCCGCCGGAATCCGGCGTCGCATGGTCCACGAAGGGACGTCGATCTCCACCAGATCATTCGACTTGTTGCAGGCGACCCAAACGGTACGGCCATCGGCCGACGGCTGAGCCCAGGTGGGAGAGCAGGTCGGGGCCATGGAAGCGCTGTGGCCGTCCTCGCCCTTCCGCAGCATGAAGGTGCGCGATACCGCCAACTTGCCCGTATCGATCTCCACCAGCTCGTCATTCATCATGCAGGCCGAGTATTGCCGGTTGCCGTCGGGAGAGAGCCGAGAGCCGTGAGGCATCACACAGGTCGGGATGCGGCGCACCTCGAGCATCCGGTCGGTGTACACCACCGAGACGGACGACGGCACCATGTCGCCGTAGAGATTGAAGTTGACCACCCAGGCATAATGCCCGTTGGGTGCCACCTGCACCGTAGCCGGGAACCGGCCCAGCTCGACTCGGCCAGCCTGTTCGTCGTTCGCGGTGGAGAACTTCCACAGGGCGCCGTTCGGAGTGCCGTGCGCGGTCGAGACGTAATACCACTTGCCGTCGGGTGAGACGTAGAGGCCATGTGGCCCCACCAGCTCGGTGGGGTTGGTCCCGATCTTTCGATGGCGAACGACCCGGGCGCCGCCGGCACCGAACTCCACCAGCGAGATCTGATCGTTCCCCTCGCTCGCCACGAAAACGAAGTAGTCCCGGTCTGGAGCGGCGGGCGCTGACGATTTCACCGGTGTCGCCGAGGCCGTAGTCTGATGCGGAGCCGGGGCGCAGGCCAGCGCCAGGCTCAGCAGCGAGGCGACCACACCAGCCCCGGCACGACGGAGCAGACGGGTCACGGGATCATCGGAGTGGTCGACTTCTTCGGGTTCAACCGTACGACCCAAAGCCCGTTGTTGAAGTCGTTCACGTAGGCCAGCCCGTCCTTCGGATTCACTACCACACCCCAGTCGAACGCCGCGTTGGGAACGACCCCACCCATGTCGGCAGTGTTGAGCGAAGCGATTTCCCGGTGTTGCGCCCGGAGATCGCCCTTGAGCTCACCGGAAATGTCGAAAGCGTGGAAGCCGGCATCGTACGCGCCCAGGTACAGCGTGTCAGCCACCTGCCAGACGTTGTGCACACCACCCATCTCCGGAGTGTACCAGGCGACCGACTTGGGGTGCTCGATGTCGCTGACGTCTACGACCTGCAGGGTGCCGAACATTCTGCTGGAGGAGGCGTCCTTCGCGCCGTCCACCTGGCCGTTGAGGTACACCTCATCGGCGATGAAGACATAGTGCCCACCTCGCTGCCGCCAGGCCGTGTGGGTGCCGCGGGTGAAGCCCGGGCGGCTCACGTCCTCCACATCCTTATAGAGCGAGTCGAGGCTGTACTTGAATTGAGAGACCAGCACCGGCTTGTCCGGGCGTCCCCCCCACTTGCCGTTGCCGATGTCCAGAATCACCAGGCCATCGTTCCAGTAGCTGGCGTAGAGCACCCCGTCCACGATGTCCAGGTCGTGGACGTAGCGTGAGGCGTCGGGCCGGTCGGTGCGCCACTCGCCGGCCCGTGTCGGATGGGCCGGGTCGGTAATGTTCACGATGTCTATGGCGCCGGTGCCGTCATTGGTGATGAACACGTACGTGCCGTACTGGGGATTCTCGTAGATGTAGACGGAGTGGACTCCCGCCGCGACGCCCTCCACGAACTGAGAGAGCTCCTTGGGATGGAGCGGGTCGTGGGTGTCCGCGATCACGATGCCGTTCTTGCGATCGGCCGCACCTTCTCGGGTGAAGACCATGTAGTTACCGTCGGCCGTGGTCTGCATGTCGTTCACCAGCCGGGTGTTCGCCATGATGGAGTCGACCACCACCGGCTTGCCGGGATCGCTGATGTCGATGGCATACACCCGGTCCCCACCCTGATGGGTGCCGAGATAGGCCACCTTGCCATTGGGATGAATCCAGACCTCCGAGGTGGCGAACCCGGTTCGTGGCAACCGGCCGACCACCGTCACCGAGCGACGGACGTCCCGCAGGGTGACCGTGACGCTGGCGCTCAGACTGTGCCGGCCCAACCCCGCGGTGATGGTGTAGAGTCCCGGACGGTAGGCGACGAAGTGGCCATCGGCCCCGAGCTGTCCATCGCCGGGAGAGAAGCTCCAGGTCGGCGTCAGGTCGCTCACCGGTTTGCCGGCCGCATCCCTCGCCTCCACCGCAAACGCCACCACATCGCCCTGCCGCACCACCGGTTTGGCCGGTTTGAGGGTGAGCCTGCTGAACGCGCCCGACACCACTCGCACCTCCACCACGCCCTTGGCGCCTCCAACCGACGCGGTGAGCCGAGCGTGACCCGTCGCCAGACCAGTGATCACGCCGACCGGATCGACCGCCACCACCCTGGGATCGCTGGAGCGCCAGCGCACCGAGTCCAAGGTGCGATCGTTGACCTTGGAAAAGGGCAGCGCACTCAAGTGCAGGGACTGGCCGTCCACGATGGTGACGGGACTGGGCCCCACTTCCAGCCGCACCGCCGGCCCGGGAACGGCATCGAACTCGACCGAGGTGGTGTCCACGAAGGGAAGGGTGCCGGGCACCAGCGCGCTGAAGGCGAGCGGGAACTTCCCCACCGAGCTGGCCACCAGCCAGAAGCTCTCCGGCCGTACGGTCCCCTCACCCTCCCCTCCGAGCATCTTGGCGTACAGCACGGCACCGGGTACCGCTGCACCGTTGGCATCCAGCGCCCGCACATCGAGTTGCACGGAATCCCCGGCGGTGATGGTGCGCCTGGCTGGGAGGACTTCGATGCGCTTGATGGGCGAGGGTGACAGCTGAGACGGGGACGGCTGCTGCTGAACCATGGCGAGCAGCGGCAGGATACCGACGAGGAGCACAGGGGCCTCTGGTGGGGGTGCGCGTTGAAACGCGCGCCGCTTCGATGCGGCGCGCGCGCGCAAGAACCTAGAGCGGCTGGGCGCGCCCGGCAAGGGAAGGCCCCAGCGCAGAGGCCGGCTAACCGGCGGCCAACAAGGTCGGCGCCCCGGCCGGCTCGGCCACCCTGGTGCGCACCCGCCCGGCGATAGCCTCGGCGATGTATTCCGCGTCCCGGCTTACACCGTGGATCATGGTGGACGACATCGCATACAGGAAGTGCAGCCCAACGAAGTAGAGCCCCGGTTCACCTGGCACTACGCCACGACGTTGGATCGGCTCTCCATGATCATCCAAGGGGAGCGGAAGATCGATCCAGGAGAACCCGGGATGGAATCCGGTACACCAGATTACGTTCCCCACCTCGAGTACGCGATCGTCGTCCAAGATCGGAAGCCCGTGGCTCACGCCTCGGGTGCGAGGCACCCATTCGACTCCGGCGGCCAGCAGATCGCGGGCCTTCACCCGAATGAGGGGCGCGCCTTTGGCCACGATCTTCGGTCGAGCCCTCCGCCCGATGGGCGTGTCGGTCGTCAGCACCCGATGGAAGACGAACCGGAACACGGGACGGAGCAGCAAGTGTCGAGCTGCCCAGCCATTGATCCGGAAGGGAACTTCACCGGTGCGTCGGCCCGACATCCAGACCTTCTGTCCTGCCCGGGACAGCTCCAGCGCGATCTCGGCGCCGGAGTTGCCGGCTCCTACAACGAGGACACCGCCGTCTTGCAGCTGGGCCGGATTGCGATAGTCGAGCGAGTGCAGCTGCAGGATGCCAGAGTCGAGCTCCGCAGCGAAAGCGGGTACCTGCGGGCGCTGAAATGTCGCCATCGCGACCACGACGTGATCGGCCTCGAACCGGTGGGTGCCCGCAGAGACGATGTAGCGATCACCCTGCCTGCACAGCCGGTCCACCTTGACGCCGGTTCGCACCGGAAGGGCAAACCGTCCGGCATAGGACTCGAGATAGTCGGCCATCTCGTCCTTGGTGGGGAAAGCGTGGGGCGGGCCGGGGAACGGCATGCCGGAGATGGCGTCAAACCGCGCCGGGGTAAAGAGCCGCAGCGAATCCCAGCGACGCCGCCAGGTGTCCCCGACCCGATGGTTGGCCTCCAGGATGACGAAAGGCAGGCCCCGCTGGGCCAGATGATATCCCACCGAGAGGCCCGACTGGCCTCCCCCGATAATCACGGTCTGGATCCGCTGCGTCTGCATCATCTCCTCCGACTCCTCCGCTGAGAACCGCGTGACTGCGATACGGTCAAATGATACCTCGGATCAAGTGGCGCGGCATCGGGCGGAGTGCCCAGACCGACGCGAGCGGAACAGTGGGTATTTCTATGTACGATGGCTCAGACGATCTGGTGCGGGTAGGCGTAGGCGGTGGCCGCGTCTGCGCGGCTATCGCGTGCAGGAAAGGTGCATCCAGGCGGGCCGCGATCTGGGGTCAGCTCGTCTGCGGCGGCGCGCGCCGAGGCGAGGTCGTCCGCGGCCTCGATCACGCTGCAATAAAGGTCCCCCATGATCAGGGGCGACACTTCACCTGCGGTGATCGCGATCATCACCTCATCCAGGAGCCCGATGCCACGCGCGAACTCACCCAGCCGAATCAGCGCCCGTCCTTGTCCCTGGCGCGCCAGCGTAATGAGGTCGCGCTCACCGAACCGCTCACCAATGGCAGCGACTTCGGCGAAGGCGAGACAGGCCTTGGCGTTTTCACCTTCGAGAATCGCCTGGACCTGTCGGATAGGACCGCCTGGAAGCAGCTTAGAGAAGCAGGTCACAAATAGGGGTGATCATGAACCAAAATATCATCGTGTCTTCGGGCTCAGCCCTCGTGATCCTCGGCGCAGCCGTGGCCGGGTGTCAGGCGAACCCGGCGGCCGCCGACAAGTGAGCGAGCGGGTGAGCGAGGATCTGATCGAGCGCCTCCGCTGCCTGGAGCGGGCGGCCCGCCCGCTCGACCCGGGCACCAGCCGCCGGAAACAGCTTCGCAAGGCCGTGGTTGCCTCCTCCGAGCGATACCTTCGAAAGATCCATCAGCTCAAGGGGTACTCTGAGACCGAGGACAAGGGAATCGGGCTGCTCCGCTCCCCGATTTCGGAGGATGGGATCCCGATCGAGGCCGCGATCGAGCTATGGGAGCACGAGGTCGTTCGCCCCGGCGCCAACAACAGCTCCGGTCACCACTTGGCGTTCATTCCGGGCGGCGGGATCTATCATGCGGCTCTGGGAGACTATCTCGCTGCCGTGAGCAACAAGTACGCAGGGGTGTTCTTCAGCAGCCCCGGCGCGGTCAGGATGGAGAACATGCTGATCCGCTGGGTCGCCGACCTGGTGGGCTATCCCGAAGGTGCCGGCGGGAACATCGCTTCGGGTGGAAGCCTCGCAACGCTGATCGCGATGGTCACCGCGCGAGATGCGCATGGCCTGCGAGCCGCGGATGTTCCCACGGCGGTCGTCTATCTGACTGCACAGGCCCATCATTCCATTGATAGGGCCCTGCGGATCGCCGGCCTGGGCGAGATCCAGGTCCGCTACATCCCGATGGACCACAGATACCGAATGCGGCCCGAGGCGCTGGATCAGGCGATCGCCGCGGATCGGGCCCAACGATTGAGGCCGTGGCTCATCGTTGCCGCCGCCGGCACCACGGACACCGGCGCGGTCGATCCCCTCGCCGCCCTCGCCGACATCGCCCAGCGTGAGGGCTGCTGGTTCCACGTGGACGCGGCGTACGGCGGATTCTTTCTGCTGACGGAGCATGGTCGGCGCGCGCTTGCGGGGATCGAACGCTCCGACTCGGTGGTCCTCGATCCCCACAAGGGCCTCTACCTGCCATACGGCTCAGGGATGGTCGCGGTGCGGGATAGCAGACTCCTGGTGGCGAGCCACCGCGCCACCGGCAGCTATATGCAGGACGTTTCCCGGGAGCCGAGCGAGGTTTCTCCAGCGGATGTGTCGCCGGAGCTCAGCAAGCACTTCCGAGCCTCGCGCATGTGGCTCCCACTCATCCTGGTGGGGACCAAACCGTTCCGGGCGGCGCTGGATGAGAAGCTGCTTCTGGCCCGCTACTTCTACCAGGAAGTTCAGAAGCTCGGGTTCGAGGTCGGCCCGCCACCGGACCTGTCGATCGTTACCTACCGGTGGGTTCCTCCGGGTGCAGGCCTGGAACGGGCCAACCAGATCAACCAGTCGATCATCGAAGGGGTCCGGCGGGATGGCCGAGTTTTCCTCTCGTCTACCATGCTCGACGGTCGCTTCACGCTGCGGCTGGTGGCGCTCTCCTTCCGGACCCACCGGCGGACTATCGACCTGGCGTTACGGGTGTTGCGAGAGCAAGCGGCGGAGGCAACCGGTGAGGGGTAAGACCGGGGCAGCGCTCCTGCTATGGATGCTCGCGACCGGTTCAGCCACCGTCGCGCAGATGCCACCGGCCAATCCGGCCGATGTAGGGACCGTCGAAGGCATCGTAGCCGCCTTCTACGATGTGATCAATGGACCGCCGGGGACGCCGCGCCAGTGGCGCCGGGACAGCACGCTCTACATGCCGAAAGCCACGTTCGTCTCCATGGGCGAGAAGAACGGCAAACCGGTTCCCACGGTCATGACACCCGAGGAGTTCCGTCGGGCCGTCAACACCGAGCTGGTCGAGCAGGGGTTCTTCGAGACCGAGATCGGACATCGGGTGGAGCGGTTCGGGAACGTCGCCCAGGTGCGCAGCGTCTATGAGATGCGACGAACCCCGAGAGGTGCCTTGCTGGGCCGCGGCGTGAACTATCTCCTCTTGTATTGGGACGGCGCTCGCTGGTGGATCGCCAACGCGGTCTGGGACGACGAACGGCGGGACAGCAAGCTTCCCCCCTCGTGGATCGATCGCAGGGATTCGATCGCAACGACTACCCCTCGGGTCGTTCCCCTGGCGGGGGCCCGTGACCGGGCAGGCCTCTTCGCCCAGCGCCTGATTCTCCCTCCCGGCTATTGCAGCGCGATCCACACCCACAATGGAGCGCTGCACGGCCTGGTACTGCGCGGCACGCTCCAGCTTGGCGTAGCCGATACGAGCGGCACATTGACCGTTCTCGAGTATCCCGAAGGCAGCTTCGTTCCGGTGCCGGCCGGGCGGGCTCATCTGGAGGGCGCGCCAGCCGGTCAGGAGGCCGAGATTTACGTGACCGGCGTGGGGCCGATACACACGACTATTGTCGACAGCGCGAAGGCAAGCCGCTGCACTCTTCGTGCCGCCGGGTGAGAACGAGCGACTGCTTGGGCAGGCGGGATTCACCGTGCTGGAATCCAGAGATGTGACCTGGAATGCGGCCGAAGTCTCCCGTCGCCGTCGCGACCCGCGCGCCCGGTACCGCGAGGCTTCGGTGGCCGGCGAGGGACCGGCCACCTTCGGCGGCCTCCAGCGCTTCCTCGACTGCGTGCACACCCATTCGGTGGAACGCCGGCTGTCGAGGTATGCCTATCTGGCGGAGAAGCACGGCGACCCATGAGGCATGGCGCTCCCGGGTGGCGAATACTCTTGCCGGGTGGGGCGATCGCGGTCGCGGTCGCCCTCTCCGTTCATCAGGGGCGCGCGCAGCATATCGGGAACGACTTCGCCGTGTTCTGGCAGGCGGGGCGCAACTTCGCGACCGGTCATCCGCTGTACCATGACTACCTGGCTGGAGCCCGACCGCTCAAGTATCCCCCGTTCGCGGCGATGGTGTTCGTACTCCTCGGGATGTTCCCACTGCAGGTGGCCGGCACGCTGTTCTCGCTGCTCAACCTGGCGCTCTGGGTAACGGCGGTCCGCCTGACCCGCGAGATCCTTGCGGTCACCTTTCCTGATCGCAGCCCGGGGATCTGGTCTCTGGTCCTGGGCGTCGTACTTTCCGCCCAATTCTTCCTCGACAACTTTCATCACGCTCAGATGAACGAGGTCATCCTCGTTCTGGTCCTGCTCGGAACCCGGGCCTATCTCCGTGGGATGGACGTTCGGGCCGCCGGCTACATCGTGACCGCAACGGCTATCAAGATTACCCCGATCTTCTTCGCTGCCTGGTTGCTGCTGCGAGGGCGCAGTCGCGCCGCGCTCGCGGTTCCACTGCTCGGCCTGGCCTGCGTGCTCGTTCCGCTGCTGCTGCGCGGGCCCGCGAGGGGCACTGCCGAGCTGGTCGAGTACTATCACTCGTTTCTCGAGAGCCACCAGCACGCAGAGGTCAGCGAGTATACTGGGGGTCAGAATCTGGCCCCCTTCGTGAATCGTATGATGCGGCCGGCGGAAAACCCGCGGCAGGTCTCCTACCGCTACCTGCCGGCCTCCGAGCAGACTGCGCAGCGGACCTATCAGGCGGTGTGGCTCCTGGTGATGCTGATCTTTCTCGGCGAGCTGCTCCTGCTGAGAAGACGGGCTACCATGCCCTCGGCGTTCGAGATCAGTAGCATTTTCCTCGCCGGACTGCTCCTGTCACCCATCACGTTCACCACCCATCTGGTCAGCTTGCTGTTTCCCTTTTCCACCTTCCTCTCCGTACGGGTGAAACGCTTGTCCCGCCCGGGACGGACCCTGGCGGCCGCCCTGGGGATCGGAATGCTGCTGACGGGCCTGAGTGGCAGGGACCTGGTGGGTGCTACCATCTACTATGGGGTAAGGGGTTACAGCCTCATGACCTGGACGATGCTGCTCCTGTTTGTCACCGCCGTTGCCCTGGTGCTGTCGATTTCGGGCTCCCCCGAACGACTATATGCGTCCCCAATCAGTTCTACCACGACTCGGAGGGAGCCATGAAGTACCTCTGCCTCATCTACGACGAGGAGAAGAAGCTGAGCTCGCTGTCCAAGAGCGAGTATGACAGTCTTATGAGCGAATACTTTGCCTTTACCGATGCCATTCAGAAGAGCGGTCACTACCTCGGAGGAGAGGCGCTCCAGCCGGTGCAGACGGCGACGACGGTGAGGGTCCGCAACGGCAAGGTGTCCACCACCGATGGGCCCTTTGCCGAGACCAAGGAGCAGCTGGGCGGGTTCTATTTCATCAACGCCCGGGACCTGAACGATGCCATCCAGATCGCTTCGAAGATTCCATCCGCTCGGCTGGGTAGCATCGAGGTGCGACCGATCATGGAGTTCGACAAGCCCTAGATGGAGCCCGCAGGTACCGATGGCCCGGCGCCGGCCGATCAGGTGCGCGAGGCGGTGGACACCATCTACCGAGCCGAGTCACGCCGCGTCCTCGCGACCCTGATCCGCCTGCTCGGCGACTTCGAGTTGGCCGAAGAGGCGTTGCACGATGCGTTCACGGCCGCACTGGAGCGGTGGCCCCGCGACGGGCTGCCGGCCAATCCCCGCGCGTGGCTGGTCTCGACCGGGCGCTTCAAGGCGATCGACACGATACGCCGACGCGCGCGGTTCGATGCATCCCTGAACCAGGTAGCCGAGCGGCTCGATGCCACCGATGGCGGCGCAGAGTGGGAGGAGGAGGGCGTCGAGGATGATCGCCTCCGGCTGATTTTCACCTGCTGTCACCCCGCGCTGCCACCCGATGCCCAGGTGGCACTAACGCTGCGCGAGGTCTGCGGCCTTACCACCGAGGAGATCGCGCACGCCTTCCTCAGCACGCCGCCCACGGTGGCCCAGCGAATCGTGCGGGCGAAAGCCAAGATCCGGGATGCGCGCATTCCCTACCAGATACCCTCGAGGGACGACCTCACTCCCCGGCTCGACATCGTCCTGCACGTCATCTATCTGGTCTTCAACGAGGGCTACTCGGCATCCTCCGGCAGGACCCTCACGCGGCATGACCTCTCCGGCGAGGCCATCCGTCTCGGCCGGCTTCTGGTCGAGTTGCTGCCCGAGCCGGAGGCCGTGGGCCTGCTCGCCCTGATGCGGTTGCATGAATCCCGGCGTCCGGCCCGCACGTCGGCAGAGGGGGAACTGGTCCTGCTGGTGGACCAGGATCGCTCGCTGTGGGACCGGGAGCAGATCGCGGAAGGGGTGGCACTGGTCGAGCGGGCCCTGTCGTCGCGGCGGTTTGGGCCCTATACCCTCCAGGCGGCCATAGCGGCGGTGCACGCCGAGGCGCCGACGGCGGCGGCCACGGACTGGGCGCAGATCGTGGGACTCTACGACGTGCTTGCACGGGTCGACCCGTCTCCAGTCGTGGCGCTCAACCGCGCGGCCGCGGTCGCGATGCGAGACGGTCCGTTGGAGGGGCTCGCGCTGATCGACGCGATCCTGGCGCGGGGCGAGCTGGAGGACTATCACCTGGCCCACTCCGCGCGGGCCGACCTGTGCCGGCGGCTGGGCCGCACAGCAGAGGCTCGCTCCTCCTACGAGCGCGCCCTGGCACTGGTTCGGCAGGACCCGGAACGGCGATTCCTCCAGCGCCGATTGGAGGAGCTCCCGGGCTGAGCCGAACGGCCACGACAATAACGCACCGCCGCGCTAAGCTTCTGGCCTATGATTCAGTCCATCAAGCCCGAGCTCGATTCTCCCGTGGCCATGCCTGAGAGCAGGCTGATTGCTGAGCCACAGAGGGATACCCCCTCCGAGCTCAGGACGACCGCGGGATACCGTCACCGTCTGCCCGACGACTTGCTGAGGCAGGCGTCTCGCCGGGTCGAGATCATCGCGCTGATTGGAGCCGCACTCTGGACTCTGGGGCCGGCGCTGGGCCACCTCGCGCTGCACATCGCGAGGCCGGAGGACCCGCACCCGACCCAGTTCCAGGCCCTCGACGTCATCGCGCTGATCGGCATCGTGAGCTCACTCGGCCTGTTCGCCTACCTCAGAACCGGCGAGCGCGATCCCGACCTGGTCATGAATCTGGCGCTGATCTACATGGTGGCGGTGGCGGTCGACGTGGGCGTCATGATCCACGTAGACCCCATCGCCGCAATGCCCGTAGCCACTGCGCCCGTCATCACCTGGACCGGACCGGTGATCCTCATGTTCGCCGCGATCGTCCCAACCACTCCTTGGAAGATGTTCCTCACCGGTTTCCTGGCGGCCTCCATGGATCCGCTCGGCATGGTGATCGGGCAGGCGACCGGACGCTATCACTTCGGGCCGCTGATCAACGTCCTGGTCATGCACTACCCCAATTATCTCCTGCTTGGCGTCGCAGTGGTGATCACTCACGTCGTTGCCCGGCTCGGGTACCAGGTCACCAAGGAGCGGGAGATGGGGAGCTACCGGCTGGGACGGCTGCTGGGCCGCGGCGGGATGGGCGAGGTCTATCTCGCCACCCACCGGTTGCTGGCCCGTCCGGCCGCAATCAAGCTGCTCCGCCCGGAGATGCTGACCGGGGGCGACAGTGGCACCGCCCAGCTTGCGATCACCCGGTTCAAACGGGAAGCCGAAGCGGCCGCGCGATTGCGGTCCCCGCACACCGTCGAGCTCTACGACTTCGGCGTCACCAACGATCAGACCCTGTACTTCGTGATGGAGCTCCTGGATGGCTTGGATCTCGAGACCCTGGTCCAGCAGTACGGCCCGTTGCCGCCGGCGCGAGCGATTCACGTCCTCCGCCAGGTTTGCGAGTCACTGGAGGAGGCTCACGCGTCCGGCATGGTTCACCGCGATATCAAGCCCGCCAATATTCATCTCGGCCGGCTCGGACTGGAATACGATTTTGCCAAGGTACTCGACTTCGGTCTGGTGAAGACGGTGGTGGGCGGGACCAGCGAGCATTCTCTGGCGACGGCGGCCGGGCTCACTCCCGGGACACCCGCCTACATGGCCCCGGAAATGGGGGATGAGAGAAAGATGGACGGGCGCGCCGACCTCTACTCGCTCGGCTGTGTCGCCTACTACCTCCTGACGGGAGGCCTGGTCTTCGAGGCCGCCACCGTGCTCCAGATGTACGCGAAACATCTACAGGATGCGCCGGCCCCGCCGTCAACCCGGACCAAGGACCCGCTGCCGCCGGGACTGGATCAGGTTATCCTGGCCTGCCTGGCCAAGAAACCGGAGGGTCGTCCCCGAACCGCCGGGGAGTTGGCGCGGTCCCTCGCCGCCATCCAGGTGGAGCCCTGGACCCAGGAACAGGCCATCCAGTGGTGGCAGCAACGTCGATGACCTACCCGATCCTCGGACTGCATCACGTCACCGCCACGGTGGACGATGCCCAGGCGGACCTGGACTTCTGCCTCGACGCCCTGGGCCTCCGGCTGGTCAAGCGTACCGTCAACTTCGACAATCACAGCGTCTACCACTTTTACTACGGCAATGACCTGGGCAGACCCGGAACGATCTGGACCACCTTTCCCTATAAGGGACGGGGGGTGCCGGTCGGAGAGAAGGGCACGGGGCAGGTCACCGCCACATCCTTCTCGGTCCCGGCAAGCTCGCTGGATTACTGGAGGACTCGTCTGCGCAAGCGCGGCGTGACCGTGGATCCCGGATCCGACAGGTTCGGGGAGGAATCGATCGCGTTCGCCGATCCTTCGGGCTTGGTTATCGAGCTGGTGGGCAGCGATCGAGACGAGCGTACGCCGTGGACCAAAGGCGGCATCGCGGCTGACGCCGCGATCCGAGGGCTGTACGGGGTCACCCTCACGATTCGGGCTCCCGAACCCACCCTCGAGCTCATGACCGGATTGCTGGGCTTCGAAGTGGTGAACCGCACGAAGGAACGCATCCGACTCACCGTGAACGGAGATCAGCCAGGCCACGCCATCGACATCTTAGCTGCGGGCGACGCCGGCCCCGCCAAGAACGGCCTAGGCACGGTCCATCACGTCGCGATGGCGATTGCGGAGCCCGACCAGCAGCTCCGGTTGCGGCAGGAGCTGGTCGATCGGGGATACCGTGTGACCGAAGTCCTGGATCGCCAATATTTTCAGTCGATCTACTTCAGGGAGCCGGGGGGTGTGCTGTTCGAGGTGGCCACCGTCCGGCCGGGATTCACCGTGGACGAGGATCCGAGCCGGCTCGGCTGCGATCTGAAGCTGCCGCCATGGGAAGAGCGGAACCGGCCCGTCATTGAGGAGGGTCTCCCCCGAATCGAAGTGCCGGTCCACCGGTGAAGGGGCGGACGTATTTTGTCACGGGCGCCAACTCCGGAATCGGGCGGGCGCTGGTCGAGGCCCTGGCCGCCCAGGGTGGCAGCGTGGTCCTCGCCTCGCGCTCGGAAGAGCGCACTCGCCCGGTGCTGGACGAGATTCGCCGCCGGCACCCGGGGCTCGACGCGCAGTTCGTCCGGATCGATATATCGGATCTCGACTCGATTCGCCGGGCTACCGGGGCGTTTCTCACGACCGGGCATCCGGTAGACGTGTTGGTCAACAACGCCGGCATTGCCGGGACCAGGGGACTCAGCCGCCAGGGCTTCGACCTGACCTACGCGACCAACCACATCGGTCCCTTTCTGCTGACCAATCTCCTGCTGCCCAGCCTCCGGGCCTCGAGCCAGGGGCGGATCGTGAACATCTCGAGTATTGCCCAGATGCAGGTCAAGCGGATCGACTGGTCGGTGCTCCGGCGCCGTACGACGCCCAAGCGCAGCGGGTTCTCCGATTATGCCGTGACCAAGCTGATGAATACGTTGCATGCGAAGGAGCTGGGCCGCCGGCTGAGCGGCACGGCGGTGACGACCTATTCACTCCATCCGGGTGCGGTCGCCTCCAACATCTGGCGCGCGATCCCTAAGCCGGTGCAGTGGCTCATGAAGCGCTTCATGCTATCGAACGAAGAGGGCGCTCAAACTCCGCTGTACTGCGCGACCGCTCCCGAGCTGGGGTCCGTCACCGGCCGCTTCTATCACAATTGCCGGGAGATGCCGCCCAACCGGCTGGCTGAGGACGAAGCACTGGCCAGGGAACTGTGGACCCGGACGGAGGAGGCCGTCATCCAATGACCCACGGCACATGGTTGGGCCGGCTTGGCTGCCACGCCGGCCAGGCGGTGGTGCTGCTGGCGACGCTCAGCGCACCTGCGTGGCCGCAGGCAGCCAAGCCCGAATACGCGACCGCCGATGACGGCGTCCGACTGTACTACCACGAGGTCGGGTCCGGACCCCAGGTCGTGCTGGTCCCTGCCGGCCTGTTCCTGGAGCGCGACTTTGCCTCGCTCGCCCGCGGGCGTCGGATGGTGTTCTACGACATGCGTAACCGCGGCCGATCGGACCGGGTGACCGATTCCGCCAGAATCTCGCTGCAGCACGACCTGCACGATCTGGAAGCGGTGCGGCGGCAGGTTCAGGCGGAGCGGGTGGCGCTGATCGGATGGTCCTATCTGGGCATGCTGGTCATGCGCTATGCCGCCGAGCACCCCGAGCGCATCGAGCGGGTCGTCCAGATCGGGCCCATTCCGCGGCAATACGGCACGGAGTATCCCGCTTCGCTCCGAGCCAACGACTCGATTCCGGTGCCGGATTCCGCCAGCCGCGCGATGCTCACCCGCCTGCACGAGAGCGGGCTGCCCCGGAAGGATCCCCAGGCGTACTGCGAGCGGGAGTACCAGATCCTCCGAGTCCGGCTGGTGGGCAACCCCCAGGTCGCCTCCCGGGTGCCGGATCTCTGCGCCCTGCCCAACGAGTGGCCAACCGCGCTCGACCGTCACTTTCGCCTGCTGTTCCGGTCGGTCCAGCGGGAAGACGACGCGGGCTGGGGCAGCTACGCGCAGCTCACCTTTCCGGTGCTCACCATCCACGGGACCCAGGATCGCAACGCGCCGTACGGCGGCGGACGGGAGTGGGCTGCTCGGTTGCCGGACGGGCGCCTGCTCACCGTGCGAGGAGGCGGCCACATGGTGTGGCTGGACGCGCCACGGGTGGTGCTCCCGGCCATCGACGCCTTCCTGCGGGGCACCTGGCCGCGAGACGCGGTCCGGGTTCCCTGATCCGCAGGGCGCCCTCCCGTGATGCTGGGACCGCTCGCGGCGTGGTTGCTATCGACCTCGGGCCCCGCGATGCCGTGCCGTTCGAGCGCGACACCTCTCGTGACCTGCCGCGAGCACTACCGTCTGAGCCCTGGCGCGGTGCAGCGGGTCTATCGGTCAGGAGTCCCCCACACCGACCGCACCGGCACCATCCAGTTCGAGTACGATAGCGCCTCGTTTTTCCCCCGCTGTCTCTACCATGCGATGGCCGGCTCGTTTCAGGCGATCAAGGACGCGGGATTCAACTGCGTGCACACCTGGGAAGGCTACGGCATCCGCGACGTCATCGGCGAGCTGCGATCGGCCAACCTGCAGCTCATCAAACACTGGCCCTCCGATGCGGAGGTGAGCGCGTTCGCCGCCGATTCCAATATTCTGGCCTGGTACCTGAACGAGGAGCCGGTCGCCCAGATCTACCTGGATGCGCAGCGCTCGGGTGACAGCACGCTCATGGGCCGGCGCTATCAGGACTTTCTCAGCCGATTCTCGGCCATCAAGGCGCTGGATCCGAACCATCCGATTTTCTCTCTTGGGACCGCCTGGATTCCGCCTGATTCCAAGGAGTGGTGGGACCGCTGGAGCATGGCGGGTGACATCACCGCCCACGACAACTACTGTCTGCTGTCCACGACGACCGACTTCCAGTCGCTGGCCACCTCGGTTCCCTTGGCGGTGGAGCTCAACCGGGAACGGAAGCCGATGTGGCTGACGCTCCAGGCGTTTGCCGGAACGGCAGAGCGGAAGAGTGGCCTGGTCATGCCGAGCCCGGACGAGCTTCGGGGAATGGCCTTCACCGCGATCGTTCACGGCGCGACCGGGCTCATTCTCTTTGCGCTCGACAGCAAGGTCACCCGTGAAGGACTGGTGCTCGGGATCGCTCCCGAAACTCCGACGGCGTATGGCGCCTACTCGGAGGCCACTCCCACCGAGGCGGATCGAAGCCGCTCGCTGTGGGCCGGCGCCGCCTCTCTGAATGCCGAATTGACCCGCTTGACCCCCGAGCTGCTGTCTCCCACCGCGGGGCTGCCGTATCAGGTGTACTACTCCGGCGAAAGCCATACCCAGAGCCCCATCCGCACGATGCTGAAGGTCAGGAACGGCCGGTACACGTTGTTCGTTGCGAACATCGAGCGGGAGACTCTCGGAGTGCGGTTCGAGTTTGCCGGCGACATCAGGTCGGTAAGGCGGGTAAACCCGGACGGCTCCGCCACAGCGCTCCGTCCGGACAGAACGGCGTTCGGCGACTCGCTGGGCCCATTCGGGGTGGGCGTCTACCAGATTCGATTCGCTCGCGGCCGGGACACCTGATCGAGGAGAGGCACAGTGCTCACACGCTGGCTCTTCGCCGCGGTTCACCTGCTGGGCATGGGCATTGGGCTGGGCTCGGCGTGGGCTCGCGGTCGGGCGCTGCGTGGCGCGTTGGATGAGGCCGGTCTCGGCCGGGTCTTCTACGCCGACAACTGGTGGGGCGTATCCGCCCTGCTCCTGATTGGTACCGGACTGGTGCGGGCCTTCGGGGGAGTGGAGAAGGGCAGCGCGTATTACTTGCACAATCACCTGTTCTTGCTCAAGATGACTCTGTTGGCCCTGATCCTGGCGTTGGAACTCAGACCTATGGTGGCGCTCATCCGGTGGCGCATGGCACTGCGCCGGGGAGAGCGACCCGACACTCATCTGGCCAAGCGGTTCGCGGCGACCAGTTCACTGCAGGCGATCCTGCTGGTGCTCATGGTGCTGGCGGCGACCGGTATGGCAAGAGGGTGGGGACAGTGAGGCTGACAAAGCCGGCTGCTCCGCATACTGTTCCTCGCACCGAGTCTCCTGGTGGAATACCGAATGGACCCGACCGATCGTTCTGACCCTGCTCCATCTCACCCGTCGGCTCCGTCCGCCGATCCGGACCGTCGCCGTTTTCTCACCCGCATCTCGATCGGGCTGTCGACTCTGGTCGCGGCAGTGATGGGGATCCCAGTGGTCGGATTCCTGGTCTCCCCCCTGATCCGCAAGGCCCCCCGGGTGTGGCGCGCGGTGGGGCCGGTGGACCGGTTCAAGCTGGGTGAGACCGTCAACGTGTCCTTCGAGGACGCGTCGCCGCTGCCCTGGGCGGGGGTCACCGCCCGCTCGGCCGCCTGGCTGCGCCGGGATAGCGAGATCCAGTTTACCGCATTCTCGGTCCACTGCACCCATCTGGGTTGCCCGGTGCGGTGGTTCGGCGAGGCCGAGCTGTTTCTCTGCCCCTGCCATGGCGGCGTGTACAACGCTGACGGCTCGGTGGCTGCCGGCCCGCCTCCCCATCCCCTGCCGCAGTATCCGGTGCAGGTGCGAAACGGGCAGGTCGAGATCCTCACCAGCCGGATTCCAATCGCGTGAAGTCAGTGTGATCAAGCGCTTCTTTGCCTGGCTGGACGACCGCAGCGGGCTGCTCACGGCCACGCAGCACGCGCTCGAGCACCCGGTCCCGCCGCGCACCGGTTGGTGGTACGTCTTCGGGAGTGCCACCCTGCTCGCCTTCGTGCTCCAGGTCGTCACCGGCATCGCCCTGGCCACCGCCTACGTGCCCTCCAGTGGCCAGGCCTACGACAGCTTGAAATTCATCTCGGAGCAGGCGCTGCTCGGCCGGTTCCTCCGAGGTATGCACTACTTCGGCGCCTCTGCCATGGTGCTGCTCATCGGGATTCACGTCTCCCGCACCTACCTCATGGCGGCCTACAAATTCCCCCGGGAGCTCAACTGGCTCTCGGGCGCGGTTCTCCTGCTGCTGACCCTGGCACTGGCGTTCACGGGACAGCTCCTGCGGTGGGATCAGAACGCGGTCTGGTCGGTGATCGTCGGCGCGGCGCAGGCCGGCCGAATGCCGATCGTGGGGCGGGACATGGCCCGCTTCATTCTGGCCGGCGACACCATTGGGGGCGCGACGCTCAGTCGCTTCTTCGCCTTTCACGTCTTTTTCATTCCAGCCCTGGTCTTCGTCTTGATCGGGCTGCACCTGGCGCTGGTCCTCAGACACGGGATTTCAGAGCGACCCAAGGCGGGGGAACCGGTCGATCCGGCGACCTACCGCGCCAAATACGCGGCTCTGCTACGGCGGGAGGGTGTCCCGTTCTGGCCTGATGCCGCCTGGCGGGATGTGGTGTTCGGCGCCTGCGTGGTGGCGACGGTCGTGTTCCTCGCCGTTATCGTAGGTCCGCCAGACCTCGGCCGCCCGCCCGACCCCAGCATCCTGCAGGCGGACCCACGCCCCGACTGGTATCTCCTGTGGTATTTCGCCGTGCTGGCGCTCGTACCCGCTCACCTGGAGAACGTCATCATCATCCTGGGGCCGCTGCTCTTCGGGGCAATCCTCATTCTGCTGCCGATCTTCAATCAGGGTGAGCGCAGCGTGCGCCGGCGCCCGTGGGCCGGGCTGCTGGTGGTGTTCATCTGGACCACCATCGTGAGCTTCTGGTACGCAGCGCAGCGGGCCGACTGGTCTCCCGACTTCACCGCGCAGCCGCTCTCCGCCTCGGTGATCCGGAGCAGCGATCCGACCGTGGTGGAGGGCGCCAGGCTCTTTCACGAGAAGGGCTGCGAGTTCTGCCATGCGATCGAGGGCTCGGGAGGGCAACGCGGACCGGACCTCTCCCAGGTCGCCAGCCGCATGAGCCAGCTGCAGATCGAAGGGCGAATCACCAACGGCGGCCCCAACATGCCGCCCTACGCCCGAAGTCTTACCCCCGAAGAAATGCGCACCATCGCAACCTTTCTCGCGACCCGGCGCTGAACTCTCTCGGCCAAAACGGAGGCAGTATGTGGAGCAGGATCTGGCCGGTCGCGGCCGTTCTGTGGGCGACGCACGCGGGCAGCGCAGCACGCCATCCGGAAGACGGGACTGAGGAGCTGCAGCGCGCCACGCAGGCGTTGCTCGACGCGATCACGACCGGCTCGGCCAAGGTCTGGCAAACCTATCTGGATTCGACGATCAGCTTCACCACCGAAGACGGCGTGGTGCAGACCAAAGCCGAAATGGTCGAGCAGATCAAGAGGGAGACAGCTTGATGGGCCAGCAGACCGGGCGCAGCCCGGAGAGTTTGCGGGCGGAGGCGCCGGACGTGTTGTTCGTGCCCGGGCAACCGCGATACCGCAAGGTCTTTCAGCGGGACCCCGGCGGCCGGATCACCGGCTTCGCCGAACGACGCGAGGCCAGGGACATCGTGTGGACCAGGAGGCCTTAGCGGCTCAGCTGCTGGGCACCGCCTCCTGAGCCACCGCCCGCTGCCGGCGCCACCCGCCCTTGAGCTGGGTGACCGGCACCCCCTCCCCGGATGTCTTCAGATACGCGTTAGGATCGTGCATCATGCCTCCCGGCGGGAGATAGCGGAACAGGTCGCCGAGATCGCGGCGAATCCGCTGCTCGTAGAACGCGGGAAGCCGATCGGAGGTGCCTTCCATGAATTCGCGTACGCTGGGGTCGGTATCGAGCAATCGCCTGATCGTCGTGTGATACTCGATTCGTCCCCATCCCTCGGACGACATCGCCCGCACCACATTCATCCACCGAGGAATGACCCCGGGCGTGGCCACGAGCCGCCGCCGGATGGCGCGCATGGAGAACGAATAGCGGCTGAGGTCCACCAGGAGATCGTAGAACGCGGGCCAGGCGTAGTGCGCCGGCCGCACGTTCATCGCGTGGTTGTTGTTCAGGAAAGTGAAGGGGAATGGCAGCACCCGGCCGGCGCGCTGATACTCCAGGTTCATCGGTGCCGCCCGACCAAAGGCGGAGAGCAGCGAATACGCGGGGAAGGCGCCGGGTGAAAGATCGAGAAACGTCTTGGTCAGCTCGAATGGCTCCGGCCCCTCGTCGCAATCGAGGCCGAGCACGAAGTTGGTCTGGATATAGGGGATATAGCGGAGAATCAGATTGATGTGCTCGGAGACCTGCTTCACCTTGTCCAACCCGGTGCGTCGGGTCTTGGACTTGTTCCCCAGATCGTACCAGGATTCGATCCCCGGCAGGATGGCCTCGAAGCCGTTGCGCTTGAGTCGCTGGAGGTGCGGCTCCGAGAGCAACGAGAGGCTGCTCTCGGCGATGTGCCGGATCCGGCCCGAGGGCACCGCCTCGATGGCGCTCATGTACTCGTCGAAGCGAACCCCGAAGTTGGGGTCGTGCCAGGCGACGATGGGTCGGGGCATCTTGGTCAGCAGGAAGTTGAGATCCCTGGTCACCTCGGCAAAACCAAGTGGCTGATAGTCAACCGTGGAGTCGATGCAGAAGCTGCAGGTATAGGGGCAGCCCAGGCTGGCGATCATCGGCACGATCTTGATCGCCGGTGCCTTGGCCAGCGTAGCGTCTACGAACTTCCAGCGCGCCTCTAGACTGGGCATCTCGGCCGGCTGCTTCGCGGCGGAGAGGATCCGGCCCTGGGGGCGTTGAGGCTCGCAGTCGGCGAGCACCTCTCGAACCAGGGTGCGGTCGGTAAAGCCGAGCACGTAATCGAAATACTGGGCTGCGTCTTCCGGATAGCAGCGCGCATGGGGCCCGCCGAGAATGGTGATGGCGCCCCGCTGGCGGAAGAGATTGCTCAGCGCATAGGCCAGCTGCGCGGCTTGGGTGAACGCCCCGATGAACAGGACATCGAGATCCTCAGGCAGCAGCTGAAGCAGATTCTCCCCGCCCGTGTAACAGACGTAGTGCACCACATGCCCGGCCTCTTCGCACCACACCCCCAGAACCTGGGGCATGATGCTGGCAAGATTGGCATTCATCAGCCTGCCGTAGAGGCTGTTCCGTGGAGTCTTGGTGACTAGATCGAGGATGCCGATTCGGCGTCGGCGGGGGGAGGAGGGGAAACGACCCGGGTCGTTAGGCAAATGGACCACGAGGGACCTTCCTGCACGAGGTGGGCACTCGAATCGCTGGGTCCCGGAAGCGGGGCGGAGTAATCGGAGTGTTTCGAGCCTGACCTATGGCCGACGTCGCGTCACAAGGCTATACTGTAGGACTACATATCGCAAGGCTATACTCAATAGCCTGCATGCTCCCACCCGAAAGGTCCCATGGTTCGCCTCGTGGTTCATCAAATCATGGCGCGCCGCGGCATCACTGCCTACGCGCTGAGCCGCGGCGCGAAATTGAGCTATCCCAGCGCTTACCGGCTCTCTCGGCCTGGCGGGCGTTTTGGACGCTTGCATGCCGACACCCTCGACCGGCTCTGCAAGTTCTTCAAAGTGCAGCCGGGCGCGCTTCTCGAGTGGACGCCTAGAAGCCGTCTGAATGGAGCCCGAAAGCGGGGAAGCTAGGGCGGCCACCGACCGAAGATCCCCCGACCAGGTTAGATTCAAGCGCTTCCTCCATCTCACCTCGGGATCGGAGGTCCTCATTCCCGGCAGGAACCCATGGCCAACAATCCGACACCTACGCCCGGCGGCACGGCCGGCGACAGCCCGTCGTCTTTGACCGAGCGGGTGCGTACCCGTGTGGCCGAAGTCGGCCGCTCGCTTCCCCGAAGCTCCGGGGCCTTGCGGCGCCGCTCCAAGGCCTCGCCGACGAATGCAACGCCCCATCCGGCAGTGAGCGACCCGAATGCTCGTTCACTCGCTCGGGTGTTCCATGAACTCGGCGATGCGCACCGAGAGTATCGCCAACGCACCGGGCAACGGGTACCCCCCGAGCTTCGTGAGGCAGCCGACGCGTTCAAGCGTGATCGGAGCCTTACCTCACTCGTGGCTGTCGCGGGCCACCTCGACGAGCTTGGTATTCTGGCATGGTAGGCTACGCCAGCCGCGCAGTTACTGACTGGTCTCTTGCAGGGAGTACCTCTTGCCCAAACGCAATTACGGTTTCGAGAAGCGTCAGAAAGAACTCAACAAGCAGCGAAAGAGAGAAGAGAAGGAGCAACGCAAGCTCGACCGCTTGAAGGGCGTGGCGAGACAAGGGCTGCCAGAGAGCCGTGAAGCCAACGACAGCGCGCCTGAGACCTGACCGGTCCCTGAACCGCTACCGAAGCGACGAGCCCGCAGGACCCGACGGGTCCGGTGCCAACACCGGACCCGCTTCCTTGTTCAGCGATCCCGCTTCTTGCGTCGCCGGGCGGCCACGGACGTGAGCTCCTCCAGCCGATCGTTCTCCTCGATCCGGACCTCTATCACGATGGCCGCTGCTGCTTCAGACGGGACGAAGCGAAAGGGGCCCTAGGCGAATCCAGGGCCCCTTGCCACCTCGGAAGTGCCTTCACCTCGATGAAGGCGATGCGGACCCAACAATACCCCAGTCGTTCCCGACCGGCAACGCTGGAGTTAAAATCTGTCATGGCCCATGCACAACTGCCACTCCTTCGCCGCCGGTTCGGGGAAACCATGCGCACCGACGCCTGGTGGATTCAGCCGGCGATGGTCTTCCTGCTGCTGTCCTCGTTCATCGTCTACGCCACCTGGGCGGCCTTTCAGGGCAAGCATTATACCTTTGGACCGTACCTCTCTCCCTTCTACTCGCCGGAATTGTTCGGCAGCTCACCCCATGCCTGGTTCGGCCCCAAGCCGGACTGGTGGCCGGCGTGGCTGGTCTTTTCACCGGCCCTGCTGATCCTGCCGTTCCCCGGCCTCTTCCGGCTGACCTGCTATTACTACCGGGGAGCGTACTACAAAGCCTTCTGGGCCGATCCCCCATCCTGCGCCGTGGGCGAGCCTCGCAAGCAATACTGTGGAGAGGCCGCGTTTCCGCTGATCGTGCAGAACATCCACCGATATTTCCTCTATATCGCACTGGGGTTTCTGGTCATTCTCCTCCATGACGTGTACCAGGCGCTCTGGTTCACTGATCCGGCCACCGGCAGAACCGCGTTCGGCATCGGGGTCGGCACACTGGTCCTGGCCACCAACGTCGCCCTGTTGGGTGGGTACACCCTGGGCTGCCACTCGATGCGGCACGTCATCGGCGGCTACCTCGACCAGCTGTCCCGGAGACCGGTGAGCAAGGTGGCCTACGACTGCTCCAGTTGCCTCAACCGGGCTCATATGCGCTGGGCCTGGAGCAGCCTGTTCTCGGTCGCCTTTGCGGATCTGTATGTGCGGATGTGTTCCATGGGGGTGTGGGTTGATTGGCGGATTCTATAAGTCGCGGGTCGCGGGTCGAGGCCCCGAAGCAATCACACCTCCGACCCAAGGCGCGTAGCCCGAGACCCGTGGCCTGACCATGTCCGAATATCCCACCATCGACCACGACGTCCTCGTTATCGGCGCCGGCGGGGCGGGGCTCCGAGCGGCCATCGCCGCCTCCGCCGCGGGAGCGTCGGTGGGGCTGGTGTGCAAGTCGCTGCTGGGCAAGGCCCACACCGTCATGGCCGAGGGCGGCATCGCGGCCGCGATGGCCAACGTCGACAACCGAGACGATTGGCGGGTGCACTTCGCCGACACCATGCGCGGCGGCCAGTACCTCAACAACTGGCGTATGGCAGAGCTGCACGCCAAAGAGGCTCCGGATCGGGTGCGCGAGCTCGAGGCCTGGGGGGCGCTGTTCGATCGTACCCCGGACGGCCGCATTCTCCAGCGCAACTTCGGCGGGCACAAATACCCCCGGCTCGCCCATGTCGGCGATCGGACCGGGCTGGAGATGATCCGCACCCTCCAGGACCACAGCATCCATCAGGGGATCGACGTGCACATGGAGTGCACCGTCGTCCGGTTGCTCACCGACGGGAACCGGATCGCCGGCGCCTTGGCCTACGAGCGTGAACGGGGACGCTTCCGACTTTTCCGAAGCAAGGCGATCGTGCTCGCTACGGGGGGCGTCGGCCGGGCCTACTCCATCACCAGCAACAGTTGGGAGTACACCGGTGACGGCCACGCCCTGGCGTATCACGCCGGGGCGGCGCTGCAGGACATGGAATTCGTCCAGTTCCACCCGACGGGCATGATTTGGCCGCCCAGTGTGCGCGGCCTGCTGGTCACCGAGGGAGTCCGGGGCGAAGGCGGGATCCTGCTCAACAGCCTCGGGCGTCGTTTCATGTTCGACGACATCCCGGAGAACTATCGCGCGCAGACGGCCGACAACGAGGACGAAGGGTGGCGCTACACCCAGGGCGACAAGAGCGCTCGGCGCCCGCCGGAGCTGCTCACGCGCGATCATGTGGCCCGCTGCATCGTGCGCGAGGTGAGGGAGGGAAGAGGCAGCCCCCACGGCGGCGTCTACCTCGACATTTCCTGGATCAAGCAGCGGCTGCCCGATGCCCGGAAGCACATCATCAAGAAGCTCCCCAGCATGTACCACCAGTTCAAGGAGCTGGCCGACATCGACATCACGACCACCCCGATGGAGATCGGGCCCACCACCCACTACATCATGGGCGGCATCCGGGTGGACGGCGACAGCCAGATGTCCACCCTGCCGGGCCTCTTCGCCGCGGGCGAGTGCGCCGCCGGCCTGCACGGCGCTAACCGCCTGGGAGGCAATTCGCTGTCGGATCTGCTGGTCTTCGGGAAGCGGGCAGGCGAGTTTGCCGCGCGGTTCGGCCGGGAGCATCCTCCGGCGCAGGTCGATGGCGCGCAGGTTCAGGAGGCCGAACGCGCGGCTCTAGCGCCGTTCGAGCGGGTGGCCTCCATGAACGGCAGCGGCGCGTACCAGGTGCAACAGGAGCTCCAGTCGATGATGCAGGACCTGGTGGGCATCGTCCGGAACGCCCCGGAGATGGAGCGCGCGCTCGAGGGAATCGAACGGTTGAAACAGCGGACAGCCGCGGTCGGGGTGATGGGCAACCGGGAGTACAACCCCGGCTGGCACACCGCCCTCGACCTCACCAACCTGCTCACGATTTCCGAGGCGATCGCCCGTTCGGCCATCGAGCGCAAGGAGAGTCGCGGGGGCCACTTCCGGGAGGATTTTCCGGAGAAGGATGCCGCGCACGGCAAGTTCAATCTGGTCATCCGACAGGGTCGGGACGGGAAGATGCAACTCTCCCGCGAACCGATCCCGGAGATGCCGGCGGAGCTGAAACGGGTGATTGAGGAGCAGAAGTGAGTCTCAAGTCGCCAGTCACAGGTCCTGAGACTTGGCACCTCAGAGTTGAGACCTCAGACTGGCCACTCGAGACCTGAGACCTGGGACATGACCGACACCCTCAAACCTGATCTGGTCGAAACCGGCCAAGTGGAAGAGGCCAAACCCCCTGAGGCCAAGGCCGAGCCCCGGGGGAAGGTGACCTTCCGAGTGTGGCGGGGCGATGCGCAGGGCGGAAGACTGGTGGACTACTCCACCTCGGTATCGCCCGGCATGGTCGTCCTCGACGCCATTCATCAGATCCAGGCCGAGCAGGCCAACGATCTGGCCGTCCGGTGGAACTGTAAGGCCGGCAAGTGCGGCTCCTGCTCGGCCGAAGTGAACGGCAGCCCCAGGCTGATGTGCATGACCCGGCTCAGCGATCTTCCGCTGGAGAAGCCGGTGACGGTCGAGCCGATGCGCAGCTTCCCGCCGATAAGGGACCTGGTGACCGACGTGTCCTGGAATTTCCGGGTAAAGAAAGGCATCAAGCCGTTCACCCCACGAGCACCCGATGCTCCCGATGGCACCTGGCGGATGGCCCAGTCGGACGTGGACCGGGTGCAGGAGTTCCGCAAGTGCATCGAATGCTTCCTGTGTCAGGACGTTTGCCATGTGCTGCGGGAGCACCAGCTGCACGAGCAGTTCATCGGCCCACGGTTTCTGGTGCACGTGGCGGCACTGGAGATGCATCCGCTCGACACCGCTGACCGGATCGGGGAGCTGCGGCAAGCACACGGCATCGGCTACTGCAACATCACCAAGTGCTGCACCAAGGTCTGCCCTGAACACATCACCATTACCGACAACGCCATCATACCGCTCAAGGAGCGCGTGGTGGACGAATACTTCGATCCGCTGGGCAAGGTCCTGAAGCTCTTCAGTCGGCGAGGTGAAGGAACGTGAGCCGCAAGTTCGATCTCAAACCGATCTCCCAGGAGAGCGTGCCGCTCGCCTTGCAGAAGGCGGAGCGCTATCGGGTCATCAACGACCCCTCTTCAGCCGAGAGTATCTGCCTGGATGTGTTGACCATCGACCCCGGGAATCAGCAAGCCTTGGTCACCCTGGTGCTGGCCATCACCGACCAGTTCGCCGAGGCGCCGACCGAGGGCGTCCGCCGGGCGCGCGAGGTGCTTCAGCGCATCAACGACGAGTACAGCCGGTCCTATTACGCCGGCATCGTGTGCGAGCGCTGTGCCAAGGCACAGCTGCGACAGGCGGCCTTGGCCTCGGGGGAGATGGCCTACCACTGGTTCCGCGAGGCCATGACCTGGTATGAGAAAGCGGAGGCGCTGCGGCCCAAGGGGAATGACGAGGCGATTCTGCGGTGGAACACCTGCGCCCGGATTCTGGCCGGCAACGAGCGACTGCGGCCGCGGAGCGACGAGCCGGTTGAGCTCGGGCTGGAGTAACCCGGCCTAGGGGGAGGGAAGCCGGGCCACCTCGAGACGAAGACGACCCAGGGCAACCGGCTGGGGAAAGCGGAAGCGCCAGTTGGTCCGCCCGTAGGCCAAACTGTCCACCCCCTCCAGCACTGCCTTCGACATCTCATCGGTCGCCGGTTTGACGCCTGGGGGCACCTCGACCGCCAGCTGAAGCGGAGCCAGGTCGGGCGTGTCCCGCGGAATCGCGAACCAATTGTGACCGTTGGGCAGACCGTGGAAACGCACCCGGGTCACCAGGGTGTCGCCCACCGAGCCGTGCTGCGGGATCACGACTTCCGGACCCGCGCGGCCCCAGCTCGAGCGCCTCCCGTCGATCGCCACCCGCACCACGCGGAGGGTCGAATCGACCAGCAGGACCAGGGTGTCGGGCGCCTGAATTCGCCAGGCGGTTTGCTGCTCGGTCACGAAGTGATCGCCGCTGTCGCTGACCGCGATCCGAATCTCTTCGCGATAGACCCGGCTGTGGGTTGCCCCGGTCGCGCCAGCTCCCTGGGCAAGAGCGGCAGCCACCCTCAGCGACACAGCCGCGTTCCCCAGCAGCACTCCTCGTCCCCAGAATCGCATTCAGCCCGCCTTGCGTTTGATGCTGACGCCGGTCGCCGCGGGATCGATCCGCAAGCCGATCCATTCGCCGGCCAGCGCGTGACCCGGCACCCCACACAGCATCCAGTACCAACCCGGCTGATCCGCCACGAACGTGGTTTCGTCGGTTTTCCCCGGCGGGATACCGGTCGTGACCGCACGGCTCATCGCATTGTCCAACGCGGGATGACCGCCCTCGGTGGGCAGCTTCTCCCGCTCGGCGACGACCACCAGGCTATGGGGAATTGAGTCGCCGTTGCGCCAGCTCCAGTGGACCGTCCAGTTCACCGGTATGTTGATCTGCACGCTGCCGTCACGTTCCCCGTTGAGGCGGGCGGATGCCGAGCCTGTGGCCGGCTCCGCCGTGAGCGTCAACGTGACAGTTTGGCCCGGGACGTCAGATTCGACCCACGGCGGGAGGCTGTCCGGCGACTGAGCCCGTGCCGCCACTGGCTGGAGGGCCACCAGGGCGGCGACGAATCCTCTTGACAGCGCAATGATAGGAGGTAGCATACGCTGATCCATTCCCAACTCAAAACCTGACAATGTCGTCCGGCAAGGGCCGTCATTTTTTTCAACGCCGAGGAGGTCAAATCATGAGGTGTACTCGCTGGTTCGCGATCCCCGCGATTTGTCTTGCGGCACAGAGCGCCTCCGCTCAGAAGCCGGCTGGTGCGGAGTGGAAGACCTACGGCGGAACGGAATGGAATACCCGCTATTCCGGCCTCAACAAGATCACCACCAAGAATGTCGCCCAACTGGTCCCTCGCACCATCTTCCAAACCGGCATCGCCAAACTCGGCTCGTTCGAGAACACCCCGATCGTGACCGAGGGCAAGATGTACGTGACCACGCCGTACAACACGGCGATGGCGTATGATCTCGCAACGGGCAAGGAGCTCTGGCGCTACGAGCACAAGCTGGGAACCACGATTTTCTGCTGCGGCCCCAACAACCGCGGTGTCGCCCTGCACGGCCCCCATCTCTATATGGGCACGCTGGACGGCCACCTGGTGGCGCTCGACCGTGCCAGCGGCAAGGTGGTCTGGGACATCGAGGTCGGCGACCCGACCGCGGGCTACAGCTTGACCGCCGCGCCCCTGGTGATCGGCAATAATGTCATCGTCGGCGTCTCCGGCGGTGAATACGGCATTCGCGGCTACCTGGTGGCCTATGATGCGGTTAGCGGAAAGGAGACCTGGCGTTGGTACTCCATCCCGGCGCCCAAGGGCGACCCGACCTTTGACCCCGTGGCGCCCAACGGCTGGTTCGGCACCTGGCCCACGAGCACGCCTGACGGTGCCAACCTGCACCGCGACGTCGCCAAGGAGAAGGCCGATAGCGGCAAGTACGCCGATGCCTGGAAGACCGGCGGCGGTGGCGTGTGGATGACGCCGGCCTACGATCCCGAACTCAACCTGATCTTCCTCGCAGTGGGCAACCCCTCGCCTGACCTCGACGGCGGCGTTCGGCCGGGTGACAACCTCTATACCGACTGCGTGGTTGCCGTGGACGCGAGCTCGGGCAAGACCAAGTGGTACTACCAGACCGTGCCGCATGATGTGTGGGACCTCGATGCCGTCTCGCCCCCCGCGGTAGCCATGGTCGGCGGGAAGAAGGTCGTGGTGCACGCCGGCAAGACCGCCTGGGTCTACATCCTCGATGCTGCGACCGGCAAGCTGATCAAGAGGAGCGACAATTTCACGCCTCAGGAGAACATGTTCGCCCTGCCGACCGCAGAAGGCGTCCGCATGCTGCCAGGCGCGAATGGCGGGTCCGAGTGGTCGCCCATCTCGATCAATCCCGACCTGCACTATGCCTACACCGCCGGCCTGCATCAGCCGATGAACTACATCACCCACAACGCACCGTGGGAGAAGGGTCGGCTTTGGCTGGGGTCCGCCTTCGTGGCGATCAAGGGCGAGGCCCAATACGGGCTGTTCAGCGCGGTCGATCTCAGTACCGGCAAGATCGTCTGGCAGAACAAGGTCGATCAGCCGATGATGGGCGGTTCGCTTTCGACTGCTGGCGGTCTCACCTTCACCGGTGAGGGCAACGGCAACTTCAACGCTTACGACTCGAAGACCGGGAAGCTGCTGTGGCAGTACCATGCTGGCGCCGGCTGCAACTCCGCCCCGATGACGTACGAGTTCCAGGGCGAGCAGTTTATCGCGGTGGCCTGCGGCGGTAACTTCCAGATCAGCTACCCGCTCGGGGATGCGGTGATCCTTTTTGGCCTCCCGAAGGCATATACGGCCAAGTAGGGCACGTTTCCTGCGCCTCCGGCGGAGATGGCTCGCCAGAGCCATC
>DATBKD010000001.1:0-25565 GCA_036556025.1 Gemmatimonadales bacterium | reverse complement strand
GGAGCAGAAGATCGAGGGTCTCGTCGGTCACCCTATTCTTCGAGTAGTCGAGGAAGGCGCAGGCTGCCTCGGCCGTCAGACGCTCGCCGCGATTAGGGTCATCCTTGAAGAGGCTCCGCAGATGGACATCCCGGACTTTCTGGTAATGCGCCTCGAGGGCTGTCCAAGCCGGACGCGCCGTCAACGGCCCGCTGCTGGCACTCACGGCAATCCCTGCACTCATGGAACCACCCCTTTCGTCATTTCTTCATCCTTGCGCATGAGCCTCGGCATCGCGGGACGGCAGCGAGGTTCCAGGCGGAACGGTGGCACGACGACCCTGCTAGAATATGGGTGCCGACTCCGACGGGGGGACAGCCCCGACGTGGTGCGTATCCCATTGCTTCACCAGAGCGGGATTGCAACCTAACTCGCCAATTCCTAAGTTCGGACAGGGCAATACACAACCACACTAAACCAGTGTCCCACCGCCCTCTTTGTCCAGACTCCAGAGATATATGGCTGACAGATGGCTCCGACGTCCTGGCTCGAGGCTGAGAGTGGTTCTTCCGGCCCTGGCGTTGGTGGCGGCTTGCAGAGGGACGCATCACCGATCACGCCAAGGCAGTTGGGAATTCAGCGCCGACACGGTTCGTTCGGCAGGCGATAGCGGCGTTCATGTGGTGACCAGGCTCAGAGCGGCGGGCAAGGAGGGCCCGCCAGGATCGCCTCAGACCGAGGCTGTCATTCTCAGCTTCGACTGCCTGCCCGGGCACAGAATCACTACGATCTTGACCGACCAGGCGCTGCGCCAGGGAAGCGCGGACGTGCGGCTGAAGCTGGACTCGGGACAGCCTCGCCGCCTCCCCGGTTTTGCCGGAACGACCCCCACCGGTGGACAGCTCGTTCTCAATACCCGCCAGGATTCCCTGCTTGCCCTCCTGAGCGGTCACCTGCGCGCAACCATTGAGTATTCCGATGGGGCAGGGTCGTCCAAGAGCACCGCGGTGTTCTCCTTGAATGCTCTTGAGAAGTTCCGGGCCCCGTTCCTGGCGGCGTGTGCCGAGAGATGAGTGGAGTGGGCAGTTTCAGTTAGTGAGCCAAGTCACGGCACCGAGAGACACACTCGTCCTTAAATCGACTGCGTAAGAGATGGGACTTCCACAAAGCAGGAGTCCCTGAGCCCGCAGAGGTCGCAGTCGGCAGAAGGGACAGAGCGCTCAGGTGATCAGGGTTACCGCTTCGAGGGTTGGGTCGGTCGGCATGGTAGCGATCCTCATCGCCGATGCGGCGTTGACCGGGTGCGGGAAGCCCGGCCCGCGGCCCCTGAGAGCAGAACCGTCTGCCCCCAGCCGTCCAGCCGCCGCCTCATCCGACACCACTGTCTCGACCTCGCCAAGCCAGCCGGGCGCGCCGAAACCAGGCGAATGGACCCTTCCCGGCCGCGACTACGCCGGCACCCGCTACAGCCCCCTCGACCAGATCACCACCGCAAACGCCAAGAACTTGCAGGTGGCGTGGACTTTTTCCACCGGCCTGGCCCGCGGCCATGAAGGGCAACCGCTGGTCGTCAACCACACGATGTACGTGGTAACCCCCTGGCCCAACCTCGTCTTCGCCATCGACCTGCAGCATCCCCAGGGGCCATTGAAGTGGTCCTATCATCCCCCGACCGATCCGGCATCCCAAGGTGTGGCCTGTTGTGACGTGGTCAACCGCGGCGCCTCCTACGCCGACGGAAAAATCATCTTCAACCGGCTGGACAACGTGACCGTCGCGCTGGACGCCGAGACCGGCAAGGTCGTCTGGCAGACCAAGCTGGGCGATATCAACCGGGGCGAGACCATGACCATGGCGCCGCTGGTGGTGAACGGGCGGGTGTTCGTCGGCAACAGCGGAGGCGAGCTGGGCGTGCGAGGCTGGATCACCGCTCTCGATCTGACAGATGGCAAGATACTCTGGCAGGCCTTCAACAGCGGCCCCGACGTGGACGTCAAGATCGGATCCCGTTTCAAGCCACCCTACGATTGGCTTCGAGGATCGGACCTGGGCGTGAAGAGTTGGCCTCCCGACGGATGGAAGCGCGGCGGCGGCTCCGTGTGGGGATGGATCACCTACGATCCCGAGCTGGACCTGATCTTCTACGGCGCCGGCAACCCGGGGGTGTGGAATCCCGATATGCGCCCCGGCGACAATCTCTGGGGCACAGCGACGTTCGCGCGCGATCCCAAGACCGGGGACGCAGTCTGGGCCTATCCTACCGTGCCGCATGACCAGTGGGACTACGACGATATCAATGAGAACATCCCGGTCGATCTGACCATTGACGGGACGCCGCGCAAAGCGCTGGTCCAGTTCGGCCGGACCGGCTTTGCCTACGTCTACGACCGTACCACCGGCCAACTCCTGTCCGCGCATCCCTTCCAATACGTGAATTTCGCCAAGGGCGTGGACCTCAAGACCGGGCGCCTGATGCTCGATTCCACCAAGGCGACCCATCAAGGGGAGAACGTCACCGGCATCTGCCCGGCCGCTACCGGGGCGAAGGATCAGGAACCCGCCGCGTTCTCCTTCCGGACTCATTGGTTCTACAGCCCGGGCACCAATCTCTGCATGGACTACAAGGCCGCGGAGACCGCGTACATTGCCGGAACTCCCTATGTCGGCGCCGAGGTGATCATGTATGCCGGCCCGGGCGGTCATCGGGGTGAATTCTTCGCCTGGGATCCGGTTGCCGGCAAGAAGATGTGGGGCATTCACGAGCGCTTCCCGGTATGGACCGGGGCGCTGGTGACCGGTGGCGACGTCGCGTTCTATGGCACGATGGACGGCTGGGTGAAGGCGGTGAACGCGCGAACCGGCGACGTGCTCTGGAAGTTCAAGACCGGCTCGGGCCTGATCGGAAACTTCATGAGCTATATCGGGCCGGACGGCAAGCAGTACGTCGCGGTGTACGCTGGAGTAGGCGGCTGGTCGGGTGCCGTGGCACTCGGCCTCTCTCCCGACGACCCGACGGGTGCCCTTGGGTTCGTGAATGCGATGAAGGATCTCCCCAAGTACACCGCTCCCGGGGGCATGGTCTATGTCTTCGCGCTTCCCTGAGCGGTGCGGGGTCAGAGTGAACTGGTCGGTGCCGATCGTGGCGGCGCTCGCATTCGTGGGCCTCGCCACGGCTGCGCCGGCCCTTCGACCTGCGGGCACCCTGCGGGTGTGCGCCGATCCCAACAACCTGCCCTTCTCCAATCGGGCGCAGCAGGGGTTTGAGAATCGAATCGCGACGCTGCTGGCAGCCGACCTGCACCTGCGGCTGGAGTACAGCTGGGCGCCCGAGTGGCGCGGGTTCATTCGAAAGACGCTCGGCGCCCGGCGCTGCGACCTCATCATGGGTGTGCCGGCGGAGAGTGATCGGGTCCTTACGACGCGGCCGTACTACGTGTCCACCTACGTCTTTCTCTCTCGCCAGGATCGCGGCCTGAAGGTTCACACTCTGGACGATTCCGCGCTCCGACATCTCCGCATCGGCATCCACTTCATCGGTGACGATTACGTCAACCCGCCACCCGCGCATGCGCTCGCCCGCCGAGGCATCGTGAACAACGTCGTAGGGTATAGCCTCTATGGCGACTACTCCAAGCCCAATCCTCCGGCCGAGCTGGTGCACGCCGTGGCGACTGGTGCTATCGATCTCGCGATCGTGTGGGGGCCATTCGCCGGCTACTTCGGGGCCCGATCAAAGGTCCCGATGACGCTCACGCCGGTGACGCCCGAGATCGACCCGCCGGCGCTCCGTTTCACCTTCGCGATCGCGGCGGGAGTGCGGCGCGACGACACCGCGCTGCGCGGGCGGTTGGATGGGGCCCTGGCACGGCACCGAGGGGACATCGAACGAATCCTGCGCGCCTATCACGTGCCGCTGGTGCAGGACGACGTGGAGCACCTGTCTCTCACCTGCGGCATCGGGCCCAGGGTAACGGCGTGCGGGTGACGTTTAGCGTCAGCCTCCTGGCACTTTGCCTGTGCCTCGGCGCGTGCAAGCGGGGCGCGGCGGGAAGCGAGTCTCAAGCTCCCGCCGCGCCGGTGCCGGACTCCACGCGAGGAGCAGCCGCGGGGTCGAGCGCGGGAGTGCAGCCCGGTATTCACCCCCAGATGCTGCTCGGTTCGAGAGCGGCTCGGAATCCCTACGCCGGCGATCGCAGCGCCATCGCGACCGGCCGGCAGCTCTTCGTGGGGATGAACTGCGCCGGCTGCCACTCGGACTACGCCGGCGGCGCCATCGGACCCAGCCTGCGGGACTCGCTGTGGATCTACGGAAACCAGGACGCGCAGATCTTCTCTACCATCGCCGAGGGGCGGCCTAACGGTATGCCGGCATGGGCCGGCCGCCTGCCTGACGACATGATCTGGCGGATTGTGGCGTACATCAAAACCCTCGGCACCCCGGCGGAACCGGAGAAGCCCCCGCTGCCAGCGCCGACCCAGCTCAGGGAGGCTCCGGGGTCGGCAGGCGCGGGCGGATGAGCCGATACCCCATTCTGCCGGCGTTGGCGCTCGCGGCGTGTGAGCCATCGCCCAGCTATCTGCGCCCGTCCGGTTACGTCGGCGACCGGCAGGCAGCCCTCGGATGGGTTCTGCTGCTCATTGCAGCCTTCGTCATCGTCGTGGTGAGCGCCCTGGTGATCGCGGCGGTCTACCACCGCCGGCCGGCTGCCTCCGGCTCGATGAGGGCCACCGGCGGACTCCGATGGATCGTGGTCGGCGGTGTCGCCATCCCCGCGGCCATTCTCCTGGCCACGATGGTGTACAGCATGGTGGTGTTGGCTCAGACGGCACGCGCCTCCACTGCGCCGGCGTTGACCGTCCAGGTCACCGGGCATCGATGGTGGTGGGAAGTTCGTTATCCCGGCACCGAATCCAGCGAGGTCGTCACCGGGGCCAACGAGATTCACATTCCGGTGGGGGTACCGGTCAAGCTGGAGCTCTCGACCGGGGACGTCATCCACAGCTTCTGGATTCCGCAGCTCGCCGGCAAGACCGACCTGATTCCCGGTCAGCGCAACCTGGCCTGGATTGAGGCGGACCGGCCCGGATCCTACCGAGGGCAATGCGCCGAGTATTGCGGGCTGCAGCATGCGCACATGATGATCACGGTCGTCGCTCAGCCGCGAGGCGAGTTCACCCGCTGGCTCGCCGCCCAGCGGCAACCCGCGACCGCGCCCACTGATGGCGAGGCATTAGTCGGTCGAGATCTCTTCGTCCGTTCCGCCTGCTCGCTCTGCCACACGGTCCGGGGCACCGAGGCCGGCGGGATTCTGGGTCCCGATCTGACCCACGTAGGCTCTCGCCGCATGATCGCGGCAGGGACCCTGAGCAACACGCCCGGGAACCTTACCGGTTGGATCGAGAATCCCCAGGCATCCAAGCCCGGAGTGATCATGCCCGCGATTCCTTTTCAACCGAACCAGCTGCACGCAGTCGTGACCTACCTTCGGGCCTTGGAATAGAGAGACCATCGGTGGCTACCGTCGCTCCGCCCCTCCCCACTGCAGCCCAGGACCAGCGGCTCCGCCGAATCTGGGAGACCAAGCCCGGCCTGTTCGGCTTCTTCGGGACCGTGGATCACAAGAAGATCGGCAAGCGCTACCTGGTGACGTCCCTTGTCTTCCTGCTGCTCGGCGGCGCCGAAGCGGCGGTCATGCGGCTCCAGCTGGCCCACAGCAACCAGCATCTGGTCACGCCGGAGCAATACAATCAGCTGTTCACCATGCACGGCGTCACCATGATTTTCTGGTATGCGGCGCCGGTGCTCTCGGGGTTCAGTAACTTCCTGTGGCCGCTGCTCATCGGGTCGCGCGACATGGCGTTCCCCCGGCTCAATGCCTACAGCTACTGGACCTTCCTGCTCTCGGGCCTGTTCCTCTATAGCAGCGTGCTGGTGGGGCAGTCGCCGGACGGCGGGTGGTTCGCTTATGTGCCGCTCACCGGATCGGCCTTTTCGCCCGGCCTCAACCTGGACTTCTACGCCCTGGCCCTGCTTTTCCTCACGATCTCCGCGACGGTGGGGGCCATCAACTTCATCGTCACCCTCTTCAAGCTCCGGGCGCCGGGGATGTCGATCAACCGGATCCCGATCTTCATGTGGGGGACGCTGACCAACTCTTTCTCGATCCTCTTCGCCCTGCCCGCGCTGTCGGTGGCTTGCGTGATGCTCTATCTCGACCGTCGCTTCGGGACTCATTTCTTCGATGCAGCGGCAGGCGGACATCCATTGCTCTGGCAGCACCTGTTCTGGATCTTCGGTCATCCCTGGGTCTACATCGTTGTCCTGCCGGCGATGGGCATCGTGTCCGACGCGCTGCCCACTTTCTGCCGCCGGCCGCTGGTGGGGTACACCGCGGTCGCGCTGGCCACCGTGACGACCGGCATCCTGGGCTTCGGGGTGTGGGTGCACCACATGTTCGCGACCGGGCTGCCACCGCTGGCGCTGTCCTTCTTCAGCGCGGCCAGCTTCGCCATCACCATCCCCAGCGCCATCGCGGTCTTTGCCTGGATCGCCACGATCTGGACGGGCCGCCCGGTAATCCGGACGTCCTTCCTCTTTATGGCGGGCTTCATCGTGTTGTTCGTGATCGGCGGGGTCTCGGGCGTGGCCACGGCCGCCGCGTCCTTCGACCAGCAGCTCACCGACACCTACTTCGTGGTGGCGCACCTGCACTACGTGCTGATCGGGATCAACCTGTTCGGGGTGGCGGCGGGCGTCTACTACTGGTTCCCCAAGATGACCGGGCGGATGCTGGATGAGCGCCTGGGGCGGTGGAACTTCTGGACCATGTTCCTGGGCTTCAACCTCGGCTTCTTCCCGATGCACATCTCCGGACTGCTGGGGATGCCCAGGCGGGTCTATACCTATCCCGCCGGACTGGGCTGGGACACGGTTAACCTGATCACCACGGTCGGCGCGTTTCTGTTCGCCGTCGGCGTCCTGCTCCTCATCGCCAACCTGGTCCGAAGCCGCCTCACCGGAGCAGCCGCGGGTCCCAACCCGTGGGATGGTCCCACCCTGGAGTGGGCGATCAGCTCGCCGCCGCCTCCGTACAACTTCGCGGTCATCCCAACGGTCGGCAGCCGGCACCCGCTCTGGGAGGATCGGCTGAAGGAAGGAGCCCGGACCGTGCTCGCCGAAGGACCAACCCTGGACCAGGAGAAGACCACGCTCGAGACCTCCCCCCTCGACGCAGTGCTCACCGATGTGCTGCGCATGCCGGAGGACTCTCTATACCCGGTGCTTCACGCGGTCGGCCTGACGGCGGTGTTCTACGGACTACTGATCCGGTCCACCGCCCTGAGCCTGGTGGGCGGCATCCTCGTCCTGGCGCTCACCATCGGCTGGCTCTGGCCTGCCCGGCGCGAGCTCGAAGCGGAGAGCTGACATGACGACCGCTACCGCGCAACTCGGCCGGCTGGAGCACACCATGGTCCGGAGCCCGGGCTTCTGGGGCATGATGCTCCTGATCGCCACCGAGGCGGCGCTCTTCGCGTATCTGCTGTTCAGCTATTTCTATCTCGCCTCGATGGCGACCTCGCCCTGGCCGCCCGACGGACCGCCCAAGCTCGACCTGGTGTTGCCCAATACCGGCCTCCTGCTGCTGAGCAGCGGCTCGATGTACTGGGCGGAGTCCGGGATTCGGAGCGGCCGAACGGCACGGCTCCGGGTGGGTCTGCTGATTACATTGGTGCTCGGAGCTATTTTCCTGACGATTCAGGGGATCGAGTACTCCAAGAAGACGTTCTCCCCCACGACCCACGCCTACGGCTCTCTCTTCTTCACGATCACCGGCTTTCACGGCGCCCACGTCTTCGCCGGACTTCTGATGATCGCGGTGATCACGGTGCGTGCCTTTCTGGGACATTTCCGCCAGGGGGCGCACGAGGCAGTCACCAACGTGTCCTGGTACTGGCACTTCGTGGATCTGGTCTGGCTCTGCGTCTTCACCAGCCTGTATCTCTCGCCTCACTTCGGATGAGTCATTCATGAGCGTTGCAACCCAGCCTACCTCGGTTCGCCGCAGCGTCGGCCTCGGCACGCTCTGGTTCGGCCTCTTCGGCGCCGCGCTGGCCTGGAGCGTGCAAGAGCTGGTGAGTTTCTCTCTCATCTCGCACTCCTGCTATCCGACGCGAGCGCCTCTGTCTGCCCCAGTCTTCGCCGACGCCTGGGGCGTCGCATTGGCCGTTGGTCTTCTCATGCTGCTCCTCGGGATCGCAGCGGTGCTGACCGCCTGGCGCTCCTGGCGCCGGTCCGAGTCGCCGGGATGCGAACCGCTCGAGTTCCTGCTGGAGGTGGGGGAAGGCCACGTCCGCTTCGCGGCCTTCAGCGGGTTGCTGGTGGGCGGGATGATGCTTAACGCCATAATCTTGACCCTGATTGCGCTGTTCGTCGTGCCCGCCTGCGGCTGAGCCTTCGCTTCCCGACATCACAATCGTGGCTCGGGTCACATCCCGCTCGGGCCCATCGCCCTAAGTTGGCCTCCTGACACAGCGGAACTCCGCCCAGTGGGCGTCGAGATCTCAGAGCACAGGAGGAAGGGTCATTATGTCCATACGAAGCTTCATGGTCGCGGCCACCCTCGTGGCGGCGCCCGTGATTACCCTGCATGCGCAGGTGGGAAGACCGGACTCGGGCCAGCCCAGGACGTGGGGAGGCAAGAAGCTGCCGACCTCTACCGCGACAGCCCAGGCCCGATCGGAGGCGGTGAACGACAGCGCCTTCATCGGCCAGGCCTTGACCGGAAGTGTGATGGAAGTGCGGTTGGGTAAACTGGCGCAGTCGAAAGCCTCCAATCCCGCCGTGAAGACTTTCGCCGATCGGATGGTCACGGATCACACCGCGATGCAGAACCAGTGGGGCACGCTCGCCGGCAAGAACGGCCTGGCGACGGGAGTCACTCTGAATCAGTCGCAGGAGCAATCCCTCAATCAGCTGGAGGGGCTCTCGGGCCAAGCGTTCGATCGGGCCTACATGAGCGCCATGGTGCAGGACCACCAACAGGACCTGGACCTCTTCCGGCGTGAGGGCAAGACGGCGGACTCCCCGGAAGTGCGGCAGCTGGCCACCACCGGCGCAACCACCATCCAGCAGCACCTCAACCTGGCCCGGCAGGTCAGCAACCAGGTCGGCGGCAACGCGAACGTCGCGGTCAAGCCGCAGTCGGCGGCGGCCGGCAACGCTCGTCAGGGCGAACGGGAGGAGCTGAGAAACTTCGTGCATCAAGCGGCGGACAATCACCTGATGGAAGTGCAATTGGCTGATCTGGCCCAGCGCAGAGCCAAGAGTGGCGAGGTGAAGCGGTTCGCGAAGCAGGTGGCCGATGATTTCGGAAAGTGGCAGGATCGCTGGACTGACCTGGCCAAGAAAAACGACCTCGCCTTCCAGCCTGCTCTGGGCCCGATGCACGACCAGAAGGTGGACCGGGTCCAAAAGGCGTCGGTGGCCGGCTTCGACCAGGTTTACCTGAATACCGTGGTCGAGAACCTGCAGTCAATGGTGGCGAACTTTCAGACCGACGGCCGGTCGTCCCACGTCCCTCAGGTGCGAAACCTGGCGAATGACGAGCTCCACTTCCTGCAGCAACAGCTGGCCACGGCCCGCCGGCAGCAGCAGAAACTGAATACCCGGGCCGAAGCGTCCAAGTGAGATCGGAAGCTTTTCGGAGAAGACGTAAAAAAGTAGCAACCCGCGACCGCCGCCGATGGCTACGACTGTCGGCGGCGGCCTCGCATTCGGCCGCTTAGCCGAGACACATCAACACTTAAGCCTTGGATCTAGGACTGCATAGGCTCACCCTTCGACGAGTTGCTGGCCGCCGTCGATGTCGAAGGTCGCGCCGGTGAGAGCGGTGTTGGTCATGAGGTGGATGGCCAGGGAGGCGATGTCCGCCGGGCCGACGACGCGCCGGATCGGCAGGGTGGCGCGGAGCTGCTCGCGACGGGCGTCGAGCTGGTCGCCCAGGATCGCCGCCGAGAGGGGTGTGTCGACGAAACCGGCCGCGATCAGGTTGACCCGGATGGGCGCGAGCTCGAGCGCGAGGTTCTTCGTGAGCGCGGGCATCGCGGCCGTGAGCGCGCCGATGAGCGCCAATCCTTTCGCCGTGCGACGGCCACCCGTGCCCCCCATGAAGAGCAGCGTCCCGCCTGGACGCACCTTGCCCACGGCGTTCCGAGCGACCTCCAGTGGCAGCCAGATGTGGGACTCGACGTCGCGGCGAGCCTTCTCCAGGTCGAACTCCGAGAGCGGCGCGTAGTAGGGGCCGGGGCCGGTGACCAGCACATGGTCGATCGGCGTGGGCAGCTCGTCGAAGAACCTCCGGAGCCGCTCGAAGTCGGTGGCGTCGAAGGCAGCGGTGCGGGCCTCGAGCTCGCGGCCGACGCGCTGCAGGCGCTCCGGCTCCCGCGCGGTGAGGATCAGGTGGGCTCCTTCCTCGTGCGCAACCCGGGCGGTCTCGAGCCCTATCCCTAAGCTGCCGCCGATCACGACCACGGTCTGGCCGGTGAGCCCCGGCTCGTGGCGGGCCGGGGCGAATGTGGACGAAGCGGTCATCGTTCCTCCTTGCTATAGCCTGGGCGGTTTCTGATCCGCCCGCTTGTTCCACCCGTGGTAGGGCGAGAGGTCGCCTGCGTTCCACGCTCGCGGAGCCCGGGCTTGCTCAGGTCCCAGTCGGGGCGGATCTGGCTCGACACCTCCCGCAGGTCAGGCCACAGATCGACCACCGATGGGCGGCCCCAGAACCAATAGCCGTTGTAGATGCGGGGTCGACCTCACCGCAAGATGTTGAAGCAGGTCGCCAACTGAACGCGGTTGCCGGACCCATGCGCAGCACTGCGCAGCTCGCGACGGCCATACAGGTATTCCCCGCCGACCCAGGCACGCTGCGCGAGGAACCAGTACAACAGGTTGACGGCGACGTAGTTGAAGCTGTCGTTCGAGGTGGCCGGATCACCCACGTCACTGACCACCCAGGCTGGGCTCACCACGACGTTGGATGACCAGCGTGCGGCCCAGTAGTGCAGGTACCCTGCGGTGAGGCCGACCACATCCACGGTCTCGAGCCGGCCGGCGGCATCCAACGCGGCGCTGGCGGCACCGCGGTAACGTCCCACTCCGGGACCATACGCGGCTTGGAGGTAGGCCGTGTCGCGGTCGGACAGACTCAAGCGGGTCGAGGCCAGAACGCCGCCGATGGTCACGTCGCTCGTGGCTCCGGTGGCGGCTCTGAAACGGGTATGCCCAACGAACCCTGACAGCTGGACGTGGCCGCGGCTATGGGTGAATCGGAAGCGGGTGACGAAGTCAGGCCAGGTCTTCTCTGGCGCTCCCTGGACGCCAGGCGGGATCAGGATCTCCGGGTCGCTCTCTTCCACGGCGAACGCCAAATCGCTGCGCTTCGAGAGTCCAGTAGTAATGCGCAATAGGCCTTGTCGGACGAACGGCGCGGCTAATGGCGTCTCGAAGTCGATCGTCGGCGGAATGTTGTCTGCGTCCATGACCGTCGTCCACGTTTGTCCGGCCAACAGGGCGCCGTATTGCGCGTAGGCGTGGCGTACTCGAAACGCATTGCCCGTTCCATAGAAGTCACCCTCGAGGAACAACTTGAGCCGCCTGCCTTCAGCCGGGCCTTCGATCCCGAGCGACAGGCGCGTCTCCCTGGCATGGATCCTGGTGTTGGTGCCCTTGCTGCCGTCCACCGGGATGCTGCGGGGATCGAAGGAGTCAGGCGAGCCGTTCGCGTCGAAGTCGTGGATCAGGTCGAGCTTGAAATACCCGCCGAGGGTGAGCTGCCACGAGCCGGCGTTGAACGTGATGGGAGACGGTGACGCCTGCGCGCTGAGCCCCGACCCGGCCAGCGGCGGGACCAGAACGAAGGCGGCAGCGAACACCTGTGGTCCCCAATTCCGAAGCTCGATCACCGGTCAACCAAGTCGGGGAAGCCGGCGATCCGATGGGCCAGCGCGCTTACCGCGCGCATGCGACCTTCGATCGCGTGATCGAGACGAGGCGACTCGCGCTGAGACAGCGGAAGAGGTTCATGGGTGGGGCCACGATCTCCGCGAACAGCACTCGGCCTTCGGTCCGCACCGTGAGTGTTGCGCTCATTGCGGCCCTCCTGGCGTGCGGCGCCGCCGGCCCATGAAATAGGCCGCCGCGAGGCCGTACAGCAGAGTCTGGAGCCACAGCGCGCCCCACGATCTCCCCGCCTCCGCCAACGTGGCGCCCATCTCGCCAATCTGCACGAATCCTCGAATGCCGAACGTGGTCGGGAGCGCCAGCGCGATGGCCCGGACCCACCCCGCCTGATTCTCCACCGGAAAGCTGATGCCGGAGAGGAACAGCGCCGGGACGGACGTGAGAGCGAGCGCGACGGTGGACGACTCGGGACGCTCGAACAGCTCGCCGATCGCGAGGCCGAGCAGGACGCTGGCCGTGAGGAATGGAATGAGAAAGACCGCGGCGACCGGTAGATCGGCCCGGAACGGCAATCCATACAAACGAAACGCGACCAGGTACATGCAGGCGGCCTGGATGAGATAGAGCACGAGGAGGACCATCACGATCCCGCCGAGGGTGGCCCACACGGGTCCGGCATCGCTCACCGGACTGTGCCGTTGCGCCACCCGCAGGGTCCCCATCCCGATGAGCAGCGTCTGCTGCAGCACCAGGATCAGGACGGCCGGCACCAGAAAGGTGGCGTACCCTCCGATCGGATTGAAGAGAGGCCAGCTCGCGAGGCTCAACGGCGGGCGCCGATGCGTGATAGTGGCCCCGAAGGTCGCGGCGACGGTGTTGACCGTCGAGCTCACCGTGCTGCGCACCAGCAGATAGCTCCCATCGACGTAGGCGGTGACGGCGGAGGGCTCTCGACGCAAGATGTGGCGCTCGAAATCCTCCGGAATCAACACGACCCCACCGGCCTTGCGCCCGCGCACGGCCTCCTGTGCCACCGCGAGGTCCGCGCTTCGTCCGGCGACGGACACCCCCTCGCTCGCGTCGAGCCAGCGCGCGAACTGCCGGCTCATGGACGTGTGGTCGCGGTCCACCACGATGACCGGGACGTCACGCAGCAGCTGGTGGAGGTACGGAGTCGGGTAGAAGAGGCTGTAGAACACCGAGGCGATCGCGAGCAGAGCGACCATCCCCTTATCGTGTCCGATGGTGCGGAGCGTCCGGACGGCGGCACTGCCGAGCGCGTTCATTCCCGCTCCCAGAATTTCGGATCACGCAGAAGCGCCGGCAGGCGGGGCAGGGCGAGACCGAAGGTGACGGCTATCGTGAGGGCCAGCGCCAGCAGCGGACCGCCTGCGGTTTCCGGCGCGCCAACGGAGACTGTGGCACGGATGAGATCCATGACGTGCGTGAGCGGAAGCGTCTCGGCCCAGACGCGGGGCCCGGCCGGCATGGCCGGGAGCGGAAAGGTGACGCCGCTGAATGCCGCCGCGGGACCGAAGATCAGTGCCCCCAGGCTCACGGCCCTTCTCAGATCCGCGGTCCGCGCGATGAGCAGAAGGCCGAATGCCTGGGTCGCGATCACGAACGCGAGGGTCGCGACGATCAGGAGCCAGACCGGCCCGTGTACCGGAATCCCGTACCAGGCCGAGTACGCGCCGAGGAGCGCCAGCATCAGGAGGCAGTGCAGGAGCGTGTACGGCGCGAGCTTTCCGAGCCACGCCACGAAGGTCGAGCCTCGCGCCATGTCGAGCCACTGCGGGGCCGTCCCATCGGCCAGCTCGCGACCGACCGCGTAGATAGTGGCGAGCCCGATGACGATCTGCAGCAGCGCGGCGATCAGGAGCAAGCCCAGGGCCTGGGCGTAGCTCGCGGTGGGATTGAACAGCGTCCGGAGGTCCACCCGGATCGGCGAGGGCTCCCGGCCGCTCAGCGCCGTGAGCTGCGCCGCCGCCTGCGTCACTCCCCGGGATACGTCGGCCGAGACATTGCCGCCGGCCGTGAGATACTCCTCGTTGTAGAGGAACGAGAGGTGGGGCGAACGACCCCGCATGAGGTCGCGCTCGAAGTGGCGAGGGACGACCAGCACCCCATATACCTGTCGCTCGAGGATCGCCAAGCGCGCGGCGCCCAGGTCCTCGACCTGGTTGGTCACCTGCGCGCCGCGGGTTGCCTGGAGCCATCGTGATGCGGTGCGGGAGGTCGTACTCCGGTCGAGGTCGAGCACTGCCACGGGCAGGTCGCGAACGACCTTGGCCGCGAACACGCCCATGAGCAGCAACGTCATCGCGATGGGAATGGGGCCCAGCAGCGACCAGAGCACGGGAAGGCCGCGGAGGCGCCGGAGCTCCCGGCGCGCGACCGCGGACAGCGAGCTCATCGGCGCGCTTTCGTCGGCCACTGCACCAGTGCGCTCATGCCGGGTCTGAGTCCCGGGAGCGGCTGGATCGGTCGGGCGCGCACCTCGAAGGTGCGCACGTCGAACCCACCCGCCTCGCGCGTGGCGCGCCAGGTGGCGAAGGCGCCCAGCGGCGAGATGTAGTAGACCGCGAACGGGCGCACCGACGAGTCCACCGCCGGGATGGTGGCCAGCAGCGTGTCGCCGATCCGGAGTCCCGCCAGGCGGTCCTCGCGCAGGTTGAGCGTGATCCACTGGTCCGAGAGGTCTATGATGGTGACGACCGGCTGGCCCGGCGATACCAGCTCGCCTTGCTCCACGATCTTGAGCAGCACCTGGCCGTTCACCGCGGAGCGCAGCTCGTTCTCGCTCACGTAGCTCTCGGCCTCGGCGACCGCACCCTCGGCGCGGCGCAGGTCGGCGTACGCCGCGGCGCGGTCCTCGCTCCGGGCGCCCGCCGTCGCCAGGTCATACTGGGCCTTCGCGGCCTCCGCCGCCTCACGGCTCGCACGCAGCGACGCCTCCGCCTCGTCTCGCTTCTGGACCGGCACCACGCCCTCGCGCTGGAGCCGGTCGAGCCGCGCGTAGGTAGTCTCCGCGATGGTGGCAGATGCGACCGCGCGGAGCCAGTTGTTGCGTGCGGCCCGGATGTCCTCCTCGCGGGAGCCGCGTCGCGCCTTGTCCCGAAGAGCCCTGGCGGCGTCGCGTGCGGCGATCGCCTGCGCGGCCTTAGCGCGGATCTCGGGGCCGTCGAGGGTCGCGACGATCTGTCCGCGCTGGACGCTGTCGCCCTCCCGGACGTAGAGCGAGTCGATCCGGCCCGGCACCTTGGTCGACACGCTGACCTGCTTCGCATCGGTCTCGCCCTGCAGCGTTGTCGAGTCACGCCCGCAGGCCGCGAGCAGCAGCACACCGAGGAGGAGTCGAGTCGTCATTGGCCGATGTACTCCAGCAACCGGTCGCTCTCGCCGCTCGCTTCGAGCAGCCGGGCCAGCGCCACCACCGCCTCGTACTGGGCGTTGAGGCGCTCGACCTGGATGCGCGACCGTGCCAACTCGGCGTCCACGACCTCGAGGGACGTGCCGACGCCCTCGGCGAAGGCGCGCTGCTCCGAGCGGAGGCTCTCTTCGGCGAGATCGACGGAGGACTGCAGCGAGGTGTACTGATCGACCGCCGAGACGTACTCGTCGTAGCGAGACTGCACCAACGTGGCCACGTCCCGGCGGGCGCCTTCGTGCCGGGTTCCGACCTCCTGCTCCGCCAGTCTGGCCGCTGACACTCGGTGCTCCCGCCCGAAGCCGTCGAACAGCTTCCACTGGAGCTCGGCGCCGACCAGCCACTTGGGGTCGGTGGTCGAGTTGAGCCGGCTCTGGAACAGCTCTGCCTGGCCGAAGAGTCGAAGCGCGGGCAGGTATTCGGCCTTGGCAGCGGACGTTCCTTGCCGACTCTGCTCCTTCAGGGCGGTCAACTTTCGGAGATCGGGATTGCCGCTGTCGGCCGTCGCCGCGAACCGCTCCCGGGGCTCCAGCTTGGGCGCGGCGGGGAGCGGCGTCACCGGGTCCACGTCCTGGTCGCTGCCGAGAGTAGCCCGGAGCGCGGCGGAGGCGAGGGCCACATCACGCTGCGCCACCTTGTAGTCGCGATCGGCCTCGGCCCGGGCCACCTGAGCCCGGAGCGCCTCCGTGCGGGCGATTTGACCGGCCTGCTGGAGCCGCTGGGCGTCCTCGACGTGACGGTCCAGGGTTTCCAGCGCCTGCTTTCTCACCTTCAGGACGTCGGCAGCCAGTCGCCGCTTGAAGTAGCGATCCGCCAGCTCGGTGGTGAGCGCATGGTGGGTGCTGCTCCGATCCGCATCGGCGGCATCGACGCCGGCCTCGGCGGCGCGGTTCGCCGCCCGGATGCGCCCGCCGGCGAAGACTGTCCAGCTCGCGTTGACGGTGGCCTTGATGGGGTCGTTCCTGAGCACCGTGGCGGTGAGCGGCGAGGGGATCGGTACCGCCGGGTTCAGCGCACTCAGGAGGCCACGAAGAGGAGAAAGATCCACGAACAGCTCGTCGTTCAGATGAACGTAGCGGCCGACTGCGCCGATGGTCGGCCAGTAGAGGCCACGCTGTTCGGCTCGGGTCTCCTGTGCCCGGGTCACCGAGAGATCGGCCGCTCGCCAGCGCTCGTTGCGCTGGGCGACCATGCTCATGGCCTCGCGGAAGGTGACCGGCGACTGGGCGGCGGCCATGGCCGGCAGGCCCATTGGACACAGGCTGCCGACGCCGACAAGAAGTAGCCAACCCGGGAGCCGCATCAGTCGACCGTGGGGAGCACAGCAGGAGCGAGCTCAGCCATCGTCTTCTCCGTATCGTCGGGGCGTTGGAGTGGCGCACTCGGCCAGGGCCGTGATCATGAGCGACGGGTTATCCCCGGGTTGACCGGCATCACGCTCCCTCTATGACGAAAGGGCGCGCACTCGCTGGTAGGATCCGCCATTGGAGCGCGGGCAGTCGAGCGTTGAGCGACAGTCCGGAGCCCCCGGTCCACCGGTGACAGCAACCGGATGGTAAGCAACGCCGCGGGGACCAGGTACGCAAGCGACATCGGGACCCACATGATGACGCCCGCAAGCACCTGGTCATCGAGGGCGGCCACTTCCGTTGCCCGGCTGCGGAATTCATAGAACGGATAGAGCACGCGATCCGAGAAGGTCAGCACAGCCGCGAGCAGGGTGTTCTGCACATCGGCAACCAGCAGGTACGGGATCATGGCGCCGCTTGGCCAGCGGGGCCGGCCGGGCCAGGGCAGCACAACGGGATACCAGAACACGAGCCCCCCGACGAGGAACGAGGCATGCTCGACAAGGTGAAGCGCGGGCACCCGAAGGGCGAGCTGATACAGTGCAGGAAGGTGCCAGCTCCAGAAAATCACAGAGTTGAGGAGAAGCGCGGCGAGCGGATGGACCAGCGCATGAGCCGCAGCTCGAAGCGAGCGCCGGCGGAGGAGTGGAGCCACCAGCGTGCGCCGCACAGGATCGGGGAGACCGCGCAGGAACGGGAGGAGCGGCTCGCCGAGCAGAAGCAGCGCCGGCGCCGCGGTGAGCAGCAGCATGTGCTGAACCATGTGCGCGCTGAGCAACCTGTCCGCCGCCCCGTCCAGCGGGGACGCGATCGCGATGGCCAGGCAAGCGAGACCGCCCACAAAGGCAGCCAAGTGTGATCCGGTGAAGCGCCCCGGCAGCCTGCGGCGATATCGGCGCCAGCCTGCCGCGTAGATCAATCCTCCTGCCGTGAGGCCGGCCACCACTGTGGCCGGCCCCACCCACTCGAGCGGCAGGGTAGCGTGAAGCAGCATCGGCTATGCGTCCCCGTCCTGCGTCTCTCGATACGTTCCAGTAGTCTCGAGCCCTGCGCGCAATCCGAGCGGCAGAGTTTGCGCGGTCGCAATTGGCTCGGTACGGGAGACCACCCACCCGGCGAATACGCCGAACGCCACTTGCGCGGCGATGAACCAGATCCACTCGATGCGCTGGTCCAGCAGCGGGTTCACCGCCCGGAGGAGCGCCCACGTAATGCCCGACATCAGCAGCGGTATGAACACCGATGCGGTCAGCATCGGCCGCCGGCTGAAGATCGGCAGGAGGGCGGCGTACAGGATGCCGACCAGAATCGACAGGCTCAGGTGCGCCACCGATGCGAGGACCAGCCCCCTGGCGCTGAATCGGAGAAGCTCGGCGGTGTCGGCTCGGGTGAGCGCTGCCGAGCCCGCGGCCGCCAGGAGGTTGACGGGGTACCAGAGGCTCCCGTGCGTGAGCAGCCCGAACGTGCAGCCCACGATCGCCATCGCCGCGCCGCCGGCGAGTCCGGCCTTGAGTCCCGCCGAGTAGGGGTACACCTCGAGCGGGAGTCGCATACGATGCGCGTCCGCTCCCACCGGCGGCACCGGTACCCCTCGCTGAGGCGGGGTCGGTGGTTGCTCGAGCGCCGGCACGACCTCGGTGCGCTCGACCGGGAGCACGTCGTGGAACCATCCGATGCAGCCCAGCAGGACGGCGAGCACCCCGGCAATCGCGAACATCGGGTGCATGAGGTAGCCGGCACCCAGAAGGGTGACGCCGCCGGCGACTACGACGGGGCCGGCAGTCGGCGCCGGAAGCTCGATGCCATTCTTCCCGTGATCACTCATGCGAAGCGCTTCCTGGCCGTCAGCGGCCAATGATGTAGACGACGGTGACGACCACAATCCAGACGAGGTCCACGAAGTGCCAATAGATGCTGATCACGTCGGTGCGATCGACGTGATGGGGCCGCACCCGCCCCGCGAGCCCGAATGCCGCTACGGTGAGAAGCATCACCATGCCCGCGATCACGTGCGAGGCATGGAGTCCCACCAGCGCGTAGTAGGTCGAGCCGAAGAGGTTGCTGTGGATGGTCAGATGGTGCACCACTATCAGCTCCCGCCACTCGCGCGCCGTGCCGGCGAGAAAGGCGGCGCCCAGAAGGACGGTGGCCAGCCAGTAGCTCAGAAATCTCGCCGTTGCACCGTTCGCGAGCGCCCGGCCCGCGAGGTGGACGGTGAGACTGCTCGACAGCAGGCACACAGTCATGAGGACCGGGAAATGGAGCACCTCGCGAGGTGTCGGCCCGGTGAGGCTACGGCCGATGTAGTAGCAGTAGGCGGCCACGAAGACCGAGAACAGCGCGCTCTCGGCCAGAATGAACAACAGGATGCCGACCGGTCCGCGTCGCGGCAGGGTCCACGGCGGCGTGGGCGAAGGCACCGGGATCGCGGTCATTGGCCTGTTTCCCCGGTCACTCGTAGTGCCAGTCGGGGTCCTCGGGATGCTTGAGGTCCCACAGCGGCCGTCGGCTGCCGACCACCGGCAGCTCGGCAAAGTTGTAGACGGGTGGGGGCGAGCTGGTGGCCCATTCGAGGGTCCAGGCGTCCCATGGATCGTTGCCCGCGACCGCCCCGCGCCGGTATGAGCGAATCAGGTTCCACAGGAAACACGCGCCTCCCGCCAGCTGAAACGCGACACCAATGGACGAGACCAGATTCCAGATCTCGAGCCCGCGCTCCGGCAGGAAGGTGTACACCCGGCGGGGCATGCCGAGCATGCCCGCGAAATGCTGCGGGATGAAGGTGAGGTTGAATCCGATCAGAAACAGCCAGAAGTGCCATTTCCCCAGCCGCTCACTCATCAGCCGTCCGGTCACCTTGGGATACCAGTAGTACACCGCCCCGAAGATGGCAAACAGGAGGCTGCCGACCAGCACGAAGTGGAAGTGGGCGACCACGAAATAGGTATCGGTCAGCTGCCAGTTGAACGGGACCACGGCCAGCATCACGCCGGTGATCCCCGCGACGAGGAACTGCAGCAGGACGGCGATGGCGAACAGCATGGGCGTCTGCAGCCGGATCTGCCCACCCCACATGGTGCCGAGCCAGTTGAACAGCTTGATGCCGGTCGGCACGGCCACGAGCCCGGTCGAGACCGCGAAGAACGTGTTCGCCGCCGGTGACATCCCGACCGCGAACATGTGGTGAGCCCATACGCTCACGCTGATGAAGCCGATGGCGATGGTCGCCGCCACCATGACAGGGTAGCCGAAGATCACCTTGCGGGAGAAGACCGGGATGATCTCGGAGAGGAAGCCGAACCCCGGGAGCATGAGGACGTAGACTTCCGGGTGGCCGAAGACCCAGAAGAAGTGCTGCCACAGGACGGCGGATCCGCCGGCCTGGGTATCGAAGAAGTGGGCGCCCAGGCCGCGGTCGAGCAGGAGCAGGATCAGCGCCGCGGTGAGCGGAGAGACCGCCGCCAGGATCATGCACTGGACCACCAGCGTGATCCAGGTATACAGGGGCATCCGTCCGAGCGTCATGCCCTTGGTCCGCATGGTGACAATCGTCGTTGCGATGTTCACCGCGCCGGCGATGCTGCCGATCCCGACGATGATCAGGCCGATGACCCAGTAGTCGGTGGCGTTCCCGCGGGTGTAGGCCGGCTCGGTGAGCGGCGCGTAGCCGAACCACCCGACGTCGGGCGCGCCCGAGCCGCCCAGGAGCGCCGGCGCGGTCAGGAAGCTGGCGTTGAGCAGCAGCCCGCCGAAGCAGGTCACCCAGAACCCAAACGAGTTCAGGCGGGGAAACGCGACGTCGCGGGCCCCGATCTGAAGCGGCACCAGGTAGTTGGCGAACCCGGCGAGGATCGGCATGCCCACCAGGAAGACCATCGTGGTCCCGTGCATCGTGAACAGCACGTTGAACGTGTGGGCCGAAAGGAAGTGGTTGTCCGCCACGGCGAGCTGTATGCGGATCAGGGTCGCCTCGATCCCGCCGATCACCAGGAACACGAGGGCGAACACGATATACAGAATGCCGAGCCGCTTGTGATCCACGGTCTCGAGCCACTCCTGGAGTGGATCGAAGATGGGATGGGCTCGCTCTTTCGCGGACACGGCAAAGGGGAGCTGAGTCGTGGTCATGGGTATCTCGATCAGCGCAGCGTGAGGAGATACTCGACGAGCTCATGGAGATACTTGTCGTCGATCTGCATCGCCGGCATCAGCACGCCGTGCTTGAGGTCGTCCGGGTTCCGGATCCAGGCGCGAAGCTGTTCCCGGGTGTTGGGCGCGGCGCCGGCTGCAATCGTCGCCCGGGACATGAGATGGGTGAGATCCGGCCCGTACCGGCCGCTCGCGGTGGTCCCCGCCACTGCGTGGCAGCTCACGCAGATCGTGCCGAGAAATACGCGGCGACCGGCGGCCGCAACCGAGTCCGCCGGCTCCGCGGCCGCGACCCGGCGCTGCTGCTGCACCCACCGATCGAACTCTTCGGGCGGGTCCGCGACAACGCGCAACAGCATCAGCGTGTGCTGGGCCCCGCAGTATTCGGCACACTGGCCCAGATAGGTGCCCGGCTCATGCGGCTCCACCCACATGCGCGCCGTCCGGTTGGGGATCAGGTCGGTCTTGCCGGCAACCCGCGGAACCCAGAAGCTGTGGGCGACATCGGCGGACTCGAGCGTGAGGAAGGTCGGCCGCCGAGTGACGGAATCACTGACCGGCACATGCAGCTCGTTGGCGGTCACCACGCCGAGCTTGGGATAGCGGATCTCCCACCACCATTGCTTTCCGACCACCGTGACCTCGACCGCGGTTGGCGGCTCTGGCGCCGCCTGGATCTCGTGAATCACTCTGCCGGTGACGAGCATGAGGACGAGGATGATGATGAGAGGCACCGCTGTCCACGCGGCTTCCACCTGGGCGCTTCCATAGACCTGAGGCGGCTCCGGTCTCTGGTCCCCAGCGCGAGCGCGGAACCGCACCACGCTGTAGGCGATGAGCCCCCCGACCACGACGAATACGACGGCGCTCAGAACGAGCACGAACCAGGCCAGGTCGGCTTCCTTGACCGCCGGGGTGGACACGGGCGCGAAGATGCTCGAGACCGTATCGGCGGCGTACGCCGTCATGGTCGCATCCATGGCTTTGCCTCAGGTCCTCATACCTTCATCGGCTCCGACTTGGCGGATCGGGAGCTGTTCTCGACCACCACCTCGTTGATCTGTACCACCGGTATCACGCCGGTGAAGTTGCGGATATCGCCGTTGATCTCCTGAGCGTGCGGGCCGAACGAGGCCTGGTATGCCTCGACGGAGTCGCACATCAGGTGGCACGCGGCGACATACGTGGCTGGGGCATCCGGCGTCTTGCCCCCCAGCCCCTTGTCGATGGTGTAGTACCTCAAGCCCGCACCCATCCTGCTCTTGATGAGCGGCAGGTGCTTGTCCCGGTAGTAGTCGTGGTCGAACCGCACGCCGGGACTGTTGGGATACATCACGCTGACCTTGATCATGGGTTCCCTCCGGGGATAGGGCTTTCTTCGGCCCCTAGGTGAAGGCGAAATCGCTTAGGTCGATGGCGACCATCAGCAGGTCGTGCACCGGCTTCATATCCGGGCCGCGAATGTAGGCGCGCCGCCTCCCCGGCATCTTCAGACCCTGGGCCTCGACCATCTGATCCACGTACTGCGCAGTCGGGAAAGAACCGGCCACGTCCACCTGGTAATCGTGGCGGCGCAGTAGGAAGTCGCTCCCGAAGTAGAAATTCTGTTCCGCACAGTGGCTGGCATACCGGCTGGGGAAGCGCGCCTTCAGTCCACGCCAGACCTCCCTCCCTTCGGTGATGGGAGCGATCTCGCTGACCTCGAAACCGGGCAGCGCCATGAAGAATGGCGTCGTCAAGTACGTCCAGAGGGCGTAGCCGTTGAAGTAGGCCCGATGAAGCGGGTCCCAGGGGGTGTTCATCGTGTGACCGTAGAACGATGCCCGCGGGTTGTCCCGCTCGCGCACCATCTCGCCGTCGAGGGTCTCGATCGCCACGCGCTCGGGGCGGAAGTTGGTGCGCCAGTTGGGCTGACCGAAGTGTGTGACCGAGGCGAACTCTTCCCGCAGCGATACAGTCTCCTGCCTCGGTGCCGGATCCTGGATGAGGCCTTTGAGCGCCCAAAGCCCTCCGCCGGTCACTATCTGGGCGCGGACAGTGCTGAACTGGTTCCAGCGAGCGAGCCCTCCGTGCGCTTCCAACACGGCCATCAACAGGTCATTCACGGCTTTGCCTCCAGCGCATGCGCCTGCTTCAGTGCCCGGCGGGTCGGACGATTCGCGACATTCGCACGCGCGAGGTCGAGCGCCCGCCGGCGGTCGTTGCCGCTGCCGGCATAGAACTCCGCAGCATGGTCCGCAAAGGCGAGCACATGCCCTTCAAGCAGCTCCTCGAACCTCAGTCGGGCGGCTTCGAGGTGTGTCTCGGCCTCTGCTGACCGTCCTTGGGTGACCAGGACGTCAGCGAGACGCCAGCGGACTTCCGGATCGCGGCTTGCCAGCGCCCGCAGGAGCAGCACCTCCGCCTCGCCGATGTCACCTTGGTCGGCGTAGATCTCCGCCAGGTGTACGCGTGCCTTCACATAGCGCGGCACGTAGGAGATCGCTCGGTGATACCAGAGCGCAGCCTCGTGCAGGTCGGGTATGGGTGCCAGCTCTCCCCACAGCACGCCTAGCTGAAAGCAGACCCACGCCAGGGGGAAGGGCGAGACGTCGTCGTAGGAGTACAACGCCTTTCGGTAAGTGACGTCGGCCTCCGCGACGCACTCGAGATCGGCGAGCACGGCCCCGAGAGGCACCAGGTCTTCCAGCCGGCCGCTCGCCGCGGCCATGCAGCGGCGCCTGGCCAGCACCGACTCGAGCTCCATGCCACAGGCCTGGTCGATCGCCAGCGTCTGCCGCTCGACTGCCTCGGTGGGGCCGCCCATCTGCGCGGCTCGGGCGAGGTGATCCCTCCCCTCCGCGAAGCGATGCGCCGTCGCGGCGACCTCGGCTTGCACCAGCGGTGCCCGATACGAGCGGTCTACATCGGCGAATTGGGAAGCAAGCGCATCCATCCGGTCGAGCGCGTCCAGGTCACCGAGAAATTGGGCCGCAAGGCGCTCGTGCTCGACGATCGTCTCGGCAGCCCCCGGGAGGCGTGGGTCGCGGGCGAACCGGGCCCAGGCGCTGCGTCGCGCGCTCTCCAGGTTGATCGCGGCGATCTCCCCGTCAGTCGCTGCTGGACTGGCTTGCTCGGGTTCCAGGACATTGCTCATGCCCGCAGGGCGGCCGTAGGCCGCGCGCTGGGCGCAGGGGGCGGATGTCATTGCAAGATGTTGAACCGCGTCGCCAACTGAAGTCGGTTGCCGGACCCGTGCGCACCACTGGCTAGCTCCCGGCGGCCATAGAGGTACTCGCCACCGGCCCAGGCCCGCTGATCGATGAACCAGTAGAGCAGGTTCACGGCGGCGTAGTTGAAGCTGTCGTTCGTTGTTGCCGCGGCGCCTGTTTCATTGACCACCCAGGCAGGGCCCACCACGACGTTGGATGACCAGCGTCGGCCCCAGTAGTGCAGGTACCCGGCGGTGAGACCGACGACGTCCAGGGTCCGCAGTCGGCCGGCGGCATCCAGCACGGCGCTGGCTGCACCGCGGTACCGTCCTCCACCGGGACCATACGCGAGTTCGACGTACGCCGCGTCGCGGTCGAATAGCCGCAGGCGAGTGGATGCGAGCACCCCACCGATGGTCACGTGGTTCGTGGCTCCCGTGGAAGCTCTGAAACCGGTCCGCCCCACGAACCCCGACAGCTGGATATGCCCGCGGGTGCCGGTGAATCGAAACCGGGTGGTAAAGTCGGGCCATGTCTTCTCGGGCGCCCCTTGCACGCCGGCGGGGAACACGACCTCCGGGTCGCTCTCCTCGACCGCAAAGGCCAGATCGCTGCGCTTCGAGAGTCCTCCCGTTATGCGGAGAAGGCCTTGTCGGACCAGGGGGGCGGCCAGCGCATGCTCGAAGTCGATCGTCGGCGGGATGTTTCGCTCGTCCATGAAGGTGGTCCACGTCTGGCCGGCCAACAGGGCGCCGTATCGAGCATAGGCGTGTCGCAAACGGAGGGCGTTGCCCGTTCCGGTGCCCGGTCCGAAGAAGTCACCTTCCAGAAACAGCTCGAGGTTCTTGCCTTCGACCGGGCCCTCGATCCCCAGCGAGAGTCGCGTCTCCCGAGCGGTGATTCGTGTGCTGGTGCCCTTGCTGCCGGCCACCGCAATGCTGCGCGGGTCGAATACGTCCGGCGAGCCGATCGCATTGAAGTCGTGAATCATGCTGAGCTTGAAATAGCCGCCGAGGCTGACGTGCCACGCTCCGGAGCTGAAGGTGATGGGGGACGGGGAGGCTTGCGCGCGCAGTCCCGACCCGGCCAATGCCACGGCCGTAACGCAGGCGGGCGCCGCCGCGCACAAGCGCACGCGTTCGGGCTTCATGACGGCAGTCTCGCGTTCTTCATGACGCGTCATCCCTTCGGTCGCACTAGTTGATCTTGTCGAGGAACTCGTCGACCGCCTTGCTGATTCGCTGCTGCCGGAGGATGTCCCGCACCGTGAGGTCCGGATAGGCGACATACCAGCCGACTGCCGGGATCTGGTGGCTGGCGATCCAGTCCTTCACCGCCTGGCCGCTGTTAATCCCAGGCCAGCCTTCGAACGCCGTAAAGAGGACGTCCATCTGGGCCGGAATTTTCGCCGCGAAGTCCTCGATGTACGGATCCCAGTCGCCGTCGTAGGCCGTGGCGAAGAGGAACTTCGTGTCGTTGTCCAGAAATACGAAGCGCATATCGTGGACGGT